>CAJUIX010000004.1 GCA_910586665.1 uncultured Duncaniella sp.
ACCCGCGACCCCAACCTTGGCAAGGTTGTGCTCTACCAACTGAGCTATTTTCGCGTTGGTTTTTGTTGTTTTTTTGTAGTCTCAGCGGCTGTTCTTCCGTTTTGACGTTGCAAAGGTAGGCACTTGTCGGGAACTGTGCAAGTGTTGCTACTTCGTTTAACATGAATTTAACAAATGCGACCTCCATAACCTGCTATTTGTTAACGTATGTGAATAAAATCAACCTATTTTTGAACTATTTTTCCCTGGGTGGCGTTTTTTCTTTACATATAATAACCCCGAGCGCCATATCTACGAACAACACTATAAATATTTATGAAAAATCTCATTTTGCTTCGTCACGGACAGAGCCGGTGGAACCTTGAAAACCGTTTCACGGGCTGGACCGACGTCGAGCTTTCGCCGAAGGGTAGGGAGGAGGCCCGCCATGCGGGAGAGCTGCTTGCCGCCTCCGGGCTTGAGCCTCGATATTGCTTCACCTCCTATCTGCGTCGTGCCATACAGACGCTCGACATTGCCCTTGACGCTATGGACCGTCTATGGCTCCCCGTGGTCAAGGACTGGCATCTCAACGAGCGCCACTACGGCGCCCTACAGGGTCTCAATAAGAAAGACACCGCCGAGAAGTATGGCGACGAGCAGGTGCACATCTGGCGTCGCAGCTACGACATTGCTCCACCGGCCCTCGATGCCGACGACGAGCGCTATCCCGGCCATGATCCGCGCTATTCCTCCCTCGCCGAGGAGTCACTGCCCCTCACAGAGTCGCTGAAGGATACCGTGGCGCGAGTGGTGCCCTGCTGGGAGGAGCTGATAGCCCCGGCTCTCGGTCTTTATGACACGGTCTTCATTGCTGCCCACGGCAACTCTCTGCGCGCGCTCGTCATGATGCTCCTCCACAAGACCCCGGAGGAAATCGTCGGCGAGGAAATCCCGACAGGCGTCCCCCGCGTCCTCCGTCTCACCGACCGACTCAAAGTTACCTCCGACGAATACCTCAAATAACACCTCTGACGATTCCTTAATAAAACGCTTATCCCCGATAGCTCTTCTTATCGAACTATCGGGGATGATTTTGATTTTTACTATGTGCTTACGGTTCTCGGACTATTCCGACGCGTCGGCGGAGCTGACCTCCTGGTGAGCGTTGTCGGCTGTGTCGCGGGATTGTTCGCCCGGAATAATGGCCGTGGTCAGTTCCTCGGCTCCTGTGCTGTAGCTGACGCTGATAGTGTCACCCGCGTTAAGCTCCGACTCGATGATAAGCTCGGCAAGCTTGTCCTCAAGATATTTCTGAATGGCTCGTTTGAGCGGACGGGCGCCATATTGCGCGTCATATCCCTTCTCGGCAATGAAATTCTTGGCCTCCTCGGTGATTTCGAGAGTGTAGCCAAGCTCATTCACGCGCTTGTTGAAGCCGGCAAGCTCGATGTCGATAATCTTGAAGATAGCCTCCTTCGACAGCGGGTCAAACATGATTATATCGTCGATTCTGTTGAGGAACTCCGGCGCGAAAGCCTTGTTGAGAGCCTTGCGGAGCACTCCCTGGCTATACTCCTTGTCGTCGGCGGGGCGCGAATTGAAGCCGATACCTCCGCCGAAGTCCTTCAGCTGGCGCGAGCCTATGTTGGAGGTCATGATAATTACCGTGTTCTTGAAATCGATGCGGCGTCCGAGCGAGTCGGTCAGGCGCCCTTCGTCCATAACCTGCAGCAGGAGATTGAACACGTCGGGATGCGCCTTCTCAATCTCGTCGAGAAGCACGATAGAGTAGGGGTGGCGGCGCACCTTCTCCGTCAGCTGGCCCCCCTCCTCGTAGCCTACATATCCCGGAGGCGCTCCGACGAGGCGCGACACCGTAAACTTCTCCATATACTCGCTCATGTCTATACGGATGAGCGTGTCGGAGGAGTCAAACATATACTCGGCCAGCTTCTTGGCCAAGTGAGTCTTGCCTACGCCTGTCGGGCCGAGGAAGAGGAAGGTGCCTATGGGCTTGTTGGGGTCTTTGAGGCCTATGCGGTTACGCTGGATGGCCTTGACGACCTTGTCGATAGCCGGATCCTGGCCGATAATCTTTGCTTTGAGTGCGGGCGACATCTCTTTGAGTCGCTTCCCCTCCGCCTGGGCCACGCGCTGCACAGGCACGCCGGTCATCATTGCCACTACCTCCGCCACCTTGTCGGCGTCGACGGTCTCGCGCATCTCGTTGAGTTGCTCCTCCCACTTGGCTTTCGCCTCCTCGAGCATGGTCTTGAGCTGTTGCTCCTTGTCCCGATAGGAGGCGGCCTTCTCGAAGTTCTGCGACTGGGCGGCGCGCAGTTTTTGGGCCGACACCTCCTCGATTCGCTGCTCGAGCTGCTCGATTTCCTTCGGCACGGCTATGTTTGTCACATGCACTCGGCTTCCGGCCTCGTCCATAGCGTCGATAGCCTTGTCGGGGAAGTTGCGGTCGGAGATATAGCGCTCTGTCAGCTGCACGCAGGCGTCGAGGGCCTCGGGAGTGTAGTTGACATTGTGGTGCTCCTCATATTTGTCCTTGATATTGTCGAGAATCACCCTCGTCTCCTCTGAGGTGGTCGGTTCGACCATCACCTTCTGGAAGCGACGTTCAAGGGCACCGTCGTTTTCGATATTCTTGCGATACTCGTCGAGCGTCGTCGCGCCGATGCACTGGATTTCGCCGCGCGCGAGGGCCGGTTTGAGCAGGTTGGCCGCATCCATAGAGCCGGCGGCATTGCCCGCGCCGACAATTGTGTGGAGCTCGTCGATAAAGAGTATGACATCCTTGTTTTTCGACAGCTCGTCGAGTATGGCCTTGATTCTCTCCTCGAACTGGCCGCGATACTTGGTTCCGGCCACGATAGAGGCCATGTCGAGCGACACTACGCGCTTCCCGAAAAGAATCCTCGACACCTTGCGCTGCACGATGCGGAGCGCGAGCCCCTCGACTATGGCCGACTTGCCCACGCCCGGCTCGCCGATGAGCACCGGGTTGTTCTTCTTGCGGCGGCTGAGGATTTGGGCCAGGCGCTCTATCTCCACGTCGCGCCCCACGACCGGGTCGAGTCTGTTCTCCTCGGCTGCCAGTGTCATGTCGTTGCCATATTTGTCGAGCACCGGGGTGTCATTGCCCCTGCGCTGGGCTGTCGTCGCGCCTGTCTGGCGCTTCTTGTCGCCCGAAGGCTGGCTGTGGCTCTCCGGCGGGCGCGGGGGCATGTCGTCCTCCTCGTCATCGTCGGCAAAGTCCGAGTTCATCGCTGTCGGTATGTCGGCGTCTGCTGCTACGAGTCGGTAGAGTGACTCGTAGGTGATGCCGGCGCGGTGAAACATGTCCATCAGCTCCGAATTCTGCGCGTCGGAGTTGTGGAATATGGCTAAGAGCAGGTGTATCGCGTCGACTTCGTTGCTCTTGAGCATACGGGCTTCGAGCACGCTGAGCTTGATGATGCGCCCTGTCAGGTCGCTCAGGCTCACGTCAGCCACCCCGACCTGCCCCTGGTATGCCCCCTCGGTGGCGGCATTGAAGAGGGCCTTGTCAAGGTTCTCGCGAAGCTCGTAGGCCGACGCCCCCTTTGCCGAGCGGTCAATCAGGCGTGCCGGCTCCCCCTCCATGTCTGTTAGAAGTGATATGAGGAGGTGCTCCGGCATGACATAACGGCTGTTGTGACGCGCCGCCTGCTTTGGGGAGTCTGAAATTATTTCTTTGAATTTTCGAGAATAAACAGTGTCCATCTTTGTTGTGTACCTTTCTTTTGTTAAGTGGTGAATTAGCATCAGGGGTCTCGGGCGGGGACATCGCGCCCTGTGGTTCTGACCCTCGTAGTGCCGACATTCAGAGTTGCTACAAAAACTGTGCCAAACTCTGCCTGCCGTATTATAATAACAATTAAAAAACATTTCTTACACTGCAAAGATACGATTTTTACAAAATATTTCTTACCTTTGTCGGGAAAAATCCTATTGGGATTTCCACTGCGCCACATTAATTAATATAGTAAAAAGGAAAATATTTTTTGAGGCAAGGACCCCGTGTGATGTGACTCCGGGACAGTGGCTGCCTCCGCATTGTAAAAGCTATGATTGAACAAGATCGTATCATCAAGATCAATATTGAGAACGAGATGAAGAGCGCCTACATCGACTATTCGATGTCGGTAATCGTGTCGCGTGCCCTGCCGGATGTGCGCGACGGACTCAAACCCGTACACAGACGTGTGCTTTTCGGTATGAACGAAATGGGCAACACTTCTGACCGCCCCCACAAGAAGTCGGCCAACTGTGTCGGTGAAGTCATGGGTAAATACCACCCCCACGGCGACTCGTCGATCTATGGTACTGTTGTGCGCCTCGCCCAGCCCTGGGCCATGCGCTATACCCTCGTGGACGGCCACGGTAACTTCGGATCGGTCGACGGCGACGGCGCTGCCGCCATGCGTTACACCGAGGTGCGTCTCGACAAGCTCGGCGAGGAGATGCTCGCCGACATCGACAGCGACACTGTCGACTTCCAGCCGAACTACGACAACTCCCGCAAGGAGCCCGTGGTGCTCCCGACCCGCTTCCCCAATCTCCTCGTCAACGGAGCGTCGGGTATCGCTGTCGGCATGGCCACCAATATGCCCACCCACAACCTCTCCGAGTCAATCAACGCATGTATTGCCTATATCGACAATCCCGAGATTGACATAGAGGGGCTTATGAAATACATCCCTGCCCCTGACTTCCCCACCGGCGGTACCATCTACGGCTACAGCGGTGTCAAGGAAGCCTACGAGACAGGCCGAGGCCGAGTGGTCATCCGCTCGAAGGCCGAAATCGAGGTCGAGGACAATCATGAGAACATCATCGTCCACGAAATCCCCTACGGCGTCAACAAGGCCGAACTCATAGCCTACATCGCCCAGCTCGTCAACGACAAGAAGCTCGACGGCATCGCCGACATTAACGACGAGAGTAACTACAAGGGTATGCGCATCGTCATCAAGCTCAAGAGCGACGCCAACGCCAGCGTGGTCCTCAACAAGCTCTACAAGATGACCCAGATGCAGGCCTCGTTCAGCGTCAACAACGTGGCCCTCGTCAATGGCCGTCCAAAGACCCTCAACCTCAAGGAGCTTATCAGCGAGTTTGTCGCCCACCGTCACGAGGTGGTCATCCGCCGCACCCGCTTCGAGCTTAACCGCGCCCAGGAGCGCGCCCACATCCTCGAAGGACTCATCATCGCATCGCAGAACATCGACGAGGTCATAAAGATTATCCGTGCCGCCTCCGACACCGTGAGCGCCCGCGAGGCTCTCAAAGAGCGCTTCGGACTCACCGACCCGCAGACGGCAGCCATCGTAGAGATGCGCCTCCGCCAGCTCACAGGTCTCGAGCAGGACAAGCTCCGCAACGAGTACGAGGCTCTCGAGGTCGAGATAGCCCGTCTCGAGCTCATTCTCTCCGATGACCGCACCTGCCGCGAGCTCATCAAGAAGGAACTTGCCGAGGTCCGTGACAAGTATGGCGACGAGCGCCACACCGACATAGACTACACCGCCGGCGACTTCAACGCCGAGGATTTCTATGCCGACGACGACATGATTATCACCGTGTCGCACTTCGGCTACATCAAGCGCACCCAGCTCAGCGAGTTCCGCGCGCAGAACCGCGGCGGAGTCGGCGCCAAGGGCTCCGACACCCGCAACGAGGACTTCATCGAGCACATCTATCCCGCCTCGATGCACAACTATATGCTCTTCTTCACACAGAAGGGCCGCTGCTACTGGCTCAAGGTCTACGAGATTCCCGAAGGCGCCAAGAACTCCAAGGGTCGCGCCATTCAGAATATGCTCAACATCGAGTCCGACGACTCCGTCAAGGCGTTTATCTGCACCAAGTCGCTCGGCGATGCTGACTTTGTCCGCACCCACAACCTTGTCTTCGCCACCAAGAAGGGCGTCATAAAGAAGACACGTCTCGAGGCCTATTCCCGCCCGCGTGCCCGCGGCGTCAATGCAATCATCATCCGTGAGGGCGACGAGCTGCTGGCCGTGGAGATGACCGACGGCAACAGCGAGATTCTTCTCGCCAATCGCAACGGCCGCGCAATCCGCTTCCCCGAGGACAAGGTGCGTGAGATGGGCCGCATGTCGGCCGGCGTGCGCGGCATGACTCTCGACGGCGATGACGACGAGGTAGTAGGCATGATCTGCATGCCCCGCGGCACTGTCAACGACGTCATGGTGCTCAGCGAGCGCGGCTACGGCAAGCGCACCCCGCTCGACACCGAGGTCCGCGACGAGGAGGGCAACATCGTCGAGAAGGTTCCCGTCTACCGCGTCACCAACCGTGGCGGCAAGGGTGTCCGCACGATGAACGTTACCGAGAAGACAGGCCGCCTCGTGGCAATCGAGAGCGTCAACGACGACAATGACCTCGTCATCATCAACAAGAGCGGCATCACCCTCCGCATCCACGTCGCCGACATCCGTGTCCAGGGCCGTGCCACCCAGGGTGTCCGCATCATCAACCTTGAGAAGCGCAACGACACCATTGCCTCCGTCTGCTGCGTCGACTCCGACCCCGAGGAGGAGGTCGAGACCGTAGAGGCCCAGGAACTTGACCCCGAGATGATGGTCGAGGAGCCAATCGAAGCCGAGGAGGTCGAGGAGGAGATTCTCGACGAGGAGGATGACGACATCGCCGCCGAGGCCGAAGAAGATGAAGTATAATCATTAATACCCCTAATACTAATAATCTATTTATGAAAAAAATCTGCGTCTTAACCGTTGGGCTGCTTGCAGCCGCTTCAATGACCGCACAGGTTGCCGTGGTCAAGGAAGCCGAGAAAGCGTTCAAGAGCGCTGACAGCTATGCTGCCTATGAAAAGGCTCTCCAGGTAATCACTCCCGCCTTCTCAAACCCTGAAACCGACAAGGAAGCCCAGACCTACTGGATTCCCGGTAAAGCCGGCTTCAAACTCTATGACGACCTCTTCGCAAAAAAGACATTTGGCCAGGATGTAAACCTCGTCGACATGAGCAACGCTCTTCTTGACGGCTACACCTACGGCATGAAGGCCCTCTCGCTCGACACCGTTGTTGATGCCAAGGGCAAGGTGAAGACCAAGCTCTCAAAGGACATTGTCAGCCAGGTTGCCGGCCATGCTAATGACTTCCTCAATGCAGGTGCCGCCTACTGGGATGCCCGCGAGTTCAAGAAAGCCTACGAGGCTTTCAACGCCTACCTCGACATACCCGGCAATCCCCGTCTCGGCAAGAACGCTCCCGCAGCCCTTCCTGACTCCACAGTCGCTCAGATTCGCTACAACTGCGCTCTCGCTGCATGGCAGGCCGAGATGCTCGACAAGGCTGCCGAGGCTTTCGACCAGCTCCTGACTGTCGGATATGACGATCCCGCTGCATACGACTACGCCTACAGCGTCGCCTACAACCTCCAGGACGAGGGCCGCAAGCTCAAATACTCGCAGCTCGCCCTCGACAAGTTCGGCACCAAGGATCCCAAGTTCCTCCAGCGCATCGTCAGCAGCTATATCGACTCCAAGCAGTTCGACAAGGCAAAGACCATGCTCAACGACGCTATCGCCGCCGACCCGAACAACTCAGCCTACTATCTCTCACTCGGCGTCCTACTCGAGCAGGAGAATGACTACGCAGGTGCGAAGGACGCATACAAGAAGGCTGTGACCCTCGACGGCGAGAATGCCCTCAACAACCTCTACTATGGCCGTATGCTCGTCCAGCAGTACAACGACCTCGACCAGGGTGCTGCCAACATGCCCCAGCAGGAGTACAACAAGTACAACTACGAGACCATGCGCCCCATCATCCTTGAGGCTGTGAAGTATCTTGAGAAGGCCTACCAGCTTGACAACGAGCAGACCGACGCTCTCCGCTATCTCAAGAACATCTACTATGTCCTCAACGACGGCGCCAACCTGGAGCGTGTTGAAAAACTCCTCGCCCAGTAATCCCGACCCTGTAGATTTTAAAAACCGTATACATCGGAGCTGTGGCTGATTCCGCCAATCGCGGAAACCCGCCACAGCTTCTTTTCTTTCACTTGAATTATGACCGCAAGCACATCCACGCTTTCGACTATCCAACAGTTTGACCGCGCTCTCGCGCGCTGCCGCGAGGTCTTCATCGGCAAGCTCGGCGACTACGGCGCTTCATGGCGCATCATGCGTCCCCGCTCGATAACCGACCAGCTTTACATCAAGGCCAAGCGCATCCGCACCCTCGAGGAGGGGGAGGCTATGGTGGCCGAGGGCATCCTCGGCGAGTTCATGGCCATTGTCAACTACGGCATCATAGGCCTCATACAGCTCCGTCTCGGCTATGCCGACGAGGCCGACATCGACTCTGCCCGCGCAGCCGCGCTCTACGATGAGTATGCCGCCGCCGCCCGCTCCCTCATGGAGGCCAAGACCCATGACTACGGCGACGCATGGCGCGGCATGAGGATCAATTCCTACACCGACTTCATCCTCACCAAGCTCCAGCGCATAAAGGAAATCGAGGGCAACGGCGGCCGCACCGCCGTATCCGAGGGCATTGACTCTAACTACATGGACATAATCAACTATGCCGTCTTCGCAATCATCAAGCTCACCGAGGTGGACTGACCGCGTTTACAATACATACGTCGTATGGCTCTTCCGCCTCCTGGTGGGAGGGGTCTTCGTCGTCTCCGGCTTCGCCAAGAGCATCGACCCCTGGGGTAGTTTCTACAAGATAGGGGAGTACCTCGACGTCTGGGGCTGGGATGTCCCCTCGGCGCTCGTGGTCCTCGCCGCCTTCCTCCTCGGAGGTGCCGAGTTTGTGCTCGGCTCGCTCCTGTTCTTCGGCTGCTACAGGCGCGTGGCCCCCTGGCTACTCCTGATTACGATGATGTTCATGCTCCCGCTGACGCTCTACATCGCCGTGGCCGACCCCGTGGCCGACTGTGGCTGCTTCGGCGACCTCTTCGTCATCTCCAACACCGCCACCTTCCTTAAAAATGTGGTGATAACGGCGATGCTCGTCTACCTCGTCCCCTTCAACCGCCGCGCAGACGGCCTCTTTATTCCTTATGTACAGTGGGTCATAGGGGGATTACTGTCGCTCTACATACTCCTCATAGCCCTCTACGGCTACAACATCCAGCCCCTCCTCGACTTCCGCCGCTTTGCTCCCGGGACAGACCTCCTCGCGAGCGTAGGAAGTGAGGACGCGGAGGAAGATAGCGGTGAGGAGCCGGTCTACGAGTTCATCTACGAGAAAGACGGCGAGGAGCAGGCCTTCACAATCGACGCGCTCCCCGATTCGACCTGGACATTCGTCGACCGCAAGCTTGTAGGGGGCTCTGAGAGCGTCAGCGACGGTTTCTCGGTAATCGTCGACGGCGAGGAGATTGCCGGCGACATAATTGCCCCCGACACGGAGCAGTTTCTCGTGACCATCCCCGACATGCGCGCTGTCGACCTCTCCTACACCTACCTCCTCAACGAGCTTAATGACTTCATCTCTGCCCGCGGAGGCTCTATGGTGGCCCTCGTCAGCGGCTACGATAAGGCTATTGACTGGTGGCGCGACATATCTATGGCCTCCTATCCAATCTACAGTGCCGAGCCGACCATGATTAAGGAACTCGCCCGCGGGCGCGCCGCCATCATCTATCTTTCGGACGGCGTCGTGCAGTGGAAGCGCATGCTATCATCAATCAACTACTCCTTCCTCACCGGCACCCCCGTCGGGGAGATTACCGACGAGCTGAACCCGGAGATAGGCTATGTGCTCAACACCCTCACCGTGGTTTTCGCCACCGTGATTTTTGCGATTATGATTCTCGACCGCAGCGGTCGCCTCGTCAGCTGGCATCTGCGCCGCCGCAAGCGCAAGAAGGCTCTCGACCCCGCCGGGCAGGCCGACAACTCTCCGGCTGACGGCCCTACGGGTGACTAAAATCAACGTCTCGGTTGAGGCGCGATACAACTTTCAATAGTGACGGATTGTTAAATGAATAACAGCATTTTCAAATCCGTCACTATATTTTTATACTTATGTCTACCCGCGCTTCATCCGAATCACCCTCTCGCGACCCCAATCCGTCAGACTTCGAGTCGGGAGGCTTTGCCCACCACATATTCTACTCCGCACGTCAGGCGCTCCGCCACCACGCCACCGGCGGCAATGTCCTCATTCTCGCCACGCTCTGCGCCCTCATCGTGGCCAATATTCCCGGAATTAATACACTCTACAACGACTTTTGGAACCAGGAGATGCGCCTCCAGGTCGGCGACTTCAACATCTTCTCCCATGCCGGCCACCCGATGACCGTGCTCCAGTTTATCAACGATGCCCTCATGGCGCTCTTCTTCTTCACGATTGGTCTCGAAATCAAGCGTGAGGTGCTCGTGGGTGAGCTTTCATCCATACGCCAGGCCCTCCTTCCGATTATGGGTGCTATTGGAGGCATGATATTCCCCGTCGGCCTCTTTCTCATATTCGCCTACGGTACTGACTACGTCGACGGCGCCGCAATCCCGATGGCAACCGACATTGCCTTCTCCCTCGGCGTCCTCGGCATCCTCGGATCGCGCGTTCCGCTCTCACTCAAGATATTCCTGACCACCCTCGCCGTAGTCGACGATATCGGCGGCATCATCGTCATAGCCGCCTTCTATTCCACCCACATTGATCTTGCCTTCATCGGCTATGCAGCCGTCGGGCTGGCCATACTCATTGTCGGCGGAGGCATGCTGAAGATTCAGAGCAAGATTTTCTATGTGCTCGTCGGCGGGATAGTCTGGTTCTGCTTCCTGAATTCAGGCATCCACCCTACTATCGCGGGTGTGCTCGTGGCCTTCTGTGTTCCCTCGGTGCCGGTCTATGCGCCCGGCAAGTATGTGAAAATCATCCGTCGCTCCATCCGCAATTTCGATGAGGCCGACGACGAGAATCTCGGCCAGGGCAAGCTCCTGAACCATGAGGAGATGGACTGGCTCAAAGAGATTGAAAGTGCCTCCGACAAGGTCATCTCCCCGCTCCAGGACCTCGAGGACTCCCTCCACCCGGTGGTCAACTTCCTTATAATCCCCCTCTTCGCATTTGCCAACGCCGGCATCTTCCTGCTCGACATGAATCCTCTCACCGTCATCTCCGGCATCAGCCTCGCCATTATCATAGGCCTCGTTGTCGGAAAGTTCGTGGGCATCTTCCTCTTTTCCTGGCTCACGGTCAAAATCGGACTTGCCCCGATGCCTGACCGCTCCAACTGGAAGATGATAGCCGGCATCTCGATGCTTGGCGGCATCGGCTTCACCGTGTCGCTCTTCATCGCCAACCTATCCTTCGGCGACGGCGGTGCAGCCGGCCTCGCCCTGCTCAACGATGCCAAGCTCGGAATCGTCGTAGGCTCGCTCCTCGCCGGTATCCTCGGCTATATCCTCCTCGCCCGTTTCCTCCCGCATCCCGACCCGGCCAATGCCGAGGAACATGGAAATTGAAAGAAAATTAAAAAATATTATATTTTTTTTGATTTTTAGGCACATCGGGCGTAACGTTTCGTAAGTTTTCCCGTCTTAAATATAGGGAAGAAAGGATAAATGTCCATTTTGGGTATTGCTTCCTTTCTTCCCTCATTGTAATTTTGCCCTCACAACTAACTGACATGAGAGAAATGAACCGTCTGCTTATCACATTCGCACTTGGCGCCCTCCCCTTCGCCGCTTACACACAGACCGAGACCCCCGACAGCATCTCGGCCCAGGAACTTAAAGAGGTTGTTGTCGAAGCAGACCTGCAGCGCACCGGCGCGCAGCTCTCGACCTACATCCCTACTACCGTTCAGAAAAGCTCCGCACAGACCGCCACAGAGCTTCTCGACCGCATGGCCATCCCGCAGCTCAAGATTTCGGGCGGTTCGGGCGTAGAGACATCCTCGAGCAAGCCGGTGGCTATCTACATAGACTTCGTCCCGGCCACGTCGCAGGAGCTTACGGGTATGCGCATGGCCGACGTCAGAAAGGTTGAGTATTACGACTATCCGACCGACCCGCGATTCCAGGGCAATCCCCATGTGGTCAATTTCATCATGCAGAAATACGAATATGGCGGCTATGTCAAGGCCAACGGGCAGGAAAACTTCATAGCCAACAGCGGCCAGCTCCAGCTCTATTCAAAACTGCAATACAAGGCCATGACCTACGACATCGTGGCAGGAGGGTATTACAACAACTCCGACCATGAAGGCTCCGTGGGCCACGAGGTGTTCCGCCTCCCGCAGCCCGACGGTTCCCTGAAAATCTTTGACCGCTACTCGACTCTCGACGGTTCGAAGTCGCGCCGTCACAATTACTTCGGTACTTTCAAAATGGCTTATAAGTCAGACAACATCACCGCAACTAATCTCTTCTCGGTCGATGCCGACATGAAGCCGCACGACGACAGCCTCGGTGCCGTAAGCTACATCCCGGCGGACTTCCCCTCCTCGGACTATACGACCTTTGCCGACAACAGCGTCAAGTCAGCCTCCTACAGAGGTTACTACCACTTCATCCTTCCGGCATCCAACTCGATTACCTTCACTCCGAGCTATTCCTACTCCCATACGGTGCAGAACTCCACCTATACCGAGGGCACTCAGACACCGATTGTCAACGGTGCGAAGGACAATACCAACGAGCTTAAATTCGACCTGCGCTTCACCCACAGCTTTGGTCGCGGAGGCACCCTGACAGCCTTCGGCCGCGGTAGCTATCTCTACAACCGCACCCGCTATTCCGGCTCGGCCTCGGCCTACGACAAGTCGGATACCCGTCGCTTCGGCGCCAGCGCCCAATACAGTATCTCAGTCGGCGACTTCTACGGTCTCATCGGCTTCGGCTGGGACTGGGACAGGCTCAAGTTCGGTTCAACGAGGGACAACACTTCGGCTCCCTGGGCCGATCTCTCGCTCTAATACAGTATCAATCGGAAAAATTCTGTCAGCACCGAGTTCCATTACTCTTCATGGGCCCCGTCGTCCAACTATAAGAGCACGAGTATCATCAGGTTGTCACCTCTTATGAGCTATACCGGCAATCCTGCCCTCGTTCCATTCAAAAGTTATGACGTGGGCGCGAGCTATGTCTTCATTCCCTCCAACAAATTCAACATCTCCGTCCACGGCAGCGCATGGATTGTCCGGGACCGCTATGTCTATGACTACGAGGCCGGTCCGGCCGGCATCCTCCGCACCATCAAGCAGCCTATGGGCAGCTATGCGCAGGGGCGCTACGGCGTCTACGGTTCCGCACGTCTGCTCAACCGCAAGCTCCAGCTTTCGGCTTCGGTTACAAACTATCTGGCACATAACGGCGCTCCCTACGGCTGGACGCGCTCGTGGGTCAACTTCTCGCTCCAGGCTTTCTACTATATAGGCAGATGCTATCTCGGAGCCACCTATATTTCTAAAAACTGCTATGCCGACGGCTGCATGGTCGGCACATGGATGCGTAACCGCGATGCATATTATGCGCAGGTCGGTTGGTCAAACTCCTCGTGGAATCTCCGTATGCTCGTCCGCAACTTCGCCCGCTGGGATTGGCGGTCAAGCAGTTCGGTCATGGAGAGCGAGTATTACGACACATACAAGACCGGCTACTCCTCCTCTGACCACGCCCTTGTCAAGCTCTCCGCCACCTATACCTTCGGCTTCGGCAAGAAAGTCAGCCACAAAGACGAAGCCACCCGCGTCAGCGGCGCCTCCTCCGGCATCCTGAAATAAATTCACATTCACATATTAAAATAATCGGTAGCAAATTTCCTTTAGGTCACCACGGCTCAAAGGACACTGAGTATGTCTATGGCTCGAAGAGCCTATGCAAGAGAAACCCCAGGCTAAGCGAAGGCCATAGGCCGTAGCGATGCCTGGGGTTTTTTGGTAATAAGATACAAAATCTGTTGCGATTAAAGAATTATTTCATTAATTTTGCAGCGTTGATAAGTTTTAGGAAATAATTCCCTTAATATACACATTCGAAATGACTATCGATCAGTACAATTTCAACGGCAAAAAGGCCATTGTCCGCGTGGATTTCAATGTACCCCTGGACGAAAATGGTAAGATTACAGACGACACCCGTATCCGTGGTGCGCTCCCCACACTCAAAAAGATTCTCGCTGACGGCGGAAGCCTCATCATCATGAGCCACATGGGCAAGCCCAAAGGCAAGGTCAACCCCAAGATGTCGCTCAGCCAGATCAAGGATGCCGTAGGTAAATATCTCGGCACAGAAGTGCAGTTTGCCGATGACTGCGCCAAGGCGGCAGAGCAGGCAGCAGCCCTCAAGCCCGGCGAAGTCCTCCTCCTCGAAAACCTCCGCTTCCACCCCGAAGAAGAGGGCAAGCCCGTGGGTATCGACAAGGAAGATCCCAACTACGATGCCGCAAAGAAGGAAATGAAGGAGCGTCAGAAGGAGTTTGCAAAAACTCTCGCTTCTTACGCCGACGTATATGTCAACGATGCTTTCGGAACAGCTCACCGTCGTCACGCTTCGACAGCTGTCATCGCCGACTACTTCGACAAGGACTCCAAGATGCTCGGCTACCTCATGGAGAAAGAGGTCAACGCCGTCGACGCTATTCTCAAAGACATCAAGCGCCCCTTCACCGCTATCATGGGCGGCTCAAAGGTATCGACCAAGATCGGTATCATCGAAAACCTCATGGACAAGGTGGACAATCTCATCCTCTGCGGCGGTATGACCTATACATTCGCTGCTGCCAAGGGTGGTAAGGTTGGCAAATCAATCTGTGAGACTGACAAGCTCGACCTCGCTCTCGACATCATCAAGAAGGCTGAGGAAAAGGGTGTGAACCTCGTGCTCGGAACCGACTGCGTGGCAGCCGACGACTTCAGCAACGATGCCAACACTATGGTCGTTTCCTGCATGGACATCCCCGCTGACTGGGAAGGTCTCGATGCAGGTCCTGTGACCCGCGAGCTTTTCGCCAATGCTATCAAGGGTGCCAAGACTATCCTTTGGAACGGTCCCGCAGGTGTGTTCGAATTCGATAACTTCACTGCCGGCTCGCGCGCTATCGCCGACGCTATCGTAGAGGCTACTGAAAACGGTGCTTTCTCGCTCGTTGGTGGCGGTGACTCTGTGGCATGCATCAATAAGTTCGGCCTTGCCGACAAGGTTAGCTACGTCTCCACCGGCGGCGGCGCCCTCCTCGAGGCAATCGAAGGCAAGGAACTTCCCGGTATCGCAGCTATCCGCGGTTCTGAGAAGTAATCCGCTTTCCGCGAAGAAAATATTCATATTGGATTCCGGCTTGTGCACGCGCAGTGCGCAGGCCGGAATTTATTTTCTGCGTGACTTATGGCACTTGGGTGACTGCTTCTTGACTAATTTTATCGGTCGTCTTTTCTTATCGGCTCCTTCGGCTTTCGGCACGGTGATTTCAACCGGCTCCGTGATTCTGACAGGCACGGCGATTGGTTCCGGCTTCGCGGTTTCGATAATCTCGTCAGTTTTGTCTTCTTTTTGCTCTTTATCCTCCCTGGCTGCCTTCTTCAAGGCGGCACGACGGCTTGCGGCAACCGAGCGGCTGACGGCCTTGTCGATTTCCGGGCGCAGGATGGTGAATATGAGCATTACCTCGGGGCGCGGCATGTCGCCGGTGATCTCCCCGGTGGAGATATACCCGTCAATCAGCCGGAGCGCCTCGTCGCAGACTTCGCTCCCCGCTTCAGGGAGCAGGCGGCAGCTTTCCTCGACGCGCCGGGTGAGGTAGGCATAAAATTTTTTGGACACGCGGCGCTCTGTGGGCGCGCCATTGATGTTTTCGATGTTAGGAGTGGTCATGATTTCGTGGATTAATTTTATTTATTGCAAAATTAATCCACGCAGACCCCCGAAATGGTGCGATAAAGTAAAAGCGGGCCGAAATTCTTTTCAGAGCCGGCTGCCGGCGCCGGTTTATGATACGATTGTCGCCACGATTTTTCGCGGGCCACCGTAGTCGCGGAATTCGCAGAGGTAGATGCCCTGCCAGGTGCCGAGGTTCAGGTGTCCGCTGGTTATCGGGAGGGTGAGCGTCGAGCCGACGATGACCGACTTTGCGTGCGACGGCATGTCGTCAGGTCCCTCGTCGGTGTGCAGATAGTAAGGCGCGTTCTCGGGGACGAGGCGGTCGAAGATAGCGTTGAGGTCATGGCGCACGTCGGGGTCGGCGTTCTCGTTGAGCGCGAGCGCGGCCGATGTGTGCTTGATGAGTAGGTGGAGCAGGCCGCACTCAGGCAGTTGCAGAAGCTGTCTCATCACCTCGCCGGTGACGAGATGTATGCCGCGCGGGAAGGCGCGCAGTGTGAATTCGATCTGTTGTGTCATAGTGCAGCAAAGGTACTAAATTTTATTGAACTTTTTTAACAATTGCTTCGTTCTATAGTTGCTATCGAATCTTTCGTTTGCCAAGGGGGCTTTTGCGCCGCTGATGATTGTTTACTTTGCAAAACAATTCAAGCATTAAAGATTATGATAGCATTAAATGTACCCCTTGTCACATGGTGTGTGATTGCCGTAGCGATGCTCACACTTATTATTGTAAGACTTTGTCAGAATAACCACAAGCATGGCGCCCGTCGCAGGCATCTCATAGAAATCGGGAGCGAGAGGGAGGAATTCTTCGTCCCGGGCGACAGGCCGGTGAATAAAGATGATAGATATGACGACGATGATGACTGGTGAGACCGCGCAGCCGGTGGCGGTCAGTGGCTGTAGCTGCGGGGAGGCACACTCCGTCAAGGAGGTCTGCCTCTTTCTTTCCGAATATGCCGCCAGGCTCCTGGGCTGCGGCGCCACCTGCATACGCGTCGAGCGCAACATCGACCGCATGGCCGCCGCGCTCGGCTGCGAGGCTGTGATGACGATACTCCCGCGCCACATCCACCTGACTGTCTGCACCCCCGACCGCTCCGACAGCTATACATATATAACCGCCTCGCGCTCGTCGGTAATCAGTTTTGACATAAACACCCGTCTCAGCCAGCTCAGCTGGGAGCTTGCCGACGGCAAGATTGGCTTCGAGGAGGCCAAACGCAGGTTTGACAGCATAATAGCCACCCCTTGTGCCGACAAGCGAATGGTGCTCGTCCTCGCCTCGCTTGCCAACGCCGCCTTCTGCCGCCTCTTCGCGGGCGACTGGCAGGCTGTCGGCGTGGTCTTTGTCTCGACCCTCGCCGGTTATTATCTCAAGCAGGTGCTCACAGAGCACAAGGTCGACGTCCGGGTGGTCTTCATCGTCTGTGCCTTCGTTTCCTCGGTGCTCGGCGCCACTGACGCACTCTTCCACCTCGGGAGCACCCCGGGGATAGCTGTCGGCACGAGCGTGCTCTATCTCGTCCCCGGCATCCCCTTCCTCAATTCATTCAGCGACCTGCTCGCCGGGCACTACATCTGCTCCTTCAGTCGCTTCACACACGCTGTCATCCTCACCTGCTGCCTCTCGATAGGCTTGTGCGGAGGGCTGATGATGATGAATCTCGGCATGTTCTGACACTCGTTTAACCCAGTTTCGACTCACAATGCTGCTCGATTTTTTTCAAGATGCTTTATTCGCGGCGATAGCGGCTATCGGTTTTGCCGCTATAAGCAATCCGCCAAGGCGCGCCTACCTCTACTGCGCGCTTATAGCCGCCGTGGGCCACTCGGCGCGCTTCCTCATGATGCAGACACCATTCCCTGGACTCCATATAGTCACCGCCAGCACTCTTGCCGCCCTGATTGTCGGACTCATGGCAGTGCTTCTCTCACCTGTGGCCAGGACTCCCGCCGAGACATGCCTCTTCCCATCGCTGCTCCCCATGATTCCCGGCATCTATGCCTACAAAACTTTCGGGGCACTCGTCATGTGTATCTATCACGGGACGGAGTCTGAGTTCGGCCACTATTTCTTCCTCTTTGCAAGCAACGGTATGACCTGCCTCTTCATACTCGGCGGAATGGTGGTCGGCGCGACAATACCTATATTTATATTCAAGAATATCTCGTTTCAGGCCACCCGTTGACCTCGCCCAAGCTCACATATATACCTCAATTCACCACATCAGACCCTATGGAACTACGACAGCTAAGATATTTTGTCAAGGTGGCCGAGACGCTCAACTTCTCCGAGGCGTCAAAGGCCCTGTTTATCACTCAGAGCACCCTCTCGCAGCAGATCAAGCAGCTGGAATTCGAGGTCGGCTCGAAGCTCTTCCAGCGCGACAGTCACAGCGTATGCCTTACCGAGGCGGGAAGCGAGCTGCTCCCTTACGCTGTCAGGACCCTCCAGGCCTCGCAGCTCTGCATCGACCGCATGAACGACCTGCGCGACCTCGTGGCTGGTACGCTCAACATCGGCGTCACCTACTCGTTCAGCCCTATTCTTACGGAGACGTTGCTCGAATTCATGAAGCTATATCCGGGTGTGAAGCTCAACATCTTCTATAAGCCAGTGTCGGAACTGATGACCATGCTTGCCGGGCGCGAGGTGGACTTCGCGCTCGCTTTCAGGCCTCGGCAGGCTCCTGACTGCGTGGAGTCGCACACGCTTTTCCAAAATTATCTCGCTGCAATCGTCAGGTCGGATCATCCGCTCGCCCGCATGCAGAAAGTCAGCTTCGAGGAGCTTGTCAAGTATGACCTCGCCCTCCCGACGCGCGGCTTGCAGGCGCGCAATTATTTCGATTCCGTCTGTCCGGCCACGGCCACGGATATGCGTGTGCGCATCGAGCTTAACGAGGTCAACATCCTGCTCAAACTCGTCAGTTGCAGCAACCTCGTCGGGGTGCTTGCCGAGGCGACAACCCACAATGTCAACGGCATCAAGGCTGTCCCGCTCGACATTCCCTCCAACGAGATGAGCGGATGTGTTCACACGCTCCGCGACAGCTACCATAAGCGCTCGATGTGTGAGTTTATCAGACTTCTGAGCGAGTCGGCAGCAATCAGGGAGCGTGTGAATTCGTGGCTTTAATCTTTGGAGTATAGAGTTTAAAGTATAGAGTATAGAGGGGTTTAAGGTTTAGTTCAGGGGCTTTTGGGGGTAGAGGGATTCCCACCACGAGGGGTCGTCCTGGAGGTATTTGGCGAACCATGCGAAGATGGTTTCCTGCCATTTCTGACGCTTGTCAAATTCTGTAATCTGGTGGTTGGCTCCCCTGACTGCCACGAAGGCTGTCTCGCGTCCGAGGCGCTTGAGGGCGGTATACATCTGTATGCTCTCTCCGAAGGGGACGTTGGTGTCGCCGTCGCCGTGGAGGAAGAGAATCGGGGTATGGATCTTGTCGGCATTGTAGAGCGGGCTGCGCTTCACATAGAGGTCGGCGTGGCTCCAGGGATAGCTGTCGGCCATGCTGACTTCGCTGTAGGAGTAGCCCCAGTAGCCCTCGCCCCAGTAGCTTGTGTGGTCGCTGATGCCTGCGTGGGAGATTGCTGCGGCGAAGAGGTCGGTCTTGGTCTGGAGATACTGGGTCATGAAGCCGCCGTAGGATGCGCCGATGCATCCGATTTTCGACGCGTCGACCCAGGGATGATTTTCGGTGAAGAGTTTCACGCCCTCGATGATGTCCTCGGCGATGCCCTCGCCGGCTGTGTTGACGTGGCGTGAGGCATGCTGCTGGCCGAATCCGGCACTGCCTCCGGGGATGATGACGAGCACGACGTAGCCGTTGGCGGCATAAAGGTGGTGGGGGTAGCGCCCCTCAAAGGTTCGGCTTGTGGGGTTGCAGCCGCCGTAGTAGTTGACAATCATCGGGTACTTCTTTGCCGGATTGAAGTCCGGGGGGAGGATATAGCGTCCGCAGATGCTGTCGCCGCGGGAGGTGACGAAGTCCCACGCCTCGCAGCGGCCTATGCGGATGCCGTCGAGACGCTCGGCGCTGAGGTCCTCGATGAGCTTGTGGCGGAGCGATTTGGTGTTGAGCGCATAGCTGCGGTCGGAGTTGGAGGCTCCCTGTCCGTAGTAGACGAGTGCGGGCGCCGTGGCGGCCATGTCGAAGTTCATGACATATTCCTCGCCGGCCTTGAGGTTCTCGATTTTACCGCTGGTGGGGTTGACGCGGTAGAGCGACTTGAGGTCTCTGTCCTCGGCGGTGAAGTAAATCATGCCGTCGTTGCTGCTCCATTCGAATTCTTCAATCGCGGGGTCGAAGTCGCGGGTGAGCGGTGTGATTTTTCCGTCGGTGGCGTTGATGACATAGAGTTGGTAGTCATACATGCTCGGAGTCATGCTCTCGGGAATCGTCCTTCCGATGTTGTCGAAGGCTTCGGGCGAGGCGCTGACTGCGATCTTGCTGCCGTCGGGCGAGAGGCGCATGCTCCCGATGAAGCCCTCCTTTTCAAAAATGGTGCGGGTTGAGTTGTCGGCGAGGTCGAGGAGGTAGAGCGACACGAGCGATGAGGGGCGCTTCTCGATGCGGGTCTCATGGACCGAGAAGAGGAGTCGGCGGCCGTCGGCGGAGATTCCTCCGAGACCTATGTTGCGGTTGCCGAAGGTGAGCGGGGTCGAAAGGCCTGTGGCGAGGTCATATTTCATCAGTGTGCCTCTGTTGCGCCAGCCGGGCTGACGGTCTTCGGGGTGGATGATTTCGTAGAGGTCGGCATCTTTCTCCTTCGGGCCTTCCTGGGTTTTGAGATAGATGAGGTAGTCCTCGGTGGGGGCTATGGTGAAGCGGTGGGTCGGGAGGGAGGTGGCTATGACTGTCTCCTTGCCGTCGACCGGGTCGATTGTCAGCATTTGGGGCTTGCCGCCGGCATATCTTGTCTCATATAGCAGGTCGCTCTTGGGCATCCACCTTACGGGGTTGGTATAGGTGGCCAGGAGGCGTCCCGTGGCGAAGTCGCTGATGCGGTAGGCGAAGGTGTTTGTGCCGTCGTCATGGGTGGTGTAGTAGCTTTGGAGGAGGTATTTGCCCGAGGGTGAGAGACTGACAGAGCTTATGCGGCGTCCGGTCATGACGTCGAGGAGGGTGAAGCGCCGCGGCCCCTTGCTGTTGACGGTGAGCAGGGCTGTGTTGTCACCCTCGATGCTCACGCGTATGAAGTCGGGAGTGCTGTCCGCGGTGAGGCATTTGATAGTCACCTGGTGGGTGGCGGGGCTGAGGGTGAGTTTGCCGTCGTCGTTCTTCTTGCCGTCGACATAGGTCTCGTACTTCTTCAGTCCCTCGACTTTGAGGGTTCCGCTGAAGTAGCGCTCGTTGTCGATGCTGAAGTTGAGCAGGTGGAGCGCCGGTTTGTCGGAGGTGGGGAGGGTCGGGGAGTCGAAGCGGGTGCCTTTGTCGGCGTTGGCGAGGGGGATTTCGACTGAGAGGAGCGACGAAGGGTCAAATTTCTTGGAGTTGACATCGACGCTGTCGACCATCACGGGGGTGTTTATTGCGAAGGGGCCGCTGTAGTTGAAGGTGGTGACGTCCATCTTCCCGGCGTGGGCCGCGCCGGCAACGACCGCTGCCGTCAGGGCGGCACAAAGCAGACGATTTTTCATTGTGATAAGACTGGTATGTTGTGGAATATTATATGCGATAATGCAAATTTAGCTAAAATAATTGCGATTTCGGCAGCTGTGGTTGGAAAAACGGGGCCATAAGGCTAATTTTGCAATGTTTTTCCAATACTGCCAACCATATATCGCTACGCTATGCCGATTATACATATAAATTCGCTCTGCGGGGAGGGGGTGGGGGTCTACGGCTCACTCACCGAGGCGCAGCTGCGCAACCGTCTCGAGCCTGAGAAGGGGATTTTCATTGCCGAGAGTCCCAAGGTGATCCGTGTCGCCGTCGCCGCCGGCTACCAGCCTCTGTCGTTGCTCTGCGAGGAGCGACATATCACGGGTGACGCCGCCGACATCGTGGGCGCCTTTCCCGACATGCCTGTCTACACCGCCTCGCGGGAGCTGCTGGAGTCGCTGACGGGCTACAGGCTGACGCGCGGTGTCCTTGCGGCCATGAGGCGGCGCCCCTTTCCGCCGCTGACGACCCTCCTCGAGGGGGCGCGGCGCGTGGTGGTCATCGACAGCGTGGTCGACACTACCAATATCGGGGCAATCTTCCGCTCGGCGGCGGCTCTGGGAATCGACGCGGTGCTGCTGACGCCGCAGTCGTGCGACCCGCTTAACCGCCGCGCCGTCAGGGTGTCGATGGGGACTGTCTTCCAGGTGCCGTGGGCGTGGCTCGACGCGCCTGTAGGCTCGCTGCGCGACTATGGTTTCAAGACTGTGGCTATGGCACTGACCGACAAGTCAGTGCCCCTCGACGACCCCGCTCTCAAAGCGGAGCCGAGGCTGGCAATCGTCATGGGCACCGAGGGTGACGGCCTTGCCGACAAAACTATCGCGTCGGCTGACTACACCGTGCGCATCCCTATGGCCCACGGCGTCGACTCGCTCAACGTCGCCGCAGCCGCAGCCGTCGCCTTTTGGGAACTCCGCAGCAGGTGATGATACTTAGAGTGAAACTGTCAGCAATTCACTTGCGAATTTATGAAGCCCGTCGGCAATGCGGTCAATTTCAATAAGCTTTCTATGTCCAGGCGATACTCGATTTCAAATTCACCTTTGATTTGCTCAGGCCATCTATCCTCGGGAAGATTCTTTTTAATTAGTTCTATGGCTTTAAGCGTGTCAGTCTTGACCGCTTCGACAGATTCTCCGGCGGCATATATTCCATCGCAGTTCTCAGAATAGCCTGAGAAAAAGTCTGACGACTTCTCTATAATCATGACAATCTTTTCCATAAAGTAAAAGTAGCCATTTTTCTATTAATAACAAGTCAAAAGACTGGAATAATAGAAAAATGGCTATTTTTTTAACAATCGGAGTTAACTCTATTCAAACGGCCATTCACGGCCGGTAAGCCCGTAGTAAAGTCTCTTGCAGGAGATAGTGCGGATCGTGTTTCCATCTACGAATGGTAAGACTTCCCCGTAATATTCATATAATATTGGGAACATATAGCTGTAAGCCTCCTCTGAGTTCGAAAAATATTTTTCTGTCTCCCCGGGTCTGAAGATAGATTCAGATGTAGTTTTGTAGGCCAATGTCGTATACCATTCATATCCGATGCGAGATATGCTCCCGTCTTCTCTATAAGACGGCTCATAGCGCGAATGTTTTGAAATAATAAATGATCCCGATGTGATTGATTCAATGGTATTATCGATTGAATTATCTATAATGATTTTTTTATTATCATTACTAATCGCAAACGGTTTGGTGATATAAATACCTATCTGTTGATTTGTATCGGATTCATATTTTTTCCAGACATAGTTTAATCCGTCAGTAATAGGTTCGTGTGAAGAGGGATATTTCCGAATAATCAGATTACCCTTTTGTATAGCTATGTCAGGTGAATAAGTTTCACCATCGATTTGATTATTCGGCACATATTTCCATTCGGTAGTATCATTCTTGGTATAGCAATTGATGTCATTACATTCGAAGAATATCGGCTCCTCAGTTGTCATCAACTTTTCAATAATCATCTCGTCGGATTGCGCGAGGGCATCATCCTCCGTGCATGAGCAGAAGACCGGCGTGCAAATAGCGAGGGCTGACAATAGTGCCCAGGTTGATTTAAATTTTTTTCATAAATAATTATCTTAAACATCTGTGAAGAAGTCGTTTATATAGTCAAAAGAAGCGGTGTTGGAGGGGTGGTGTGGCGCTGTGTCGATTTCCCCGTTGGCTATGTGATAGTGATTTTTGCAAATAAACAAAATTTTGGTCAAAAAAGCAATAGTTTCGATAAAAAATATTGAATTTTGCTATGACTAATTATAAAAACGGGCCGCGTCCCTCGAAAGTCAGTGGGGTGACTTGCGAGGGACGCGGTTTGGAAGGTAACACTGCTTGTAAGTGACGCAGTGTTTATCGGATGTGGCGCGGTGGATTATTTGGGCAGGTTGAAGGCGACGGTCATTTCGCGCATCTGCTCGTCGGTCATGCCGTCGGGCTCGAAGCCCATGTTCTTGGCGGCGATGTAGATGAGTGCTGACTTGTTGAGCACGTCAATCTGGTCGAAGGCGGCCATGACGTCTTTCTCGACAGCGAAGACACCGTGTTTCTCCCAGAGGGTGACGTCGTAGTCGCCGAGTTCCTTGATAGTGGCTTCGGCAAGTTCGTTGGAGCTGGGGAGCTTGTAGGGGATGATGCCGAGTCCGCGTGGGCAGAAGGCCTTGGTCTCGGGAATCATGCTCCAGAGCAGGCGGGTGGCCACGTCCTTTTCAAGGAACTTCTTGCAGTGGCTCATGGCCACGAGCTCGATGGGGTGGGTGTGGACCGATGCCTTGTAGTCGGAGCCTTTGCCGATGAGGTAGTTGTGGACGGCGAGGTGTGAGGGAAGCTCGGAGGTGGGCTTGACGGGATTGTCGGCTATGATTTCATAGTGGGCGCAGTCGTCGGTGATGCGGATGATCGAGCCGTTGTCCATCGGGCGGCGTGCGAGGTCGCGCATGCGCATGTTGGTGCCCTTGCAGTAGAAGTAGCACCCCTTGAGGTTGGGGAGGGTGAGACCTATCGGGGTGACGGGGGCTATGGCGGGCATGCGGCGGATTTCGTCGTCGATGTGCTCGGTGATGTTGACTGTGATGTTGCCGCCGTTGCGCTCGGCCCACCCTTTTTGCCAGAGGTAGCCGGCGACTTCTGCGACTTTTTCAACCTCGTCCCTCAGCGCGGGACGGTTGTCTAATATAGATGCCATAATGATTGTGATTTTTAATTATGTGATGATTGGGTTTTATAAAATCAGACCAGCTGGGGGAGGAAGCACGACACGATGAGGACCACGATGCCTATGACGAGAACGGTGATGGTCTTCGGCGAGCAACCTTTCCATTCCTTGAGGATGATGCCCCACACGTTGGAGAACACGACGTTGAGCGCCATGAGGATGCAGAACGAGAGTGTCATGAGCGTGGGCGAGTCGGTCAGGAAGCCTTTGCCGAGGGCGAGTCCGAAGAACTGGCTGTACCACAAGGCACCGGCGAGGAGGCAGAAGAGGAGGTTGTTGGCGAGGACGCCGGTCTTGCCGTAGTCGCCCCAGGTGTGGTTCTTCTGATTCTGATAGAAACAGTAGACGGCGTTGGTGACGAAGCCTCCGAGCGTCACGAGGAATGTCGCGGGGAGGGTCTTGTAGATGTCGGGGGTGAGGTCGCCGAAGTTTATTCCGCTGCCGAATTCGAGGCCGACGTTGAAACATCCGCTCATGAAGCCGGCGAGGAGGGCGATCGTGATGCCCTTGGGGAAGTTGAAGTCCTTGACGGCGGCTTTCTTCTCCTCCTCGCTGAGCGACGATGCCTTCATCGAGCCTGCGATGCCGATAATGGCGATGCCGATGAGTGTGACGACCACTCCGAGAATCACCGAGAAGGTGAGTTGCGAGAGCGGGTCGTTCTCAGGGAAGAAGATGTTGAGCAGCACGGGACCCATTATGGTGCCGAGGCCGGCGCAGGTGCCGAGGGCTATCGATTGTCCGAGGGCCACGCCGAGATAGCGCATGGAGAGGCCGAAGGTCAGGCCGCCGACTCCCCAGAGTGCGCCGAAGAATACGGTCATCCATACGTTGAACGACTGTTCGGCAGTGAAGAGCTCGCCGAGGGAGTGTCCGGCGGGGACGGCGAGCAGCGCTCCGAGGAAGGGGAGTATGAGCCATGCGAAGACGCCCTGTACAATCCAGTAGCTCTCCCAGCTCCAAGATTTGATCTTGTTGATGGGCACATAGCAGCTCGACTGGCAAAACGCCCCGACAGCAATGATTAAAAGGCCGAGTAGTAGCATTTTTTAGGGTTTAAGGTTTGGGTTTAAGGTTTAGAGAATACCGTGTTGGTTTGTTTAGGTTTAAGGTTTAGGTTTGAGGGTTAGGTTTAGATAATAGCATTGACCTGCGGTAGGCGCAGAGCTGGCGTCCTAATTCTTCAAATATAGGACGAAGTCTGTCGAGTTCGTTTAGCGTTGTCAGTCCTAAGTCGATTGCCAATGTAAGCTGACAGATTACTTCCATGAGGGAGCCGTAGGCGATTTCACAGAAGTGCGCCTTTTCTTTGTTTGAAAAGCGGCCTGAACCTTCTGCTATGTTCGATGCAATCGACACGGCAGCCCGGCGCAGCTGGTTGGAAAGCCCTTGCCGTTCTTCGCCTGGGAATGATGAAGAGATTCGATAAACCTCTTTGACGATTAAACGGGACTTCTGCCAGATTACCAACTTCTCAAAGCTGAATTCCATATAAAGTATTATCTAAACCTTAAACCTAAACCTTAAACTAAAAATTTTATCTCTTGGATGTCACTTCTCTCTCATAGCCTTCCACTTCTGTGATGAAGCTTTCGCCGACGGGGACGTTGTTGCGGAGGCAGAACATGTCGTAGACGGCGTTCCAGGGGAGGTTCTTGCACTCCTCGAGGAGGGCGAGGCGCTGGAACTTCTTGTCGGCGAGTTCATACTTGCGGAGGGTGTCGGTCGGTTCGAGGAGGGCGCGGAGCATGCACTTTTGGGCTGCGCGCGAGCCGATGACGTAGGCACCGATGCGGTTGAGTGTGCCGTCGAAGTAGTCAAGGCCGTAGTGTACGCGGTTGAGGGCGCCTGCGCGGACGATTTCGCTGAAGAGGTCGAGCGTGGGGTCGTCCATGATGGTGACGTGGTCGGAGTCCCAGCGGATGGGGCGGGAGACGTGGAGCATCAGCTCGGGCACGAAGAGGAGCATTGCTGATACCTTGTCGGCCACGCTCTCGGTCGGGTGGAAGTGGCCGGTGTCAAGGGTGATCATCATGTCGTTCTTGGCGGCGTAGGAGGTGTAGAAGTCATTGGAGCCCACTGTGTAGCTCTCAAGGCCGATGCCGAACACCTTCGATTCCACGCAGTCCTTCATCCAGTCATACTTGTGCTCGAAAATCTGGTCGAGGGAGTCCTTGAGGAGCTCGCGGTAGAGGTAGCGGTTGACGGTGATGTCCTTCGAGCCGTCGTGAACCCATGTGTTCATGATACAGGGATCCTGCTGGGCCTCGCCGATGGCCTGTGAGATGGCGCGGCAGCGCTTCGAGTGCTCAATCCAGAAGTCGCGGATGCCCTTGTCGGGATTGGAGAGGCTGAGGTCGCCGCTTTTGGGGTGGGAGAATGATGTGGAGTTGAAGTCAAGCTTGATGTCGTTGGCCTTGCCCCAGTCAATCCAGCTCTGGAAATGCTCTACGGAGCACTGGTCGCGGTCGACGAACTTTCCGCCGAAGTCACCGTAGATCTCATGGAGGTTGAGGCGGTGTTTGCCGGGGATGAGGCTCATGGCGTAGAGGACGTCGGCGCGGAGCTCGTCGATGTTGCGTGCCTTGCCGGGATAGTTACCGTTGACCTGGATGCCGCCGGTGAGCGAGCCGCCCTGGTTTTCGAAGCCGGCCACGTCGTCGGCCTGCCAGCAGTGCATGCTCAGGTGGAAATCCTGCATCTGGTCAAGTACTTTGTCTGTGTCTACTCCGATTGCAGCGTAGCGCTCTTTGGCGATTTCATACGCTTTCTTTACTAATTCTTCTTTCATGATAATAAGGTGGGTAAAAATATTGATATATTGGTTGATTTATCGCGGGAAGTAGGTCTTGGTCACTGTGGAGTTGACGGCCACCCTGCGCATCTCGGCTATGTCGCTGACGCGTCCGTCGGCGCGGAGCTGCACGAGTATGTTGCCGAGTGCTGTCGACTCGGAGGGGCCTGCCACTACGGGGAGGCCTGTAGAGTCGGCTGTCAGCTGCATGAGGTGGGCGTTCTGACAGCCGCCGCCGATGACATGGAGGGTGTTGATCTCGTTGGGCGACAGCTTGCGGAGCCAGCCGATGACCTCCTTGTAGCGCAGTGCGAGGCTGCGGAAGATTACGCGCATGAAGTCGGCAGCGCTTTCGGGGACGGCCTGGCCGGTGCGGCGGCAGTAGTCGCGTATGGCTTCGGTCATTGACTTAGGATTGGCAAAGGCGGGGTCGTCGGGGTTGATGGTGCTGTCGATGTCTGATTCGGTATAGAGCGCGCAGAGGTCGGCCACGTTCTCCGGGGCATCCTTCAGCTCGGTTCGCGAGCGCTCGAGGAGCCAGAGACCGCAGATGTTTTTGAGGAAGCGGATTGTGCCGTCGATGCCGCCCTCGTTGGTGAAGTTATAGTCAAAGCCTTTCTCGTTGATGATGGGGCCGGGGGCCTCGATGCCGAGGAGCGACCATGTGCCGCAGCTGAGATAGGCGAATTTATCGTCCTTGGCGGGGACGCCGATGACGGCCGACGCGGTGTCGTGGCCGGCGACGGCGATGACGGGGACCGCGCCCAGGCCTGTGGCCTGCTGCACTCCGGGAGTGAGGGTGCCGATGCGGGTGCCGGGGTTGACGAGTCGTCCGAAGCGGTCGGCAGTCAGGCCGATTTTCTCGAGCAGCTCGGCGTCAAGCTCCCCGGTGGTGGGGTTGAGTATCTGCGAGGTGGAAGCGACGGTATATTCTGTCACTGCGTTGCCGGTGAGCATATAGGCGAGCGCGTCGGGCATGAACAGTATCTTGTCGGCGCTCTTCACGGCGTTGCCTTCCTCCTTGCCGATGGTGTAGAGCTGGAAGAGGGTGTTGAAGTCCATGAACTGGATGCCGGTCTTCTCGTAGACCTTTTCGCGAGGCATCTTTTCGGCACAGAATTTGTCGACAGCGCCCTCGGTGTGCGGGTCGCGGTAGCAGTAGGGGAGTCCGGCCACTGTGCCGTCGGGGTGGAAGTAGGCCACGTCACAGCCCCAGGTGTCGATGCCTATAGAGCGTGCCTCGGCACCGATTTCGCCGAGCTTTACGGAGGCTGTGCGGAGTCCTGTGAGGATTTCGTTGTATAGACCGGGCAGATTCCAAAAAATATGGCCGGCAATCGGGAGCATCGGATGCTTGAAACGGTGGATTTCCTGTGTCTCCACCTTTTCGCCGTCGTAGGATGCGAGTATCACTCTACCGCTGGTCGCGCCGAGGTCGACAGCGATATAATAGTTCTTTTCGTCAGCTTTCATGGTTACTGTGTTTAGAAAAAACGTGAGGTATGATGATTGTTTTTTGATTGTTGTGTCGGTTATTGCGTGCTCGTGAGTCTGAGCCGGCAGGGTTTCAGCGACGATGATTCGGGAGTGACCGTCAGGGTGGCATCGCCCGGGGCGCGCGAGGAGCGGAGTATGACTGTCGCAGTGCCGTTGTGGAGGCGGCGGCTGTTGCCGACTGTCAGTTCCCCGGACCGTATGTCGCCGTTGATGACTCCGACGATTTCTGCCGGGCCTTCGACCGAGAAGCGGAGTGGAAGGGTGCTGTCAGGGACGGGACGCCCCTTGGAATCGAGTGCCCGGATGCGTACATGCTGCAGGTCCATGCCGTCGGCCTTCCAGGCCGGATTGTCGGCCTCGGCTGAAATACGGGCAGTCTTGCCGCTGGTCTGCAATTCGTGGCTCGCGATTGGTTTGGACTCGCCGTGGCGGTATGCGCGGGCCTCGATGCGTCCCTTGGCGTAGGGGATGTCCTCCCAGAGTATGCGGTTGCGCGCCTTGCTGTCAGCGCGGTCATTGGTGTGGCGTCCGAGGCTCCTGCCGTTGACGAGGAGCTCGACTTCGTCGGCATTGGTGAATGTATAGAGCTTCAGCCGTGAGCCTTCGGGGTGGTTCCAGTGGGAGCTGAAGTCGGTAGTGCCTACCTGGATGCCGTTCCATTCGACGTCGTTGCTCACTTCGGCCACGGCTATCCTCACCAGTGGCTCTTCGGGTTTGAAGAATGAGCGGAGGAAGTAGGCCATAGGCTTTGGCTCGAGCGAGATGTCGAAGACGCCCTTGTCCCACCCCTTTGCGGGCCAGCCCTGCGACTCGCCGAGGTAGTCAATCATGCCCCAGTAGGCAAGTCCTACCACACGGTCGAGGTCCATATCGAAGAAGTTGGGACCCATGTTGGAGGTGTTGGCCTCGCTCTGATAGAAAATCATGCCGGGGTAGCGGCGGCTGTCGCCCGGGAAGTACATATACCTATAATTATATGATGCGATGTCAGTCGCCAAGGCAAGCGGGGCGGGGAGGCTGTCGGTGAAATGGTTGCGCCCGCGCGGATGCATGGCCACGGTCGAGAGACGGGTACCGTCGAAGCGGTCGAGCAGCGCCTTCTGAAGACGGTAGGGGGTGACGCCCCAGTCGTTGAAGGGGAGGTCGTTTATCATCTGAAGCTCGTTGCCAAGGCTCCATAGGACCACCGAGGGGTGGTTGCGGTCGCGGCGCGCCCACTCCTCGACGTCGTGCTGCCACTGCTCAGTCCAGTCCTTGCGGTCGCCGCAGTACTGGCGCTTCCACTTGTCATACAGCTCGTCGACCACGAGGATACCGTTCTCGTCGCAGAGGTCGAGAAATGATTTGCTATATGGATTGTGGGAGGTGCGGATGTGGTTGAAGCCGAAATCTTTCAGGAGCTTGATGCGTTTCTCCATAGCGCGCGGATAGGCGGCGGCTCCGAGAGCTCCGAGTGTGTGGTGGTTGGCTATCCCTTTGAGCAATACCTTGCGTCCGTTGAGTTTCATGCCGAATTCGGGCGAGAACTCGACTTTGCGGATGCCGAAGCGCTCGGAATAAGTGTCGGCCACGGTGCCGTCGGGCTTGATGAGCGAGAGGCGGAGCGTGTAGAGATTCGGATTTTCCGTATCCCAAAGCCGGGCGTCGGGGATAGCGATGCTGTCGACGACGAACTCGCGTATGCGCTGGCTACGGTAGTTGCGGAGCTTGCGGGTGCGGCTGTAGGCCGTGCTTCCGTCGGGCGCCTCGATGACTATGCCGACGCAGATGCTGTCCGGGCGATGACGCGAGGCTATCTCGGCCTCGATTTTCACTGTCGAGAGCGAGGGGTCGACCACCGGGGTGGTAATCCTGAGCGGATTGCGGGTGAAGTAGTGGTTCTTGTCGGTGATGATGAGGTTGACGTCGCGATAGATGCCACCCCCGGTGTACCAGCGTGAGTTCTGGGGCTTTCCGGTGTCGGCATGGACGGCTACGACGTTCTCCTCGCCGTAGCGGAGCTTGTCGGTGAGGTCTATTTCCGTGCCGAGGTAGCCGTAGTCAGTGCCGCCGACGAGTTTCCCGTTAAAGTAGATGTCGCCGGTGAGCATGATGCCCTCGAAGTCGAGTATGACGCGGCGTCCGGCCCAGGCGGAGTCGGGGGTGAAGCTCTTGCGATACCACCCGGTGCCCATCTCCTTGAAGCCGCGCGAGCTGAGGCGGCTCTTGACGTTGGCCATCTGGTTGTTCATGTCGGGGCGCTCGTCGGCCGACGGCTCCACCCACTCCTGCGAAATCTGGAAATCGTGTGGGAGGTCAACAGACTGCCAGCCGGAGTCGTCGGTAGCGACGGCCTCGGCACGGTCAGGCTCTCCGGGATAGAACTTCCACCCGAAATTCCATGTCTGCACTTCCCGCGGTGAGGCGAGGGTGCTGACAGTGGCTATAAGTAAGATTATGGTATTAGACAGGAATCTCATCTGTTATTTCTCACGCATGAAGACGTTGATAGGGGTGCCGTGGAAGTCCCAGTTCTCCCTGATCTTGTTTTCGAGGTAGCGCCGGTACGGTTCCTTGACCCACTGCGGTAGGTTGCAGAAGAATATGAAGGTCGGAATCGGCGCGCCCTTGAGCATGGTGATGTATTTAATCTTGATAAACTTGCCCTTGTTGGCAGGAGGGGGATAGGCGGAGATAGCCTCGAGCATCACGGTGTTGAGCTGCGAGGTGGGGACGGTGCGGTGACGGTTCTCGCTGACGTGCAGGGCGGTCTCGAGCACTTTGAAGATGCGTTGTTTGGTGAGCGCTGATGCAAAGATGATCGGGAAGTCGGTGAAAGGGGCGAAGCGGCTGCGGATTGCGTCCTCGTAGTGCTGGATAGCCTCCTTTGACTTGTCGGCCACGAGGTCCCACTTGTTGACCACGACGACGAGCCCCTTCTTGTTGCGCTGGATGAGCGAGAAGATTGATACGTCCTGCGACTCGATGCCGCGTGTGGCGTCAATCATGAGTATGCAGACGTCTGATGACTCGATGGCACGGATGGAGCGGATGACCGAGTAATACTCGATGTCCTCCGTCACCTTGTTCTTCTTGCGGATGCCGGCGGTGTCGACCAGGTAGAAGTCGAAGCCGAACTTGTTGTAGCGCGTGTAGATTGAGTCGCGGGTGGTGCCGGCGATGTCGGTGACGATGTGGCGGTCCTCGTCGATGAAGGCGTTGATGATTGATGATTTACCCGCATTGGGGCGTCCGACGATTGCGATTTTGGGTATGTCGTCGAGCTTTTCCTCCTCGTCCTCATCCTTGACAGGCATTTTATTTACCACGTCGTCGAGGAGGTCGCCGGTGCCGTAGCCGCTGGCCGCCGAGACGTCGACAGGGTCGCCGAGGCCGAGCTTGTAGAACTCGGCAATGTTATAGCGTGAGTCACCGACGTCGACCTTGTTGGCCACGAGGATTACCGGCTTCGTCGAGCGGCGGAGTATCTGCGCCACCTGCTCGTCGAGGTCGGTGACGCCGTTTGTCGCGTCGACCACGAAGAGGATTTCGTCGGCCTGCTCGATGGCAAGCTGCACCTGCTTGTTTATCTCGTTCTCAAAAACATCCTCGCTGTTGATGACCCAGCCGCCGGTGTCGACGATGGAAAATTCCTTCCCGTTCCAGTCGACCTTGCCATACTGGCGGTCACGCGTAGTACCGGCTTCCTCGTTGGTGATGGCCGTGCGTGACTGAGTGAGTCTATTAAAGAGAGTGGACTTGCCCACGTTGGGGCGACCCACTATTGCAATCATCTGTCCCATATAAAATTGATGGTTGTTACGGTTCGCATAAACCGTTGTATTATTAATGCAAATTTAACCAATTATTTCTTATCCCGCAACAATCAGGCTCATAAATGACCCTAAAAGGGGCGGGATAAGCAATATTTGGTTAAATGATGTTAAATCAAGAAAAATTCTTTCTGATTTATTTGGCGGGTTCGCGCCGAACCCACTATCTTTGTGACAAGTTTTTCATGGTATTAGATTTAAGGTAAAAAAGTTATTCGTCGGGACGACGAGTAATTTTTTTTGTCCGTTTGTGAGGCCTGTTTTTTCAACAGGTTTTTTTGTCCATATACGGGTTGAGTTTGTGCCATTCGGCAATCGGGGGCATGACTCCCATCTCGATGACCTCGTCGCGCAGCTTGCAAAGATGCTCATAGCTCTTTTCAAGCTCTTTTTGTTCCTCGGGGGTACCATCTACGACTTTGCACTCCACTCCGTTCTTGCCGATAGTGGTCTCCATAGCCATCATTATGTGTTTGAAGCGGTCGTTGTTGACATAAGTGCCGGCCGGCCAGCGGAATGGTTTTCCTCCCATTGCTGCCGCAATCATCTCGATAGACAGATATGATGGGCTTTGGAATGATGAGCGGCCGCGAAGCTCGATAATCTTCTTGCCACCCTGTATGACGCGTTGTTTAAGCTCGACCCAGTCTTCGAGGGGGAGTTTCGGTGTACCGATGATATCGGTCAGGGGCTTGCCGTCGACAGTGGTTGTCGATGCGAACACAGCCATCTGCTCGCCGTGTCCTCCGTAGGTGCGGCTGTTGACAATCTCGTCGGCGGGTATATGGAGATATTTGGATAACTCGCTGCGCAGGCGGGTGCTGTCGAGTGCGGCAAGCGTGGTCACACGCGAAGGCTCGAGGCCGGAGTATAGCAGAGTGATGAGGCCGGTGATGTCGGCTGGGTTGAAGATAACGACGATGTGTTTGACTTCGGGGCAATAGGCCTTCACATCCTTGCCGAATTGTTCTGCTATTTGGGCGTTGCCCTTTAGAAGGTCCTCTCGGGTCATGCCTGCCTTACGGGCGGCACCGCCGGAGGAGACGATGTAGGCAGCGTCGGTGAGAGCCTCTTTTATGTCGGATGTGTAGGTGATGTTCATATTTTCAAAACCACAGTGGAGCATCTCCTCGACCACGCCCTCAAGTGCCGGAGCATAGGGATCGTAAAGACAGATGTTAGGGGTGAGTTTCATCATAATGGCAGTCTGTGCCATATTGGAACCGATCATGCCGGCGGCGCCGACTATGGTCAGCTTTTCATTGGTTAGAAAATCCATGATAAGTAAGAGTTAAAAAATAAATTTGGGGTTTGTCAGTTTATTCTATGCTTATAACATTATTCTATGTCTAAATGTTGTTGGCGGAGAGGACTGAAAGGTAATAATATGTTAAATAAAATTGAGGTTTTGTAATTTCTAAGTACCTTTGCAACAATTTCTCAATAGAGGGCGGCTGCGATGCGGATTGCGGCTCCCGGAAAGATTGTTTTATGGATGAATTAAGAACCGTAGATTCGCATAAAGTCGATAGGGAGGAGGCGCGGAAGGAAAAACTGTGGAATTCCAACTACTGCAAGGCTATGGCCGGGAATTTCATGATGTTTTTCTCATTTTACCTGCTGACACCGCTGCTGCCGATATATCTTGATGCCCAGTTCCATGCCGACAAGGACTTGATAGGCCTCGTATTGTCGGGCTATGTGGTTGCAGCTCTTGTCGTGAGGCCCTTCAGCGGCTTCATAGTCGACAGTTTCAATCGCAAGAAGGTGTTGATGCTCTGTTTCTTCGCTTTTTTTATCTGTTTCACAGGCTATATAGGCGCTGGGACCATACTGATGTTTGCAATAGTCAGGACCATCCACGGCCTCCCCTTCGGTGCAACTACTGTGGCTAATAGCACTGTGGCTATCGACGTGCTCCCTTCGTCGCGTCGCAACGAGGGTGTGGGTTTCTACGGGCTGAGCAACAATCTCGCTATGGCTATCGCGCCCTCTGCCGGAATCTATGTCTATTCGCTGACCGACAATTTCAAGCTTCTTTTCTGGATTTCGCTCGCAGTGGCCTTCCTCGGATTCTATATGGCCTGCACCATCAAGCTGCCGCAGCGCGTGCTGGTGGCCGACAAGCCCAAGCTAAGCATGGACCACTTCTTCCTGAGCCGCGCATGGCTCATGGCTGTCAACATCCTGCTCTTCGGACTATGCTGGGGTGTGATGAGCAACTATGTGGCGCTCTACGGCAAGCAGGAACTCGGTATCACTGACGGCACCGGGCTCTTTTTCGCCCTCCTCTCCGGCGGTCTGTTCGTGTCTCGTCTCTACGGTGCCAAGTCGCTCCGCGAGGGTAAGCTGACCGAGAACGCTTTGCAGGGAGCGCTCATAAGCTGCGTCGGCTTCACGCTTTTTGCCATCGCTCCCGGAATCTGGGCCTACTATGTCTCGGCCATACTCATCGGCCTCGGCAACGGGCGCATGTATCCTGCCTTTCTCAACATGTTTATCTCCGTGGCGCGCCATGACCAGCGCGGGACTGCCAACTCGTCGATTCTCACCGCCTGGGACTCGGGCATGGGGCTCGGCATCCTGCTCGGCGGAGTGCTCGCGGAGTATATAAACTTCTCGGCAGCATTCTGGTCGGCGTCGGTGTCGCAGATAAGCGGGACGCTGCTGCTCATTTTCTTCACCCGCCGCTTCTTCACAGCGCGCCGCCTCGATGACTGAGCCGGTAACAGGGTTGTTTCTATATCCGGATAGTTGAACTATCCAGGGTAAATTTTGATTAATATATTATATTAGGTTATTTTTTGCAAAGTTTAGTAATTTTGCACTCATGTTTCACGGTTAAAATAGAAAGGAAATACTGATGGCTGTAAATGCAAGTTCATCCACTGAGGACCTTGGTGTTAAATCCGTAGGGAAACTCCTTGTGCAGTATTCTGTCCCGGCCATCATCGCGAGTGTCGCCACCTCTCTTTACAATATCATCGACAGTATCTTCATCGGGCGTGGTGTCGGGCCTATGGCTATCGCCGGTCTCGCGATTACCTTTCCGCTGATGAATCTCGTTGCCGCCTTCTGTATGCTCATCGCTGCCGGCGGCGCCACGATTGTGTCGATTTTTCTCGGTCAGAAGAATTATTCGAGGGCCACTGACGTGGTCAACAATGTCTTCACCCTCTGTCTCATCCACTCTATCGTGTTCGGCGGCCTGACGCTGATATTCCTCGACCCCATCCTGCTCTTTTTCGGCGCTACGGAGGACACGGTGATGTATGCCCACGAGTTTATGGAGGTGATACTCTACGGTACTCCTATAGGCTTCGTGTTCATCGGACTCAACAACCTCATGCGAGCCACCGGCTATCCGCGCAAGGCTATGGTGTCGGCGCTGATTTCGGTTGTTGTCAATCTCGTGCTCGCGCCTATCTTCATCTTCACCCTCGACCTCGGCATCCGCGGAGCGGCCTACGCGACTGTGTGCGGCCAGTTCTCGGCCTTCGTGTGGGTGCTGTCGCATTTCCTCTCCAAAAAAAGCTCCATCCACTTCCAGCGTGGCAACAAGTGGCTGTCGTGGACGATAGTCCGGCGCATCTATGCCATAGGTCTGTCACCATTTCTGATGAATGTCTGCGCCTGCGTGGTGGTGATTTTCATCAACCGTGCACTGCTGGACTACGGTGGCTCCGACGGCAACCTCGCCGTGGGCGCCTACGGTATTATCAACCGTACGACGATGTTTTTCGTGATGATTGTCTTCGGTGTCACCCAGGGTATGCAGCCGATACTCGGCTACAATATCGGTGCCAACAATTTCAGCCGTGTGAAGCGGGTGTTAAGACTCGGTATATGGATTGGTGTCGCCATAACCTGCGTGGGTTGGATTGTCAGCGAGGGTTTCCCCGACGAAGTGTCCGCCTTGTTTACGACCGACCCGACGCTTATCGGGCTTGCGCGCGACGGATTCAGAATCTATTTCATCGCCTACCCTGTTGTCGGCTGTCAGATTGTGATTCAGAACTTCTTCCAGAGCGTGGGCAAGCCGCAGATGTCGATATTCCTGTCGCTGACCCGCCAGCTGATCTTCCTCATCCCCTTCCTGATTGTCTTCCCGCGCTTCTGGGGAGTCGAGGGCGTGTGGGCGTCGATGGCCGGCTCGGATATAATAGCCTTCGTGGTCTCTCTCGTCACACTCTGGTGGTGGATGGGACATACTATGCGTGATATGGAGCGCCGCGCGGGTTTCATAGAGTAATTATCAAGAAAAATATAGAACTATACATAATGCAGCAGAATATAGATGTGAGAGTGTCGCCTCGTGTGGCCGGTGAGGCCATGTTGCTGAAGGCCGACATATCCGGGCGCCTCGGCGTCGACGCAAACGCCATAAAGCATATATCAGTAATCCGACGCTCGATTGACGCGCGGCAGCGCAATGTCATGGTCAACCTGTCGCTGAGAGTCTACATTGACGAGATGCCGGCAGCCGTGTCGCTTGTGCAGCAGGTCGATTATCGCCCTGTGGGGCCGGGAGCGGAGCAGGTGGTGGTAGTCGGGGCCGGTCCGGCAGGTCTCTTCGCGGCGTTGCGGTTGATAGAACTGGGCCTGAAGCCCGTGGTGGTCGAGCGCGGCAAGGATGTAGACTCGCGCCGCAAGGACATGGCAGACATCGCCCGTGAGGGTATTGTCAACCCTGACTCCAACTATTGCTTCGGCGAGGGGGGAGCGGGCGCGTATTCCGACGGCAAGCTCTACACCCGCTCCAAGAAGCGCGGCTCTGTCGAGAAGATACTCAATATTTTCGCCCAGCACGGCGCGTCGGAGGATATACTCGTCGATGCCCACCCGCATATCGGCACCGACAAGCTCCCGGAGGTAATCAAGGCCATGCGCAGGACCATTATCGACTGCGGGGGCGAGATGAGATTTGAAACCCGTGTTGATGACCTGGTGATCAGCGACGGGGAGGTCAGAGGCGTGGTGACTGCCGACGGCTTGATAATCGAGGGCCCGGTGATACTCGCCACCGGTCACTCCGCGCGCGATGTCTACCGTATGCTCCACTCGCGCGGTGTCGCTATGGAGCCCAAGGGACTTGCCATAGGTGTGCGCCTCGAGCATCCGCAGAAACTCATTGATTGTCTGCGTTATCATTCGAAGGAAGGGAGGGGGAAGTATCTGCCGGCGGCTGAATACACGATGCTCACCCGTGTCGACGACAGGGCCGTCTACTCCTTCTGCATGTGTCCGGGCGGTTTCATCATCCCCGCGGCAAGCGGCCCGGGGCAGCTGGTGGTCAACGGCATGTCGCCCTCCAACCGAGGGACCCGCTGGGCCAATTCCGGCATGGTCGTGGAGATTCTTCCCGAGGATGTGCCCGTGGGCGAGGGTGAGGATGAGATATTAAAGATGATGACCTTCCAGGAACGCATCGAGCGCGCCTTCTGGGAGGAGGCCGGGCGCACGCAGAACGCACCGGCGCAGCGCATGGCTGATTTCGTTGCCTCGAAACAGTCATCCGACCTCCCGCCCACGTCATACGCTCCCGGCATCCACCCCGCGCGCATCGACCGCCTGCTCCCCAAGGGCATCGCGCGTCGCCTGCAAGCGGGATTCAAGGATTTCGATCGCAAAAACCGTGGGTTTCTGACCAATGAGGCCGTGCTCATCGGAGCGGAGACGAGGACTTCGTCGCCCCTGAGGATTCCTCGCGACGCTGAGACCCTCGCCCATGTAGGCCTCGCCGGCCTATTCCCCTGCGGTGAGGGCGCGGGCTATGCCGGTGGCATCGTCTCGGCCGCTATCGACGGTGACCGCGCCGCCGAGGCCGTGGCAGCCATGTTTGAGGTCGGTAAGGAGGCATAAATAAGATTTTCTTAGTCAATAAACCAATTAATATCTACAAGGACATGAAAAAAATTTCAGTTTTATCTCTAGTGGCCGCGCTGTGCGTAATGTTTGTGGCATGCGGCGGTAGTTCAAAAGGTGCTTCCGAGGCTCCTGCCACTGTCAGTGTCGACGAGGTGCTCGCTAATGCGGACTCTCTGCTCGGCGACACAATCATAGTCGAGGGTGTCTGCTCCCACCTCTGTGCCCACGGCGGCAAGAAAGCTTTTGTCGCAGGCTCTGCCGACAGCCTCATGCTCCGCTGCGAGGCATATCCTATCATGGGAGAACCGTTTTCGAAGGATGCCATCCGCCGTCCCGTTAAGGTGAAGGGAATCTTGTGTGAGGAGCGTGTCGACGAGGCCGTTCTTCAGGAAATGATTAGAAAGAACAATGAACTTATGGCTGCCGCGAAGGAAAACGGCGGTATCTCGACCGACAGTGTCGCTTCTAATGCCGAAAGCGGATGCTCGACTGAGCGTGCGGCCAAAGGTCAGCGCGAGCTTACCTCTTTTGAGGAGCGTATCAATGATTTCAGGAATAAGATTGCCACCCGTCAGGCCAAGGAGGGTAAGGACTACCTTTCGTTCTACTATCTTCAGGCGGCCGGTTATGAAATACTTCCCGAGTAAACTCTGGTAGTATGACAAAGGAGGGTGTTGCAAACAATGGTTTTGCAACACCCTCCTTATTGGATTATAAATATCGTCAGAGCACCTTTGTATAGAGCGCCTTGATGTCCTCAATTGTGACGTCGCGGGGATTGCCGGGGGTACAGACGTCGGCGAGGGCCTGGTCGGAAAGCGCCTGGATGTCAGCCGCGCCGATGCCAAGTTCGGAGAGGTGCTGCGGGATGCCCACCTTTATGGCGAGAGCCTTGACTGCATCACATGCGGCCCAGGCTGCCTCTTCGCGGGTCATGCCGTTGATGTCGACACCCATTGCCTCGGCGATTGCAGGATACTTGTCGAGGCAGGCGGGCATGTTCCACTCCATGATAGTGGGGAGCAGGAGGGCGTTGGCGACACCGTGGGGGATGTCGAAGAGCGAGCCCATCGGGTGGGCCATGCCGTGGACGAGCCCGAGGCCTACGTTGGAGAAGGCCATGCCTGCGACATATTGGGCGACGGCCATAGCGTCGCGCGCCTCGGCGTTGGAGGGTTCGGCGACGGCGGTCGGGAGGTTGCGGCTGATCATGCGGATGGCCTCGATTTCAAACATGTCGCTGAGTGCCCAGGCACCCTTGGTGATGTAGCCCTCGATTGCGTGGGTGAGCGCGTCCATGCCGGTTGCGGCGGTGAGCGATGCCGGGAGGGAGTACATAAGCTCGGCGTCGACGATAGCGACAGCAGGGATGTCGTTGGGGTCGACGCACACCATCTTCTTCTTGTTCTCCTCGTCGATGATAACGTAATTGATAGTCGTTTCGGCTGCTGTTCCTGCTGTTGTCGGGAGGGCTACGATGGGCACGCTCTTGCGGGTGGTCGGCGCGCAGCCTTCGAGCGATACGATGTCGGAGAATTCGGGGTTGTTGATGACGATGCCGACAGCCTTGGCGGTGTCAATCGACGAGCCGCCGCCGATAGCAATGATGAAGTCGGCGCCTGACTTCTTGTAGGCCTCGATGCCGGCCTTGACATTGCTGACAGTGGGATTGGGCTTGACGTCGCTGAAGATTTCGTAGGGGATTGAGGCCTCGTCGAGGACGTCGGTGACCATTTTGGCGACACCGAATTTCACGAGTCCGGGGTCGGTGACGATGAGGGCCTTCTCCTTGCCGAGACGTTTGATGACTTCGGGCAGTTCCTTGCGTGCGCCCGGGCCGAAGTATGACACTTCGTTGAGTATGAACCTGTGGGTCATATCGGATAGAATTTTAGGTATTAAATATAGGGATTAACTATGGTTGAAACGATTGGTTTTCTTATTCTGAGTGGTGCTATCAGTCATATTTCTGGAAATCACGGGGATCGATTTCGTCGATGACCTTCATAAGATACTGCCCATACTGGTTTTTGAGCATCGGACGTGCGAGCTGTTCCATTTTTTCGCGGGAAATCCAGCCCCGGCGGTAGGCTATCCCCTCGAGGCAGGCTATTTTTAGCCCCTGGCGCTTTTCGAGCACCTCGATGTAGATTGACGCCTCGGCAAGGGAGTCGTGGGTGCCGGTGTCGAGCCACGCGAAGCCTCGCGGGAGGGTGCTGACCTTCAGCTCGCCGCTGTTGAGAAATTGCTGGTTGACAGAAGTGATTTCAAGCTCGCCTCGGGCCGAGGGGCGGATGCCGGCGGCGATGTCGACCACCTTGTTGGGGTAGAAATAGAGTCCGACGACGGCATAGTTGGATTTTGGCCGGGCGGGCTTCTCCTCGATTGAGAGGCAGCGCCCCTCGCTGTCAAACTCCGCGACGCCGTAGCGCTCCGGGTCGTTGACCCAGTAGCCGAAGACTGTAGCCGTGGCTTTTTTTTCGGCATTGTCGACAGCCTCTTTGAGCACTGTCGAGAATCCGGCTCCGTGGAAGATATTGTCGCCGAGGACGAGACAGACGCTGTCGTCGCCGATGAACTCCCGGCCTATGATGAAGGCCTGGGCGAGGCCGTCGGGGGACGGTTGTTCGGCATATTCGAACCTTACGCCGAAGTCAGAGCCGTCGCCGAGCAGCCGCCGGAATCCGGGGAGGTCCTGGGGGGTGGAGATGATGAGGATGTCGCGTATGCCGGCAAGCATGAGGGTCGATATGGGATAGTAGACCATCGGCTTGTCATAAATCGGCAGCAGCTGCTTGCTGATGCCCTTGGTGATAGGGTAGAGGCGAGTCCCCGACCCACCGGCCAAAACGATTCCTTTCATGGCTGAATTATATTGTTCAAGTTCCTGTGATGCAAATTTAGACAAAATCCCTGTGATTTTTATATAATATGGTGGTGAAAATAAATTTTGGAATCGTGTGTGAAAAAGTTGCAAATAAATTTGGCTGTTTCAAAAAAACGTCCTACCTTTGCAGCGCAAAACCTGATACATGGTGAGCATAGCTCAGTTGGTTAGAGCGTCGGATTGTGGTTCCGAAGGTCGTGGGTTCGACCCCCACTGTTCACCCCACCTAAGTAATTTTGCTAAGAAATAGGGTTGGAATCTATTCCGGCCCTATTTCTTTTTTCATATATCTCTCACATTCAACGCGTATTCAAAATGGGAAGGCCAAAGATTATCTATGTGACTGGAGGGCAGCGGTCGGGCAAGAGTCTCTATGCCGAGCGCAAGGCCCTGTCGCTCTCTGATTTTCCCGTATATATAGCCACCTCGCAGGTCCGTGACGAGGAGATGCGCCGCCGGGTCGAGGCCCACAGGCTCAGGCGCGGTCCGCAGTGGACCACTCTCGAAGAGCCGCTCCATGTCGGTTCGCTCCCGCTCGGAGAGGGGCAGGTGGCGGTGTTTGACTGCGTAACACTTTGGGCTTCCAACTGGTTTTTTCATTGCGGAGAGGATGTCATTCAGGCTTTGGAGGCGATGAAGAAACAGCTTGACGGCCTCTGCGGGCGCGGAGCCACTATTATTTTTGTCAGCAATGAAATCGGCCTCGGTGGAATCTCCGAAAACGTGATGCAGCGCCGCTTCACCGACCTCCAGGGCATGATCAACCAGCATATAGCCTCGCTGTCCGACGAGGCACATCTCATTGTTTCGGGAATTGATGTAAGGATTAAAGGATAAACCATAGATTTAATTATGAAATTCGATATCAGGCAGGTACATTCGGAACTCGCGCCTGCTCTCACCGATAAAATTGACAATCTGACCAAGCCGAAAGGCTCGCTTGGCCGCCTCGAGGAACTGGCCTTGCGCATAGGGATGATCCAGGGGACGCTCAGTCCCGAGCTTAGGGCGCCCCACAATGTGCTCTTCGCCGCCGACCACGGAATCATCGACGAGGGAGTGAGTGTGTCGCCCAAGGAGGTGACATGGCAGCAGCTCGGCCACTTCTCAAAGGGTGGGGCGGGCATCAACTTCCTCTGCGAGCAGCACGGGTTCAGACTCGTGCTCGTTGATGCAGGTGTGGACTATGACATCCCTTCCGGCCACGGTATCATTGACAAGAAGGTGCGTCGCTCGACCCGCAATTTCCTCCATGAGGCAGCCATGACGTCCGAGGAGTTCGAGGTGTGTCTCCGGCGTGGTGCGGAGGTGGTCGACGATGTGCATGCCTCCACCGGCTGCAATGTCATCAGCTTCGGCGAAATGGGTAGCGGCAACACATCGGCCTCCTCGATGTGGATGCACCTCTTCACCGGGATAGACCTGAAGGACTGCATCGGCGCGGGCGCCGGACTCAACTCCGAGGGGGTGCGCCACAAGTATGACGTGCTCTCCAGCGCGCTTGCCAACTATAGCGGCGAAGATACTGTTGAGGCAAAAATGGCATGGTTCGGCGGATATGAGATGGTGATGGCTGTCGGGGGTATGCTCCGCGCGGCTGAGTTGGGCATGATTGTGATTGTCGACGGATTTATAATGACGAGCTGTATGCTCGCGGCCTCGAAGCTATGCCCGGCGGTCATGGACTATGCCATTTTCGGCCACCAGGGTGATGAGAGCGGCCACAAGCTTATGCTCTCGGCTATGGGAGCAAGGGCGCTGCTACATCTCGACCTCCGTCTTGGCGAAGGCTCGGGCGCGGTCTGTGCCTATCCTATAATCGAGTCGGCGGTTAGGATGATTAACCGCATGGACTCTTTCAGCGATGTGGAAGTGACGAAATATTTCTGAGATGATGAATAGCTTGGCGGCGGCAATAATACTTTTCACGCGCATCCCGCTATGGCGATGTGTCGATGTCCCGCAGAAGGACTATGACAGCGCCGTGGCCTACTGGCCGCTGTGCGGGTGGCTGACGTCATGGCTGACGGTGCTCGTCTTCGTGGTGTTTCTGTCCGTGCTGCACACGGCAGTACCTGCCTTGGTACTTGCAATCGCCTTCAAACTGCTACTGACAGGTGGGCTGCATGAGGACGGTCTGGCCGATTTCTTCGACGGCTTCGGCGGCGGACGCGACAAGGCGCAGATACTGGCCATAATGAAGGACTCCCACATAGGTACCTACGGCGTGCTCGCACTGGTGCTCTATTATGCCCTGCTGTTCTCCATGTTGCTGTCCGTGAGGCCTATGCTTGCCGCCGGCGCGATTATCGTTGCCGATCCGCTCGGCAAGTGCTGTGCGGCGCAGATTACCAACATCCTCCCATACGCCCGTACCGAGGGGGCGAAAAACAAGATTTCCTACCGACGGATGACTGACGGGCAGCTTGCGTGCTGCATCACGGCCGGAGTGCTCCCTTTGGGGCTGCTGGCCTACCTCTTCCCGCCGCTCCTTGTGGCTGCCGCTGTCTTCCCGGTGCTGACTGCCGTGTGGCTGATAAGCTATCTGCGCAGGGAAATCAGTGGCTACACCGGCGACTGCTGCGGTGCGGCCTATCTGCTCTGCGAGCTTTCGATGATTTTCGGCATCTGTCTGCTGTCAAACTATTTTGGCCTATGAAAATAGTATTAATCCGCCATACGTCGGTCGCCGTCAGGCCGGGCGTCTGCTACGGACAGAGCGATGTCGGGCTGCGTGACAGTTTTCCGCAGGAGGCGGCGAAGGTGCGCGAGGCTCTCGGAGGCTATCGCTTCGACCGCGTCTATTCAAGCCCTCTGTCGCGGTGCCGGCGCTTGGCGGCTGCGTGCGGCTATGAGTCCCCGGAGCTTGATTCGCGGCTCATGGAGATGAATTTCGGCGAGTGGGAGATGCAGGCCTACGATGAGATTGACGATCCGCGCTTGCAGGTGTGGTACGATGATTTTCTGAGCGTCAGGCCGACGGGAGGAGAGTCGTCAATGGAGCAGTGTCAACGTTTTCTCGATTTCATCAATGATTTAAAGGGGTGTGGCGATGAGACTGTTGGGATTTTCACCCACGGGGGTATAATTATACATGCCTTGGTGACTCTCGCCGGCTGGGATTATACAAGAGCCTTTGCCAATCAGCCGGCCTATGGCTCCGTTACCGAAATAGACATCTGACTGCCGCGGTCAGAAGGACTGCGACAATTTCCGTGCGGCGATTGACGGTGACTGACCTGCGCATATCGGCAGAGTCAAGTGGACGGTCATTGGTTCCGATATATGGTTTGTCGACTTTCTCACCGAAGTAGTCGTGCGGGCCTCCGAAGCGACAGTCAAGTATGCCGGCGAGAGCCGCCTCCGGGTAGCCGCTGTTGGGACTGGCGTGCCCAGGACCGTATTTCTTCACAAATTTCCAAAGCGAGGACCTTCCAGATACCAAAATCATGAGAAGCGCGGTGAGCCGGGCGGGTATGAAGTTGGCAAAGTCGTCGATGTGAGCTGCTGTGCAGCCGAAATCGCGGTAACGGATGTTGCGGTAGCCTATCATGGAGTCGAGAGTGTTGGTCATCTTGTAGGCGAGCATACCCGGGATGCCGAGGAGGGCATACCAGAAGAGTGGTGCTACCACGCCGTCGCTCAGGTTTTCTGAAAGTGTTTCCAAAGCGGCTGTCCTCACCTCCTGCGTTGAGAGCGAGCCGGTGTCGCGACCGACAATGCGTGCCACCCGGCGGCGCCCGTCGGCAAGCGAGCGGTCGGTGGCCATGAAGACCGCGCGCACCTCGTCGATAAGCGTCTTACCCGCGAGGCAGAAGAATAGGATTATGGTTTCGACCGCTGTTTTTATCCATATCCATTCGGAGAGCAGATTGAGTAGTGTAGAGCTGACGAAATAAATAGAAAGAATTAGTCCTATGGCGGTGAAAGCCCCCTTTGCCTTTCGATGACTTCCGCAGTTTAGGCATCGCTCGAAAAAGGCGATGGCTTTGCCGAAATAGACAGCCGGGTGCGGCAGACGTGAGGGATCACCGAGCCACAGGTCGAGAATCCAGCCGAGGAGGAGAGGGGTGAGGGCTATGACGTAATCCATTGTTCAATCGTGTTGATTAGTAGGTCGTTTTGAGCGGGTGACTGGGCGGCTATGCGGAAATAATGTCTGTCAAGCGACTCGAAGTTGGAGGCGTCGCGAATCAGGATGCCGTGGCGGTTGGCGAGGTAGTCCTTGAGTGCCGCGGCAGAGCCACGGGGGAGGCGGCAGAGGAGGAAGTTGCAGTCAGTGTCGGCCACCTCTATGCCGAGTGCACGCAGTCCGGCTGCTATGCGGAGTGCCTCGCGGTGGAGGACGTCGGCGTCAATGCGGTAGTCATCGTGCCGATTAATAAGATATTCGGCAGCCTTGATGGCGAAGGAGTTGACCGTCCAGGGCTGTCGGAGGGTGCGGAGGCTGCCGATGAGGCCGGCACAAGCGACGGCGTAGCCGATGCGCAAGCCGGGAATGGCAAAACGCTTGGTGAGCGAGTGGAGCAGGAGGAGGTTTATGTGGCCTGCCGCCTCCCGGGGAGTGATGAGGGGCTTGGTGCAGTAGTCTTCATAGGCCTGGTCGATGACGAAGAGTGTCGACGGATGTACCTCTATGCAATTGATTAGCTCATCCTTGTCTGTGACCTTGCCTGTCGGGTTGTTGGGATTGCAGAGCCATAGGGTGTCGGTGTTGTCAGGCAGTTCTGCAAGGGTGGGGATAAATGTCAGCTCATGGGCGTGCATGGCGCATGCGTCCTGATATTCTCTGAAGGTCGGCACGACTACTGCCGAGCGCATGCCCCGGCGGAGCATGGCTGCGAGATAGATAGCTTCTGTGGCGCCGCTGCTGACGAGGACTTCGCCGGGCGCGACGCCGAGCATCGCGGCTATCCGCGTGGCAAGCGCGAGCGGTTCCGGTTCGGGATACTCTGTTAGTAGCCCTGGTATGGCTGCGAGATGGCTCATCAGCCCGGAGTGGTCGACGGCAGAGTATATATTGGAGCTGAAATTATGGCGTATGCGTCCGGCGTAGCGGTAGGCATCGTCCCCGTGTCCCTCAGTCATGGTCAGTGCTGATTATTTGGTGAAGTTGCGGACTGTCTGTACGGTGCGAGGTCGAGGGTGTTGACGAGGTCGATGACTTGCTCTATTGTTGAGGCGGGATGGCTGTCGACGCGGTAGGCGTCGTCGGCTGTGATTTCAACGGTGTAGGGACAGTCTGGAGTGTCGCATGGATAGATGCCGTTGCGAATGAGTGCCTTTGCGACCAGGCTCCGTCTGTAGCCACTGCCGATGAGGCGTATCTGCCTGTCACACTTGGCCGTAATCCTGAAAAGCCCGCTCTCGCGGTCGAATTCGATGCCGTCGCGGCGGAAGAAGCGTCCGATGTCGCCGCTGACGGCCAGATCCTCCGGGGTCCCGGCGCGGACACCGAGTGTCTTGTCAATCAGCCATACCTTGTCGGCTATCTGAAGAGCTATCTCGAGGTCGTGGGTCGAGAGGAAGACCGTCTTTTGTTTCAGGCGCGAGAGACGAGAGAGGAGCTGTAGGATTTCGACCTTGCTGGGGTAGTCGAGGAAGGCTGTAGGCTCGTCGAGGAATATTATCGGTGTCTCCTGGGCGAGGGCCTTGGCTATCATTACCTTCTGCCGCTCGCCGTCGCTGAGGGTGCCGACCATGCGGGATGCGAGGTGGCCGACGTTGACGAGCGCGAGCGACTCGGCCACTATGCGGCGGTCCTCGTCAGAGAGTCCTCCCCAAAAGCCGGTGTAGGGGCTGCGTCCCATGCCGACGAGGTCGCTGACGCTCATGTTGGCGAGGTCAATCCGCTCTGTAAGCACCACGCTGATGATGCGCGAAAGCTCCGAGGGGGTGTAGGTGGTGATGTCGCGCCCCTCGACCATGATTTTTCCCCCGAGGGGAGGGATGAAGGCCGACAGGGTCTTGAGCATGGTCGACTTGCCGGCGCCGTTGGGCCCGAGGAGGCACGTCAGTTCGCCTCCGTAGAGGGTGGCGCTGACGTCGGTCGACACTGCCACGCGGCTGTCGCCGTGACGGACGGGGTAGCCGGTGGTGAGGTTTTTGATTGCGATTGTGGCCGGATGCTTCATCATGATGTAGACATGTTATACTTCGCTATGCAAAGGTAAGAATTATGGCGTGGACAACAAAATGGATTAAAAATGCGTTATAGAAAGTGACATACATCATATTATACCTATATTATTTTATACCTATATTTATTTATATGGACGACCTAATCATCATCGTGTGCTTGATTCTTCTCAACGGTGTGTTTTCAATGTCAGAGGTGGCTCTGATTTCGGCCCGCAAGTCAAAATTGTCATCCGACGCCAAGGCCGGAAGCCGCAACGCCGCGGCCGCCCTGCAGCTTGCCAACGAACCTGACCGCTTCCTTTCGACCATACAGATAGGTATAACTCTAATCGGTATCCTGACGGGTCTCTTTTCCGGCGCGACGCTCGCGACCGATCTCGGTGATTACCTCGCGCGGCTCGGAGTGGCCCCGAAGCTGGCGCTGAGCCTGTCGAAGGTGTTTATAGTCGCCGTGGTGACTTACCTGTCAATCGTCGTGGGCGAGCTGGTGCCGAAGCGCATCGGCCTCGGACGCGCCGACATGATTGCACGACTGGTGGCGAAGCCGATGAAGCTGCTTTCGAAGATAACTTTCCCGGTGGTGTGGCTGCTGTCGGTGTCGACATCGGCGCTGGTGAGGCTGCTGCGCCTCGGCTCGGAGGCCTCGAAGGTGACCGAGGAGGAAATCCGCTCGCTGATCCAGGAGGGAACGGAGTCGGGCGAGGTCCGCGAGGTGGAGCAGGACATCATGGAACGCGTCCTGGTGCTTGGTGACTGCCGCATAGAGGCTATCATGACCAACCGCAAGGATGTGGTGGCGCTGACGGTCGACATGGACGCGACAGAGATACGCCGCGTCATGGCCGACGAACTCCACTCGGCCTACCCGGTCTTCGACAGCGAGCGCGAAGACATCTGCGGCATCATCTCGCTCAAAAAATTGATGCTTACTATGGATAACGCCGATTTTCGGATTGAGCGTGAATTAAGTCAGGCGCTGTTTCTGCCGGAGAGCATGACGGTCTACGACGCGCTCGACACTTTCAAGCGCGCCAAGGAACATTCGGCGCTCGTCTGCGACGAGTATGGCTGTTTCCAGGGCATTGTGACGCTGCGCGACATTCTCGACGGGCTCGTGGGCAACATCCCGCAGGGCGTTGAGGAGCCTGTGATTGTCAAGCGGCGCGACGTTGACGAGTGGCTTGTCGACGGCCAGTGTCCAGTCTATGATTTTCTGTCCTATTTCGACCGCGAGGACCTCTACGAGCCGGCTTCCTACGCGACTATCGCCGGCCTGGTCATCGCGCAGCTGAAGCGCGTGCCGTCGGTGGGCGATGTGTTCACATGGAACTGCTTCCGCTTCGAGATTGCCGACATGGACCACGCCCGCATCGACAAAATCGCAGTCTCGCTTATTCCGACAGAGGAGGGAGAGGAGTAGAGGCTGGCTACTCTTTTATTTCCTCAATGGGCCATATGGGGAAGCCATAGGAGTTATTGGAACCTTCGCATGAGCCACAATAGGTGGCATGGTTGTTTATTGTTTCTCCTTGAGTTCGATTGTCAATAAAGAATATTAGAACTTGAGCACCACTAAAAATTGTGGAGGAGGGGATGAATGTTATCATGGAAAAAGCTGCCCATGTCGGAGGAAGAGTTGTAGGTCTTATTTTGAGATTATCTGAATTAAGATTCATATCTCTTAGGCCTGTCGCATGGAAGGTCACTTGTTCGCCTGCTCCTGTAGGATTGTCAGTGCTTCCCTGACTCCTAAACGTCCAAGTTCTGCTTGTATTATCCCAGTTGATTGTATTGAATGGTTTGCCGTCCTTATTTCGACCATCTTTAAAGTAACCAATATCTACCGTGTTGCCGTCAGCATTCGTCGTTGGTTGAGAATAATGCAGAATTCCTGAGAACGCGTTGGCGGGAGGTACTTGGTAGCCGGCAGGGCATGGATCATAAATTGTTTTTGACTTTGCCACACCACTGTTATAAATGCTATTAGAGTGGGTTATACCGACATGCTGACTTTTTGAATCCCATGCATTATACATAGTGCTTGCGATTGTCTTTGATTCTGTTTTGCCATCGGTTTTTGTAACTGTAATAGTAGTGTCGTTAGCTAAATAGCTTATTCCTTTTGGGTGATTATGCCAATGTGTGCGATATGTACCCTCACCTAACGCAAAATGGTGTGGATTTTGAATTGCGGTTCCCATATTTATGCCGTTTTTTGAATTGCTACATGTAAATATGTAATCCTCGTTAAAATCAAAGACAGGTTTGTTGTGCAGAGTGAATTCACCTTTATCGCCGTTAGAATTAGTATATGTATAATATCTTTCCCCGCTGTTTGAAGCATAGATTCCCGGAACCATTGCGTCTTTGCGGCCCCACTGGTAGTAGGTGTTGTCGCCGGCAATGGATGCTTTAATTTCCTGTTGCTTGAATTTTAGCTCACAGTTGCTTATCTTGGTGACTGAAAGTTTGTTTTGCTCGAAATCTTTCAGGTCGAATTCAAATTTCAGCCACATATCGCGTGCCGGCTCGGCTTTGCGTGCGTCGCAATAGCCAAGAACTGAGCTTGTCAGAGTATATTCCTTATTGTCTGCGCCGGTTGTCTCGATGCCTTTTGACCAATTCTTGTTGTCGGTCACCCATATATGCCAGCTCCAGACAATCTCATTTTTATCATTTCTCAAAGCTATCACTGCATTGCCTTGGGCGATAGTGTTTTTGCTGACACGGAATTCGATATTTTTCGAATCTTTGGAGAGTGTTACCATGTCAAGTAGGCCGGGAGAATCCTGCCAGAGGATAAAGGCGTCTTTCAGAGTCCCGACACTCTCCTGTTTATAAATGTATGGTTGCGTTATTTCGTTGTTATTATGGTCTACATAATATCTCATGCCGGGATCATAGTCTACGCCCGCCGTGCCGGTGCGCACTATCTTGTAGGCTTCTTCGTTGGTAGCACCATTTTTTATAGCATTGCCATAGACGAGGGGGAATTTGTAGTAGCCGGGAGAGTTGATGACATAGCAATTGGCGGTTTCATCCTCGCCAAGATTATGAGGATTTGATATTGAACCACAATAACTTGTCGAAAAGCTTTGCCCCTCGGCAAATGTCGACTGCGAGGCTACAATGATTGAGCCATCAAATTTTTCATCGGCACTTGCCGGTTTAAGCTCTGTCCAATCGTCTGTCTCGTCGGCGATGTTCGGTTCCCATTTAGCAGTTTCCCAAGTGCTATTATCTGTTGAGTATAATATGCGGAACGGCTTAGCTACCTTTTTCTCATCCGCTCCTTCCTGTGTGACCTTGATATAGGCGTTCAGTCTCAGATTGCGTATGGCTCCTGAGAAGGGGATGAATTTTGTTTCTTCGGTGGAATGGAATATGTCGGTGTTGTAATATGGATTATCAATTTTGCCGTCGTCGGTCGAGGTTGTGTTGTCGGTATTGTAGCTGCCGAGCTGCTCGATTTCGACTACCGGGGTTATGTGTATGCTTGAGGGGGAGATTTGGTAGGTGATGATTTTGCCGGCTTGCCATTGGTGCCCTTTGAGGGAGCCGGTGATGGTTCGCTTGGTATTGGTAAGCTCATCGGTGAACTCGATGGTGAGCTTCGCGTCGTCGGGACAGGTCTGTGGGATGAGGAGGAAGGTGAGGTTGTCCTTGTCAGTGCCGGAGATGGTTGTGCCCCCTGTCGTGTGGGCTATGTCGGAGCTGTTTTCCTTCTTTTCGAGCTTGATTTCGGGTGAGATTGTGTAGGATGTGTTGGTGGAGTTTGTGTGGTCGATCCATTGGTCTGATCCGGGGATGTGGGTTGCGGTTCCGTAGACGCCGCTTATGGTGACGGAGTGGATGGTACCGGCGAGCATGTCAGCAGCAGTCGCTATGCGGATAGCGGTTAGGGCGTGTTTGAATTCAATGCGTATGCCGTTGGTGCTCGGAGTGGATGTCTGGTCGGTCTGCGCTGTCAGCAGGTCGAGCTGGTCTTCGACTTTGGCCGGGACGGTGTAGGTGATTTTTGGCGAGCCGGTGGTGTTGGCCGGGAGGGTGAGGCGTCCGTCTGATTCGCTGAAAAGCTTTGTCGGAGCGAAGGCGAAGAAGCGGACTTTGCCGTTGGCCGGCCAAATGAGCTTGTCGGCATCTGAGGATGATGTGCCGTCGTTGAAGTTGTAGGTGAGGTTGAGGGCGTAGTCGGAGGCTCTATATTTGTTGTCATCCTCGTCGGCCGGGTAGGAGCCGACGTAGCATATTCCGCTGAGGGAGAATTCGGAATAGTATTTTTCCGCGTTGGTTTTGTCATTGAGCAGCGTTCCGCGCGAGGTCTTGGCGCCGGAGACTGCGGGGGCGGGACGGTCGGCTTCGAGGGTGTGGATATATAAAGGTGTGGCGCCGTCGACGCTGCTTTCGGTGCGGCTGACGGCGGTGCAATGCGTGTCGGGGGCCGAGGGATCGGCGGTGGTGCGGCTTGTCCACTGCGCGGGGAGGTTGACGGCGAATGTGACGCTGTTGGTGAGCCGGTCGCCGTGGTGGCCGAGGTCATCCTCGCAGGAGGGGAGCATGGCTGCGGCGAGAGTGGCGACGATTGACAGATTGCGTATTCCTTTATATGTCGGGTTCATTGCGGGTGGTGTGGTGGATTGGTTATTGTGTGGAGGAGAGGGAAGAGGAGAAGAGGTGTGATGTTACTATTGTGGGGCTGTAGGGACGCGGTGTACAGCGTATGCCAAACTGAATACATGTGGATTCGGTATCTGTGCAATAATGATTTTCATCCGGCATACGCGGCACGCCGCGTCCCTACAACAAGTCAGTCAGATGTTGTGGTTGTTACATTGTGATGTTTCCGGGCTTCCAGTTGTCATCATTTTCCCAAGCATCAACCGTGACGTTGAATTTGATTGGGTCGTCTAGAATAGGGTCACCGACTTTTTTATTATCAGGGCGTTTGGTGATGATGTTATCCTGCTTGTTTTTGGGAATGAATTTGTCTAAGAAATTCTTTAAGTCAGATTCATTTTCAGGAACAGGTGGATAATATCCTGCACCTGAATCTTTTCCGCAGATATCAAGGTCGATGGTATATTTCTTACCCATAGCGAAGTCTATATCCACAGGGATGCAGGCAAAGCCGTATTCATTAGAATTGAATTTATCAGTGACGGGGAAGAGTTGGTGCAGGTGGTCGGAACCTTCAATCGCGACATCGCCTAAGTCGCCTTCATCGCCTTCATGAGTTGTCCCAGGGTGTCTTAGCTCAATTCGGCATAGAAGCATGATGTATACGCCGTCGTTTGTCGGAGTCAGGGTGTTTTCGGCTTCGGGTGTAGTCGTTATAGCCCTGTTCCATGCCGGACGGTGTTGGGGAATAATCATAAGGGATTCATCCAATACATCCTGCTTTCCACCACTCAGATTTTTATATGAAGTGAAATAGCTGCCATACTTGCTTGTAGGATTGGATAGTGACTGCCAATTGGTATTGTGGTTTGCTTTGTCATCATTTTTATTCCATGTAAAACCGGCACTCAAATCTCCCTTACCATTAAGATTGACAATCCAGGAGCCTTTGATTTTTACAGTTCTATTGTCTTTGGCCTGTTTATCTTTTTGCTGGGCATTAATAAGGACTTGGGATAGGGCGTGCTTAAAGTTAATGGTTACCGAAGTATTGGAAGAAGAAGGTACGTCTTCGAAAGCGACAACCAGGTCAGTCTGGTGTTCTCCGTCAGCCCATAGGGTAAGGCTTTCGTTATTGGAGGCTAAATCCGAATTAGACGGGGTAAAGCTTGAAATGAGAGGACCTGTCGATTCAAATTTAGAAGTTAATGTTGCAGGACTATAAGCCCAGAAAAAGACTCTTTCTACGCCTGTAGGCCAATAAACATTGCGGTCAAGAGTCCATACCTCGTCTTGTTCTTTAGCTGTTTCAGGTGTGGTCTCACTACCGATTAAGAATGAATTGTATAAGGAATGATTGGGGTGCACGGCTTTGGCGTAGACGGCGAAGTTGCCAAGATTAGATTTTGTCGTCTCGGTTGCTCTTGTCGCACGGCCGACGGTGGGGCTGAATGTGATTGCGTCGCCTTTAACGTCGGGGTTGACGTCGACCACTTCTTCGTTTGAGCAGGCGGTCGCTATCATGGCGCCCAGCACTGCGATTGGAATTAAACGGACTTTCATTTTTTCCTAATATTAATTTTTAAAATTTGCTTTGTTTTTCCTTGTCTCTTATCATTATTGTATTGCATCCGCTACATGGGGATGACTATGTTTTCGGCGCTTTCCCAGTCGCTTACGCCAGGCGACATGCCCGAACCGTCACCGCTGACGTCGGGGAGCTTGATGCCGCTGACCCGTATGTCGATGTGGTGGGTGCCGACGGCGGCGTTGTGGACCTGGACTGTGATGTCGAAGTCATAGTAGTATTTATGGGATGTGTATATTCGTAGTTTGTGGGGGATGTCGTGGGGGGCGGCATCGCCGAAGAGTGTCACTGTCCCGCGGAGGCAGTCGGAGCCGCAGTGTGCGAGTGGTAAGGGGATGGTGACCTCCCGGCCGGCGGGGCGTGATGTGGCGGGGTGCCATGTCTCGGCCACGCCCGTGATGACGGCGCTGGCCTCGATGTCAGGGGTGAGGTTTTCGATGCCGGTGACGCGGATGTCCCATACGGCTGTCGCCTCGACGGGGGTGAGGGTTATGTGGACGGGGACATTGGTTGCCGGTTCGACGGTGATTTTTTCAGTGAGTGTGTGGGCGTAGAGGGCACTTGCCTCGGCGCGGATTGGTTGCGATTCGGTATCGGAGGGTCGCGGCGCCTCGTCGGTACGGTTCATCGGTGATAGGAGGCGGTCTTCGTAGGTTAGGAGACAGTAGCTGTCGAAGGTGTTGCCGCGCTCGCTGTTGTTGTCGGTATCGCCGTTGTGTGTGACGACGAAGTATTCACCCGGGGGTACTTTGAGGGTGGAATTGAACTCGGTGCGGCTCGTGGCGGGATTCTTGGTCAGCTCGTAGCGCGAGCCGGCGGTGCCGTCGACCGGGAAGAACCAGACGACCATTGTGCTCGGGTCGGCGTCGGGGGCGGCCGACCAGTCGAAGGTGATGTCCACCGGGGAGTGGTGGGAGTGGTCGTAGCACAACGGGCGCTGCTCGCAGCTGCCGAGGGTGAGGCTCAGGAGCAGGGGGAGTAGCGGCCACAATGCGGCGAGGTTGATTTGTAGGCGCCGGGGGCTCATCGTTTCCCTCCTTTCGCATTAGTGGCGCTGCCGAGGAGCCATGTGAGGGTGACGCCAAGGCGTGTCGGGCCTATCCAGTGGTTTTTATGAGTGGATACCCACACATCGTGGTCGTCAATGGGAGAGTGTTTTTTGAATTGTCCCCACATGTAGCCCACGCCGAGCGAGAAGTCGAGATTGAGGCGGGGGGCGAGGGGGAGGGAGTAGGCATAGGAGATGCCGACGGCATAGTTATACTTGTCGGAGAGGAGGCCTTTGTTCTTGCGGCCGAACTGGAAGTCGTAGCAGACGAGGGAGGCGTAGAGCCCGAGGTGGTGGCCGGCGAATGGGGAGGCGGAGGGGGAGAGGCGGTAGGCTATGTCGATGTCGCCGCCGTAGATCCGATAGTAGCGGTGGCGCGATTTTCGGCTCCACCATGCGCACATCCAGTCGGCGTCGAGGGTCAGCCTGTCGGCGAATGCGGCTTTGACGGTGATGTTGGGGACGAGGAGGAGGTCGTAGAGAAGGTTGGTGCCGACGGCGAAGGCCGGTTTGCCCGACATGATTGTAGCTTCGGGATTCGCATGTGTAAGCGTTTGATTATCAGTAGATTTTACCCCCCCCGATATGCAGGAGTGCCGTCTGTCCTATAGTCAGAGACAGACGCATGGATTTCCGCCGCAGTGCAGAGTGACGTTAAGCAGAGCATGGCGGCGCAGGTGCAAATATGGATAAGTCGTAAAGATTTAAAGTGTCGGATACAGCATTTCATATAAAACCACTATAAAATATTCGGTTTATGAAATTTAGCTACAATTTTGCTTCGCAAAAATATATACGCTTCGTGTATTTTCAAAGAAATCATATGAAATTTATGCTTTTTTAACGTAATAAATCACAACAAATGACATCTTTCAAAGTGAAATTCCGTCCTTCGGCTGTGGCCGGTAGGGACGGCTCGGTGTATTATCAGATTATACACGAGCGGAGAGTGAGACAACTGCTGACTTCCTACAGACTGCCCTCTGATTGCTGGGACGAGCGGCGCTCGCTGCCGGCGGCGATGTCTGCCGCGTCCTCGCGGGGCGCGACAGAGCGGGTGAGGATGGCTATCGGACATGATCTCGATAGGCTGACGAGGATTTGCTGCCGGCTGGAGCGGAGAGGGCTTGCGTATACGGCTGACGATGTTGTCGAAGAGTTCCGGCGCTATGCGGCCCGCTATTCGCTCGCTGTCTTTATGGGAAGTCTCGTCGACGGTATGCGTCGACGAGGACAGATGAGGACTGCGGAGACATACACGGCGGCCTTGCGGAGCTTCCAGAAATTCCTTTCCGATGTAGGGCAAGGCGATGGGCTGATGCTCGACGCGATGACGTCAGATGTTGTAGAGGCCTACGAGGCTTATCTACGCGCGAGGGGCAACAGTCCGAACACGACGTCGTTCTACATGCGCATACTCCGCGCGGTCTATAACCGGGCTGTCGACAGCGGAGCCGTCGAGCAGGGAAATCCTTTCAAGCGGGTCTACACCGGGGTGGGGAAGACGGTGAAGCGGGCGTTGCCGCTCTCGGTCATGAGGCGTATCAAGGCTCTCGACCTGTCGCCAAGATCTCATGCCGGCTATGCGCGCGACATGTTTCTGATGAGTTTCTATCTGCGGGGGATGAGTTTCATCGACATGGCCTTTCTCAGAAAGGAAAATCTTGCCGGGGGCTACCTCTCTTATCGGCGGCGCAAGACGGGGCAGGCGCTGAGGATTGAGTGGACGCGCGAGATGCAGGAGCTGCTTGACAGGTATCCTGCCAATCCGACCCCCTACCTGCTCCCGATCCTGACGAAGGAGGGGATTAACGAGCGTAATGCCTATCGCAACGCGGGTTATAGTATCAACCGGCATCTCAAGGTGGTAGCCGGATTGGCCGGGGTGAGCATACCGCTGACGCTATATTGCGCACGCCACACATGGGCGTCGGTTGCGAAGTCGAAGGGGATACCTGTCAGCGTCATCAGCGAGGGTATGGGCCATGATTCGGAGGCGACGACACGAATATATCTCGCCTCGCTTGACACCTGTGTGGTCGACAAGGTAAATGAGCTGATTCTTAAGTCTATATAAGGATTGAATGGACGCAGCCGGATGAGAAATCCTTGTCAGGTCTCGCATCCGGCTGTATTATAGTATGTGTTATGCCATCGTGTTGTCGTAGAGTGTAGGACTGCTGTCGATAGCACTGATGAAATCCTCTATTTTGTAAGGCCGTATTACAAGATTGTTGGTGTCTCTGACATATCCTATCTGCCGTATGGTGTCACTGAATATGCTTGGAGCTATGAATATGCACCTGGCATCTCCGGACTCAAAGAGTTTTTTGTACTCGTTAAGGTGTCTTTCTATCGGCCATACCTCCATCATGGTCTGCATACGGCCTTCCGACATTGTGACTTCGATAAGTATACCGTTGTTGTTTTCATAACATTCTATGTCACCTGCATTTCCGCCGGCTGTGGAGGTCGGTAGGCCCTCGTCGTCGCAGGGATAATTAGGTATCACTGTGGTTTCCGGGTATCTATGTTTTATTGCAAGTGCTGTCAGAAACTCAAGGCGTGTGGATGCATTGAGGAATTTCAGCACATCGTGATTGGACAGACCTTTTTTCGACAGGATTTCCAATTCGGATTTGACAGTCTTGTATGGGTAATGTGGAAGTTGAAATTCGAGTTTTTCGGCGGCTGCGTTTTTTGAGATTTTTACCGGCTGCATCTTGAACAGATGTTCATCAACAGCAGCCATATAATCAAAGTATTCACGCTCGTCTTCGTGGTGACTATAGAAGGAATATTTACTTAGAATATAATTAATTTTCTTGTCTTCGTTGTGGTTGATGTCAATGAAGCGACCTGCACCGCGAATAGAGATTAGCCCTGTCAGACGCATTTTCCTGATGAAGTCGTCGGGATAGTCTATCAAAATAGAGTTAATGTCGATTTTCTTGTAATTCCCTTCCATTATTTCATCGACACATATGCCGTATATGACCTCGTTGCTCGGATTGTAGCCATAGTCCCTGCGGAGTTTCTTGATACGCCAGTATAGGGCTTCGGCTTTATTGTCTTTCCAAAACAGAAGTATAGGCAATTCGTGACGTGCTATACCGGCCCCGTTAAACTCGGGATCGTCGTTAAGGAGATATATAACTCTCAGGAGCAAAATAAGAGGGACATTATCATTAAGGACTTTGACAAATGGATTAAATCTCTGTGATTTGACGAGAGCCTGTAGAAATGCCATGTTTTCATATTCAGGGTGTGTTTCCTCGACAAGAATCTCGTCGTCGGGCATCACTTTGACATCTAAGATGCGGGCGAGTAATGTGCCGGTTTGAGAAAATTCGATTTTACCATTGTCGCGAGGGGAAGGGTAGTATACGAAGCCAAGTTCCTTGGCAAAGTCAAACTGTGTGGCGAATCTTGACGGCCAGCCATAGTCAAAACCTGCTTCGCCATGTGATTGGGGATTATTGGCAAGCATCCATTTCACTTCGTCGTTGGTCAATATATACCTCCCGAAGCCACTTTTGTCAGTTTTTGCCCATTTTTCCTTTACGGAGTCGGACTTTCTTGTCGGACGGTATAGTCCATATCTGATAAGTTCCCCGCATATTTTGGTCGAGAGGTCATTGGTGAGTTGCTGCCCGTCAAATTTTTTCATCAACCATAGGTATGATTTTAGTCTTAATGGATTGCGCAGGGTAGTTGTGTATAGAAGAGGTTTAAATTCGCGTTTTGCCATATTAGTAGTTAGTTATGAGTACCTCGTTAAATTTCTTGATTGTATTGTCGTGATAACTGATATAATTGCTTTTTATAGTGTGGGTGTTATAGTTTCTCGACCATTCAGTGAATATGCGGTTTTCCCGCCCTTTGTATATTGTGACGTTTGAGATTGCAAATTTGATGTTTCCTTCTGTCAGTCGGTCAAGCAGCGCGAGGAGTTTATGTTCGGTTCCGTCATTCCAGTATTTATTATATTCGCTGAAGGTTATAAGATAAGGCGGGTCAAGATAGACAAGGTCGTCTTCATTGAGGTTGAGGGTCATGAAGAACGTCTCAAAGTCAAGATTGTGCCAGGCTATTTGTTTTTTTTTGACTTCTTTGAAGTAATTTTTCAGAGCATCGTAGGTATTCTGATTGAAATCGACATTTCCAACAGGAAGATTGTACTCACCATGCCGGTTAAATCGAAGCATCCTGTTGAAACCGTATATAAGCAGTATGTACAGATACCTTATATCATAGCTGTGGGCAAGGTTGAAATCTTCTTTTAATTGGTTGAAGCCATCTTTGTTGTAGCGGGCAAAATAAGTTTTTTTGAATGTATCTTTTAACTCTTGCGGGATGTCGTCATGCCTGTATGAGCATGACATTCCGTAGTGGTCAATTATTTCAAATATTTCATTGAAAAAACTCTCTTCGCGGCCGACATATAAATAAAGGTATTTGTGAAGGGCTATGACGTAAGGGTCGAGGTCGTTAAGAATATAATTCTGTGCCTCTACATTGAGAAATACAGAGCCACCGCCGACAAATGGTTCCACAAATTGCCGGATATGTCCTGGAAAATGAGATTTGATTTCCGTGACGAGCTTATATTTATCTCCTACATAGAAGAGTGGGGAACGATTTACTTTTTCTTTCGGCATCTATCTCTGTAATGAATAAAATTTCTTTGTGATTCTCAAATTCAGTTTTTCCGGCATTGAAGGCGGCATGGCTGTGCTCATATATGGTCGTTTCACCACACATGTCAAGTATCTTCTTGATTTCTTCCAGTCTGATTTTATTCTCTGATGATTTACTTTTTGACTGATATGTGTTATTATAAGAAACGGCAAGGTAGCGGGCATTTATATTTGACACGAGATCCATGAAGGCGTCCGCAGCTTTGCTTGTGCAATAAAGACTCATGTTTTCAGGTTTTGGTTTGAGTGCCACACCGTATAGTCGTGGACAGTCCCACTTGACAAGTGTCTCATATAGATGATAGAAGCGACAATACTGTCTTGAATTATAGGGCGGATCTATGTAGACTATGTCAGCTTCGATATTCCTGGCAAGCTGATTTGAGTCGCAACGGTGGATTTCAACGTAATCGTAGCTTTTTGCATCAATCAGTCTCATGTTTAATGCCTGTTCCCTTATCGGTTTTTTGATATATGCGTCAAAATGACCGACAGTGTTTGCAAGACGGTCGATGCTGTATATGAGTGATGCTATAAGTATATGGTATTCTTTGTCAGAGAGGTCAGGACGCATGTTCTCGATGTCCTGGCGAATAAAACCGATGAGTTTAGACAGTCCGTGTTCATAAAATTTTCCGCCGAAGTTGATTGAAAAATAATTTTCATCAAGGTTTTTCGGATTAATTCTATTGTAATTTGACACTATATCCTGCAATTTGTCGCAGTCCCAATTTCCAGGGCCGAAAAAGGCATGGTAAATCGTGTTGTTGGAATATAGGAAGTCATTGATTATTACATGGTCAAAGATGTCTATAGCTCGGTTGGCAACGGCTCCTGTCCCCGCAAATATGTCACAGAAAGAGTGTGAATCCTGGGCGTGGGACGCTATGGTCGAAATAATCCAGTCAGTTAGTTTGGCCTTGTTTCCTATATAGCGGCGGCTCTCCAATTCGATTGGCCGTGCATAGATTTTCTCTTCAAAAAGAGAAGGTTGGGATATTTCATATAAAGCAGCCTGGTCAGACACGACAGGTGTTTCGTCTGAGTAGCCGGTATACGGTTTTACGGACCTGTCGCAAGCTTCCTGCTCGAATGGTTCCGGGGTCTCTCGTCTTTTTTTTGATTTGTGATCGGGATTTGACATGGTTTGTTGCGAAAGGTGATGCTGTATGTTGAATAAAAAAGTTAGGTGAAAATACTATTTATAGTGGTTTTTCACCTAACTTTCTTATTTGGTTACAAATTCGGGATTACTCCTCGATGGCAGCCTGCGCAGCGGCTACGCGGGCGATGGGCACGCGGTAGGGTGAGCAGCTGACATAGTCCATGCCGAGTTTTGCGCAGAACTTGACTGATGAAGGTTCGCCGCCGTGCTCGCCGCAGATACCTACTTTGAGTTCGGGCTTGGTGGCACGACCCTTCTCAACGCCCATTCTCACGAGCTGGCCTACGCCTTCCTGGTCGAGAACTTCGAAGGGATCGGTCTTGATGATGCCGTGCTCCTTGTAGAACTTGAGGAACTTGGGAGCGTCGTCGCGCGAGAAGCCGAATGTCATCTGGGTGAGGTCGTTGGTACCGAATGAGAAGAAGTCGGCGACTTCTGCAATCTGGTTTGCAACGAGGGCTGCACGGGGAACTTCGATCATGGTGCCTACCTTGTAGGGCACGCTGCGGCCGGCTTCCTCAAAGACCTTGGCGGCGGTGATGTTGATCACGTCGGCCTGGTTCTGTATTTCCTTGAGCGAGCCTACGAGCGGAATCATGATTTCGGGGTGAACGTCGATGCCGCGGGCCTTGACAGCGAGGGCTGCTTCGATGATGGCACGGGTCTGCATCTCGGTGATTTCGGGATAGGTGATGCCGAGACGGCAGCCACGGTGGCCGAGCATCGGGTTGAATTCCTCGAGCGAGTCAACCTTGGCCTTCACTTCCTCGAGTGTGATTCCCATTTCGGCTGCGAGCTCCTTTTGGGTGGCAGTCTGATGAGGCACGAATTCGTGCAGCGGGGGATCGAGGAGGCGGATGGTCACACCGTAGCCGTCCATAGCTTCAAAGATACCTTCGAAGTCGCCGCGCTGGATGGGGAGGAGCTTGGCGAGGGCGTGACGGCGGCCTTCGAGGTCTGAGGCGAGAATCATCTCGCGGACAGCCTTGATGCGGTCACCTTCGAAGAACATGTGCTCTGTGCGGCAGAGGCCGATGCCCTGTGCGCCGAAGTGGCGAGCCTGCTTGGCGTCGCGGGGAGTGTCGGCGTTGGTGCGGACGAGGGTCTTGGTATACTTGGCTGCGAGGTTCATGATAGCGCCGAAGTCGCCGCCAAGCTCAGGCTCGGTTGTGGGCACCTGGCCGTCGTAAACTTCGCCGGTCGAACCGTTGAGCGAAATCCAGTCACCTTCCTTATATGTCTTGCCGCCCATTTCGACGGTCTTTTCCTTGTAGTCAACACGGATTTCACCTGCGCCTGACACACAGCACTTGCCCATACCGCGGGCAACGACGGCTGCGTGCGAGGTCATACCGCCACGCATTGTGAGGATACCCTGTGCAACTGCCATACCGCGGAGGTCCTCAGGTGAGGTCTCGATGCGGACGAGGACGACTTTGCGCTTCTTCTCGCTCCATGCCTCGGCTTCCTCTGCTGAGAATACAATCTGGCCGGCTGCGGCACCCGGAGATGCGGGAAGACCCTTGGCTACGACGCTGGCGCGCTTGAGGGCAGCCTTGTCGAATACCGGGTGGAGAAGCTCGTCGAGTTTCTGCGGTTCCATGCGGGCGAGGACGGTCTTCTCGTCAATCTCGCCTGCGCGGAGGAGGTCCATAGCGATTTTGACCATAGCGGCGCCGGTGCGCTTGCCGTTACGGGTCTGGAGCATCCAGAGCTTGCCGTCCTGGATAGTGAACTCCATGTCCTGCATGTCCTTATAGTAGTCTTCGAGGCGGCCTGCGATGGCGATGAGCTCGGCTGCGCAGACGGGCATAGACTCCTCGAGCGAGGGATATTTCTCAGCGCGTACATCCTCGCTGATGCCCTGGAGGGCAGCCCAGCGGCGTGAGCCCTCGACAGTGATCTGCTGGGGAGTGCGGATGCCGGCTACGACGTCCTCGCCCTGTGCGTTGATAAGGTATTCGCCGTTGAAGATGTTCTCGCCTGTTGCGGCGTCGCGGCTGAAGGCCACGCCTGTTGCGGAGTTGTCGCCCATGTTGCCGTAGACCATAGCCTGTACGTTGACGGCGGTTCCCCACTCTTCGGGAATCTGGTTCATGCGGCGGTAGATGATGGCGCGCTCGTTCATCCAGCTGTCAAACACGGCGCAGATGCCGCCCCAGAGCTGTTCCCATGCGTCGTTGGGGAAGTCCTTGCCTGTATATTCCTTCACAGCGGCCTTGAAGAGCTTCACGAGGTTCTGGAGGTCCTCGACGGTAAGCTCGGTGTCAAGCTTGACACCCTTCTCTTCCTTGACCTTGTCCATGATTTCTTCGAAGGGGTCGATGTCGGCCTTGCTCTTGGGCTTCATGCCGAGAACGACGTCGCCATACATCTGGACGAAGCGGCGGTAGCTGTCCCAAGCGAAACGGGGGTTGCCGCTCTTGTTGGCGAGTGACTCCACGGTTGCGTCGTTCATACCGAGGTTAAGGACGGTGTCCATCATGCCGGGCATTGAAGCGCGGGCGCCTGAGCGTACTGATACGAGAAGGGGATTTTCAGGGTCGTTGAATTTTTTGCCTGTAAGCTTTTCGACATGTGCGATAGCTTCCTGTACTTTCTTGGTAAGATCGCTGACCACTTTGTCGCGGCCATACTGGGTGTATTCGGTGCAGACTTCGGTTGTGATAGTGAAGCCGGGAGGCACCGGCATACCGAGAAGGTTCATTTCGGCGAGGTTCGCACCTTTGCCACCGAGGAGATTGCGCATAGAGGCATTGCCTTCAGCTTTGCCATCTCCGAAAGTATAAACTCTTTTCATTCTGTGGTTAGATATTGATAATATATAATTCTATGTATTAGGAGGCTTTAGATTTATGCAAAGATATGAATTTTTTCAGCCAATGCCAATCTTTTTCTGTTCTTTTAGTAAAAATATAGGTGTTTTATTATGAAATAAGCCGAGCTGCCTCCCTCTTAATCATATTTAATGACCTTTGAGGGGGGGATGGTGGTGATTATGGCTGAAGGGAGGATGAGCACAAGCAGTGACACTATTATAATGGCGGCGTTGAGGATGAGCAGGGCGGGGAGGGAGAAGAGCATCGGGACATGGTCGAGATAGTAGGCCTCGGGGTTGAGGGGGATGATGTCCGTGTTGCTTTGGAGGAGTATTATGCCGACGCCGAAGGCGTTGCCTATGAGGAGGCCGATGACGAGTATGCGCATGGTCAGATAGACGAAGGAGCGCCGGATAAGCCCGTCGGTTGCGCCGATGGCTTTAAGGATGCCTATCATGCTGACGCGGCGGAGGATTAGAATGTAGAGTGATGAGATGAGCGTCAGGCAGGTGAGCAGCGACATGAGTGTCAGAATCACGACCACATTGGTGTCGAGCAGCTCGAGCCAGTTGAAGTAGAGAGCGGCAGAGGAATGGACGTCGGTTACACTGTAGAACTTGCTCGTCTTGCCGGTGTAGAGGTCGTCCATGAGGTTTGAGGCGAGGTGGCGCGCGCAGGCGGCTATGTCGGCATCGCTTCCGAGTCCGTAGATTTCGAGCTGGGTGCCGAGGTTTTCTCCAATGCCGGCGAGGGCGGAGAGCATCGGCTGGGTGGCGAAGATGAAACTGTTGTCATACTCGCTGAAGTGAGTGTCATAGATAGCGGCAATCTTCAGCTTGCGGGCACGGTAGCCGTTGTTGCCGAGAAAGAAGGCGTCAATCTTGTCGCCGAGGCCTACGTCGAGGTCGCGCGACAAGGAGCGCGACATGACTATATGGTATATCGTGGAATCGGCCGCGTAGTCGGGAATCTGACCCTCGACAAGGTTGCGCCTGACGAAGTCCCAATCATAATCGCGGCTCATACCTTTAATTATAGCGCCCGAGAAGTCGGAGGGGGTCTTGAGTATTGCGGGCTGGCGTATGGTGAGGGTCGACGAGGCGTTGGCCGGGAGGGTCTTTAAGGCTGACTGGAGTTCGTTGATGTCGACGAGCGAGCCTGTCGGAGTTTCGTCGTCGCCGTCCTGGACGGAGACAGTCAGCTGCGCGTCGAAGCCCATGATTTTTTGGCGTATCTCCTCCTTGAAGCCCATCATTACGGCTATGGATATGAGCATCACCACCACCGAAAGCGCTATGCCGGCGACAGCTATCACGATGCCGGACTGCACCTTGCCCGACGACGAGCGCAGTGAGAGGCGGTTTGATATGAACAATGCGAGTGACATGTCGGGGGCAAAGGTAGCAAATTTTGTTGAGTTTTCAGTCCTTTTTCATGAGCCTCTTCTAAAATAGCAGGGCGATGCGGTAGACGATGAAGGCCACACACCAGGCCAGGAGAGTGTTGTAGACAATCGAGAATAGCCCGTAGCGCGGGTTGCCGGTCTCCTTGACGATGGCGGTTATGGTCGCTATACATGGACAGTAGAGGAGCACGAAGACCATGAAGCTGAGGGCGGCTGCGGCTGTGAAGTCGGGCTTGCCGGTGGCTTTTGACGGCGCTGTCAGTCGTGCCGACAGGCTTTGCTCGGAAGCCTCCTCGTCGCCGGTGTAGAGCACACCGAGCGTCGACACCACGATTTCCTTGGCGGGGACACCGGCGAGGGCGGCTACCGACGCGCGCCAGTGGAAGCCGATAGGCTCCATGACGGGGTTGATTGCCTTGCCGGCCATCTCGAGGTAGCTGTCGTTGGCGGGGTCTATGGCCGAGTCGTCGGTCACGGTCTCTGCCGAGACGTTCTGCGCGGAGACGCCGTCGTGGATGGGGAAGTAGTTGAGTGCCCACACGATAATGCTGGCCACGAGGATGATGCCGCCCATTTTTTTGAGATACTGTTCCCCCTTGCCCCACATGTGGCGCAGGGTGGCCTTGAGTGTCGGGATACGGTAGGGGGGCAGCTCCATGACGAAGGGGGTGACATCCTCGCCGAAGTGGAAGCGGCGCAGTAGGCGGGCCGTCACACCCGCCATGACGATGCCGAGCAGGTAGAGGCACATGAACACGAGTGTGGCATGGTCGGGGAAGAAGGTGCCGATGAGCAGCACATAGATTGGCAGGCGTGCCGAGCAGCTGATGAAAGGGTTGATTAATATGGTAATCAGACGGCTCGAGCGGCTCTCTATCGAGCGGGAAGCCATGATTGCCGGGACGGTGCAGCCGAAACCCATGACGAGCGGGATGAAGGATTTGCCGTGGAGCCCCATGCGGTGCATAACCTTGTCCATGATGAAGGCGGCGCGGGCCATATAGCCGGAGTCCTCCATGAACGATATGCAGAGATAGAGGATGAGGATGTTGGGGAGGAAGACGATAACACCGCCGACACCGCCGATGATGCCGTCGGCTATGAGGTCCTTGACAGGCCCGGAGGGGAGGTACTCGCGCACCATGTCGCCGATCCACCCGACGAGTCCCTCGATCCACTCCATCGGGTAGGAGCCGAGTTCGAAGGTGGCCCAGAAGATGACAAACATGATTGCGAGGAAAATCGGGAAGCCGAAGAGGCGGTTGGTGACAATGGTGTCGATGATGCGGGTCGAGTTTATCTCCTCCTTGCGCGACTGCTCCATAGTCTCGGCGAGGGCGCCTGCGATGAATCCGTATTTGGCATTGGCTATGGCCATGTTGATGTCGTCGCCTGCCGGGTGGAGGTCTTCGAGAAGGCTGTCGCGGAGAGCGAGGATGTTTTTGCCGTTGGGGAGCCGGGCTATACCCTTCTCGACCTCCGAATCATTCTCGAGGAGCTTGATTGCGAGGTAGCGAGGCGAGAAGTGCAGCCCGACGTGCGGGTCGGCCTTGATTGCGTCCTTCAGCCGGGTGAGGGCGGTCTCTACATCGTGGCCGAGGTTGACGTGGATGTGGCGGACGGAGGGGTCGGTGCCCTCGTAGACACGGATGACGGTGTCGAGCAGTTCGTTGACGCCGCGTCCTGTCCTCGCGGCGGTCGGGATTACCGGGACACCTATCATCTCGCCGAGCATTTTGAAGTCGAGCCGGGTGCCGGAGCGCTCAAGCTCGTCGGCCATGTTGAGGGCGATGACCATGCTTCGGTCCATGTCGATAAGCTCGGTGGTCAGATAGAGGTTGCGCTCGAGATTGGAGCCGTCGACCACATTAATTATAACATCGGGTGTCTCGTCGCGCAGGTAGCGGCGGACATACAGCTCCTCGGGCGAATAGGACGCGAGTGAGTATGTTCCCGGAAGGTCGACAATGTTAATCCTGAAATTTTTGTAGCGTACAGAGCCGGCCTTGGCGTCGACGGTGACGCCGCTGTAGTTCCCGACATGCTCGCGGGCACCCGAGACGATGTTGAACAGCGAGGTCTTGCCGCAATTCGGATTGCCGATGAGGGCCACGTTGATGGTTCTGAGAGCGTGGGAGTGTTCCCGGGGCGCGTCGGGACTTTCGTCTTCGCGGGCTTCTGTCTCCGAGTCGGGAGCGTTGCCGAGGTCGGACAGGAGTGCGTCATGCGAGGGGTCGTTTTCTACCGACACCTCGACGAGTTCTGCCTCGGAGCGGCGGAGCGACACCTCGTAGCCCATAACTTCGTATTTCACAGGGTCATGGAGGGGTGCGTCGAGCAGGACGTTGACCTTGCGCCCTCTGACGAAGCCCATCTCTAACATTCTTTTACGGAAGGCGCCGTGTCCGACTATTTTTACCACCGTGGCGCTTTCGCCCGGGTGAAGATCTGAAAGTCTCGTAAGCATAATTGCTATCTTGTAAATTAGAGCACAAATCTACGCATTATTTAATTAATGTGAAATACCTAAAAATAGTGATTTTTACTCCCGTGGCCCAAAAAGCCGCGCGGCAAGGCAATAATCGGGATGAAATCAAGTTATAAAGTATGTATAAACCATTATTCAGGAATCCAAACCATCCGATGATCTCGATAAAACATATATTGACAGCCCTGGCCGTCCTGATGGCCGGCTCGCTTACGTCTTTTGCCCAGAAAGATGAGTTTAACCCCATACAGACAGGTGTGACCTCGCTCGGCATCGCTCCCGACGCGCGCGGAGCGGGTATGGGCGACATCGGTGCCGCCACCGACCCTGACGCCAACAGCCAGTTCTGGAACCCCTCGAAGTATGCCTTTGCCTACTCCAAAGGTTCCGTGGCCGTGAGCTATACCCCCTGGCTCCGCAAACTCGTCAACGACATCTTCCTTGCAAACGTGGCCGGTTACTGGAAAATCGGTTCCGAGGACAACCAGGCTCTCTCGGCATCGCTGCGCTACTTCTCTCTCGGAGAGGTGTCATCTTCTATGGGAGATGAGCTTGCACAGACGCTCAATCCCTACGAGATGAGTGTCGATGTGGGCTATTCGCGTAAGCTGTCTGAGAAGTTCTCAATGGGTATCGTGTTCCGCTACATCTATTCCGACCTCGGCTTCAGCGACAGCTATGCCGGCGACCAGTCGACAGGCGCGTCCGCCTTCTCGGCCGACATTTCGGGCTACTTCACCTCCTATCCTATCATCGGACGCAACGAGTGCCAGTGGTCATGGGGTTGGGACATATCAAATATCGGTTCGAAGGTCAACTACAACCACGGCGACAACCCTGCCTTCCTCCCGACCAACCTTCGTCTCGGAACATCGTTCACCTTCCCGCTTGCCGACTATCACAACCTCTCGCTCAACCTCGACCTCAACAAGCTCCTCGTCCCGACCATGCCCCGACGCATCGACTATGCCGACGACACCGAGGGTGAGGTGGAGTATGTGAAGGCCTACGAGGACTGGCAGAACATGTCGTCAATCACCGGCATCTTCAAGTCGTTCACCGACGCTCCCGGCGGTCTGAAAGAGGAGCTGCGCGAGATTTCATTCGCCCTCGGCGCGGAGTATAACTACAACCAGCAGTTCTTCCTCCGCGGCGGCTACAACTATCAGAATCCTAAGAAGGGCAACCAGCAGTATTTCGCCCTCGGTGCAGGCTTCGCGCTCAATGTGCTCCGTCTCGACGCGAGCTACATGATAGCCACCGCGCAGAATTCGCCTCTCGACCAGACCCTGCGCTTCACACTCACATTTGACATGGACGGCCTGAAGGAAATCTTCGGCCGCAAGTAGAACTCTTGGACAGAAAACCGTAGCTTATGATTCGTACAGGTATGGGATATGACGTGCATCGCCTCGTCGAGAATCGTGAATTGATTCTCTGCGGTGTCAACATCCCCTATGAGAAAGGCCTTCTCGGCCACAGTGACGCAGACGTGGCTCTCCATGCGCTTTCCGACGCTCTCCTCGGCGCGGCGGCTATGCGTGACATCGGCTATCATTTCCCTGACACAGACCAGAAGTATGCCGGAGCTGATTCCCGCGTGCTCTTGCGGCGGGTGGTGGAGCTTATATCTGAGAAGGGGTTCTCCATCAACAATATCGACCTGACGATTGTGGCTCAGAAACCCAAGCTGCTCGGCTATATCCCGCAGATGATTCAGAACATTGCTGACGACCTTGCCATCCCGGCTGACTGTGTGTCGGTCAAGGCGACCACCACCGAGCGCCTCGGATTCGAGGGTAGGGGGGAGGGCATATCCGCCCTCGCAGTCGCCACTGTCGCCGATGCCCGATAACCAACAATCATCTGAATTAAAGTATCACAGGCCTGCTGCCCCGCGCAGCGGGCCTGTATTTTTTCTTGCTATTTGAGAAAAAATGTATAATTTTGCATCTATATGCAGACCATGACCCGTAGACAATGGCTTATTAGGGCAGGCGGAGCAGTCCTTGTGCCTTCGCTCCTGTCGTCGTGCCGTCCCGCCGCCCGCCATGTCGTAGGGCAGGTGGGTATGCGTCTTGCCGATGCCTATACTCCCTTGACGAGGAATGACTGTGTGGCATGCGACAACTGTATGCCCTGCCCGTATGGTATCGACATACCCTCCAATCTCATCTTTGTAGACAAGGCTGTAGCTGACGGCTATATGCCGGGAGGTCTCGACGAGCCTGACTTTGCCGAAAAGGGCAAGGACTTCCTGATTCGCTACGAGGCGGCGATGCCCGACGCGGCGCAGTCACAGCACTGCATCTCCTGCGGTGAGTGTCTCGGGACCTGCCCTGTCGATATAAAGATTCCTGAACAATTGCAGAAGCTAACCGGCCTTACGGATGTCCTGCGCGACTTACGTTGCCGTCAACTATTGTGAAAATGGGTAAGCACACAGTCCTACATCTCCTGCGGGTCATTATCGAGATGGCCGTGTTCACGCTCCTGACGTGGCTCTTTGTCGACTATGGCATGACGGTACCCTCGCTTGCCGCCAAGCTCGCCAAGGTGCAGTTGCTTCCGGCGGCTATGGCCTTCGCGATGACTGTATTCATAATATGGCTCATTGTAACGCTGGTTTTTGGCCGTATATATTGTTCGACCGTATGCCCGTTGGGGGCTTTCCAGGATATCATGGCCCGGCTGCCGCGACTCGGGCGCCGCGTAGGCTCGCGGTGGCACTATCATTATTCGCCGGCGCTGACCGGACTGCGCTTTGTGTCGCTCTTCATTGTCGTGCTTTCAATCGTTCTTGGTATCTCGGCGGTAACGATGCTGCTTGACCCCTTCAGCATCTACGGACGCTTTGCCTCTGACATACTTAAACCCTTGTGGGGCTACATCCTCAATGTCTGGAACGATATGAATTCGCTCCCGCAGGTGAAGATTACGGTAGCATCCGTGCTCGGACTGGTGATTGCCACCGTCACAATGCTGGTGGTCGGCGCGTTGGCCTTTAAAAACGGGCGCACTTTTTGCAACACCGTCTGCCCCGTCGGGACGACACTCAGTTTCATCTCCCGCTATTCGGTGTTCCGCATCGACATCGACACCGACAAGTGCATACAGTGCCGCAAGTGCGAGCACCGCTGCAAGGCCTCGTGCATAGACATGGAGAGCCATGTCGTGGACACCTCCCGCTGCGTGGTCTGCTTCGACTGCCTCTCCGACTGCCCGAATGACGCGATAAGGTATACCTTCAACCGTCACCAGCTTTCGATACCGCTGATGCAGCGGGTTAAGGACCCCGTTGCCGGGTCGACCGCGGGGATGGACATCGACCGTCGCCGCTTCATCACTGTGGGCGCCATCGCAGCAGCGTCACCATTGATTGTTAAGGGTGCGAAGGTGGCCGGCAAGGTGGCGGTAGCCACTGCTTCACGCCTGCATCGCAACCTCGTGCCAGTCGCCCCTCCCGGAGCGCGGACGCGGCGCGAGTTTCTCGACCGTTGCACCGGCTGCGGGCTCTGTGTTGACCGCTGCCCGCAAAAGGTGCTGAAGGTTTCGCTTGACGAATACGGACTTCTGCGGGCGCTGCACCCGGTCATGGACTATGACGCCTCCTGGTGCGTCTATGACTGCACCCTCTGCTCGAATCTATGCCCGACCAACGCCCTATCTCCGCTGACCATATCCGAAAAGCACCTCTCGCGCGTCGGGCTCGCCTGCGTCGACATCGACCTGTGTATCTCATACTCCGAAGGGGTCAGCTGCGGGGCCTGTTCGCGCCGCTGCCCCACGGGAGCAATATCTATGGTCTCCTCGGTGACCTCCGGCCACGGCCCGCACCCCTCGATTGACGCTTCAAAATGCGTCGGCTGCGGTTCGTGCCAGTATGTATGCCCCGCCCGTCCGAAGGCTATAAAGGTCGGAGGGATAGACTGACCGTCTTAAAAATTTTAGAAATGAAACAATATCTCGAATTACTTGACAAGATAATGACCGAGGGTGTCGACCGCGGCGACCGCACCGGCACCGGCACCCGCAGCATTTTCGGCTATCAGATGCGTTTTGATTTGGCCGACGGTTTCCCGCTGCTTACGACAAAGAAGCTTCACCTCAAGTCTATAATCTACGAGCTGCTGTGGTTTCTCAAAGGCGATACCAATGTGAAGTATCTCCAGGAGCACGGTGTCAGAATCTGGAACGAGTGGGCGCGCCCAGACGGGGAGCTCGGCCCGGTCTATGGCTACCAGTGGCGCTCATGGCCCGACTACGACGGCGGCCACATCGACCAGATTTCGGAAGTGGTCAGGACCATACGCGAGAATCCAGAGTCGCGCCGCATAATAGTAAGCGCGTGGAATGTCGCCTCCATCCCCGATATGGCCCTTCCCCCCTGCCATCTGCTTTTCCAGTTCTATGTGGCCGACGGGCGCCTCTCGCTCATGCTTTATCAGCGTAGTGCCGACTGCTTCCTCGGGGTTCCCTTCAACATCGCCTCCTATTCGCTCCTGCTCATGATGATGGCGCAGGTGACAGGGTTGAAACCGGGTGAGTTCATCCACACTCTCGGCGACACCCACATCTACCACAACCATTTCGAGCAGGTAAGGACACAGCTCGCGCGTACCCCCGGCCGACTCCCGACCATGCGCCTGAACCCCGACGTGAAGGATATTTTTGATTTCAAATATGAGGATTTCGAGCTGTGTGACTACGAGGCACAGCCGCATATCAAAGCCGATGTAGCCGTATGACGACGACCGACCACCTTCCTGTAATAACAATAATAGTAGCCTGCACCCGCGACTTCGGCATAGGGCGCGGCGGCGACATGCTCTTCCACATCAGCGAGGACCTGAAGCGCTTCAAGGCGCTCACGATGGGCGCGCCCATAATCATGGGGCGCAAGACCTTCGAATCGCTCCCGAAAGGAGCGCTCCCGGGGCGCCGCAACATTGTCATCACCCGTCGCGCCGACTACTCAGCCCCCGGAATCGAGACTGTCGGCTCGCTCGACGAGGCTATGGAACTTTGCCGCGGGACGGAGGAGTGTTTCATAATCGGCGGAGGGGAAATCTATGCGCAGGCCCTCCCAATCGCATCGAAGATCGAGCTTACATACATTGATACCACCGTCGGCGACGCGGACACATATTTCCCCGACCTTACTTCGGGTCGCTGGAATATGAATCAGACACCTGAATTCGACCATGTTGATCCAAAGACAGGCGTCAGATATGCTTTTATGACATTATTTCCTATACTGGGGAAGTAGCGGGACAGGGAATTTTGAGAACAAGGTTTGCACAGCTTCCGCTATACCCTGCAAATCTCTGAACTGGCTGTTGCCATTGTCGAGAATCGTTCCGACTGATGAGGAGAAGAGCGGCACCTTGTCGTTCATATTCACCATATCCATTGTCAGGACGCCCTCGCGATATATGCCTGTTATGACCTGGGCATTGGGGTTGTATACCGGCCAATAATAGCCTCTCGGATACATGAACCAGGGAGCGTAGCCCCCATACCAGGGACCCCATCTGTAAGGATATGCCATCGGGGGAAGGGCAGGCTCGGTGGCAATCTCCTGACGGACTGTGAGACCGATGTTGATTAATAGTGGCGAGTTGGGATTCTCGGTGAATCCTCGTTCCACCATCTGCTCACGAATCGCGGCAGCGATGTTATCATACGTCACCATTGCCATTCCGGGCGGTATCTTGCCTTCTTCAGGAGTGACGATTCTGAATGTCGAGTAGTCACTTAGGTCGGCATCGTTGTAGGTAGTACTCGTCACGAGATTGAACGGGCTGCAAGCCGGCAGTAATGCTGCAAGCATTGCGAATATTCCCAATAACTTTTTCATATTCAAAATCTTATTTGAAATTATTCATAATTAAAAAACATCCGGGCGCATGAAAAGGTTGGGCATTAGGCTTTTTAAACATTTAAAATTTGCGCAATTCAGCACTATGCTATATATTTGAACCAATAAAGACCCAACTTGTTAAATAACATATATTAGTCTTAATAAAGCGAAAACAATAGTGGAATTTAAGACAAAGAACAGTTCTTCATCACTTTACCCTAAACCTAATTGAGATGGAATATATAACCGACCTTTTCAACGATATGCTTCAGCAATACGGAAGTGCTGACATCGCTGAGGCGGAATTTAAGAAACTCGTCCATGAAGACCAGGAGCTTCGCGCGCAGTATCGCGAGTGGTGCGACGAAGTCGGCAGCTCCGAGAAGCACGGTTTTCGTGACTACTGCGACGAGTATTTCGAGTCCCAGGAGTCGATTTGGGACAATTTGAAAGACAACTATGAAGAAGAATGATTTACAACACCGTCCGTCGCTGCGCCGCTTCCCGGCTGAATGGGAGCGTCACGACTGTGTGTTGCTTGCATGGCCTCATGAGGAGACCGACTGGGCCTATATGCTCGACGAGGCCCGCGGCTGCATAGCCGAGATTGTCAGGGCTGTTTCCCAGGAAGAGTGTGTGCTCCTCGTCGGCCCCGCCGACCTCTGCCTTCCCTCGGTCAGAGCCAGTGGATTTGACCCCAGGAGGGTGAAGTTTGTCGATGTGCCTACAAATGACACCTGGGCGCGCGATTTCGGCGCGCTGTCTGTGGAGGTCGACGGCTCCCTGCGCCTGCTCGATTTCAAATTCAATGGCTGGGGGCTGAAATTTGCCTCTGACAAGGACAATCTTATAAATATGAGGCTCTGCGGAGAGGGCGTCTTCGATGTTGAGGTCGAAAATTGCCTCAACTTCGTGCTCGAAGGTGGATCGGTGGAGTCTGATGGCGATGGGACGCTGCTCACCACGGCTGAATGTCTGCTCTCGCCCAATCGCAACGGCCAGTGGGACAAGGGGGAGATTGCCGACTATCTTTCGAAGAAGTTCGGCTTCACCCACACTCTCTTTCTCCACCACGGGGCGCTTCTTGGCGATGACACCGACAGCCATATCGATACTCTCGCCCGCCTCGCCCCGCACGACACCATAATTTACAGCGGCCCGGGAGAGCCTGACAATCCCAACTATGCCGGATTGGTGAAGATGCGTGAGGAATTGGCGACACTGGTGACTTCCGGCGGTATGCCCTATAACCTCATAGAGCTTCCGCTTCCCGACACTGTGGTCGAGGACGGGGAAGTCCTCCCGGCTACATACGCGAACTTCCTCATTACCCCGACGCGCATCCTTCTGCCTGTCTACGGACAGCCGCGCAAGGACCTCCTGGCCTCGCAGATTGTAAAAATCGCCTTCCCGGCCCATGAGGTCGTGCAGATTGACTGCCGCCCGCTCATCAGGCAGCATGGATCGCTCCACTGTGTGACCATGCAGTTCCCGGCAGGCGCGGTGGCCGGCATCGAGAATGGCTATTGGGCCGAAAATACAAGTTTGTAACTCTGAAAGATTATGAAGATAGGAATAATACAGCAGCATAATACCCCCGATGTGGAGAACAACCGTCTGCGCCTCGGTGAAAAAATCCTTAAGCTCGCCTCGGAGGGCGCGCAGCTCGTCGTGCTCCAGGAACTTCATGACTCGCTCTACTTCTGCCAGGTCGAGAGCGTGGACAACTTTGACCTCGCCGTCGCACTCGATTCGCCGACGGTGGACTATTATTCCTCGGTGGCCCGCGAGGCCGGGGTAGTGCTCGTCACCTCCCTCTTCGAGCGTCGTGCCGCCGGGCTTTACCACAACACCTCGCTAGTATTCGAGAAGGACGGCTCACTTGCAGGCAGGTATCGCAAGATGCACATCCCTGACGACCCCGCCTATTATGAGAAGTTCTACTTCACCCCGGGCGACCTCGGCTTCAATCCGATTCAGACCTCTCTCGGACGCCTCGGCGTGCTCGTCTGCTGGGACCAGTGGTACCCGGAGGCTGCGCGCCTCATGGCCATGAAGGGAGCCGAGATGCTGATCTACCCGACGGCTATCGGCTGGGAGAGCAGTGACACCCCCGATGAGAAAGCCCGCCAGCGTGAGGCCTGGATGACGGTGCAGCGCGGTCATGCCGTGGCCAACGGTGTCCCCGTCGTCACCGTCAACCGCGTCGGCCATGAGCCTGACCCCTCGGGGGCTACAAACGGCATCTCCTTCTGGGGTTCGAGCTTCATTGCCGGGCCGCAGGGCGAGCTTCTATACCTTGCGCCGGAGAGCGAGGAGGCCGTGGCCGTCGTCGATGTCGACATGAAGCGCTCGGAGCAGGTGCGCCGCTGGTGGCCCTTCCTCCGCGACCGCCGCATAGAGAACTACGGCGACCTCACCCGCCGTTTCATTGACTGAATCTTCACACAGAAAAAATAATAAGCCCGTTTGAAAAAGACCCTCCCCTTCGTCACTACATCCGGCGACTACTTAGGAGTGCTCATGTCGCTTTGGCTTCCGCGCTACGGCTGGACTATCCTTGTCCCGCTCGTGGTATGTGCAGCCATAGGTGTGCTTAGCGATGTCAGGTTCCTGCTCATAGCCCTGATGCTCCTTTTCATAGTCGTCCCGATGCTCATGTCCTTCCTCTATACCTATTATATGCTGACCCCCGAGGCCCGTCGTGCCGTCACCCGCAAGGAGGTGGAGATTATCGATGGTCAGTCAATCAGGCTGCGCTACCTCCCCCCGGAGGAGAAGGAGGCCGATGAACAGCGTGACAGGTCGCGCCGGATGCTCCTGCCCATAGCCCGTGAGGAGGAGAGGCGCGAGGAGGCTCTCGTGGTTCCTGTCCCCGACCCGGAGACAATCTCCTGGGAGGATGTGCTTGCTGTAAAATACACCTCCCGCTTCCGGGTCTATATCCTGAAAGCGGAGAGACTGGCCTTCGTCCTTATCCCCCACAGCGCCATGCCGCGCGTCGAAATCCAGGCTGACAATAAGGTCTGATTTTTGTTTTTGTTATTTCGGATAAATGCGTATTTTTGCAGATACATATAAGAACATCAAATCACATTCTTTAAAATACTAATAATCATGTCACTACCGCGTCGTAAAGTATATGGCCTCATCGGCTATCCTCTCTCTCACTCCTTCTCGATGAATTATTTCAACAATATGTTCGAGTCGGAGAATATTGATGCCGAGTATGTCAATTTTGAGATCCCTGAGATTGGCGACCTCATGGAGGTTGTCTCTGAGAATCCCAACCTCTCGGGTCTGAACGTCACCATCCCTTACAAGGAGCAGGTGATTCCCTACATGGACGAGATTGATTCGGAAGCCGAGCTTATCGGGGCGGTCAATGTGATCAAGATTATCAAGACCAAGGGTGGCGATGTCAGGCTCAAGGGCTACAACAGCGACGCTATGGGTTTCCAGAATTCGATTGCCCCCCTTATCAATCCCAAGCGCAACCGTGCGCTCATACTCGGCACCGGCGGAGCGTCGAAGGCCATAAACCGCGCGCTCGTCAATCTCGGTGTGCAGCCCGTATTCGTGTCGCGTAATCCCGCCGAGGACCAGCTCGCCTATACCGATCTGACTCCCGAGGTCATGGCTGACCACAAAGTGATTGTCAACTGCACGCCGCTCGGCATGTATCCAAACGTCGACCAGTGTCCCGACATCCCTTACGAGTGTCTTACCCCCGACCACCTCTGCTACGACCTTATTTACAACCCTGACGTAACCACTTTCATGAGGAAGTCGCGTGCTAACGGCGCAGAGGTGAAAAACGGTCTCGAGATGCTGCTCCTGCAAGCATTTGAGTCGTGGAATATCTGGAATCTCTGACACAGACACATGCCTCCTCTCTCACTCATCCCCCTGTTGCCGTTTACCGTGGTGTTCATACTCGGGATACTGTCGGAGGGGAGTGGTGTGACCGTCTACATTGTATCAGTGCCGCTTGCTCTCGCAGCGGCACTTGTCTTTTTTAAGAGGAATTACGGTGCGATACTCTGCTGCGGCTTCTCGCTGGGCTTCCTCGTAGCCTGCATCCATTCTGCCCCGCCGATCCCCGCCGAAGGCTTCCGTCGTGTGGCGCAATACTCGGCTGTAGCGAGGGAGGTACGGACCTATGAACCCGCGCAGGTCATTATAGCCGAGATTGACTCGGCTGCCGGTGGCGGCTGCTCACCTTTCCTGGCCAAATTGACTGTCCCCTCGTCGCTCCCGGAAGTCGGCGAGACTGACAGAATCAACTTTACGGTAAGGCTGTCGCCGTTGCAGGACCGGCGTGACTTACCAGAAGAGGTGGACTACGATGCCATGCTTCGCCGGCGCGGGGTGGTGTGCGAGGGCTTTGTAAGGCCCGACAGCCTGCGGGTGGTCGGTGCGGAGGGCGGATTGTTTAATTCCATACGCCGTCTCCGTCCCCTGCTGTCGCGTCAGATTGCTCTCTCGCCGCTCTCTACCGAAGCCAAGGAGTTTCTGAATACCACTCTGACCGGCGACCGCTCCATGCTCTCGGCTGATACCACTGAGTTGTTTTCATCCGCTGGACTGTCTCACATCCTCGCGCTCAGCGGACTTCACGTCTGTGTGATCATAGGCTTCGCGTCGGTGCTCCTCTTTCCGCTTTACCTGTTCGGACTGCGCAGAACCCGCTCGCTGCTGTTGATAATCCTCTTATGGATGTTTGCGGTGATGACCGGGCTTGTGCCTTCAGTGCTCCGCTCGGTAATAATGGCAACGGTGGTGATTGTCGCCTATATCTATCAGCGTCAGCGCTCGTCGTTCAACTCGCTCTGCCTTGCAGCGCTACTGATACTCTTCTTCGCACCCTATTCAATCTATTCGGTCGGCTTCCAGCTGTCGTTTTTAGCCATGACGGCGATATTGCTTTTTGCCGAGAAGTTCAATCCCGTGTCGAGGCGTCGCCGGGCGCTCTATGCGCTGCTGTCTTTCCCGGCAGTGACGCTGTCGGCCGTGCTGGGGACGATGGCGGTCAGCGTCTACTATTTCAATATATTGCCCTTGGGATTCCTACCGTCAAATTTTGTGGCGGCACTGCTATTGCCGGTGGCTTTGTCGAGTGGCATAGTCGTGCTCATCGCTCAGTGGATGGCTCTGCCATGCGGGATATTTGTATATCTTGCCGATAAGTCTGTCGGCATAATTACAGCTACGGCTTCGGCTGTCGACTCCGTGTTCGGCTTGACTATGGATGGAGTCTATCTCACTCCCGTCGTCCTCGTAGGTTGCCTGCTGTCGCTCGTTCCTTTTACTTTGTGGCTCTACAAAAGGCGCATGGCCTATGCTTGTGCGACTGTGATTGTTGTGGCAGCCACTGTTTCGGTGGCTACCTTTGCCGATGATGTGCCGGAGGGGACGGAGGCATATATCCCCCGGACGCGCAGCCACACATCGCTGCTCGTGCGCGACAGAAGGAGCTTGCATGTGCTTACTACGGCTCCCGCACACCTTCATGCCGATATGGAGGTGGATTTCAAGAAAAAATACAGGCGCTACCTGCTTTCGAGGGGTGTAGACTCACTGTCATTCCGTGCTTTTTCAAGGGAAAGGTCTGAGATTGTGACTGTCGGTGGCCGCCACTTGCTCTTTGTCTTTGACAATAGGCAGTTCAGGGAGATAAATGAAACGGACAATATTGATTATGCAGTGGTGTGCGCCGGATTCAGAGGCGATATTATGGATTTGGCCGGTTCAGTGAAGGCCGATACCATACTGCTGTCGGCTGACATAAATTCGCGTCGCCATAATCGCTATGCGCGCGAACTGACCGACGCGGGAGTCCCGCACCGCAGCCTCCGTGAGTCTGCGTTTTCGCTAAGATAGACCTATTCTACATGTTTTCGTAGGCACCGTTGACGAGAAGCTCGCGGTAACCGAGGTTGAAATAGTGGCGCTCGAAGTCCTTCGGGCGCATGATGTGCTCGTCCCAGATGACGAGGTCGAGATCAATCGGTATGACCCCCTCGGCGGAGCTTATCTCATTGCGCCCGCACTCGCTCTCCCAGTCCTTGAGATATTTGATGACGCTGTCGTAGTCGTGCGAGGTGGTGCCGTGGATGACGGCGTTGAGATATGGCTTGTCCTTGCCGTTGCAGGCCGCGGATTCGTAGACCGACGACACGGCGCATTTATGGAGATAGGAGCAGATATGCTCTATCGCGTTTTTTATTTGGTATTCTCGGTCGGGAGTGTTGCTCCCGAGACCGATTGTACAAGAGTTTTCCTTATCCATCAGATTAAGAGGCTGTTTACTGTTGGACACCTTTTAATGTGAGTGCTATTCGTCCGCGCGCCACGTCGATGTCCATGACTCTGACTCGGAGGTTCTGACCTATGCTGACGACTTCCGATGGTGAGGAGATGAAGCGGTCGCTGAGCTGTGAGATGTGTATGAGCCCGTTCTCCTTCATGCCGAGGTCGACAAAGACACCGAAGGCGGTGATGTTGTTGACCTTGCCGGTAAGCTCCTGGCCGATGTGGAGGTCATCAATCTTTCGGACTGAGTCGTCATAGGGCACTTCCTCGGCTGTCTCGCGCGGATCGCGTCCGGGCTTTTCGAGTTCGAGGATTATATCGGTGAGTGTCGGGAGCCCGACCTCCTTGGTGACATACTTGTCAAGCTCGATGCTGTGGAGGAGGTTGCGGTCCTTGGTCAGGCGCATGATGTCGGCCTTGGCGTCGGCTGCAATCTGCTCCACGAGCGCGTAGCGTTCAGGATGCACGGCTGTGTTGTCGAGCGGGTTCTGGGCTCCGGGGATGCGGAGGAAGCCCGCACACTGCTGGAAGGCTTTTTCGCCCATGCGGGGGACATCGAGGAGCTGCATGCGCGATGTGAAGTCTCCCTTCTCGGCACGGTATTTAACGATGTTTGCCGCGAGAGTGGGGCCGATGCCTGAGACGTAGGAGAGAAGCTGCTTCGAGGCGGTGTTGATGTTGACGCCTACGGTGTTCACACAGCTCTCCACGACATAGTCGAGAGCATCTTTAAGCTTATTCTGGTTGACGGCGTGTTGGTATTGGCCCACGCCGATTGACTTCGGGTCGATTTTGACGAGCTCGGCAAGAGGGTCGAGCAGACGACGTCCTATGGAGACCGCGCCGCGCACTGTCACATCCTCGTTTGGGAACTCCTCGCGGGCCACTTCGGATGCGGAGTAGACCGACGCACCGTTCTCGTTGACCATGAATATCTGCACCTTGCGCGGGAGGATGAGGTCGTGGACGAAGCGCTCGGTCTCGCGGCCGGCAGTGCCGTTGCCGATAGCAATGGCGTCGATGCGGTAGCGGTCGACGTAGAAGCAGAGGGCGTCAGCGGCGCCGACGAAGTCGTTGGCGGGAGGGGTGGGGTAGATGACGTCGTGCTGGAGGAGGTTGCCCTGCTCGTCAAGGACCACGAGCTTGCAGCCGGTGCGGAAGCCTGGGTCTATTGCCAGGATGCGCTTGCGGCCGAGCGGCGAGGCCATGAGGAGCTGGCGGACATTGTCGGCAAACATCTGTATGGCGCCCTCGTCGCTCTTGTCTTTGGTGAGGGCTGCAATCTCGTTTTCAATCGAGGGGCGCATCAGGCGGCGGTATCCGTCCTTGACCGCATTCTTGACTATGGGGGAGGTCTCAGGCGTCGCTGATGATTTCACAAACATTCGGCTGAGGCGGTCAATCATCTCGTCGTCCTCAATGGAGATGCTGACTTTGAGTATGCCCTCGTCCTCGCCGCGGCGGATTGCAAGGTAGCGGTGTGAGGTGCAGAGGCGCAGCGGCTCTGAGAATGAGAAATAGTTCTGATAGTTCTTACCCTCTTCCTCCTTGCCTGGGATGACTTTGGAGGTGATAGTGGCGGAGCGCTGGTAGCGTGAGCGCACGAGGTTGCGTGCCTTCTCGCTCTCGCTGACCCATTCGGCTATGATGTCGGCGGCTCCTGATATGGCGTTGTCGATGCTTCCGGCTTCTTTGGCATATTTCTTAGCCTGCTTCTCGATGTCGGATGAGCTTTGCGACATGATAATCTTGGCGAGCGGCTCGAGTCCCAGAGCTCTTGCTGCCTGGGCGCGGGTGTTGCGCTTAGGCTTGTAGGGGAGGTAGATGTCCTCGAGCACAACCGGGTCAAGCGTCTCGGTGATGCGCTCCTGGAGCTCCGGGGTGAGTTTTTCCTGGCTTTTGATTACTTCGAGGATATACTCCTTACGTTTGTCAAGCTCGCTGAGTTCCTGGTGACGCACCTGCACGGCATGTACTGTCACTTCGTCCATACCGCCGGTGGCTTCCTTGCGATAACGGGCGATGAAGGGGACGGTAGCACCGTCGTCGAGCAGACGCAGGCAGGCTGCTACATTCTTACGAAGATACGAGCCGAGTTCGGCAGTGATAACATTGGCGTGTACGTTTGCCATTAATCTATTTAGCTTTTTTGAGGGTTATAAGTGTTATTTCCGGCGTGGCCCCGACGCGTGCGGGGAAGCCGACGGTGCCGCTTCCTATGTTGACGTATAGTTTGTGGCTTTTATCCTTGTCTGAATATAGGCCGCCCCATGTCGGGTAGCGGTATTTGGCAGGTGACCAGCCGAGAATTTCTATTTGCATTGCATGTGTATGGCCCGATAGCGCGAGCGGGACGCGCATTGCCTCCCTGCCGGATATCGAGTCGACCCAGTGGGCGGGATTATGAGTCAGGAGTACTTTTGTCACACTGTCTGAGAGGTTTGCGTAGGACTTCGTGAGTGATCCGTAGACTTTGAAAGGGGGGTCGCCGATGTTTTCGACGCCTATCAGGGCTATGGAGTCGTTGCCCCGGCGGATATACTCGGTCTCATTGAGCAGGAGGCGCCATCCCATCTCCCCTTGCAGCGACTTCAAAAGCTCGAGATTCTCGCGCTTGGCTTCGGGTGAGGCCCATTCTGAATAGTCGCCGTAGTCATGGTTGCCGAGGATGGAGTATACGCCGTCTGTGGCATGCAGACGTGACAAGGGGCCGACGTGAGGACGCAGTTCGCTGCTTTTGGAGTTGACGATGTCGCCTGTGAAGACGATGAGGTCTGGTTTGAGCGAGTTGATTCTGTCGACCAGCTCTGTGACGAATGTAGTATCGTTGCCGAAGGTGCCGGTGTGTATGTCGGAGAACTGTGCGATGCGGTATCCTTCAAATCTGTCAGGGAGGCCGCTGATTTCCACTTCCACTTCCTTGACGTCGATGTTGAAGCGGTTGAAGAGAGCGCCCCACCAAAGGCTGGCGAAAAACACCAATGCCAATATGCCGGCTACGGCCGACAGCCATTTAATGCGTCTTCTCTTGAACAGGCGCGGGATGTTAGCGAGGAGGTCGATTATTACATAGAGGTACTTGGTGAGATAGAAGGCGAGGTAGGTGAAGAGCATCCACATCGTCACCGTCAGCATCTCTGTCGAGCAGTTGCGCTTGGGGATACAGATGACTGCGATAATCATGACGAAGAGAATCACCGACGACCATAGCTGCAGTCGTGCAGGCCATACATTTTTAAGCCTGTGTTTTAGAGCCTTATAAATATAGGTATCGACCAATATATTTATAATAATAGCAATCGTCAGGGCTATGTAGGGAAGTCTCATCGTCAAAAAAAGAACTTGGAGGTCAGGATCTGTATCTATTGTCAATATTAGTGAAGTTCATCACTGTTTATCTAACAACTTCCTGAGGCAAGTAGTTTATTACGCAGGGGGTTGGCATACATCATGTACATATAGGTGCGCATGAAGCCGCGTTCCTGTGTCGTCACGTCGGTGACTTCGACCTTGTCAAGCTGGCGCTCGATGTATTCCTCCACATTGCGGGCCTCCTCGTCGGTATAACGTTCCTTGTACATGTCTGTCTCGAAGGCGCGGTCGTAGGCAACATAGTTTATCGGGTAAATCTTGTAGCCGCTGTGGATGCCGCAGTCGATGTGGTGGCAGATTTGGTGGACCACTTCCTGCTTGTCGGTCTTCGGTGGAATCGCGGTTAGGAGAGGTGTTATGCAGTTGGCAAATGATATGTGGACTCGTCCCTTGTACTGCATCAGCCCCGTCTCCATAGAGAAGAGGTCGTCATGCTGCGACTTCTTGAACTCCGGGTCGCGGTGGCGTAGGAGATATTCGCGGGCCTTGAGATAGTCGTTGGGGTCAAACTCGTAGGAGATAGCAGCCGGGAATATATTGATAGAGGCAAGATTTTCGGCAAGTGAGCCTCCGCCGTCGAGTCCGAGCATCTTCAAGACGCTCTCCTGGGTGTGGTCGCTCGAATCCTTGGCGCGCCCCTGGCGCTGGGCAATCCATATACTCTCATGCTTTTTGTTGATAGCATGGTGTATGTAGGCCGACAGCTGGCGGGCCGAGTCGAGGGCCTGTCGGGTCGGAAGGTTGCGCTTCACGATGAAGCTGCCGTTGAGCTTTACGAGGTGGGTAATCCAGTCATAGATAAGAAGATTGTCACCGATTGCCACCTCGGAGGTCTTCATGCCGTTGCGCAGGAAGATGAGGTTGATAAATGATGCGTCGAGGACAATATCCCTGTGGTTTGTGATGAATGTATAGCATCTGTCCTTCGCGACGTTCTCCACGCCGGAGGCAGTCACGCCGGCAGTTGTCTTCTTTTCAAGTTCATTTAGGAAGTTGGCCATAACCCGAGTCTGAAACTCGTGCTTGTTGTTACAGCTGGTCAGGAGTTCGACGAATTTAGGGTAGTCCGTATCGGGTAGAATCCAGCGGATCGCATGTTCGAATCCGGGTTCCGACACCATCTTGGCAACTGCCCCTCTGAATTGACTTTCGTCGTATGGAGCTATATCTGTGAAATCTATATTATGTGCGTCCATTACGCGTTCAGGGTTTACTTAGATAAACCAAATAGATGAAACAATAGTTGGCTCAAAGGTAGAGGAATTTAATAAAATTTGCAAACAATTTAAGGTTTTATTGGATATGGCACTTTAGAATTAAGAAATTTTTACCCCGGATAAGGAGCCTCAGATGTCGTGTTAGATTTGCATAGAGGGGAGTTTCGGTAATATTTGTGGTTGTTTTGGTAGAAAATTTCTTTAAAACACGGTTTAAAATAAGAAAAATGATAAAATATTTGCGAGAAGAAAAACAAAATGCTACATTTGCATCGTTTTAAGGAATATTTAAGATTGTTTCGTTTCGTTTTGTTTTACTAAAAATCAAAGGTATGATTCTAAACGGTAAGAAAGTCAGTCTCGGCTGGCTATTGGTATTGGTAGCCCTCGTGTGTCTGAGTGTGCTCGGTCTTAGAACGGACTTCTCGGAAAATTTGTTTGACCTGCCCGGCGACCACCTTTGGGCAAACGTCGCATGGATGATTACAGCGACAATATTCGTGCTGATGATGACGCCAGGTCTCTCGTTTTTCTATGGAGGCATGGTGCGTCCGAAAAATGTCATATCTACGATGCTCCAGAGCTTCATCGTCATGGGCTTTGTGAGCGTGATATGGGTCATATTCGGCTTCGGTCTCGCCTTTGGCGACGATATAGCCCACGTCATCGGCAATCCCTTTGATTTTTTCATGATGAAGAATGTCGGTGTGGGCAATGTCACTGAGGCGGGCGACAGTTCGCAGATAGGGCTCGTCACGACCACTATCCCGCTGGCCCTCTTCGCCCTCTTCCAGATGAAGTTTGCCATCATCACCCCCTCGCTTATCACAGGTGCCTTTGCCGAGCGTGTGCATTTCTCCGGCTATCTGCTCTTCATGGTGCTCTGGACCGTGGTCGTCTACTGTCCGCTCGCGCATTGCACATGGCACCCCGACGGGCTCTTCGGCATGATGCACGTCCATGACTATGCCGGCGGTATCGTGGTTCATGCTGCCTCCGGCATCGCCGCTCTTGCGGGAGCAATGTTCCTCGGCCGTCGCCGCCAGGTGAAAGGGGAGAGCACCAAGCCGGCCAATGTCCCCTTCGTGCTCCTTGGCGCGGCTCTCCTGTGGCTCGGCTGGTTCGGTTTCAACGGGGGCAGCTCGCTTGCGGCTGACGGTATCGCGGTCTCGGCCTTCCTTAACACCAACACTGCCGCTGCCACTGCTATGGTGGCATGGATTGCCCTCGATGCCGTCCGCGGACATAAGCCCTCGGCAATGGGCGCGGCTGTAGGAGCCGTCGTGGGGCTCGTTGCCATCACTCCATGCGCGGGGTGGGTGACAGCCGGTCAGAGTATATTCATCGCCCTCTTCATCACCGTATGCTGCAACATGGCTGTGGCATGGAAGGGCTACAGCAATCTCCTTGACGATGCTCTCGACGTATTTCCCACCCACGGGCTCGGAGGCATCATCGGCACCGTGCTCACCGGTGTTTTCGCCTATGACTTCTTTGCGCGTACGGATCCCGACATGATTTCGCGTGGCGAGTTTTTCTGGAACCACATCCTCGTGCTCGCAATGGTATTCGGCTATACCTTCATAATGAGCTACGGCCTCTATTGGCTCACCGACAAGATTATTCCCATGCGTGTGTCGGGCTGGAACGAGCGCGTCGGTCTCGACTCCTCGCAGCATGGCGAGGAATACGGCAACGAGGCCGCCCTCGAACTCCCCTCGGAGAGCGACTGGTTCAGAGGCGTTGAGGAAAATTAATAATAAATCAGAATATTCATTTCGAACATTTATATGAAGATGTTATCACCCAGACAGCAGGGTCTCTACGACCCGCGCTTTGAGCATGATGCCTGCGGCGTCGGCCTCCTCGTCAATGTACGCGGCATCAAATCACATCAGCTTGTGGAAAAAGGACTCCAGGTGCTTGAGCACATGGTGCACCGCGGCGCCGAGGGCGCCGACCCGAAGACCGGCGACGGTGCGGGAATCATGGTGCAGATACCTCACGAATTCATCCTCCTCCAGGGCATCCCTGTCCCCGAAAAGGGACGTTACGGCACCGGCCTTGTCTTCTTTCCGCGCAACGAGGACACGAAGCAGATTATCCTCGGCATCATAGAGCGCGAGGCGATAGAACTCGGTCTGAAACTCATAGCCGTGCGCGACGTGCCGACAAATAATGAGCAGCTTGGCTCCGTGGCCCGTGGTGCCGAGCCTGACATCAAGCAGATTTTTGTATCCGATGAGGAGAGCGACGAGCCGGTTGAAATCCGACTCTACCTCCTGCGCAAGGCCGTGGAGCGCAGGGTGCGCTCTCTCTCGCTCGAAGGGAAGGATGAATTCTATATCGTGTCGCTCTCCTCGCGCATCATTATATATAAAGGTATGCTTTCGAGCCTTCAGCTGCGCTACTACTACCCGGACCTCATGAATCCGCGTTTCACCACGGCTATGGCTCTCGTGCACTCCCGTTTCAGCACCAACACCTTCCCGACATGGTCGCTCGCACAGCCTTTCAGGATGTTGGGACACAACGGTGAGATTAATACCATCCAGGGCAACCGTCTCTGGATGAAGGCACGCGAGTGCATGCTCCGTCCCGCCATATTCGGCGACCGCGACCTGACACCCATCGTGCAGCCCGGCATGAGCGATTCGGCTTCGCTCGACAATGTACTCGAGTTCTTCGTCATGGCCGGTATGAGTCTTCCGAGGGCACTGTCGATGCTTATCCCCGAATCGTTCAATGACAAGAATCCGATTTCGCCCGAGCTGAAGGCTTTCTATGAGTACAATTCCATCCTCATGGAGGCGTGGGACGGTCCGGCTGCCCTGCTGTTCAGCGACGGCCGCTACGCCGGAGGTATGCTTGACCGCAACGGTCTGCGTCCGGCGCGCTATCTCATAACCAAGAATGACACCGTCGTGCTCGCGTCGGAAATGGGCGTGCTCCCCTTCGATGCCTCGGAGGTGAAGGTGAAGGGGCGCCTTCGTCCGGGCAAAATGATGATGGTCGACATGGAGGAGGGGAAAATCTATCAGGATGCGGACCTGAAAGAGGCTCTCGCGAGCGAGTTTCCCTATCGCGACTGGCTTTCGCGTAACCGCATCAGCCTCGACAACATCAGCAGTGGCCGAAAGATAGACAACACCGTCGACGATTTCCGCCGGCTCCTACACCTATATTTATATAACAGGGAGGAAGTGCAGAATATCATCACCCCGATGCTCACTGACGGCAAGGAGCCTGTCAACTCTATGGGTAAGGACACTCCGATAGCCGTGCTCTCGGAGGAACGTCAGCTGCTGTTCAACTATTTCCGTCAGCATTTCGCCCAGGTGACCAATCCTGCCATTGACCCGCTGCGCGAGGAGCTTGTGATGAGCCTCGACAGCTATATCGGGGCCGTGAAACTCAATCTTCTCGACCCCTCCCCGGAGCTTTGCAAGATGGTGCTTCTGAAACGCCCGATTATCACCAATCGCGAGCTTGACCTACTATGCAATCTCCGCTACAAGGGCTTCAACACGCGAAAGCTGGCTATGACCTTCCCCGCATCCGAAGGCCACGAGGGCCTTGTGAAGGCCGTAGAGCGGCTGTGTCGCGAGGCGGAGCAGGCTGTCGACGAGGGGTGCAACTATGTGGTGCTCTCCGACCGCGGTGTCGATGGCGGTAACGCCCCGATTCCTTCGCTTCTCGCCACATCTGCCGTACACCACCACCTTATCGACAAGAAAAAACGTGTGCAGACAGCTCTCATTATCGAGACCGCCGATGCCCGCGAGGTGATGCACTTCGCCCTCCTCAGCGGCTATGGCGCGAGCGCTATCAATCCCTATCTCGCCTTCGCAATCATCGACGACCTTGTCAAGAAGCATGACATACAGCTCGACTTCGACACTGCCTCACACAACTATATCAAGGCCATTGACAAGGGCCTGCTGAAAGTCATGTCAAAAATGGGCATCTCCACCCTCACGAGCTACAAGGGCGCACAGCTCTTCGAGGCTGTCGGCCTTTCGGACGGCGTGTGCAGCGAGTATTTCGGCGACACCGTTAGCAAGGTCGGCGGCGTAGACATACGTCAGATAGCGGCAGATGTCGTCGATGCCCACTCGGAAGCCTTCGATGAGGATTTTGATGATGAGCTTCCGCTCCCCTTCATAGGCCAGTACTCCTTCCGCAAGGACGGTGAGTCGCACGCATGGAATCCCGAGACAATCGCCACCCTACAGCTTGCCACCCGTCTTGGCAGCTATAAGAAGTTTAAAGAATACACCTCGCTTGTCGACAACAAGCCCAAGCCTATATTCATCCGTGACTTTCTCGACTTCAGGAAATCCGAACCGATTTCAATCGACCTCGTAGAGCCGGAAGAGGATATCATGAAGCGTTTCGTCACCGGCGCCATGTCATTCGGTTCAATCAGCCGTGAGGCCCACGAGGCCCTGGCGATTGCCATGAATACCATTGGTGCGCGAAGCAACACCGGCGAGGGTGGTGAGGATCCCGAGCGTTTCAGTCCGAGGGCCGACGGCTCCTCGGCCCGTTCAGCCATCAAGCAGGTGGCCTCAGGCCGTTTCGGCGTCACTGCCGAGTATCTTGTCAACGCCGACGAAATCCAAATCAAGGTTGCGCAGGGTGCGAAGCCGGGTGAGGGTGGACAGCTCCCCGGATTCAAGGTCAACAAGATTATTGCAAAGACCCGCCACTCGATTCCGGGCATCTCGCTCATATCCCCGCCCCCGCATCACGACATTTACTCTATCGAGGACCTCGCGCAGCTTATTTTTGATTTGAAGAATATCAATCCGGCTGCAAAGGTGAGCGTTAAGCTTGTGTCGGAGAGCGGTGTCGGCACTATTGCCGCCGGTGTCGCCAAGGCCAAGAGCGACCTTATCACAATCAGCGGTAGCGACGGCGGCACGGGTGCCTCGCCGGCAAGCTCTATCCGTTATGCGGGTGTCCCGGTCGAAATCGGCCTTGCGGAGACGCAGCAGACACTCGTAATCAACAATCTCCGCGGCCAGGTGAAGCTTCAGGCTGACGGCCAGCTCAAGAGCGCGCGCGACGTTGTCATCATGGCTATGCTCGGTGCCGAGGAATACGGCTTTGCGACGAGCGCGCTCATCGTGCTCGGCTGTGTGATGATGCGCAAGTGCCATAAGAACACCTGTCCCGTGGGCGTCGCCACCCAGAACGAGGAGTTGCGCAAGCGTTTCATCGGGCGCTCGGAGTATGTGGTCAATTTCTTCCGCTTCCTCGCCCGCGAAATCCGTGAGATCCTCGCGGAAATCGGTGTAAGGAAGATGGATGACATCATCGGTCGTGCCGACATGCTCTATGTCAAAGAGGGTATGGTCAGCGGCAAGGCTGCCGGCCTTGATTTCAGCCGTCTCCTCGCCATGCCCGCTGAGAGCGCTACAAATGCCATAATCAATGTCTGTGAGCAGAAGCATGACATAGCCCACGTTCTCGACCGCGAGATTATCAGCCGCGCATATCCCGCTATCGAGTCTGGGATGCCGGTCGAGCTGGAGTTCCCGATTAAGAACACCGACCGCTCTGTGGGCGCGATGCTCTCAGGAGTCATAGCCAAGAAGTTTGGCGACGCCGGACTCCAGGACAATACTATCAACTGCACCTTCAAAGGGGCTGCCGGACAGAGCTTCGGCGCCTTCCTCGCCCACGGAATCAGTTTCCGTCTCGAGGGTGATGCCAATGACTATGTCGGCAAGGGTCTCTCGGGTGGCAAGATTGTGATTGTGCCCCCTGCCGGAAGCAGCTTTGCCCCCGAGTCAAACATCATCGCCGGCAATACCATCCTCTATGGAGCGACCGCGGGCGAGATCTATATCAACGGTCGTGTCGGCGAGCGCTTCTGCGTCCGCAACTCCGGGGCCACCGCGGTGGTCGAGGGTGTCGGTGACCATTGTTGCGAGTATATGACAGGCGGCCGCACGGTCGTCCTCGGAACCACGGGCCGCAACTTTGCCGCAGGTATGAGCGGAGGTATCGCATATGTCTGGAATCCCGACGGTGACTTTGACTATTTCTGCAATATGGAGATGGTGGAGCTGTCGCTCATTGAGGAGATGGCCGACAACCGCGAGCTCTACAGGCTTATCGGCAACCATTTCCGCCATACCCACAGCCCCCTCGCCGGCGCCATGCTCGACGACTGGGACAATTATGTCGGGCAGTTCATCAAGGTGATACCTATCGAGTATAAGAAGGTGCTCCACGATGAGAAGGTGGCAGGTCTTGAACGCCGCATCGCATCCATGCAGGTGGACTGATGAGTGAGATTCAATGTTTTTGTTAACGAAATAAAGCAAAAGATTAAGATATATGGGAAATCCCACAGCATTTCTGAATATACCGCGTAAAGAGGCGGGCTATCGTCCGGTTCATGACCGCATCAATGACTATGGCGAGGTGGAGCAGACGCTCAACACCGAGGACAGGCGCTTGCAGGCCTCGCGCTGCATGGAGTGCGGAGTGCCTTTCTGCCACTGGAGCTGTCCCCTTGGAAACCGTCAGCCCGAATGGCAGGACCGTCTGTATAAGAATGACATAAAGGGCGCCTACCAGCTGCTGACGATGACCGATGACTTCCCCGAGTTCACAGGGCGCGTCTGTCCGGCGCTTTGCGAGAAGGGTTGCGTGCTCAACAAAGAGCACGAGCCGGTGACCATTCGCGAGAATGAGGCCGCTATCGTGGAGCGCGCCTTCAGTGAGGGCTATGTGTCGGCCCGTCCTCCGAAGAAGCGCACCGGCTTCCGTGTGGCGGTGATTGGTTCGGGCCCCGCGGGTCTTGCCTGTGCCAACCAGCTCAATCAGAAGGGTCACAGCGTCACCGTTTTTGAAAAAAATGAGGCTCCGGGTGGCTTGCTCCGCTTCGGCATCCCTGATTTCAAGCTCAACAAGAGCGTGATTGACCGTCGTCTCGCCCTTCTACGCGAGGAGGGGATAGAGTTCAAGTGCGGCATCAAGGTGGGGAGCGATGTCGATGCCGGAAAGTTGCTCGAGGAATATGATGCCGTCTGCCTCGCTATGGGCGCCGAGGTGGCGCGCGACCTTAAGGTGGAGGGGCGCGAGCTGAAGGGTGTGCATTTCGCCCTCGAGCTTCTCCAGCAGCAGAACCGAGTCAACGCCGGGGCGGAAATTGACCGTGCGGAGCGCATCTCGGCCAGGCATAAGAACGTGTTGGTAATAGGTGGTGGCGACACGGGTAGCGACTGCGTGGGCACTGCCCATCGCCAGGGTGCGGCCTCGGTGACTCAGATTGAAATTATGCCGAAGCCGCCGGTAGGGGAGAACCCCGCCACTCCGTGGCCCTATTATCCGGTGATTCTTAAAACTTCGAGCAGCCACCTTGAGGGCTGCGAGCGCCGCTGGCTCCTTGACACCCGCCGTTTCGTCCCTGACGAGAAAGGCTGTGTCAAGGAGGTCGAGGTCGAGGAGGTCGAATGGGAGAAAGACCCGGAGACCGGGCGCATGAATCTCCGACACACAGGCCGCAAGGAGGCAATCAAGGCCGAACTGGTGCTCCTCGCTATGGGCTTCACCCAGCCGGTGGCCGAAGTTATTGACGCACTCGGGCTTGAAAAGGACGCCCGCGGCAATGTCAAGGTCGATGACAAGGGGCAGTCGAGCACACCCAAGGTATTTGCCGCCGGCGATGTCTCGACTGGAGCCTCACTCGTGGTCCGCTGTATCGCCTCCGGCCGCAAAGCAGCCCTGGGCATACATGAATACCTGACAGGAAAGAAATAATCCCACGCCGAAGCCCCCAACCGTCATATACTCAACCGGCTGTGTCGAAAGTCCTTGACCACGACACAGCCGGTTGAGCATATATGTACGAGGTTTATTACATAAGCCTCCCTTCAAAAGGTTATAAAAAACTTTTTTGGACAGTTCACATTTTTATTTTATAGTTACTTTGGTTGTCTTGAGGTCTTTGGGGGAGCTGGAGGAACCGACGAGGAGTTCGTAGGAGCCGGGGACTACTCGCATTTCCTGGGCGGCTTCGTCCCAGTTCTCGAAGAGATTGCGGGGGAAGTCGATTGTGACCTTGCGGCTCTCTCCTGGGGCAAGCTCTACGCGCTCATAGCCACGCAGGGTCTTGTTAGGACCGGCTGTGTCGGCGGGGCGGCGCATATAGACCTGCACGACCTCTGTGCCCTTGACCTTGCCGGTGTTCTTGACTTCGACGCTGATCTTACCGTCGGCGTAGACAGGCTCGGAGATGTCGAATGTAGTGTAGCTGAGGCCGTAGCCGAAGGGGTAGAGGGGATCCTGCATCATGTAGCGGTATGTGCGGCCGGCCATGAGGTAGTCGTCGAAGGCGGGGAGCTGCGAGTCGTCCTTATAGAAGGTGACAGGGAGTTTGCCCGAGGGATTGTAGTCGCCGTAGAGGACGTCGGCCACGGCATGGCCTCCCTGCTCGCCGGGATACCAGGCCTGGAGTATGGCGTCGCATATTTCATTTTCAGGGGTGAGCGCCACGGCGCTGCCGCTACAGTTGACGAAGACTATTTTCTTGCCCGCGTCGTGGAGGGCGCGGAGTATTTCACGCTGCGGAGCGGGAAGCTCTATCGACGTGCGGTCGCCGTCGTCAAATCCGGGCTCGCGCACCTTTGCCTCCTCGCGCTCGTAGGCCGGAGATATGCCTCCGACGAAGATTACAGTCTCGGAATCCTTGGCTGCGGCCACGGCATCGGCAGCTGTGACATCGCGGGTGCGGAGAATGTCGAAATTGAGGGTGGCGTCATCCTCGAGCTGCATGTAGTCGACTTCGATGTCGTATTTCTTACCTTTCTCGACCACAAGTTCGCGCTCACGGAAGTTGAGCGGGTCGGTTTTCCAACGGTTGTGGACGGTGTCGCCGTTGATGATTATGCGGAGGCCGTCGTCGTTGTTGAAGACCATGTCGAGGGTCTCGTCGCGGTCGGCGGTATAAGTACCCATGTAGCGCGCGGTGAAGTTGGTGAGGTTGACACCCGGGGCAAAGGCCGTGTTGCCGCCGTTGTCAAGCATTATCGGGGAGGTGTAGACAGCGACTGCGTCAGGGGTACCTTCCATATTTGTGTTGTTCCAATATGTGGCCACCATACCGGGGTTCCCGTCGCCGCCCTTGATGTTTTGGAACACACTCTCGCGGTCGGTCATGCGGGTGACGGCGCAGCCGCGGGCATAGGGGAGCGTGCGGCCGGTGCGGGCGTTGAGACCCTCGAGAATGGTGACTGTGTGGCCGGGCTGGCCGTAGTAGATACCCCACATCATAGTCGAGTCAGCGGCGTTGGGACCCATGACCATTACTTTTTTATCATCGGGGGAGAGGGGGAGTATGCCGTTGTTTTTAAGCAACACCATCTGCTCGCGACCCATCTTGCGGGCGAGCTCGCGGTGCTCTTTCGAGTTGACGACGCTCATAGGAATAGATGTCCACGAGACGAGCGAGTCGGGGTCGAAGTCGCCAAGTTCGAAACGTCCCTTGAGGAGGCGCTTAACGCTGACGTCGATGTCCGACTCCTTGATGTCGCCGCGCTTCACGGCTCCGGGGAGATTCTTATAGACGCCGCCACACTCCACGTCGGTGCCGCTGAGCACTCCGAGAGCCGATGCCGCCTTTGAATCTTTGGATACCTCGTGGCGCCCTTCGCGATAAAAGTCGCCGATTGCGCCGCAGTCGCTGACCACGAGCCCGTCGAAGCCCCACTGGTAGCGGAGGATTGAGTTGAGCAGACGGTCGGAGCCACAGCAGGGGGAGCCTTCAAAACGCTGGTAGGCACACATGACCTGCTGCACGTCGCCCTCCTGGACGAGCGTTTTGAAAGCCGGGAGATATGTCTCCCATAGTTCGCGTGCGGGAAGATTCTCGATATTGAACTGGTGGCGGGTCTTTTCGGGGCCGCTATGGACGGCATAGTGCTTGGCGCAGGCATGGAGCTTGTAATACTTGTTCTTGCCGTCGCCCTGCAGGCCCTTGACCACGCGCAGGCCCATGCGTCCGTTCATGTACGGGTCCTCGCCGTAAGTCTCCTGGCCGCGTCCCCAGCGCGGGTCGCGGAATACGTTGATGTTCGGGGTCCAAAAGGAGAGACATTTGTATTTTCCTACCTTTCCTTCCTTGCGCGCGAGGGTGTTTTTGGCGCGGGCCTCGTCGCTGACGGCAGTAAATATCTCTTCAATCAGATCGTCGTCAAAGGAGGCTGCCATGCCGATGCAGGAAGGGAAGACTGTGGCCAGCCCGTTGCGACCGACGCCGTGGAGAGCCTCGCTCCACCAGTCGAAGGCCGGTATGCCGAGGCGCTCGATGGCCGGCGAACCGTTCATCATGAGGAGAGCCTTCTCCTCGAGGGTCAGGCGTTTGCACAGGTCTTCGGCACGTTCTTCGGCAGACAGGGCCGGATTCTGATAAGGTAATAGTTCGGCCGACATGACAGCGGGAATAGCTGAAATTACGGCTGCAACCAAGAGCTGCTTTAATTTCATGGCTTATTGTATTGATATGATAATTGGTATATGATAAATGATGTAAATTATGGTATAGAAAGCATTTAAGTAATGCAAATATAGACAAAAAAAGTGAAATAGACAAGCCGTTGGGAGGTGGCGATTTGGCATTTACAGCATTAATTCGTAAATTTGTGCTATGGTTTGTGAAAGGCAGCCATTGAAACCGAACATTATCACTAATCCCATACCTTAAACCCAATGAAAAAGTTAAAGCTTTTGCTTGCAGGCGTTCTGCTTGCTGCTTTCGGCAGTGCCTACGCCTCTACAGCCCCCGCCAAGAAGACCGCTGAAAAGCCCAAGCACTATTCCGAGTGGCTCACCCGCTCCGAGATGCAGCGAGTACCGAAAAGTTACCTCCTTGATTTCTCAAATCGTCCGAAATGGAGCTATGTCATGGGCATCGAGCTTGAATCAATGCTCGACACCTACCTTCGCTATGGCGGCGACGACATCAAGGCTTATTGTAAGGAATACACTGATACGATGATTTCGCCCGAGGGCGTCATCCGCGGATATAAGCTCAAAGATTACAACCTCGACAATGTCCGCACAGGCCATTTCGTAACCCGCATGTATGAGCACTTCCCCGAACAGAAGAACCTGAAGGCAATGAACACCCTAATGCATCAGCTCGCCGACCAGCCCCGCACAAACGAAGGTGTCTACTGGCACAAGGCTATCTATGCCTACCAGGTGTGGCTCGACGGTATCTTCATGGGCCTTCCCTACCGTGTGCTGACCGCATCCATGATTTATACTCCCGAGCTTGCCAAGCCTATCTATGACGATGCCGTGGACCAGGTGAAGAGTACATACGAGCGCACATACGACCCCAAGACCGGCCTTAACCGCCACGCCTGGGACGAGAGCCGCGAGATGTTCTGGAGCGACAACGAGACCGGCCTCTCACAGCACTGCTGGGGCCGCGCGCAGGGCTGGTATACTATGGCCCTCGTGGAACTCCTCGACGCACTCCCCGCCGACTATGAGCGTCGCGGCGAAGTGGAGGAGCTTCTGACCAAGTGCTTCGACAATATTATCAAATGGCAGGATTCCAAGACCGGCACATGGTACCAGGTGATGGATTCTCCCGGACGCGAGGGCAACTACCTCGAGTCGACAGCCACCTCTATGTTTGCCTACTCTCTTCTGAAGGCTGCCCGCAAGGGTTATGTGAAGGATCCGAAATATCTCGAGGCAGGTAAGAAGGCTTACCAGGGCATCATCGACAACTTCATTCGCGAGGACGCTGACGGCACTATCTCGATCACCGACTGCTGCGTTGTGGCAGGCCTCGGCCCGGGTATCAGCGACGCTGTCCTCAAAGCAGCTCCCAAGGTTAAGGAGAACAAGCGTCGCGACGGTTCGTATGCCTACTATCTCAGCGAGCCTATCCGCGACAACGATGCCAAGGGCGTCGGTCCCTTCATCTGGGCCTCTCTTGAAATGGAAGACCTCGGATATGACGTGGATTCTCTGAAAAAGAATAAAAAGAACAAGAAAAAATAAGCGATAGGCAATATTTAGCGGAAACAGTAGCGTCACTCTCGAAATGTCCGGGAGTGACGCTTATTATTTTGAAGTAGTATTTATTCCGTAGTCTCGCTGTCGGAGGGGGAGACGGGGGTATCGTCCTTTTTAGAGCGGCGGTAACGACGGAGGGCGTCGTTGACTATCCATTGGAGCTGCCCGTTGACAGAGCGGAATTCCGCGGCGGCCCAGCGCTCCACTTCCTCCATTGCCGAAGGATCGAGACGGAGAAGGAAACCTTTGGTGGATTGCTTTGTCTTTGTCGGCATGGGAGATAGATTTTTACTGATATAGTGTGCCGGTATTGACCACGGGCTGGGCCGGCTCGTCGGCGCAGAGAACCACGAGCAGGTTGCTGACCATTGCGGCCTTGCGCTCCTCATCGAGTTCGACCACGCCCTGATCCTTAAGCTCGGTGAGAGCCATTTTGACCATTGATACCGCGCCTTCGACAATCTTCTCGCGGGCCGAGATAATGGCTGAGGCCTGTTGGCGGCGAAGCATAACGGCTGCAATCTCAGGGGCGTAGGCGAGATAGTTGAGACGGGCCTCCACGACTTCGATGCCTGCCATCGAGAGGCGCTCGTTGATTTTATGCTCGAGCAGATCGTTGATTTCCTCGCCACCGCTTCGGAGGGTGAGCTGTCCCGAGTGGTCGTCATTGTCGTCATAGGCATACTGGCCGGTCACCTCGCGGAGGGCGGCGTCGCTCTGGATTCTGACGAAGGCCTCGAGCGCCGAGCTGCTCACGGCGTTTGAGGTCACGGAAGCTGCCGCGGGTGCGGCGTCGACATCAAACACGGCACGATAGGTGTCTTTCACCTTCCACACGAGCACCATGCCGATGAGCACGGGGTTGCCTATGCGGTCATTGACCTTGATAGGCTCTATGTCCATATTTCGGATGCGGAGGGAGATTTTTTTGAGGCTCACGAAGGGGTTGATCCAGTAGTAGCCGGTCTGTTTGCAGGTGCCGCAGTATTTTCCGAAAAATATTGCCACTCTCGCCTGGTTTGGCTGCTGGATGAAGAAACCGCCGAGCATAACCAGGTCGATGATTCCGAGGATGACGGCGCTGACGATTCCGGGGATGTCAAGAAGCAGGATGCAGGCCGTCATGACTGCCGGAATGGCCAGGAGTGTGAGCGCGAGCATGGCAAAACCATTGTAAATCTTGCCGCGATAGGCATACTCGTTGTTGTTGGTAGTAGAGGTAGACATGGTTGTGATATTAAAATGATATTAAATTGCTATCGCAAATATATTAAATCATTTTAAGAAAACCTAATGTTATTGTGTAAAAAAATAGCTGCGCCAAAATGAATTGGCGCAGCTACCTAATATTATTTTGGAGTTAATAGCTTACTGCTTGAAAGTATTAATCATGGCCTGGAAGGCTACAGAGAGGCCGCCCTTGTCCTTGCCGCCGGCCTGGGCGAAGCCGGGCTGGCCACCGCCGCCACCCTTGATCGCCTTGGCCGCCTCGCGGACGATGTTTGATGCGTTGTAGCCCTCCTTGACAATGTCGTCGGTCATGGCCACGGTGAGAAGTGGTTTGCCCGAAACGTCGACGGTAGCGGCTAAAAAGGCTGTCTTCTCGGGCGAGAGCTGACGCACGGCAAAGGCGATGCCCTTTACAACTTCAGGCACGCGGACGCCTGAAATAGCGGTAAGCTTGATGCCGTTGACTGTCTCGGCCTTGTCGAGAATCTCGCGGGCAATGTTGCGGATGCGCTCCTGCATATATTCCTCGGCCTGCTTGCGAAGCTCGGTGTTTTCTTCGATTGACTTGCGGAGCGCCTGGCGGATGTCAGGTGCGTTGTTGAGCATTTCGGCCACGGCGTGCATGTTGTCGCTCATCTCGTCAATCATATCTTCGGCCACCTGGGCGGTGACAGCCTCGATACGGCGGATGCCGGCGGCGATACTTGACTCGGATACTATGCGAATCATGCCGATGTTGCCGGTGTTGGGGACATGGGTACCACCGCAGAGTTCGACTGAGTCACCGTATTTCACCACGCGGACCTCCTCGCCGTACTTCTCACCGAAGAGAGCCATAGCACCCATTTCCAGAGCCTCGGCAATAGGTGTGTGGCGGCGCTCGTCAAGAGGGATGGCCTTGCGGACATTGGCGTTGGCGATACGCTCGGCCTTGCGGAGCTCCTCGGGTGTCACTTTCTGGAAGTGGGAGAAGTCGAAGCGGAGCATGCCGGGGGATACAAACGAGCCTTTCTGCTCCACATGTGTACCGAGCACCTCGCGGAGGGCGGCATGGAGCAGGTGGGTGGCGGTGTGGTTACATTCGGTGGCGCGGCGGTTGGCCTCGTTGATCCGGGCTGTGAACTCTGCCTCGACATTGGAGGGGAGCTTCTTGCTCAGGTGGACTGCCTGGCCGTTCTCACGCTTGGTATCGTAGATTTCCACTTTCTCGTCGCCGCAGATGAGCCAGCCGCTGTCGCCGACCTGGCCGCCCATTTCTGCATAGAAGGGGGTGGTGGAGAGTACAATCTGATAAAATTCCTTGTTTTTCTGAGTCACCTTGCGGTAACGGAGTATGCGGGTGGGGCAGGAAGTGACATCATAGCCCACGAATTCGGTCTCACCTTCGCTGACAGTCACCCAGTCGGTGGCCTCGACGGCTGCGGCATTGCGTGCGCGGGTCTTCTGTGCCTCCATTTCGACGTCAAACTCTTTTTTGTCAAGAGTCATGCCGTTTTCCTTGAGAATAAGTTCGGTAAGGTCGAGGGGGAAGCCGTATGTGTCGTAAAGCACGAAGGCCTCTTTGCCTGAAATCTCGTTCTTGCCTTGGCTTTTGGCGTTTTTGATAGCCTCGTCGAGGATGGCGATACCTTTGTCGAGTGTGCGGAGGAATGAATCCTCCTCTTCCTTGATTACCTTCATGATAAGCTCGCGCTGTGCGGCGATTTCGGGATAAGCCTCACCCATAGAGTCGATGAGGGTGTTGACAAGCTTGTACATGAAGGCCTGCTTTTGGTCAAGGAAGGTGTATGCGTAGCGGACGGCGCGGCGGAGGATGCGACGGATGACATAGCCGGCCTTGGCGTTGCCGGGGAGCTGGCTGTCGGCAATCGAGAATGAGATTGTGCGCACATGGTCGGCGATGACACGCATCGCTATGTCGACCTTGGCGTCCTTGCCATATTCCTTGCCCGAAAGCTGGGCGATTTTGCCGATGAGGGGGGTGAATACGTCAGTATCGTAGTTGGATTTTTTGCCCTGGAGAGCCATGCAGAGGCGCTCGAAACCCATGCCGGTGTCGATGACCTTCGCAGGCAGCGGTTCGAGAGAGCCGTCGGCCTTACGGTTGAACTGCATGAACACGAGGTTCCATATCTCAATCACCAAGGGATTGTCTTTATTGACGAGGCTTGCACCGTCGATTTTCTCACGCTCTTCGTCGCTGCGGAGGTCGATGTGGATTTCCGAGCAGGGGCCGCAGGGACCTGTGTCGCCCATTTCCCAGAAGTTGTCGTGCTTGTTGCCGTTGATGATGTGGGAGGCGGGGAGATGCTGTTCCCAGTAGGAGGCAGCCTCGTCGTCGCGCGACAGTCCTTCGTCGGGTGCGCCCTCAAACACAGTGGCATAGAGGCGCTTCGGGTCGAGCTTGAGTACGTCGACGAGATATTCCCATGCCCAGTCGATAGCTTCTTTCTTGAAGTAGTCGCCGAATGACCAGTTGCCGAGCATCTCGAACATGGTGTGGTGGTAGGTGTCCATTCCGACCTCCTCGAGGTCGTTGTGTTTTCCTGACACACGCAGACATTTCTGCGAGTCGGCTACACGCTGGTATTTAGCGGCCTTATTACCTAAGATAATATCTTTGAACTGGTTCATGCCCGCGTTGGTAAACATCAGTGTGGGGTCATCCTTGATTACCATCGGGGCGGAGGGGACGATGTGGTGTCCCTTAGATTGGAAAAACTCTTTGAAAGATTCGCGTATTTCCTTGGCTGTCAACATAATGTATATGGTTCTTTTGATTTATTTCCGTATGATTGGTCAAATAATTTGCAAAGATACGCATTTTTTGCCATAACATAGTCAATAATAATGGCTAAATAGATTTCAAGGCGTATAAAAAACGGTCGAATTTTCATTGTTGATAAAAAATCCGGGAAGCTCTGTCATATAAGCAAGGGCTTCCCGGAATGTTATAGTATTTTATATGTATCTCTTAGTCTTCGAGATAGTAGACTATGGTCGATACGACTCGGACTTTCTTGATGAAGGGTGTCGACGAGTCGCTGTCCTCGATAGAGAACTGGCCTTGCGAAGCGGTCTTGATTTTTCCTACGCGGCTCTCGCTGTCGGCTGCAAACTGGTCGGCTGCGGCGCGGGCGTTTTTGGTCGCCTCGGCTATCATTTCGGGCTTAATCGTGTTGAGGCCTGTGAACTGATAGTTGATATATGAATTGGAGAAAGCCACACCTTCCTTGAGCAGTTCTGACTGGCGGTTGAGCAGCTCGCGCACCTTCTGCACTTTCTTGGTGGTGACAGTCACGGTGCAGTTGATAGAATAATTATAGGTGAAAGAGTCAGAGCGGTAACGGTTTGAGGAGGCGTCGTAGGTGTCCGGCGGGTTCACTGAAATCTCGTCGGAGCTGATGCCGTTGGAGGTCAGGAATTTTACGATAATGTCATTGTTGGCACTGACTTTATTGTAGATAGTCTGGAGGTCGTTGCCCGCGAGGGAGTAGGTGATGGGCCAGGTGACGAGGTCGGCGGGAACCTCGCGCTCGGCGAGGCCGCGCACAGTCACTTCGCGGTCACGGAAGGCAATATTGTCGATACCGGCCTTCAGAAGGAAGCCGAGAATAACGATGCCCACTGCTACGAGCAGTGCGGCAATAACTGTTGACGATAGTTTTGAGTTCATAAAATTTAATGATGTTGATTGAGAAGATAATAGTATTGTTAGAAAACAAAATTAGATATTTTTGTTCAATATATGGTCCTCGAAGGGTGGAAATTTCAAGGGGAAATTTGTAAATTTGTATCCCTCAAAAAGAGTTTGAAAAATTTATGGCTAAAAAAATTGTTGAAACCCCGCTGATGAAGCAGTACTTTGCGATGAAGGAGAAGCATCCAGATGCAATATTGCTTTTTCGCGTGGGGGATTTTTATGAAACATTTTCAGAGGACGCTATAGCCTCATCCGAGATTCTCGGCATCACGCTGACGCGCCGTGCCAACGGGTCTGCGCAATTTGTCGAACTTGCGGGCTTCCCCCACCATGCGCTCGACACCTATCTGCCCAAGCTCGTGAGGGCGGGAAAGCGTGTGGCGATATGCGAACAGCTCGAAGACCCGAAGACGACCAAGAAGCTCGTGAAGCGCGGCATCATCGAGCTTGTGACCCCGGGTGTGTCAATCAATGACACACTTCTTAACAATAGGGAGAATAATTTCCTTGCAGCCATAAATTTTAGCAAGCAGACTGTCGGAGTGGCCTTCCTCGACATCTCGACGGGCGAGTTTCTCGTGGCGGAAGGCACGGCTGACTATATCGAGAAGCTGCTGGTCAACTTCGCGCCTAAGGAGGTGCTCGTGGAGCGGGGCAAGAAGCGTCTTATCGAGGAAAGCTTTGCCGAGCACTATCTCGCTTTCGAGCTTGATGACTGGGTGTTTACCGACGATGCGGCTATGGACAGGCTTCTCAAGCAGTTCGAGACCAATTCACTCAAAGGCTTCGGCATACACTCCATGACGGCTGCTGTCGTGGCTGCCGGTGCGATACTTCACTATCTCGACATCACGCAGCACACGCAGATTTCACACATCACCTCCATTGCCCGTGTCGAGGAGGAGAAGTCGGTGCGTCTTGACCGCTTCACAATCCGCAATCTCGAACTCGTAAGTTCGATGAGCGAGGAGGGCAAGAGCCTCCTTGACGTCATAGACCGCACGGTCAGCCCTATGGGTGCGCGACTGCTGCGCCGCTGGGTGCTCTTCCCCCTGAAGGATGCGAGGGAGATTAACAGCCGTCTGGATATTGTGGAGTATTTTTTCAAGAATACTGATGACCGTGATGCCCTTCGCGAGGCTCTCGGACAGATTGGCGACCTCGAGCGCCTAATCTCGAAGGTGTCGACCGGGAGGGTGAATCCCCGCGAGCTCATACAGCTGCGCCACGCCCTCGGGATGATTGAGCCTATCCGCCAGATATGCGGGGCGTCGTCCCTGCAGGTGCTCCGTAGTATCGGGGAGCAGCTTAATCCATGCACCGGTATCGCCGAGCGCATCGAGCGCGAGATTATTCCCGACCCCCCTACGGCTCTCAACCGCGGCCCGGTGATACGCGACGGTGTGGATGCCGAACTCGACGAGCTTCGCGAGATTGCCTACAAGGGTAAGGACTATCTTCTCAGATTGCAGCAGCGCGAGAGCGCGAACACAGGAATATCCTCGCTGAAGGTGGCATATAATAATGTGTTCGGCTATTATATAGAGGTGACGAATACTCACCGTGACAAGGTGCCGCAGAGCTGGATAAGGAAGCAGACGCTTGTAAACGCCGAGCGCTATATCACCCAGGAATTGAAGGAATATGAGGAGAAGATTCTCGGCGCACAGGATAAGATAGCTATTATCGAGCAGCAAATATATTCGTCGCTCGTGCACGACCTCTGTGCTTATATCCCCGCGATACTTCTTGACGCGCAGATGATCGCACGACTCGATGTCTTCGGCTCATTTACCCGTGTGGCAATAGAGAACCGCTATAACCGCCCTGTGGTTGACGACTCTCTCGAACTGTCGATAGTCGAAGGACGCCACCCGGTTATCGAGAAGGAGCTGCCTCCGGGAGAGCCATATATAAGCAATACGGTCAATCTTTCGAACAACGGTACGCAGGTGATGATGATTACCGGTCCCAACATGTCGGGTAAATCAGCCTTGCTGCGTCAGACCGCGCTCAATGTGCTCCTGGCCCAGATCGGTTCATTCGTGGCGGCTGAGAGCGCGCATATCGGGGTGGTTGACAAGGTATTCACCCGAGTTGGCGCGAGTGACAATATATCGCTCGGAGAGTCAACCTTCATGGTCGAGATGAACGAGGCGGCCTCAATCCTCAACAATATGAGCCAGCGCTCGCTGATACTCTTTGACGAACTCGGACGAGGCACGTCGACTTACGACGGTATTTCCATAGCATGGGCTATCGTGGAGCATATCCACGAGCATGGGGGCATACATCCCAAGACTCTTTTTGCCACCCACTACCATGAGCTGAATGAAATGGAGAAGAGCTTCAGTCGTGTCGTCAACTACAATGTCTCCGTCAGGGAGATTGACGGTAAGGTTGTGTTCCTGCGCAAGCTCGCCAAGGGTGGCAGCGAGCATAGTTTCGGTATACATGTGGCCAAACTTGCCGGCATGCCGCAGTCGATTGTCAGGAGGGCTGACGAGGTGCTCGAACATCTCGAGAGGGTCAATCGCGACGGTGACGAGAGGATTGCAAAGAATCTGTCGACCGTGGCTGACACGGCCGAAGGAGTGCAGCTCTCCTTCTTTCAGCTCGATGACCCTGTGCTTGCCCAGCTTCGTGACGAAATCCTTGACCTTGACATTAATAACCTTACCCCTATGGCTGCTCTCAACAAACTGCATGACATACGCACTATCCTTACAGGAAAATAGAGCTCTTGTTTAAACCAATAAATGACAACCGGCACGGAAGACAGACTTCCATGCCGGTTTATTGTTATATTCTGTTATGGTCTCATTAACGATGACGACCGGGACCGCCAGGTCCATGTCCGCCGGGACCACCGAAACCTCTGGCAGAAGGCTCGTTGCCCTTGCCGAATGAATTGAAGCGGTAGCTGAGTGTCACCATGACATAGCGTCCGAGAGAGTTGTACTCAACATCCTGATTCATTTCGGAGTTGCTCGTATGGCTGATGTTGCTGCGCTTGTTGAGGATGTCGTAGGCCTTCACCGCGAGTGTCAGAGACTTGTTGGGAAGGAACTGCTGGGAGATAGTGGCGTTCCATATCCAGGTCTTGGTATTGTAGCCGGCCGAGTAGCCTGAGGTAGCCGAGTAGTTCACATCACTCTGTATGGTGAGACCCCAGGGAGTGTAGTAGGTTCCGTCGAATCGGCCGCCGTAGCGGTGGATTGTCTGGTTGGCCTGGGTGTTCACACTGTTGTGTGAAGTCTGTATCGAGTACTGCGGACGGATTTCAAGTTCGAAATTGTCGGGGCGGAAGGTGATGCCCGGGCTTTCAAATACCGACAGTGACAGAGATGTATTGCGGAGGCCGTTGGAGAATCCGACATTGCGGTTGCCGTTGACATATATGTGGTTTGAAACGCTCCAGAGCTTGTTGTGCAGTGGCATTGAGAACATGTTCATGACTCGCCCGCTCCATATGCCGTTGGCATTTTCATATTCTGTCAGGCGGACTCCGAATTCATCGCGTGTGGTCTTGGAGATGATTGAATTCTGTGTCATCTGTATGTTGGCCATGAACATGAGTGAGCGCTGGCTATCCATGTTGAAGTCCTGAAGACGGAACATGAGGTTGTGGGAGAAGCTCGGTTTGAGGTCCGGGTTACCCTGCACCTTGTTGGTCGGGTTAGAGACGTCGAGCACGGGCTGGAGTTGTGCCATAGAGGGCTGCGAGGATTGGGCGCGGTAGTTGGCCTGGAGTGAACGTGTCTTCGAGAATTTATAGCGGTAGCGGAGGAAGGGGGAGTAGTTCCAGACCCAGCGGCTGATGTTCTTGTCGGAGTTGTCGAGATAGATTGACTTTGTCATCTGGGGCACGAGTCCCATGCCGACCTCCAGGTTGGATTTCTGACCTACTTTTTTATAGCTGAGGCGTATGTTCTGATTGAAATAGTTATTGCGGTAGCGGTTTGAGTAAAGAGGGTCTGGTTCCTCGCCGACAGGTGGGAATATGTCTGACTCGTAGCCGTCGGGGATGTTGTAGACAAGCTTGTCGGCATTATTCCAGCGGTAGTTCATGCGGTAGCTGAATGAGAGGAAGTTGCCGTTGGCCACATCTCCGAGGGGTTCGGTCCAGGTGAACTGTCCCATTACCTGGTTGCTCCAGGTGTGGTTGTCGGTGTACTGGTTGAGTAGTTCGGAATTGTCCTCGGTATTGTCAGGGTCTTCCTCCATGATATAGCGGACAAAGTCGTTGATTGAGGTCTCCTTTTCAATCACGTTTGAGAAACGGTATTGGCCTGAAAGTGAGAAGGAACGTCCTTTGTGCTGGCGGAAATTATGGGAGTATATGAGTCGGCCGCCTGCTTCGTATGAGTCGCCGTCGCTATTGCGCAGGTCCTTGTTATCACTTACTTTATCCCAGGCACTGTTGAAGTTCGATGTTTCCGAAAGGGAGTATGATTTGTTGAAATTCAATGAAAAGTTAGGGCGGAATTCGACGGTGTTGAATGAGTCGGGTTTCCAGAGTACACGGAAATCGCCACGGAAGTTATTGCCGCGGTCGCGGGTGTAGCTGTTGGCTTTGGAGTAAGAGGGGATGTCGCCGATGTACTCTGTACTTTTGCGTGTTATGGATTTGGCATCAGAGTTGCTCCACATGAGGTTACCGCCAACACGGATAATCTCTTCGTTTCCGATATTGAAATTGAGACCGAGAGCGCGTGACTCGGTTATGCCGTTGTTGCCACCGAAGCGACGGAAACGGTTACCGTTGCTGTCGGTGAATCCCATTTGGTTGGTGTTGTTGAAGTTGCCGAGGAGGGTTATCTGATTCCCATCCCAAAAACGGTTGACGTTGAATGAGGCCATGTAGCGGTCGTCGGTACCGTAGCCGGCTTCCGCCGCCCCGAACCAGCCCTGGTTCATGCCTTTCTTGAATGTAAGGTTTATGACGGTCTCATCTTCGCCGTCGTCAACACCTGTCAGACGCGCCATGTCGCTTTTGCGGTCAACGACCTGGAGCTTGTTAATCATGTTGGCAGGGAGGTTTTTAGAGGCCATTTTGGGGTCGTCGCTGAAGAATTCCTTTCCGTCGACAAGAATTTTCGATACGGACTTGCCGTTGGCCGTAATCTTACCGTCGGAATCAACCTCGACACCCGGCAGGCGCTTGAGAAGGTCCTCGACCACGGCGTTGGGCTGGGTGTGGTAGGAGTCGGCATTATATTCTACGGTGTCCTCCATTACCTTGACCGGGGTCTTGATTGCGACCACGCTTACCTCGCCGAGCATGTGGGAGGCTTCCTTCAGTTTAAGCTCGCCGAGGCGAAGATTGGATTTTGCGACAGTGATAGCTTTTTCGAGGTCTGCATAACCTATATATTCTACGGAGAGGATATATTTTCCGGCCTTAACGCCTGAAAGGGTGAATTTACCGTCAATGTCAGTCGTGACGCCTGCGACAAAGGCGCTGTCCTTTGCTGCAACAAGTTTTACTGATGCTTCCATTAATGGCTCGCCGGTATCCATATCCTTTACAATACCGGTAATGTTTGCAGCGATTGCTGCTGATGACATAGTGATGACGAGTAGTACCAGAAGTGTTACTGGGCGGATGAAACGTGTCATGCTTTTGTTAATCTTTTATACTTTTTTTGATTTGAGGAATTAAAAGCTTGTTCTAAGCTTTTGTTTACACTCATTTCTGACTACAAATTTAGAGAAAAGTTTAATCGTGCCTTTCCGATATTCTACCTATCGGGAGCTTTCGCCGATAAATCGGAAATATTGGCTAAAATGTTAAAAACGGTTGCATGAAAAAATCCCCCGTAGGATATAAAAAAACAGACGACCTTTTTGTGTCAGGTCGTCTGCCAATAATATGTGTCGTCGTCGTAGATTATTCAGAAACAACTTCGAAGGGGATTTCCACTTTAACTTCGCGATGGAGGTTGATGGTGGCAGTGTAGTTGCCCACTTCCTTGACGGGGTCAAGAGTGATGAGCTTGCGGTCGATGTTGTGACCGAGCTTCTCGAGAGCCTCTGCAATCTGGATAGCGTTGACGGAACCGAAGATAGTGCCGGTTGAAGAAGTCTTGGCTCCGATAGTGAGCTTGAGATCCTTGATAGCGGCAGCGACAGCTTCGGCCTCAGCTTTGATGCGAGCGAGCTTGTGGGCGCGTTGACGTTGGTTTTCGGCAAGAACTTTAAGAGCTGACTCTGTAGCAATCACTGCTTTGCCGGTGGGGATAAGGTAGTTGCGGCCATATCCGTTCTTGACTTCGACTACATCGTCTTTGTAGCCAAGGTTGGCGATGTCTTCTTTAAGAATGATCTTCATAATTGCGGATAGCTTTTAAAGTTATTTCATCAAGTCAGTAACGTAGGGAAGGAGGGCGAGGTGACGGGCACGCTTAACGGCCTGGGCCACACGACGCTGGAACTTCAGTGAGGTTCCTGTGATACGACGGGGAAGAATCTTGCCCTGCTCGTTGAGGAATTTCTTGAGGAATTCGGGATCCTTGTAGTCGATATACTTGATACCGCTTCTTTTGAAACGGCAGTATTTTTTCTTCTTTACGTCTACCGACAGGGGAGTGAGGTAGCGGATTTCAGATGCTTGTGCCATGATTTAGTTCTCCTTTACTTCTTCAGTGGTGGTTGTTACTTTAGCGCGGTTGCTGCGACGCTTCTCAGCATATTCTGCAGCATACTTGTCGAGACGGAACACGAGGAAGCGGAGCACGCGCTCGTCGCGGCGGAAAGCTGTCTCAAGTTTCTTTACGATGGTGGGCTCACCATCAAACTCCACGAGTGAGTAGAAGCCGGTAGATTTTTTCTGGATGGGATAAGCGAGCTTGCGAAGGCCCCAGATCTCTTCGTTTACGATTGATGCGCCGTTGTCGGTGAGCACCTTCTCGAATTTTTCTACCGCTTCCTTCATCTGCTGGTCAGACAAAACGGGAGTTAAAATGAAAACGGTTTCGTAATGCATTTTGGTTGATTATAAATTGGTTTTGATTGGTGTTTTGATAAGTCCCGGATTTCGGGCACACTTTTTCGGCTGCAAAGGTAGTGATTTTATCCGATTTCACAAAGGGTTGCGTCGAAAATGTTAATTTTTTTCGCTGATTCCGGGCTTTTTTCAGAAGTCTACGGTCAGGCGGACATTAATCTGACGGCGCGTAAGGTAGTTGGGGACGGCATACTGGATATTGTTGACGTCAGTGACCCAGTAGTAGGAGGCGACGTTTGAAATATCGAGCAGGTTGAACACGTCAAGCCCTAACCAGGCGCTTTTGAAGTGGCGTCCGAAGCCCGAGCGGCTCTCGCCCTCTTTGAGCGGAGAGAGCAGGGCGTAGGAGAGTCCTATGTCGACGCGCTTGTAGGGGGGCATACGGAAGTAACCTTTGTCGCGCGAGGAGCGGGGGGCGGTGGAGGGGAGGCCGTCCATGAGTATGCCGCGCAGGGCGAATTTCAGCTTTGGAAATTTCGGGAAGTAGTCGGTGAAGAAGAGTCCGAGGCTGTAGCGGCGGTCGGTCGGGCGCGGCACCTTTACTCCGTGGAGGTTCTCGCTCGTCTTCATGACCGAGAAGCTGATCCAGGAGTCGCTTCCGGGGACGAACTGGCCGAAAAGCTTAAGGTCGATACCAGCGGCGTAGCCGGAGCTTTCGTTTAGACCTGAATAGACAATTTTGAGGTTGTCAATTTCGTAGGGTACGAGGTCGGAGAGGGCCTTGTAATATATCTCGCCCGATAGTTTGAAGGGGCGGTTGAGTGCGCGGAATGTATAGTCTGTCCCGGCTATGAGGTGGAAGCTGCGTTGCGATTTGATGTCGGTGTTTAGTACTATGGTTTGGTTGCCGTCGGCATCGGTGACCGGCATGCGGTACTCTTTGTAGAACGGGCTTTGGTAGTAGAGGCCGGTTGCGAATCTGAGCGCCCAGGAGGTGGCCTGCTCGGGTATGAAGCCTATGGTGACGCGCGGACTGAGGAGGAGTTCCTTGTTGAAGCTCCAGTAGCTCATGCGCAGGCCGGCGTTGAGGGTCAGGAAGCCGGCGGCGGTATTGATTTTCCAGGCATCCTGGGCGAAGGCGGAGACACGGGTCGAGGAGAGGTCATGGTGGGAGTCGAGGTTGTAGACCATGCGCAGGTTGACTCCGTCGGAGGGGAGGGAGAAGCCGGCAGAGTCGCGAAGCTCCCATTCGCGGCTGCGGTCCATGATTTTTTCACCCTGGAGAGTTACGCCGTAGGTCAGGGTGTGGCGAGGGTTGAGCGCTGTCTGCCCTTTGAGGGCGAGTGACAGCACGGATGCTTTGAGACGGTTGCGGGCATGCTCGTGGTAGCGGCCGACACCCAGTTCGCCGCCTATTTCAGATGTGCCCGCTTCGTCGAGCCAGTATTCGCCGGAGATGTCGTAGGCCACAAGCTCGTTTGTAAGATAGCCCGAACCGAGCAGCTGGAGATTGGTTGAGCGGCTGAGACGGTAGTCGAGCGACAGGGCACCGAAGTAGGTCTCAAAACGGTCTTTTTCATGACCGTCGAAGTAGACTGTGAACTGCTTTGAGTCCATAGCCGTGCCGAAGTTGGTAGTTCGGTTCTGTGGGGTGAATTTATAATGGTTGAGGGCTATGTTGCCGAGGAGCGACAGAGTGAGCTTCTTCGACATTCGGTATGTCATGTTTGTCTGGTAGTCAAAAAAACTGGGGTCGTACTCGCCTTTGGTATCCATCGAGCTGAGAAGCGATGAGTTACGCTTATAGCGTATGCCGTGGAGCTGTGAAAATTTTTTCGAGCCCTGTCCGAGTGCGAGGGTGGCGCCCATGAGGCTTGCCGAAATAGAGCCTTCGAAAGATTCGGGTTGGCGGTAGGTTATGTCGAGCACGGAGGACATCTTGTCGCCATACTCAGCCGGGAAACCGCCTGTCGAGAAGCCGATTGCGCCGACAAGGTCGGGATTTATGACGCTAAGTCCCTCCTGCTGACCCGAGGAGATGAGGAGTGGGCGATAAATCTCGATCCCGTTGATATAGACAGAGTTTTCGTCATATGACCCGCCTCTGACAGAGTATTGTGACGACATCTCGTTTGAACCTGTGACACCGGCCATTGTGGTGATGAGCGATTCGACGCTTCCGCCTGAGGCGTCAGGGTTCTTGCGGAGGTCGGAGGTGTTGATTGTCGATATCGAGCCTGTCTGTTTCTTAAGTTCTGTCACCTCGACCTGTTGCAGCATCTCGGTGGTGAGCTGCAGGCGCATGTTGAGTGTGACTTCGGGAGCGGCGTCGATGAGGCGTCGTGTCTCTTCGCGGTAGCCGATGCAGGAAAAGTGTACGGTGATTGTGTCGGACGCCGGGCATGAGAGTGAATAGTCCCCTTCGAGTCCTGAAGTGACTCCTATGCTTGTTCCGCCGATGCGGACGGTGGCAAATTCTATAGGTTCGCCGTTGGCGTCTGTGATTTTTCCATGTATTTTCACCTGTGCCGCCGTAATCATGGCGAGTAGAGGCGATATGAGTATGAGGAGGATGATATGGCGATGGCTCAGGCCGTGCATGTCGGTTGGTTATTATTTACACATTTAATATATATAAATAATAACGACAGTCGCTGTGAAAAATTGTACTGCTTAGAGCGGAAGGAGTATTACTTCGTGGGGCATCGTGCCGCAGTGGGGGACGACGGTTGCGAGCGAAGCAAGAAAATCAGTGAAGCATCCCGGAGCCGCGAGGGCGTGCGGCATGTCGAACTCGGGAGACATTTTGAAGCCCGCGGGGGCGAAGATAATGATGCCGTTGTAGGATGTGGTTGACTGTAGTTCTGTGGAGAAAGGGACAATCGAGGGGCTGACCGTATTGTCAGTAGGTGAATAGACCACTATACAGTTGCGGTAGATACGTCCGTCAATCACTGCGGCATGTACGCGGACGGAAATTTTGTTTTTATCGGTCACTTTAGCGTGTCTTTATAGTGTGCTGGCCGTTTCGGGCTTTCACGTTGTCGTTGCGCCCGCGTGTACGGACCACTGAGATTGAGTCAAGATATGAAACTTCACCCTCCTGGGGAGAATAGTAGATTGAACCGTAGAGAGTTGTCGCTGATTTAGCCGAGTCGAGGACCAGTGTTAGCTGCTGGCGCTCGTCGGAGCCCTGGCGCTTGGTCACATATTCGGTCGTGCCGTCATTATATGAGACCGCAATAGTCATGAACAGAGGGGAGCGTAGGTTGACGGGGCGCACGCTGACGGTATAACGGTCGCCGCGCTCCCAGTTTTTGTCGGATTGATATGAGAAAGAGAGGAAGTCGGTCGGGTTGACGCCGGAGTTGCGCACGGACATCGGACCGCGCCAGAGATTGACTGAGTCTCCGTCGATGCTGACGACCGAGTGGCTGTCGCTGCTCTTTCCGCCGGCCTTCTCTGCCTCGGCTATGCGTCCTTCGAGCAAGGTAATGGTCTTGTCGTAGACCTTCATATATTCCTGGAGGTTGTTGCCATACCAGTAGAGCGACGTATCAAGCTCCTGAGTAGTGACTCCGTGGCGCATACAGATTGATTGCAGCAGTGCCCGCTTGGTGGAGTCGTTTCTAAATGAGGAACTGTTGGATTCCACCACGGCCTCGCCGGTATGTATGTCGGCAAGTATTTCCGCCATCTTATCTTCGGAAATAACATAGCCGGGCGTCTTGCTGCATGAGGCAAGTATGAGGCTTAGGATTATGACTACCGGGAGACTACGCATGGGGACAGATGTTTATGAGCGTACAGGAAGCTCCGAAAGGGCCTTGGGCGAAAGGACGTAGCGGTGATAAAAGATGAAGAGCACGATGATACCACATGATATGGCGGCATCGGCCAGGTTGAATATCGGCTGGAAGAAAAGGAACTGGTCGCCTCCTACCAAGGGTATCCACGACGGCCATACGAAGCTGAAGAGAGGGAAGTAGAGCATGTCGACCACGCGGCCGTGGAAGAGCGCTGAGTAGCCTCCGTCGGGGGGAAATAGTGTGGCGAGCTGCGGAGGATAAGGGTTATTGAAGATAAGACCGTAGAACACGCAGTCGAAAATATTGCCTGCCGCACCTGCCGTTATGAAGGCGAGGCAGACGAGGTAGCCCGTTGGGACGCTGCGCAGGGCGCTGATTTTAGCTATATAACATATAAGTGCGCCTACAGCGACTATGCGAAAGAGCGTCAAGGCAAGTTTGCTACCAAACTCCATGCCGAAAGCCATGCCGTTGTTTTCGATGAAGTAGAGGTGGAACCATGAGAAAATCCTCATGTCCTCGCCGAGGTAGAAGTGGGTTTTGATCCAAATTTTAAATGCCTGGTCGAGAATCACCACGAGAAGCATGATGACGACGACGATAGTAGCTCTGCTGCGCATTTCGGTCAGGGGTGGGTGGGAATGGTTATATGGCGGGCATTCCCGTCGGAGGAATGCCCGCTGGGAGTATGGACTATTTCTTGTTCTGGGAGTTCTTGGCTTCGACGCTGCGGGTTGCGTGGGGCACCGCGCGCAGTCTTTCCTTGGGGATGAGCTCGCCGGTCTCGCAGCACACACCGTAGGTCTTGTTCTCGATGCGGATGAGTGCGTTCTGAAGATGCTGTATGAACTTCTTCTGACGCTGTGCGAGCTGTCCGGCCTCCTCTTTTGAAAGAGTGCTCGCACCCTCTTCGAGGATTTTGAACGTGGGCGACGTGTCGGCAGTGTCGTTACCGTCGGTGTTGTTGATCAGGGAGCGGAGGGAGTCATATTCCTTCTGCGCCTTGTCGAGCTTTTGGATGATGAGCTCCTTGAATTCCTGAAGCTCCTCGTCGGAATAACGTGTTTTATCACTCATAGCTATAATGTGGTTTTTATGTTTCTGTGTGTTAGCTTGCGGGGGTGATTTTGACGCGTGCAGTGACATCGTCCATTGTCAATTCCTCGACATCAGTCTCGCCCTCGGCAAGAGATGCGATTTCAAGGGATGATGCGAGCACCTGGCGTGAGATATAATCCGAGAAGTCGCGAATTGCATCGTCTGTAGCATCACCGGGTGCAAATACGAGCGAGATGCGGTCAGTTATGTCGTAGTTGCGGGCCTTGCGGATGTTCTGGATGCGGTTGACAATGTCGCGGGCTATGCCTTCGCGGCGCAGTTCGGGGGTGACGGTGACATCAAGGGCGATTGTCAGGTTGCCTTCATTGCCAACGAGCCATCCGGGAATGTCCTCGGAGATGATTTCGACGTCGGCAAGGTCGACTTCGGCGGGAGTGCCGGCAAGGTCGAATGATAGCTTGCCCTCGCGCTCGAGAGTGGCTATTGACTTGGCATCAAGATTCTTGATAATCTCGGCTGCGGCCTTCATCTGCTTGCCGAATTTCGGGCCGAGCTTCTTGAAGTCGGGTTTCACGCTCTTGACAAGGATACCCTCGTCGTTGCCGACAATCTTGATTTCCTTCACATTGATTTCGCTCTTGACGAGGTCCATGATTGCTTCGAGTGCGGCGCGACGGGCGTCGTCGGCTACCGGCACCATGATTGAGTGGAGCGGCTGGCGCACCTTGAGGTTGACTTTGCGGCGCAGGGCGAGAGCCATAGAGGTGATGTCCTGTGCGAGCTTCTGGCGCTCCTCGAGCTGCGGGTCGATAAGTGACTCGTCGGCCACGGGGAAGCGGTCGAGATGCACAGACTCTGCCGAGCCGGTGAGGTCGCGGTAGAGTCGGTCGGCATAGAAGGGAGCGAATGGCGCGATGAGCAGCGATACGGTCTTCAGACAGGTGTAGAGTGTCTGATAAGCAGCAAGCTTGTCGTTGGTCATATCGCCACCCCAGAAACGCTTGCGGTTGAGGCGGACATACCAGTTGGAAAGGTTGTCGCCGATGAATTCACCGATTGCGCGGGCTGCCCTGGTCGGTTCGTAGTCGTCAAGATCTGTCGAAACTTCCTTGACAAGAGAGTTGAGCAGCGACAGAATCCAGCGGTCAATTTCAGGACGCTCGCTCACAGGCACCTGCGGGGCCTCGGGGTCGAAACCGTCGACGTTGGCATAGAGTGCGAAGAAACTGTATGTGTTATAGAGTGTCGAGAACAGTTTGCGGGAGGTCTCAAGCACACCTTTTTCGTCATATTTGAGGTTGTCCCAGGGAGAGGAGTTGGAAATCATGTACCAACGCACAGGGTCGGCGCCGTACTGGCTTATCTGTCCGAAGGGATCCACGGCATTGCCAAGTCGCTTCGACATCTTGTTGCCGTACTTGTCGAGCACGAGGCCGTTGGAAATAACAGTCTTGTAAGAGATTGAGTCAAAAACCATTCCGGCTATGGCATGGAGTGTGAAGAACCAGCCGCGGGTCTGGTCCACACCTTCGGCAATGAAGTCGGCGGGGTAAACCTCGCGCTTGTCAAATGCCTCCTTGTTCTCGAAGGGGTAGTGGATCTGGGCATAAGGCATTGAGCCTGAGTCAAACCAAACGTCGATGAGGTCTTTCTCCCTCTGCATGGGCTTGCCGGAGGGTGATACGAGGACAATATCGTCAACGTAGGGACGGTGGAGGTCTATCTTTTCGTAGTTGGCCTTGTCATAGTCTCCGGGAACGAATCCGGCTTTCTTGTAGGGGTTTTCAGCCATGACACCGGCCTCTACGGCGCGCTCGATTTCATTGTAGAGCTGGTCTACGGATGAGATGCACAGCTCCTCGCTGCCATCCTCGGTGCGCCAAATCGGGAGGGGAGTGCCCCAGTAGCGACTGCGGGAGAGGTTCCAGTCCTGAAGGTTCTCAAGCCACTTGCCGAAGCGGCCGCTGCCTGTCGAGGCGGGCTTCCACTTGATGCTGTCGTTGAGCTCCATGAGGCGCTCACGCACGGCTGTGGTCTTGATGAACCAGGAGTCGAGCGGGTAGTAGAGCACCGGTTTGTCCGTGCGCCAGCAGTGGGGGTAATTGTGGGTATGTTTTTCGATTTTGAAAACCTTGTCGGTAGCCTTCAGCTCCATGCAGATTTTCACATCGAGAGTTTCGGTCTCATCTGTGGCATCGGGGTCGTAGGCGTTCTTGACATACTGCCCCTGCCAGGGCTTGTAGGCCTCGACATCGACCATTTCATCCACAAATTTGGGGTCAAGGTCGGAGAGAAGGTAGAAACGGCCTGTAAGGTCGACCATCGGGCGGATGTTGCCGTCGCGGTCGATGAGGTGGAGCGGCGGGATGTTGTTCTGCTTCGACACACGGAGGTCATCGGCACCGAATGTACCTGCGATATGCACGATGCCTGTACCGTCCTCGGTAGTAACATAGTCTCCGGGGATTACCCTGAAAGCACCTTCTCCGGGATTCACCCAGGGGAGAAGCTGCTCGTAGTTGATACCGACGAGGTCGAGGCCTTTTACCTGGGCTGCAACCTCGTAGGGGATGAGCTTGTCACCCTTGGAGTAACTGTCGAGGGGGAGATCCTTAGCTTTGGCATTGAAGAGCGAACCCATGAGGGCGTCGGCTGCCACTATGGTGATAGGCTTGCCGGAATAGGGGTTGTAGGTACGGACAATGTTATATGTGATGTCCGGGCCGACGGCAAGAGCTGTATTTGAAGGAAGTGTCCACGGTGTGGTTGTCCATGCGAGGAAATAGGGGGTGCCCCACTTGAATAGAATCTCGCGATAGGGAGCGAGGGCCGGGCTTTCATCGTTGAGCACGCGGAACTGGGCCACGCACGTCGTATCCTTCACGTCGCGGTAGCATCCGGGCTGGTTGAGCTCGTGTGAGCTAAGGCCTGTGCCGGCTGCCGGGGAGTAGGGCTGGATTGTGTAGCCCTTGTAGAGGTAGCCTTTCTCGTAAAGCTGGCCGAGAAGCCACCACACGGTCTCGATGTAGCGGTTGTCGTATGTGATATAGGCGTTAGGCATATCGACCCAGTAGCCCATGCGGCGGGTCAGATCTTCCCATTCGCCGGTGTATTTCATGACCTCGCGGCGGCAGGCGGCATTATATTCGTCGACTGAGATTTTCTTACCGATATCTTCCTTGGTGATTCCGAGATTTTTCTCCACGCCAAGCTCTACGGGGAGACCGTGGGTGTCCCAGCCGGCTTTGCGCTTCACCTGGAAGCCCTGCATGGTTTTGTAGCGGCAGAAAATGTCCTTAATCGTGCGGGCGAGTACATGGTGTATGCCGGGCTTGCCGTTGGCTGAAGGGGGGCCCTCAAAGAAGACAAACGAGGGACATCCTTCGCGCTCCGACATCGTGCGGGCGAAGACATCTTCCGACGCCCAGTTGGAGAGCACTGACTCATTGATTTCTGGCAGATTTAAGCCGCTGTATTCTTGGAATCTCTTTGACATTTCGAGACTGTTTATATTATTATATAGGTGATATTTGCAAAAATTTTTGCAAAAGTACTACTTTTTTCTCGATTTACCAATTGTTATAGTGTATGTTTTCGGGCTTATATTTGTCCTTAGGCTCGACGGCTGATGCAGGATAGCCGAGCATGACGATGCTCATCGGGACAATCTCTGAGGGAATATCGAAGATGCTCCTTACGAGGCTCACGCGCTCGCTGATAGGATAGCAGCCACACCATACAGCCCCGAGGCCGACGGCGTGTGCCGCGAGAAGAATGTTTTCAGTAGCGGCAGAGCAGTCCTGGATCCAGTAGTCCTTACCCTCTCCGGGGAATACATTTGTCGTGTCGCCGCAGACGATGATTGCAGCCTGAGCCTTGGCGGCCATGCGCCAGTTGCCATGTGCCAGTGAGTCAAGGCGCTCGCGCTCTGTGACCGCTATGAATTTCCACGGTTGTTTATTGCCGGCGGTAGGGGCGGCCATGCCTGCGCGGAGCAGGGTGTCGAGCGTCTCTTTGTTGACGGGCGCGTCGGTGTAGTCGCGCACGCTTGCGCGGGTCATGATGTTGGTGATTGCAGCAGTCGTGTCGTTGGACTTTGCCTCATCGGGGTTTTGTTTACATGATGCCATAGACATAATACTTAAAAATGCCGCTGCGCAGAGTGCCGAGCGGATGATTGTTTTCTTCATAATATATTGTTTTTAAATGTTTTTCTACTTTAAATTGTTCGTTGGAGAATCCTGTCACAGTTTTTCGACCCTCACAATCACAGGGCGCGTCCCGTCGGGACATGAAATCACAGCCGGGGCATTTTTGAAGCCTACGGCGCAGTTGTCGTCACGGTTTACCCATGCGCAGATTGTGTTCCACAGTTGCGGGCAGAAATTTTTCGGACAGCATGTCGATGTTCTCAACTCAAATTCATCGCCGGCTTTGAAGCAGGGGCATGGCCCGCTTTCCGGGTCGTCGAGGAAAAGCGCCTGGAGGTCTATATGACATTCGCGGCGGATTATTGTAACCTTGCACTGGTGGCCAAGCGAGGGAAGAGCCTGCCCTGGAGGAGTCTGGGCGTTTGCAGCCGCGCCAGGAAGTCTGCACATGCCGATAGCGGCAGTGGCTATAGATGCTATTTTACAAAAGTGTCTTCGGTTCATAGTCAGGTTGCAAAGTTAAGTCTTTTTTTATAAATGATACTCTAAATATGACCGAATTAGGAAATAATGAAAATAAAAAGGCTGAAAAAATTTCCTCAAATCGAAAAAAACGATTAATTTTGTGCTCGAAAAGTGATTGCGGCAGTAGCTCAGTTGGTAGAGCATCAGCTTCCCAAGCTGAGGGTCGCGAGTTCGAGCCTCGTTTGCCGCTCTGTTGAAAATCAGGTAGTTAGTATTAACTGACTGCCTGATTTTTTATGCCGCGAGGTCTGATTTTGTGTGGGTGGTGAAACGTTTTTTGCGTGTATTGATGACCAGCGCCGAGCCAAAAGTGATGACTCCGACACGTCCCACATACATTAGGACTATGATTACCATCTTGCCTATGGCCGAGAGTTCGGGAGTGATGCCGGTGCTGAGTCCGACGGTTCCGATTGCGGATGTGGCTTCAAATAAAATTTGTGACAGTTTGAACGGCTCGCTGTACGATAGAATTACCGAGCCGAAGAATATCATTGTCCCGTAGGTGATTACACTTGTCAAAGCCGTGTATACCCGATATGGCGGTATGATGCGTCCGAGGAAGGTGACATCATTCTTTAGCCCGAGTTTCGATACGATGAATCCCCACACAGCCGAGACCGACGTGCATTTTACGCCGCCGCCGGTGCCTGAAGGGGAGGCGCCGACAAACATGATGAGGGAAAATACGAGTATCGGTCCTACCCGGAGAGTAGAAAGATCCATAGTGTTGTAGCCGACGGTCGTCATGGCCGACATGGTCTGGAAGAATGACAGGAGAAGGCGTTGTCCCCAGCCTTGCCCGGTGGCTGCGGTAGGTGAGAGGGCGAGTATGACTGTGCCTCCTATTGTAAGGATGCCGGTCGTGAGCATGATTACTTTGGAGGTGAAGGAAATTGAGTAGTTACGCCGGCTTAATTTATGGCTCATGTCCGTTATGAAGATAAAGCCCATAGCGCCCGCATAACTTAGAAGGATGACAGTGAGGTTGATAGCGATATTGTCGCTGAAGCGGCACAGCGAGTCGCTGAATGGGCTGAATCCTGCCGTACAGAATGATGATATTGATAAGAATACTGAATTCCATCCGGCCATCTCAACCCCGGCATGTCGAAGTGCAAAGAAGAACGAGATGAAGCCGAGAACCTCGAATATGAGTGTGAAGTGAATAATGTTGTTCACGAGGTCATGCAGTTTCATGCCATACGGTATGGCTATCGAGGTGCTGACAACCTTGTCGCTGTATTGGTCGGAATGGTGGGTGAGGCGGTAGATGATATATGAACTCATGGTCATGTAGCCTACGCCACCTATCTGTATCAGCAGAAGGATAACGAACTGGCCGAAGATTGTGTATGTCCCCGGAATGTCGACAGTGGCAAGGCCGGTGGTCGATACAGCTGACACTGCCGTGAATAGATTGTCGAGCCACCCAGTGTGGATGTGTGTTGACCAGGGAAGCATGAGCAGTCCGAAGCCGACTGTCATATAGACGAGATAACCTGTCAGTATATTGCGTTCTGGTATGTCTGACTGATGTCCGAAGGTGGTCAGCCGCGTCAGACTGAACCGAAGCAGCAGCTGGCGGATATATCGTGTGAACGTTTTCATTAGAGCAATAAATTGGTCATTTTCTTATTATAACATATATGTAAATGTCAATGTTGCAGCTCCCGGTTTGACATTTTCGGCTAATAATGCGTATCTTTGTAAGAATTTTCTAATAATGTCAAAGTATGAGTGAAAATCGAGTGCAGTTTGCCACCCGGCTCGGTGTTATAGCCACGACTGTCGGCTCCGCCGTCGGGCTTGGCAATATATGGCGCTTCCCTTTTGAGGCCGGTGCACACGGCGGGGGTGCCTTTCTGATTATTGATCTGTTTTTTATTTTCATAGTAGGCATCCCGGTGGTCTGTGCCGAGTTCGTCATAGGTCGTCACACCGGCTCTAATGTCCGAGGAGCCTTCCGTCGGCTTGCTCCAGGCAAGGCATGGGGTGTGGTCGGCTACATCGGCCTGCTGGCCTCGGTTCTGATTCTCAGTTTTTACTCCGTCGTGGCCGGTTGGACGCTGGAGTATATCTATCGCTCTGTCGTAGGTTTCGGTGGTGTGGAGAGTGTCGAGGGACTCCACAGCCAGTTTGATGCTTTTGCCACCTCCGACTGGCGCCCCCTGATGTGGACGCTCGTCTTCCTAGGACTCAACTATTTCATACTTTCCCGTGGAGTTCAGAAGGGCATCGAGCGGATGTCAAACATTATGATGCCGCTGCTGTTCGTGATTCTCATCGTATTCTGCGTCAACTCGCTGATGATGCCGGCTGCCGCTGAGGGTCTGGAGTTTCTCTTCAAACCTGATTTCTCAAAAGTGACCCCTACGGTTATGCTCAGCGCTATGGGGCAGGCATTTTTCTCGCTCAGTCTCGGCCTCGGATGCCTGATAACGTATTCAAGCTATTTTAAAAGGGATACTCACCTGGTGCGCACTGCCGGAGTGATGGCCTCACTCGACACCCTTGTGGCAGTCCTGGCGGGAATAATCATCTTTTCCGCAGTATTCACCTTCGGCATGGAACCGGCTGCCGGGCCAAAGCTCGTGTTTGAAATCCTCCCTTCGATATTTTCCCGTATGCCGGGTGCGGTGATATGGTCGACCCTGTTCTTTGTGCTGCTTATGCTTGCATCGCTGTCGTCGACAATCTCGATGAGTGAAATCAGTATCGCATATCTGACCGACGAGTTCGGCATGGGGCGCCGTAAGGCCACAATACTTAATATCGGTGTAGCCATGCTCTTAGGCTCGTTGTGCGCACTTTCGTTTGGGGCACTTTCGGACTGGACTATCTGCGGCATGACGGTGTTCAACTTCTTCGACTATGTGTCATCCAACATTCTTCTCCCCATAGGAGGCATGGTTATCTCGATATTCGTCGGGTGGGTGCTGAAGCGTGGTATTGTCAACGAAGAACTTGGAGCCGGCAGCGGTATTTCCCGAGTAATCGTAAGCCTTATAGTGGTTTGTCTGCGTTACGTCGCCCCTCTCTGTATAGCACTCGTATTCCTGTTCGGCCTCGGGATATTCTGATTGTGAACCATTTGCTTTAGTAAGATGTGCGCATCTGTCATACAATCTAATTTTTACCAGAAATTTTTTTACTATCGAGGTTAGGTTTTTGCAAGTCCGGGTGTCTTATGGGTGTAATGAGATTGTCTGCCTGACATCATCAGCTGCTAACTCCAAAGATAGGGTAGATGAGGAGGATATTGAGCATGAGTGGATGCGGCTTGAGCAAAGAATCCAGACCACGATGCCGGATATGCTTCCCGAGGGAAGCCACGGTATGATACGGCGCCTGCCTCTGCTTGCCTTCTTCCGCAATCGTGCAGCGGTGATAACTTCTGTAACTATGACATCATTGGTCGCAGTCGCTGTAGGCATAAGTATGAAATATGGATTTGACAGCGACGCAAAGCGGGAGTCAGACATAGAAAATATTACTAATGAGGCCTATGCCCCAACTTCTGTTGCCTCATATACTGAACCGAAGGATAGTATATCAGTAGATGTAACCGGGGGCTGTGAGGCTGTGATTTTTGAAAATGAGACCCTCGACACTATTCTTGGACGCATAGCTGCCAGCTATGAGGTTAGAATCGTGATTGCCAATCCCGACAAGGGGCGCCTGCGTCTCTATTTCAAGTGGGACAGGACGAAGACATTGGAAGAGGTCGTGGCTCAGCTCGACAACTTTGAGCAAATCAATATAAAACTTGATGGCAGGACAATAAAGGTAGACTGAGAGTCATGAAAAGAATTATTATTGCTTTAGCTGTCCTCGCGGTCTGTTTTTCGTCGCGAGCCTATACTTTCGATTACGATTTTAAGGATACGCCGATTGCCCGCGCCCTCATGCAGATTATCAAGGAGCATCCCGAGGTGGAAATCAGCTTTATCTACAATCAGCTTGATGACTATAAGACTAATACGGCGGTACGCTCTGACGATATAGCCGATGCTGTCCGCCAGATCGTCAGCTACAATCCCGTGTCGGTCATGGTGGTCGGAAACCAGATTTTTGTCGAGGCTCTTCAAAAAGGGAAATATAAATACACAGGCCGTGTAGTCGACGAGTACGGGGAGACAGTCCCATTCGCATCGGTGATGCTCCTTATGCCGAAGGACTCTACAGTCATTACTTACGGTACGACCGACAGCAACGGCTGCTTCTCCATCCCCTGCGACCGCCGCAACGTCCTGGCAAAGCTGAGTGGCGTCGGCTACAGGACCACATATAATAAATGTGGCAGCTTCAATCTCGGCGACCTCCTGCTTGCGTCCAATTCTATCTATCTGAAAGGCGTCACAGTCGAGGCTCCGACCGCCTATGTCGCTTCAGACCGCTCTGTCTATACCCCGACTCGACGTCAGAAGAGAATATCGCAGGATGCGACCGATCTTCTCAAGGTCATGGCTATGCCTGAAATTAATGTTGACCCGTTTTCAAATGCGGTTACTGATAATTTGGGCCATTCGGTGCCCATATACATTAATTATATGCCAGCCTCTGGCCATGATTTGTCAGGGATGCGTACAGCCGATGTACGCCGCGTTGAGTTTCTCTACGCACCGACTGATTCGCGCTTCCGAGGAGCGCAGCAGGTCATAAATTTCATCATGGATGAATATGAATACGGCGGCTATACAAAGGGGACTGCGAAGGAGGACTTTCTCGTCGGTCTTATGAGCAATGTAAGTGCCTATTCGAAGTTTTCCTATAAAAAAATGACTTACGATTTATATGTAGGGGCAAAGAATCAGGATGACCGCCACAACGGAAACTTTACCGAAGCAGTATATTCATTGAAGGACGATGAGGGCAAGCCATACACTGTCAGGCGCATAGAGAAGATGGAAGACTCGCATTTTATCCAAAACCAGTATCCAGTCACTTTCCGGGCAAGTTACAATGGAAAGAAAGTCCAGATTCGCAACACTGTCGGTTTCACCTACCTTTGGAAGCCTGAGAATACCGAGGGCGGAAGCCTCGAATATCTTCCGTCATTAGGAACCGACTATGAATATTCACGGGAATACACCAAGCGGAGCAATTCATTCTCCTACTCAGGAGTATATTTCTTTGTCCTTCCTAATAAATACTCTCTGAACCTCACTCCTAAAATCAGCTACTCCCAAATTAATGATAATGACAATTATGTGGCGAGTGCGACTCCCGAGGTAGTCAGGGATGCAGATGAAAAGTCTTATTCGATAAGGGTGGACGCAAATCTCAATAAGCAGTTCGACAAGAAAAATTCCGTATCGTTGGATGCAGCTGTCTTTAAGTCATATAACAACGTGCGCTATAGCGGCTCAAGTAGCTCGAGAAGCAGATATGACATGACGTCAGCCTTTGGCGGACTCACTTATAACTTGAAAACAGGACCACTGACGCTAAACGCGGATTTCGCCGTGGTATGGGAGCGTAATGTTATTAACGGTAAAAACTATGACGAGCCCATCTTCAATTAGGCTACGCCTTTAACCGAAAGAACAGGATTAATCTTTCATCAGAGTTTGCAAGCTTTACTCCCGAACTGAGCAATAAGACTCCGAATATTCTGAAGAAGAATGAGTTTATGTATGTTACGGGCAATCCTAATCTTGAAAATTACTGAGTCTATAGCCTGGGCTTAAGCTATACATGGTTGCCTACCAATCAGTTCAGGACCAATATCTTTGGCAATTATCAGGGATTTTCCGACCGTATGAAGGTGGCATATTCTGAATATGAGGGAGGGAAGGCTCTCCTGAGGTCATATATCAACGACGGTAGTTCCCATCGTATCTATTCAGGCTTTAGGTTTTATTGGACTCTTATGAATAAGAATCTTCTACTTTCGCTCAGCCCGGAGTGGGATTTTTACCGTATAACAGGCCTTTATGCCAAGAGCCTGAATTCACTATTCGTTAGTGGCAGTGCCTCATATTATGTCGGCGATTTCTTTTTTGAGGGTCGCTATAAGATGCGTGCCAAGGATTTGAACCAGGAGACTGGTGTCATCTAGCGCGGGCGGGATATGTACTCATTCGCAGCCGGCTGGAGCAACGGAAACCTCAATATACGCCTTATGGCGCAAAACATTTTTAATGGCAGCTGGCTTAGATACACGCGGAATTACACGTCGTCTCTCTATTTATGCCTCGCACACCAGCGCGATATTATAGTCCGTTCAGCTGTGGCGTCGGAGCAGCTCTTTTTCAAGTTCCGGCAGGGTTATGCCCATTTGCTCGATGAGGACGAGGAGGTGGTAGATGAGGTCGCAGGCCTCGTAGGTGAAGCGGTCTTTGTTGCCGTCGACAGCCTCGACCACTGATTCTACGGCTTCCTCGCCTACCTTTTGCGCGATTTTCTTCACACCTTTTATAAATAGGCGTGTCGTGTAGCTGTCGTCGGGCATCTCGGCGTGTCGGCGTTGGATCAGTGCGGACAGAGAACGTATAAAGCCCTCTTCCGCTCCTGTGTCGAAGCATGATGTGGTCCCGCGGTGGCAGGTGGGGCCGTGGGGGTGTGCCTTTATTAATAAGGTGTCGCCGTCGCAGTCGGCATACATGTCAACAACGTCGAGAAAGTTGCCGCTTGTCTCCCCTTTGGTCCACAGGCATCGGCGGGTGCGGCTGTAGAAGGTGACATGGCCGGTGGCGCATGTTTTTTCAAATGATTCACGGTTCATATAGCCGAGCATCAGCACGCGGAGCGTGACTGCGTCCTGAATTATGACGGGCAGGAGGCCGTCGGCACATTTTTCGAGATTGAAATCATCAAAGGTCATAGCCTGACAGGTATATTGCGTTGTTGTAATTCTTTCTTTAGTTCAGAAATGGTGATTTCACCATAGTGGAATATCGAGGCCGCCAGGGCCGCGTCAGCTTTCCCGAGGGTGAAGACATCGGCTATGTCGCCGACGCTTCCGGCACCCCCGGATGCAATGATAGGGATGCTTAGCTCGTCGGCAAGACGGGCGAAAGTGTCGCAGGGGTAGCCCGAGCGGGTACCGTCATGGTTCATGGAGGTGAACATCAGCTCTCCCGCCCCCATATCCTGGGCCTGCTTTGCCCATGAGAAAAGCTCGCGCTCGCTCAGACGGCTCCCGCCGTGGGTTGTGACATGCCAGATTCCGTCCTCGGTCAGACGCGCGTCAATGGCTATGACCACAAACTGGCTCCCATAGCGGGTGGCAATCTCTGAAATCAGTTCGGGACGACGGACAGCGGCAGAGTTGACCGTGATTTTGTCGGCTCCTGCGTCGAGCAGGCGCGATGCGTCATCGAGCGATGCGATGCCGCCACCGACAGTGAAGGGGATATTGAGCCGGTCGGCAATCTTGCGCACGAGCTGCGAGAAGGTGTTGCGCTCCTCGAGAGTGGCGCTGATGTCGAGAAACACAAGCTCGTCGGCACCTTCGCGAGCATATCGGGCACCCAGTTCCACCGGGTCGCCGACATCGGTCAGCCCCACGAAGTTTATGCCCTTGACCGTGCGACCGTTTTTGACGTCAAGACATGGGATTATGCGTTTGGCAAGCATATTCTTATATTATTATATGTGTAACGGAAGTGCAAAATTAACTATTTTTCTTTCATAAACTGCATAAATTGTATTTAAACAGGCCCGATATGTGTGAAATTGTTAAATATAGACTTTTCTTATGACAATATTTTGCGTTTTTTTGCTAAAAAATCAAGCTTGGCGAAAAAAAGACTAAAAAAAGTTTGGTATGTAAATTATTTGTTATACCTTTGCGGTGTTTTTGAAGCTTAAAAATTGTTTTATAATTTAATCAAAAAGAAAATGAAAAAGTTAGTTTTATTACTCGCTGTTGTATTTAGCGCATCACTTTTCTCTTGCGGTTCTTCTGACAAGAAGGCTGAGGCTGCTGATTCTGCTGTTGTAGAAGAAGTTGCTGTAGAAGAAGTAGCTGTTGTTGATACCGTAGCTCCCGATTCAGTTGCTACTGACACTGTAGTTGCTGTTGCTGCTGTTGCTGAATAATTCACAGCGACCAAATCGTAACTTTCTTAGCACAAGAAAAAATTTAAGCTGATTGCTCGATTGGGCGACCAGCTTCTTTTTTGTGTCCTGACGTAATATTTATTGGCATTATTGCACAATTTATTTGGCTTTTGGAGGGCAATAAGTCCTTTATTAAGGAAAAAATTACTAATTTTGTTCTTATAAACATGCCGGCATCGCGGCATAGACAGAGTGACTCATGAAAATTGCAAATATAGATTTGGGCGACCGTCCTGTGATGCTCGCTCCTATGGAGGATGTGACTGACCGTTCCTTTCGTCTTATGTGTAAGGAACAGGGGGCATCTATGGTCTATACGGAGTTTGTGAGCGCCGACGCCCTTATCCGCGACATTCCGGCCACGGTCCGCAAACTGGCCATTGACCCGGGCGAGCGACCGACAGCCATTCAGATTTATGGACGCGAGGTCGGGCCTATGGTCGAGGCTGCCCGCATAGTCGAGGCTGCCGGTCCCGATATTCTGGACATCAACTTCGGCTGTCCTGTAAAGAAGGTGGCAGGCAAGGGTGCCGGTGCAGGTCTGCTGCGCGACATCCCCAAGATGCTTGAAATAACGAAGGCCGTTGTCGATGCCGTTAAGCTTCCCGTTACCGTGAAGACCAGGCTCGGCTGGGACCACGAGTCGAAAATCATCGTGACACTCGCCGAGCAGTTGCAGGACAGCGGTATAAAGGCTCTGACCGTCCACGGTCGCACACGCTCGCAGATGTACAACGGCTCTGCCGACTGGGAGATGATAGCGAAGGTCAAGGAAAATCCGAGGCTGTCGATTCCTGTCATCGGCAATGGTGACATCACCACTCCCGAGCTTGCACGCGACGCCTTTGACAGTTACGGGGTCGACGGCGTGATGATAGGCCGGGCTTCGATAGGTGCTCCGTGGATTTTTCATGACATACGCAGGTGCATCGACGGGCTCGAGCTTTCGCCGTTGTCGATAGGGGAGAAGTTTGACCTTATCCGTCGACAGATAAGGGAGAGTGTTGACCGCATTGATGAGTATCGTGGCATACTCCACATCCGGCGTCATCTCGCGGCCTCGCCACTATTCAAGGGAATCTCCCATTTCCGCGACACCCGTATCGAGATGCTCCGTGCGTCGACCCTCGATGAGCTTCTTGCGGTTCTGTCCCGCGTCGAAGAAATAGTAATTGAAAACCAATCTTATAGAGAATGAGAATGAAAGCATTTTTGACCCTCTTGTTATTGCTTGGCTTCATGGGCTCGCGTGCGGCCGAGCTTGTGAAATATGAGCTTAATGTCAATGAATTTTTTGAGCTTAAAGTCATTGACGGAATCAATGTCGTCTATTCATGTAATGCTGATTCAGCCGGCCTGGCTGTGTTCACATGTCCGGCCTCAACAGCTTCAGCTTTTATATTTAATAATAAGAAGGGAAAACTTTCTATGCAGGTTTCGACCGAGAGTGTCGGTAAGGCAGATTTGCCTGTAGTCACGGTCTATTCGACCTATCTGACGAAGGTTGAAAACTCGGGGGACTCCCTTGTGAAGGTTTTGAATGTGGCCGAAGGTCCAAAATTCTCAGCCAAGCTCATCGGCAACGGGCGCCTGGTAGTTCGTGATGTAAAGGCTACGGAGGTCAACGGTGCAATCTCGACCGGCAACGGCACACTTATCCTTTCGGGCAAGTGTCAGGAGGCGAAGCTTAATTTCATGGGGACAGGCGTCATCCAGGCCGACGAGCTTGAGGCTACTTCAGCTACCGTGAAGGCGAGTGGCACAGGGTCAATAGGTGTGTGGGCCTCTGAGAAACTGTCAATAATGGGTGCGGGTAGCACTAAGGTATATTACAAGGGTACGCCTGAAATAAAGAACCGCTCCTTGGGTATAAAGGCGGTGCCGCTTGTGCAGTAAGGCCGGAATATAGGATTGTCAACTGATGGAAGAGCAGGGTATCGAGGGAGGAAATTTGAAAGTCAGCGTTGCACGCACCTTAAAGTGGAACGTCATTGACCGTGTGTCGTCCCAGATACTCTATGCTGTCACAGGGATAGTCCTTGCCAACGTCCTTTCACAGGAGGATTTCGGCTTGGTGACTGCTATCCTGGTTTTCCAGGCTTTCGCGTCGCTTTTTGTCGACAGTGGCTTCTCTTCGGCCCTGATTCAGCGTAAGAATCCGACTAAGCTTGACTACTCCACCGTCCTTTGGTTCAATCTGGCAGTCGCGACTGTCATCTATGTCATTCTCTTTTTTGCTGCGCCGTGGATAGCGATGCTTTTCGATAATGACCAGCGGCTCATACCTCTCTCGCGAGTGATGTTTCTGACATTCATTCTAAATGCGAGTGCCATCGTGCAGACCAACATATTGATGAAGCGCATGGAGGTGCGCATGGTGGCTGTCAGCAATTCAATCGGTCTGATTGCCGGTTCTGTTGTCGGGATATATCTTGCCGTGGCTGGTTATGGGGCGTGGGCTATCGTGTGGCAGAGCGTGGCTCTTGCAGCGGTGAAGTCCGCAGTCCTTTGGTTTACCGGCAGCTGGCGTCCCGTATGGGCATTTTCATTTTCATCTCTCAGGAGTTTCTTCTCAGTCGGGAGCGGCGTGATATTCAGCTCTTTCCTAAACACGGTTTTTCAAAACGTCTCAGCTTTCTTTATAGGTCTGAAGGTCGGACTTGTCCCCCTCGGCTATTACGGACAGTCCGACAAGTGGAGCAAGATGGGCATAATGTCGCTCTCGCAGGTGCTTACCGCTTCCTTCCTTCCGCTTCTGTCGAAGGTACAGGATGACTCCGAGCGCTATGCCCGCATGTGTGGCAAGACCCACCGATTCACAGCCTATCTGCTCTTCCCGGCTCTCGGACTGCTCATCGTAATGGCGACTCCGATATTCCACACCTTGTTCGGGACTAAATGGGATCCGTCGATACCATTGTTCAGGATACTGCTTATCCAGGGTATATTCATGGTACTGATGCTGCTCTATCGCAATTTTATTCTCGGACTGGGTAAGGCGAAACTGCTTGTGGTGTCAGAAATAGTCCGTGACGTGGTGGCAGGCGTTGCCATAGTCATGACGCTTCCATATATCGCTATGGAGACTCCGCAGTCGCCCGTCGAAGGTTTGAAAATTTTTCTGTGGGGCCAGGTGCTGGCCTCGGTTGTCACATGGGGTGTCACACTCTACTATGTCATAAAGCTTACCGGCAGGAGCCTGTGGGACTATATGTCGGACATAGCTCCTTATTTAGCCCAGACATTATTAATAGCCATCCCCTGTGGCCTTGTCGGGCAGCAGGATTGGCAGCCGCTTATGATATGTATTGTACAAGGCATTATATTTATGGCCCTGTATTTAGGGATTAACCATATCATGGATTCAAAGATCCAACGCGATGCCTTGGATTATCTCAGGGGAAGGATGAAATAGGAAAGGATATAAAAAAATAGTGGCACCCGCTGTCGGATGTCACTATTTTCTTGTGGCTGAACGAAGTTATATTTATATTTAGTCTATTTTAGTTGGATTTGATGCTTATCGAGCCGGAGACGTGCTTGTCGATGCGCGAATTGCGGACGGTGAATGACGACGCTTTGATTGAGCCACCGCTCGAGGCTGAGAATGAGCCTTTGTCCGAGTTTCCGGCTATGCTGAGGGTGCCACCTGACGAAGCCTCACATTCAGCATCGGTAGTAACTGCGTTTGATACCTTCAATGTGGCGCCGGACGAAACTTCGAGCTCGGCCCTGGTAGCGTGAAGGCTCTTGATATTTATAGATGCACCCGATGAGGCATCGAGCTCGATTGATTTGCAGTTGAGAGAGGAGAATGAGATTGAGGCGCCGGAGCCGGCCTCAAATTCAAACTTTTTAGTAGGAGCTGAAATGGCGGTGTTGCAGCGTATGCTTGCGCCTGACGAGGCTTCAATATCACTAATGATTGGTGCGGTAAGGGTTATTGTGACTCCTTTGATCTTGTTCCCACTATGGTTACCGAAGCGGTCGGCTTTCGGTGAAATGTTGAGAGTCTTGCCTATAATCTGCACATCGACAAGCTCGATGCGCTTAGCATCACCTGTAATCGCTACCGTGGCTGTGCCGGATGCTATAGGTTTGTATACAATGTTTACTCCCGCACTTATTTCAAGTTCGGAGAACGATTTTTTAAGAGTAAGGGTCTTGGTGTCGGCGGAGGAGGAGAAAGCTCCGAGACCGAGCACGAGCATAACTAATGTAATGAGTGATTTTTTCATCGTCTTATTCTTGAAACGTTTATTAATTCGATTATAAAAAGCTTAAAAAAGCCCTTATATTTATAAGACGAAAAAACCAATGATTAGTTACACTCGGAGGCCCACTTTTTTATTTGTTTGTGATAAAAATCCTGCTAATCAGTGTCTTGCTCTGTCGAGATTTTTTGCTTTGACGGAAACAGACGGTCGATGATGGCCGCAATGGCACCGTCGCCGGTGACGTTACATGCCGTGCCGAAGCTGTCCATCGCTATATATAGAGCAATCATGAGTGCGACGGTCTGTTCATCGAAGCCGAGGATTGATTGCAGAAGCCCGATTGAGGCCATGATTGCTCCTCCGGGTATGCCGGGGGCGGCTATAATCGTGATTCCGAGCATACCTATGAAGTGGCAGAAGAGGCCGAGGTCGTAGGGCTGGTTGTGCATTATCATCAGCGCGAGGGCGCAGGCCACGATTTTAAGAGTGCTTCCGCTCATGTGGATGGTGGCACACAGCGGTACGACGAAGCCTGCAATATCCTCGCTAACTCCCATTTTTATTGCCTGGCGGAGTGTCACCGGGATTGTTGCGGCTGACGACTGGGTGCCCAGTGCTGTAAAATAGGCCGGAAGCATGGTTTGCAGCATCGTGAATGGATTCTTACGGGCGAAAATAGCTGCGATGCAGTACTGTATCACCAAAATCATCACATGGAGCACAAAGATAATGGCGATTATCTTTATGAAGCATTGAAGTATCATGCCTACCTGTCCTTCAACCGTCATATTGAGAAAGATACCGAAGATATATATAGGAAGCAACGGTATTATGGCCGTGTCGATGGTCTTTGAGACTATGTCGCGAAACTCAATAAAGCCATGCCGCAGAGCCGGGCCTTTGACGAAGGCCATGCCGAGGCCGAGCATGAAGGCAAGCACAAGGGCGGTCATCACTGTCATAAGTGGCGGCATTTCGATATTGAAGTAGGGGAGTATGCGGCTGCCATCCTCGATGACTGCGACCCCTTCCTCGCCGCCTATGAGCGAGGGGAAGGTCAGAGTACCTGTGAAGTATGAGAGCAGGCCGGCCATGAAGGTGGCGAAGTATGCAATAGCGGCTGTCACGACCAGCAGTTTTCCCGCACGGCCTCCGATGTCTGCTATAGCCGGGGAGACGAAGCCGACTATAATCATCGGAATCATGAAGCCGAGAAATGAGGAGAAGATTGCGTTGAAGGTTGCCATCGTACGGGCAAACCAAGCCGGGGCGACGTAGCCTATGGCTATGCCGAGTACGATAGCGATGAGTATTCGCGGAAGAAGTCCAATCCGTTTCATGTCATGGTATAGTATTGTGGTATGTGTGTGGTGTTTTATTCCTTATAACTTCCAGAGTGAGGAAGATGCGTCGGAGGGCATACGCCAGTCGCCTCTGGGCGACAGGCACACGGAGCCGACTTTCGGGCCGTCGGGGAGGCAGGAGCGCTTGAATTGCTGGTTGAAGAACCGGCGTAAGAAGGTCGAAAGCCAGTGTCTGATAACCTCGTCGGGATACTCTTCACTCCTGAAGGCATTGCGCGCAAGAAGATAGATGCGGTCAGGTGTGAATCCGAAGCGCAGGGTATAATATAGGAAGAAATCATGAAGCTCGTAGGGGCCGACGAGGTCTTCTGTCTTCTGCTTGATATTGCCGTTTGAGTCAGCAGGTATAAGCTCCGGGCTGATAGGGGTGTCGATGATGTCGAGGAGCGACCGGCGCACGGCGGAGTCTTCCGCTTCCTCCATTGCGAAATATCCCACGAGGTATTTCACAAGCGTCTTGGGGACACCCGCGTTGATTCCGTACATCGACATGTGGTCCCCGTTGTAGGTGGCCCAGCCGAGAGCAAGCTCTGAGAGGTCGCCTGTGCCGAGGACGATTCCGTTGGTCTGGTTGGCTATATCCATCAGCGACATTGTCCTTTGGCGTGCCTGCGAGTTCTCATAGGTGACGTCGTGGACAGAAGGGTCATGGCCTATGTCCTTGAAATGCTGGGTGACAGCCGGGGCTATTGAGATTTCCCTTGTCGTGACGCCGAGCCCCTCCATGAGTACGACGGCATTGTTGTGGGTGCGGGAGGTGGTGCCGAAACCGGGCATCGTGACGCCGATGATTCCTATTCGGTCAAGTCCGAGACGGTCAAAGGTGCGCACGGCGAGGAGTAGTGCCAGTGTCGAATCGAGCCCCCCTGAGATTCCGACTGTAAGCGAGCGGCAATGGATGGCGTCGAGACGTTTAGCAAGGGCTGCCACCTGGATATTGATGATTTCCTCACAGCGCTCGCGGCGGGCGGCATCATCGGCGGGCACGAAGGGGTGTGGGTCGATGAATCGGAGCAGTTTTCGGTTAGAGCATGGCATGTCGTGGAGACAGGTCTCGATTTTCTCAGGACCGGCAAGGGGCATTTCGGCATCGACACATTCATTTTCGGCGCAGTCGCTGAACGTGGTCGTGTGTAGGCGGTCGCGTCGGAGTGCCTCTATGTCGACATCCACGGTCGAAGTGTTGGCCGCAGGGTCCCAGCGGCGGTTGGCTGCGAGTATAGCGCCGTTTTCAGCAATAATGGCTTTGCCGTCAAAGGTGAGGTCGGTAGACGATTCACCCCAGCCGGCACCTGCGTAAGCATAGGCACACAGGCAGCGCGCCGATTGCTGGGCGATGAGTGAGCGGAGGTATGAGTATTTACCAATCAGGTCATCCGAAGCGGAGAGGTTGAGTATGACCTCGGCACCACTCATTGCCAGGCGGCAGGAGGGTGGGATAGGGACCCAGAGGTCCTCGCATATCTCGATCCCTACTCTGGCTCCGTGGGAGTTGAAGATGCGTCCGACTGACATGTCGTAGCTCTCGCCGAGAATGTCGACGCTTACACAGTCGCCATACTGCAAGGGACGCCACCAGCGGCGCTCATAAAATTCATTATAGTTAGGGATATATGACTTGGCAACGAGATCCACCTCTCCCTCGCGGATAAATGCGGCACAGTTGTAGAGAGCTCCACGGTATCTGATGGGAAGGCCTACGGCAAAGTGAACATTAAGAGAGCGGGAGAAGTCACGGAGTTCGACCAACGCTTTTTCAGCTGCATCGAGCAGCGTTGAGCTGTGGAACAAATCGGCGCAGGTATAGGCTGTGACACACATTTCCGGGAATACACCTATTTCTGTCCCCTGCTTGTCAAGTTCGAGAAGTTTGGCCTTGATCTGGCTTACGTTGAAGTCGACGTCCGCGACTCTCACTGTGGGAGCGGCGGCTGATATGCGGAGAAAACCTGAATTCATCCTTATTGAGAGTTTATGTTTTACATATTAAGACCACGAATTTAGGAAAAAATTCAGACAAACTCCTTGTATGTGTTGATAAATTTGGCAGAATGGCTTAACTTTGCGGTCGACCATGTCAAAAATGTGTATGGACTTAGGATATATAGGTCTTACTTGGACAGGAATCTGGTGGAGCCTCGGAGTTGCCTACGCGGTTTTGATTCTGTGTGTCATAGGCTTTGTCATAAGTGAGAACCGTAATCCGCTTAAATCATTAGGCTGGGTGACTGCTCTGTTGCTTTTCCCGGTAGGCGGGGTGATTCTTTATTTTGTGTTCGGGCGTAGCATCCGTAATGTGCGTATGATTTCGCGCAGGAACCGGCGCAAGCTTCTGCAACACGAGGGTTCACAGCCTCTTCCCAAACTGGACAGCTCGCTTTCGCCTGAAAATCGCCAGCGTATACGTCTTGCCTACAGCATCGGTGGCGCGAATCTCTACACCGGCAATGACATAGAGCTTTTCAGCGATGGTGAACGCCACTTCGAGGAGCTGTTTGACGACCTCCGGCATGCCACCGATTATATCAACCTGCAATTCTATATTATCGCCTGCGACCCGCTTGGCCGCCGCCTGCGCGACATCCTCATTGAACGCGCGCGCGCCGGGGTCAAGGTGCGTGTGATTTATGACTATATAGGGTCCTTTGATGCCCGCCGTCGAGACTTCTTCCGTCGAATGAAGGAAAACGGTGTGGAGGTCCACTCATTTTTCAAACTATCCTTCCCCTCGCATGTCAATCGTCTGAACTGGCGCAATCACCGAAAAGTGGTTGTCATTGACGGTAAGATTGGCTATATCGGAGGCATGAATGTTGCCGAGCGCTATGTCAGCGGCGGCTCCTCGGGCAAGTGGCGCGACACGGCTGCTCGTGTCACAGGCCCCTGTGTGGCTGCGTTGCAGTATAATTTTGCTGTCGACTGGAAATTCATGGGCCATGCACTGCTCTGTGACCCTGTCGGCGGGAAAAGCCCCAGACTCGACAATGTGGTGAGCGATGTCGCTCTCCAGGTGCTTGCCTCCGGGCCTAATGACCGCTGGGGCAACATGACTCTGCTGTTTTATAAGGCTATATCCACGGCGCGTCGCCGCGTGTGGCTCCAGACTCCGTATTTTCTCCCGAGCGAGGGGTTGATGAAGGCTTTGGAAACGGCCGCGCTCGCCGGAGTCGATGTCCGTGTGATGATGCCGAAAGCGTCTGACTCACGGGTGCTGACTTACGCTTCTCATTCATACGTCGAGGAATGTCTTTTGGCAGGAATCAAAGTCTATCTTTATGACGCAGGTATGCTTCATGCAAAGGTGCTTATTGTCGACAATGATTTTTCGACCCTCGGCTCTACTAATTTTGACTTCCGCAGCCTCGAACACAATTTTGAGGAAAACCTGGTTATGTATTCCCCCGAAATCAATTCACAGCTTGCCGCGAGCTTCGAGAATGATACGCATGACTGTACGCGTCTCAAACTCTCGGAGTGGAACCGCCGCAACCGTCGCCGCCGCGCCCAGGAATCCCTCTACCGCCTCCTCAGCCCGATACTTTAGATGCCTTTTGCCACTCATTATTTCCTTTCGGTGACCTGCTTCATGATTCTACAGTCGGCCAAGCAGTCGGATTCCGGTATGCAGCCAACTGCCAATTTCAAAGCTAATTATGATAGATGAAGTTTTGTACTCTGCTGATAATCTCTATCGGAAGAGGCAGTATAATAATCAGTATTAAAAGAATCGTAAATACTATTATTAGTGTGATCACGCTCCAAAATCTTAGTGAGGCCGGTATTTCACCTAATATTTTAGAAACCTTGTCGGAACGAACATATTCAGCTTCCATATCGTGATAAGATTGTGCTCCAATTTTGTCTTTCTGTCCCATAAAGTATTCTAATTACCAAGTTCAAGCTGATTTTTGACAAGATTATAATACACACCTTTGCGATTTATCAGTGTGTTATGGTCGCCGGCCTCCACGATACGTCCACCTTCTACCACAATAATATTGTCCGCATTGCGCACGGTCGAAAGCCTGTGGGCCACGACCACTACGGTGCGTCTGCGGTAGAAACGGTCGAGATTGTCGACTATCGCACGCTCGTTTTTCGCATCGAGCGAATTGGTGGCCTCATCAAGAAATATGAAGCGAGGATTTCTGTAGACGGCGCGTGCTATGAGTATGCGCTGCGTCTGTCCTTTGCTCAACCCTACGCCGTCGCGGCCGATGCGGGTGTCGTAGCGCAGCGGAAGTGACATGATATAGTCATGGATATTGGCAATACGAGCCGCCTCCTCGAGCCGCGTGAAATCTATATCGCCGTCATCAACCGCTATATTGCGAGCTATTGATTCCGAAAAAATAACACCATCCTGCATGACAACCCCGACCTGCCGGCGCCACCATTTAAGGTTATAATTGGCGATGTCGGTGTCCGCGACGGCAATGCGCCCTCGCTCCACGGGATAATAGCCGAGCATCAGTTTTATCAGCGTTGTCTTACCGCTCCCCGAAGCCCCGACTATCGCCGTCACCTTACCCGCCGGAATCTCGAATGTGATGTCTGAGAGGGTGTCACGGATGGCATGGGGATCATATTTGAACGACACGTTTTCAAAACGTATCCCCGCCTCACGCCCTGGAGGGAAGGAGACGACGCTGCGGCCGGCGTTCTCCTCGTCGCGCCCGGTATGAATCTCATTTATGCGCTCAAGCGAGATTTTGACATCCTGAAGCGAGTAAATGAACGACATCAGCTGCTCTACAGGCGAGTTGAGCTGCCCGATGATATACTGCACTGCCAGCATCGCTCCGAGAGTCATATGCCCGTTTATGACAGCTGTCGCCGCGAGCACGGTGATAAGGATGTTCTTCACCTCATTGATGAAGATGCTCCCCGCCTCCTGTGTCTGCTGAAGTTTCAGCGACTTCATCTGCACCGCGAAGAGGTCGGCCTGTGTGTCCTCCCACTCCCACCGACGGCGACGCTCGCAGTTCTGGAGCTTTATCTCCTGCATGGAGGTGATGAACTGGTAGGTACGGTTCTGATTCACGGCCTGCTGCTCGAAGAGTTCGTAGTCCAGCACCTTGCGACGACGCAGGAATGTGGCTATCCACACTCCGTAGACGCCGCTCCCGAGCAGAAACACAAAGAATATCAGCCTGTCGTAGACGAAAAGGACAAGTCCGAAGACTATGAAGCTCAAAAACGTGAAGACTATACTCAGCACCTGGTTGGTCAGGAAGGACTGCACGCGCGAATGGTCGCTCATACGCTGCAAGAGGTCGCCCATGAGCTTGGTGTCGAAAAACGACATGGGCAGCTTCAGCAGCTTTATGAAGAAGTCGCTCACAAGCGAGATGTTGATGCGCATCGAGATGTGGAGCAGCAGCCACCGCCGTACGAAGTCCGTAGCCGTCCGCCCAGCCACAATCATAAGCTCGCCGAGCAGGATGAGCCATATCAAGCCTATGTCGCTGTCGCGGATACCACGGTCTACGATAGCCTGCGTCAGGAAAGGCATCACGAGCTGTAGCACGCACCCGGCCAGCAGCCCGAGGACTATCTGCGCTAAATATTTCCGATAGCGTCTGAGATAGCCGAATAGGAAGCGGAAAGAGCGCCGTCCCGCCATGCTTTCTTCCTTGATGCGCCCGAATTCCTCCGTCGGTTCCAGGAGAAGCGCCACTCCGCGCGGTTCGGTGTCCGCGTTGTCCCCGGCTTCTGCCCCAGTGCTCAGCCATTTACGTCCGAACTCCTCCGCCGAATAGACGAGCATCCCTTTGGCCGGGTCAGCGACATGGTAGCGTCGTCCGCCACGACTGATACGGTGGAGCACCACGAAATGGTTCTGGTTCCAGTGGAGCACAGACGGCAACGGCACCTCGCCGAGCGGCCCGACGGTCAGCTTGGAGGCCACGCTGTCAAAGCCGAGTTTGCCGGCAGCTTCCGAAATACCGTTGAGCGAGACCCCCTGCATGTTGCAGTGGCAATAGGAGGAGAGAAACTCCGTCGAATACGGAGCACCATACGCCCGGCAGACCATCGCGAGCGAGGCCACTCCGCACTGCATGGAATCATGCTGCTTTACAAAACAGGATTTTTTCAATGCCTAAAGTATGATTGGGTTACAGACCGGTGATTAGTTGCCGGTGTTTGTGATTTCGTCGTAGCCTTGGGTGCCATTTGCGAAGTTGGTATTGACATTGCGGCCGCCGTTGAACCACCATCTTACAGTCAGACCGACGCTGGTATTGCGGATGGCATACTTGCGGGTGATCACCTGGTCGCCGACGCGGGTATTCATGATGCGGCGACGGTCTAAGGGCCAAAAATCGAAGACCACCTGCAAGGTATTCTTTAAAAAGAGTTTATACACATTGCCATACGCCTGGTATACATAGCGGTATGTGTCATTATATGACCTGAAAGTAGGCTCGTAGAACAATGTCAGCTCGCCTCCCCATCCGTGGCTGAAGGTGAAGGAATTATCTATTTTGTAAAACTGTTTCAACCGCGTGTTTCCATAATAATTGCCTGAAACCCAAGTATCCTCAGGACTGACTCTGAGGCCTGCCATCAATTTGAGGCGCCACTGTCTGAGCGGCTTTATATTAAGCCCCGCATCGAAAAAACAGTCCCGGTCATTGCCACTGTTAATAGGCGTGGAGTAATGGATGTCACTGTTGTCAGGGTCGGTAAAGGTCTCCCACATTATGATATTTTTGCTATAGGCATAACTGGCCGACAAATCGAGAAGGCCGCCGAAAAGATTGGCCATCAGACCGACGCGGTGGGAGGTCTTGGCCGTCAGGTCGGGATTGCCAACGGTGTAGTTATACGGATCCTCCCACTTGACGACAGGGGTAAGCGCCGAATATGGGATATCTCCAAGAGTCTTCTTGTAATTCATCGAGAGCGCGTGGCGTCCGTTGGCGAATGGGAGGCGCAGCTGTATGGTGGGGCTGAAGGCCGACTGGGTGTTGCGGACTTTCCCAGCCCCGTTCAGAGGCTCGTATTTGATTCGGTTCTGCTTCCAGTTGACCCCCGCACTGTATTGCAGCTTTCCGAAGCGGCCTTTGGCCGTGAGGCTCACCTGAGGCATGACACCGCCGTTGTTGGCGGCCACGTCGTCTGTCGCATATTTCCCATTGTTGTCGGACGACGGGCGGTAATGCTCCGAGATGATATATGTGTCAGTCGCCGCCGTCAGATTGTGCTCATCATTGAGGGGAATCTGGATGCTGCCATATATGTTCCACATTCCCGAGGTGTTCTTGTAATAATCATGTGTCGGTTCGCCGGGGAGGGTGACAAAATCCCGGTTCTGACGGTAGACACGTCCGTAGTAGTCCCCGAGGAGATAGATAGTGGTACCATTGTCGTTAAGCTCTGACTTGAATACGAGTGTTCCCTCATTGACTGTCGACTGGTTTCGCTGGTTGAGCTTTGAAATGGCATCGCCGTTGACCGTCTTTGAACTCGGACGACCCTCACTGGTCGAAAGGACGTAATTACCCTTCAGGGATGTACGTTTGTTGAAATCATAGCCTACCGACACACGCTCGCTGAAAGCACTTGTACGGGATTTGTCATCCAATTTAATAAACGAGGTATTGTCGGGTGAGACAATACGGTGCGTCATCGGATCCTTGCCGTCATACCTATAACCCTGCGTGTAATTATAGAAGCTCCATTTACCGTACCGACCGCGGATTACACCGTAAACGTTTTGGTTGGTGGATCCAATATGGCTCCTGGCATTCGCACTTGCGCCTATGGTTCCTGAATAGCCGCTTATGGGTACGAGCGTTATCTTTATGATGCCCCCCATTGCTGTCGTATTTTTGTCGGCTCCGCTAAGATAGGTCACCTTGACCTTGTCAATCATATCAGCCGGCAGATTTTTAAGCTCGGAACGGTCTGTGATTTTAATTCCATCAAGCCATATCTCGCTGACCCCGAGACCATTTATCGTAATATTGTCGTCCACGTCGACATTCACGAGCGGAAGATACTTAAGCGCATCCACTATGGGCTTTCCCTTCACTATGTCAGTCCCTCGCAGAGTGGTCACATAGCCGTCGGCACTCTTGACCGTCTTCGACGCCACAACCGTGACCTCGCCAAGTTGCTCCGATTTATCGCTGCCGGACGTCTTGCTTTCCTGTCCACTGACCGTCGCGATACCGAGCCATAGCACCGCCGGCACCGTTAGTAACTTTCTTAACATAATTGATTGGTTCTTTAATTGATGAATATTTGGTATTAAATCGAATTGCTGAAATGTGATTTACCTTTATTTCGTCAGACTCTGATACCGCTAATTATAAGGACTGCGCATCCTCGGGCAGGACAAAGCCTATGTACCCTTCGGAATAATGACATTCCAAATATACTTTAGCAGGAATCTTAGGCCTATTTCTATTAGTCTGTCGCTCTAAACGAATAGTTGATTCGTCTCCTGTCTTAATAGATTCCTCTGCACTGAGACTTATCGGACAGACATAGCTTGCCAAGACCAAACATAGGAATGTAACAATGATTTTTCTCATCTCTCTTAATTTTGTTTACGGCAAAGTTAGACATATCCAGTGGATATACAATAAATTTTATATGTGTTTAGTTAGGAGTCTATATTACGCACGGTGCTATAAATCAATCTATTACACCTGGACCAAAACATTTTATTAGGAGTCCAGTCAAATGTCACGGCTAATGAGCTGTATATCAAGCATATATAGTCTCAATCAAAGTATTGTCAATCTCCCAGCAATAGCAAATGTCTAAATTTCAACATATTACGATATGGCATCAAGATAAATAGACTTGGAATCACCCTCAAAACTCTTAAATTTCGCCTTTATACGCTTGCGTCTGTCGTAAACCGCCGTTAATTTATCGTCGTGCATCAACAGTGCGATTGCCGTATTTGAAAAGCCGAGACGGGCATACAGGACAAACAGTATGTCGCTTTCAATCATCGTCGGGAAGTCCCTTCTAAGGTTTGAAATAACATTGTCGTAATAACGATTTGCATAATCTTCAAGTTCGGCAATCTTTTCCTTGTCTCGCGAATACGAGTATATGAACTTTTCAACTTCTTTGGATAGCTCCTTCTTCGAATGGGCTGACTGATTTTCAAAAAATTTGTTACACAACTTGTCTATTTCTTCAAATCGCTTCGATAAAATCTCGTTAATAACAGTTCTCGAGTGCATGTCGTTCTTAGCAATAATTTCACGGAGATTTTCAGCAATCCCGACATTATATTCTATTGCAGTTTTCTGCCGTTTATGGTGGCGAATTGTGAAGTATACTATAATTGAAACGACTAAGAGAGAAATGATAGAAACAAATATTATTATTATCCGTGAGTTACGAATTTCGGCATCGTGTAGACGCGATTTGTAATCGTTAAAATCCAACAATGCCCCTACGAGGTTCTTTTGATACATATAGCGCAGCGCACTGTCAAGATCCGAGTTCATCGCAATGACCATATCGTGAGCCTTTACAAGAGAATCTTGGGCGGCATAGAGTGAATGATTAAACCAATTATTCTGTAAAGCCGGAGCAAAATTTATGGATGATTTTAAACTCTTCGCCTTGTCAATCTCATTGGTCTTAACATAACATATTCCCAATTCAATCGAATCTATTACAATTGCATCGGAGGATTTGCATAACAATTCATAGTAATGTTTTGCGGTCTCATAATCTCCCTTGGCTAAATATGATATACCAAGCCTCCTGTTTGCAGAAACAAGCATATCGCTATGCTCATATTTTAAAGCCGAATCTACAATCTGTTTTGTTAGTTTGATACATTCGTCATAATTCTCATTTGAATGATATTCCCTTGCAAGGTCAAGAACCGCATAACAAGTGAAAATATGCCGATCAGTCTTTCTAAAATTATCCAGGGCTATTTTAGCAAACTCCAATCCCTCAGGCCTGCAATGATTTTCAAAATATATATCTGAAATCGTGCGGGCACACATTGCAATCCAAAATTTATCATCAAGTTCAAGAGCAATCTCGTAAGCCTTTAGCACTGAAATTATGGATTTGGAATAATTTTTATTCTCATAGTTGACATCGGCAAGATAAAAATTGGCCAACATGCACCGGCGCTGGTCGGACCCATCGTCGAAATATCGGACGGCACTCTCGATAAGAGAGTCGGAGGGAATGGCAACATAATTTTTCATCTGCGCCTGCGTGAGCAAGAGGGCGTAAAGAGCGCGGTCGGCATCGGAGCGCAGCTCGCGGGAATCGACGGACGAGAGGACGCTGAGAGCCGAATCGGGGCGCTCCTCCATGACAGCCTCGGCTGTCGACAAAGCCTCGCCCACATGCGACGGACTGCCGCAGGATACCATAGCAGCAAATAACACCGACACGACAGCCACGGCAACACTCCGCATGTCGCCATCCACCACCCCGCGCCATATATCCGATAGCACAAGTTGAAATCCACTCGATTTAAAAATACGTCTAATCATGCCACAAATTTACGAATATAACTCGAAAAAAGTAGCTTGCTGCAAAGAAGTTCTACCGTGCGGTCTATGGTCTTGCAGCACGGGATTGTAGATTAGAAATAATATGCCATAATCGTTTTGCCGGATAAACAAGCAGTCTGACAATGCGATTATCATACACTGTGATTATATGATTGTCCAATAATCGGCAACCGTGATATCGGGATAGTGATACAAATATTATATTCGGAGATCTAATCAAGAAATCCTAACAAAAACACAATGGCATCTATCAGAGTAAAATTCCGCCGGTCCTCAGTCGAGGTCAGGGAGGGCACAGTGTTCTACCAGATAATACATCTGCGTAAGGCCAGACAGGTATACACAGACATCCACATCTATAATAAGGAATGGGATGCGGGGAAATCATCGGTCATCATTCCTTCCGGCGCGGACATTGAAAGAGCCGCATATCTCCAATCGGCAAATGACGACATCCGAGCGGGGACTGAAAGGCTGAAAGCGGTAATATCCCACCTGGACGCCAAAGGGCTGCCATATGCGGTGGAGGATATTGTGGAGACGTTCAATACGCCGTCGGCTGTCGTTGGAGTTGTCTCGTTCATACGCAGGCTTATATCAGACATGGAAAAGATTGACAAGAAGGCGGCAGCGAGACGTCTCGGAATCTCGCTCAACAGTCTGCTGCGCTATACTGAAGGCCGGGATGTGACATGGGCCGAGCTGACATCGACCTTCATCCTCGGCTACGAGGAGTTCCTGAAGAGGAGGGGATTGTGTCGCAATTCCACCTCCTATTATATGCGCAATCTCCGCTCTATCGTCAACCGCGCCTCGGGACAGGGGTTTGAGACACCGCAAAATCCATTCAAACAAGTGTATTTGGGAGTCGACAAGACGGTTAAGAGGGGGGTGTCGCTTGACACTGTCCGCCGGATTCGCGACCTCGATCTTTCCGGCAAGCCGTCACTCGACTTCGCCCGCAATATTTTCATGTTTGCTTTCTATACGCGGGGCATGTCGTTTGTGGATATAGCGTTTCTCCGTAAAAGCGACGTGTGCGACGGCGTGATAACCTATTCTCGGCGCAAGACGCGGCAGCAGCTCCATGTGAGGATTGAGCCGGAGACCCGCAGGGTCATGGAAAGACTGGGAACAGGGCTGTCATCATACCTGCTGCCCATAATAACAGACGACAGCGGCGATGCCGAAGGGCAGTATGAGGCCGCTTATTTCCGGGTAAACAGGAATCTCCACAGGATTGGAAGGATGCTTGGACTGGAGACAAAACTTACGCTCTATGTGGCGCGCCACGCCTGGGCGAGCATAGCCCACGCTAACAATGTATCCCTCGCCACTATCAGCAGGGCTATGGGACATGACTCGGAGAGCACTACGCTGATATATCTGCGGTCGCTCGACACGTCTTCGGTCGACCGTGCGAACTGCGAAATAATCAGTATGATGGACGGGAGGAAGAAAAAACGCGACGGATAGGAGGATGTGTTTTGCGAGTGTGTAAGATTCTCCGTAAGAGACTGACATTCGAGATTGCAAAATTAGTCAAAATATTGGAAACTACCACTATTAGCCCTGATAATTTTTTTCATGGTGTTAGACAAACCCTGGATTTGCGACCGACTTGTAAAGCATTTGTTTTGCAAGCCGGCTGCTTTTTAATTCATAAATTATTAATCCTCTGAGATTTGGATTGATGTGTCAGTCTCTTACGGAGAGACTGATGAAAATTTGGGTCAATAACATCAATAACAGTTGACGAAAACCACGGTTGAAAACCGGGGCTTGCAAATGATTGAAAAAGGCTCATTCTTTTTAAGACCAGCTTATAACTGCCTAAATCTCAGAAATATTCCGATTTAAGCAGGACTTGAAAAATTGCCTGTCGGTCAGAGAATGACACTCATGGAGACGACGGAAAAACAGTGGTTTGTGATGCGCGATCTCAAGCGTCGCATTAGCAACGCGCTCGCCGTGCACGACCTGACGAAGGCCGGCCTTGAGGTGTTTACTCCAATGACGCAGATGGTGATGACCATCGGAGGCAAAAGGCAACGCCGAGATGTCCCCGTGATACAGGATCTTCTCTTCGTCCACGAATCGAAGCAGGCCCTCGACCCATACGTTGAGACGTATCCCACACTACAGTACCGTTTCCAGCGCGGCAAGTCGGTCAACGAGCCGATGACCGTCCGTGACAGCGATATGCAACGCTTCATCCACGCAGTTGGCAATTCAGACGCACCTCTTTATTACAAGCCCGGGGAGATTACCGAGTCGATGTACGGCAAGACCGTCAGGATTATCGGTGGAACACTCAACGGCTTCGAGGGTCGCCTGCTGTCGATAAAAGGTATGCGAAAACGGCGCCTCATCGTGGAAATCCCCTCTCTGATAGCCGCGGCGGTAGAGGTGGAGCCGGAATTCATACAGCCTCTCTGAAAACCGGCTGAAATTTTCAGCATAAAAATTCTGATATGCGCACATTGACTCTCAATACCGAGCCTAAGGCCAACAATGTGATAGATGTCAGATCTATCACGGCGTATTCGCATTATCTCATGATGAAAGCGCAGCTTGCCGGTAATCTACGCTTTGACGGACATAAGGTCTCAGAGGAGGAACTGGAGGTTGCAAGGCAATGCTGTGAGTTGTGCGACAAAATCTCACGCCGACTTGGCATCTGTAAGGAAGCCGAGATTCCCGACCTGCTCGAATGTTACGATATAGCCTACCGCGTAGGGCACAGGCGTTTACCGGACAGCAAATTTATCGACACATACAAACGAAGGGTGCTGAAAGCATGGAAAACCGACGACAGAGACATCGAGGAAAGCTCAATTTTCAGTATGATTGCCTCCGAGGTAGCATATAATCCCGGAAAAGCCGACCCTGAATACCTCAAAGCATATCTCTCTCTAAAGAATAAATGGGTTGAAACTCTCCTGAAACACAACCGTTTCTCGGATGTCACGACCAATGAAAACTACCGGCGTCTCGCCCTCATAATGCGTGAGAACATCGACGGCTATCTGACCGAGGATGAATATTCAGAAGACGTGAAGCGCGGATGGTACGACTACAATCGTGTCGAAGACCTCTCCACACTCTCCTCCACTCTCCTCCGCAGCTACCGCAACTTTGTTAACTCCCTCCCCTCCGTAGTCATCGACCACGACGAAAAGCAAGCCCTTGACAACCGCATCCTCGGCGAACTTTCCACGCGCCCCGACCTCGCCCTCCACGACCGCCAAGCCTTCCGCATGACCCTGGAATTCAACCGCGAAATGGCGATGGGGTAAAGTAGATTAATCAAATCAATCAGACAATTTTCAAAGCCAAATATAATTTGCGATGAAGAAGCATTATAATATAGCCGTGGCCGGCACAGGCTATGTAGGGCTTTCCATAGCCACACTCCTTGCTCAGCATAACCGCGTAACGGCGGTTGATGTGATTCCAGAGAAGGTGGAGCTGATCAATGCCCGCAAGTCGCCCATTCAGGACGAATATATCGAGAAATATCTTGCCGAAAATGAGCTTGATTTAACGGCGACACTCGACGGAGCAGCGGCTTATAAGGATGCCGATTTCGTGGTTATTGCCGCTCCGACCAATTATGACCCGGTTAAGAATTATTTCGACACACATTGCATCGAGGATGTTATTGATCTGGTACTCAGCGTCAATCCCGATGCCGTGATGGTAATTAAATCCACCATCCCGGTCGGCTACTGCCGCAACCTTTACGTCAAATACGCCCAAAAACTAACAGCGTATAACCAACAACCATCAACCGAAAACCAACAACCCCACTTCAACCTCCTCTTCTTCCCCGAATTCCTCCGCGAGTCAAAGGCCCTCTACGACAATCTCTATCCCTCGCGAATAATCGCCGGAATACCGAAGATAATCGACCGTCCGGAGTTTGCCGAGGAGAACGCAGCCATAGCAGCCGTCACCGACATCGACCGTATGAACGAGGCGGCGCATACCTTCGCTGCCCTCCTTCAGCAAGGCGCACTCAAAGAGGACATCCCGACCCTTTACATGGGGATGAAGGAGGCCGAGGCCGTCAAACTCTTCGCCAACACCTACTTGGCTCTTCGCGTCAGCTACTTCAATGAGCTCGACACATACGCCGAGGTAAAAGGTCTTGACTCACAGGCCATCATCGAGGGCGTCGGACTCGACCCACGTATCGGCACCCACTACAACAACCCCTCCTTCGGCTACGGCGGTTACTGCCTCCCCAAGGACACCAAGCAGCTTCTCGCCAACTATGCCGACGTACCCCAGAACATGATGTCGGCAATAGTCGAAAGCAACCGCACCCGCAAGGACTTCATCGCCGACCAGGTGCTCAAAATGGCGGGCTGGTATGACTACTCTCAGCAGAACACCTTCGCATCCGCACACGAAGCACCCTGCGTGATAGGGGTCTACCGCCTGACAATGAAGAGTAACTCCGACAACTTCCGCCAGTCGTCAATCCAGGGCGTCATGAAACGCATCAAGGCCAAAGGCGCGACAGTCATTATCTACGAACCGACTCTCGAGGACGGCTCGACCTTCTTCGGAAGCCGCGTGGTCAACGACCTCGCCGAATTCAAGCGCCTATCACATGCAATACTTGCAAACAGAACTTCGCAGGAACTGGAGGATGTAAAGGAGAAGATTTATACACGAGACATTTTCGCAAGGGACTAAAGCGAATCAAACTTATTACCCTGATATTGTAATCTATAATGGCTTCCGTCAAAGGTAATATAATACTTAACGGAATAAACACATTGACAGGGATTCTTTTCCCGGTTATTACATTCCCGTATGCAGCGCGAGTGCTGTTGCCGGATGGTATTGGAGCTATAAACTTTTTGAATTCCATTATTGGATATATTGTACTTCTGACAAGTCTCGGAATTCCAATGTATGCAGTGAAGGAGGTGGCCAAATATCGGGATAATAAGATTGAAAGAGATAAGATTACGGTTGAAATCATCATACTCAGTACTATCTTGTGCCTGTTCGGATATGTGGCGGTTTGGATATTGGCAAGGTATGTTCCGCAGATACACCAGCAGGCAGCCTTGTTCTATATACTCAGCCTGACAATCGTATTCACCTCGATTGGCGTCAATTGGTTCTATCAAGGAATAGAGGATTTTAAGTTTATAACGATACGGGCTATTATAATACGGACGTTGGCGGCTATAGCCTTGTTTGTCTTCGTAAAAGATAAATCAGATCTTCTGATTTATGGCATGATAATAGTCGGATCTACAGTCGGAAACAATTTCATAAATTTCATTCATCTGCGCAGACATATCGGACTAAACCTTATAAAAATAAAGGAACTCAAGATAATAAGACATTTAAAACCTGCATTTCAGGTATTTATGCTTAATCTAATTATTAGTCTATATATCCAGCTGAACTCTATTATGCTCGGGTTCATGTCGGGAGATGAGGCTGTAGGATACTTCACAGCCGGAACTAAAATCACGCATATCGGACTGACAATCATATCATCTATTGGAACCGTATTATTGCCCCGATGTTCGCATCTGTTACAAATCGGAGACCATGATGGTTTTGCATCGGTCATAAAGAAATCGCTTAATCTTACATTGGCTCTATCTCTTCCAATGATGGCTGGATTGATGCTTTTGGCCGTACCCATCACAATGGTATTCTGCGGAAAAGAATATGTAGCTTCTATCCCGATTTTATATCTTAACGCACCTATCGTAGTATTCGTCTCTTTGACAAATGTAATAGGAATACAGATTCTTTATCCTATGGATAAGGTTAAAATCGTAATCATGAGTGTCACAGCGGGTGCAATATTAAATCTCATACTAAACTTCATTTTAATACCACTTTATAGTGCCATTGGAGCAGCTATCTCAACGCTTATAGCTGAATACACTGTGTTGATTATACAGTTGGGAAAAGGCAGAAAGTTTTATCCATTTGGATTAAAATCATTACTTAGCTTAAAATATGTGTTAGCAACTACTATAATGGTTGCTACCGTCTATATTTCAACCGTTATTACAAATTCCTATGTGGCCAAACTTATAGTCGGAGTAGTCGTTGGAGTTTCTGTCTATGGGGCAATATTGTTAATCCTAAAAGATGAAATAGCTCTTCAATCATATAATTCGCTAAAGACGGTTTTTAAACGCATATTATTGATATGACGCAATTTACCCCCCCTATAATAACACGCCTCGCTCTCCGTCACATCGGCATGAGGAATGGATTGACATGGCTAAAGTATTAACAATGTTGTTGGTTATAATAGGGCATTCACATTATTATTCAATTGAAACAGGCTTTGGTGGAATATCGCATTTGACGAATAGCCCTACGATAGAATCAATGATTTTCCGAGTAATAAACTTCTTAATTGGTTTTATTTACAGTTTCCATATGCCTTTTTTCATGGCACTATCTGGGATGACCTATTTCATCACATATAATCCTCAAAAAACATTCTGGCATATGGCCGCAAAAAAAGCAAAACGTCTTCTAATTCCATTTTTAGGAGTCACAGTGTTTTTATCTGTTCCTCTTAAATATTTTTCAGGATACTGGGACCAATCTGCTAATATGTTTTATGATATTTTAGTAGGTCAATTTTTATTGTTCGGCAATAGTCATCTTTGGTTTGTAGTGAGCTTGTTTTTGATAATAATTATCTACACTCTGCTAGTTAAAGCTAGATTGCCACAAAGTATACTATTTTGGGGGATATGTCTTATCTTTGGTTACATAGGCCTTTGGCTGGAACGCAAAGGATGCTATTTAGGTGTTTCGGGAGCGTTGAAAAATTTTATATATTTTGCCATAGGTGTGAGATGCTTCAATCGGACAAAATCCATTCACCCGAAAGGTAATATGATTCTATTGTCATGGATTTTGATGGTTGTTACCTACATGGCCATATTATATTTTACTAAAAGCCAACCCGAATTAAAACGTCTGAAATTCATCACTTATATTCCAATGGCAATATGGGGTGGAATAAATATGGTTCTGCTTTCAAAATTTATTATTTCTTCAACGACTTTAGTCAAAACACGCTTATATAAGAGTCTTGCCAGTAATAGTTATGGTCTATACCTCTATTCGGACCCTTTTAACTATATATTGATAACTGCTTTAGTCATGCTTTTTGGGGACGACATAGCTGGAAATAATTCAATCAGTCTATTGGCTTTTACTTTGAGAGTGATTTTGTCCCTAGGATTCGCATATTTAATAATTTGGCTGATATCAGCAATAAGTCGGATATCCATTCCCCAATATTCACTTAAATAATATAATTCTCGATTATATGAATAAATATGATTATCTAATAGTTGGAGCCGGTTTATTCGGAGCAACTTTTGCGCATATTGCACGATTGCATGGGAAGCGATGTCTTGTTATTGACAAACGACCTCATGCAGGAGGCAATATTTATTGCGAAGAAATCGAAGGCATTTATGTCCATAAATATGGTGCGCATATTTTCCATACATCCGACAAAGAAGTCTGGGATTTCGTAAACTCGATAGTTCCATTTAACCGATATACCAACTCTCCGGTAGCACTTGCCCCCGATGACCGACTCTACAACCTTCCGTTCAATATGAACACATTTTATCAGATGTGGGGTGTGAAGACTCCGGAAGAGGCACAGGCCAAACTTGAAGAGCAACGCAAGGAGTCCGTAGATAGAATGAAAGCAGAGGGAATAACTGAGCCTCGTAATCTAGAGGAACAGGCTCTTACCCTTATAGGCAAAGATATTTATGAGCAGCTGATTAAAGGTTATACTGAGAAACAATGGGGAAGGAAATGCACAGAGCTACCTGCATTTATCATACGCAGACTTCCTGTTCGCATGACATTCGACAACAATTATTTCAACGATTCATATCAAGGCATCCCTATCGGAGGCTATAACAAACTGATAGATGGCTTACTCGAGGGAGTAGAAGTGAGGCTCGATACTAACTTTTTCGAGAATCGAGAACGTTGGGAAACCGTTGCAGAGAAGATAGTATTTACTGGTAAGATCGATGAATTCTATGACTACCGCTTCGGCAAATTAGAATACCGAACAGTGCGCTTCGAGACAGAAACTCTTGATGAAGCCAATCATCAGGGAAATGCTGTAGTCAACTACACCTCCTCCGACGTTCCTTTCACCCGCATAATCGAGCACAAGCACTTTGAAACATTCGGCAATGCCGTATATGATAATCCAAAGACTGTAATATCCAAGGAATACTCAACCGAATGGCAGGACGGCATGGAGTCTTTCTATCCCGTCAATGATTCCAGAAATCAAGCCGTTTATGAACAGTATAAAATGCTCGCCGACCGCGAACCTAATGTAATATTTGGCGGACGCCTCGCCGAATATAAATACTATGACATGGCACCTATCATACGCCAAGTCTTCAATATTTTTTAAATAACCATGTCACGCCACGCCTACTGTATAATTGCACATACAGATTCATATTGCCTTCAGACTTTAATTGATTTGCTTGACGATGAACGTAATGATATAATATTATTGTTTGACAAGAAAGCTCCAATTGATCAATTTACTAATATTAGATCAAAAAAGAGTCGTATAGTCACCCCCCCCAATTGGTTGATATTCAGTGGGGTGACATATCTCAGCTGAAGGCAGAATTGTCGTGCTTTAAAACTGCGATACAAGTCGATAACTACAAATATATTCATTTAATCTCGGGACAGGATCTCCCATTAAAGAATCAAAATCACATTCACGAATTTTTCGACAAACTGCCTTCAGGCACCAACATGATTGGCTTTGCCTCTAGTGAGTTTAATAAGGAAGACTTGGCTGAGAAGACTGATTACTACCACTTTTTCATAAGTAGATATCGGTATCCAATTAGATTTATAAGGAAGATATTAACCAAGTACCGTAATTCTATTGTCCGATTGCAAAAACTTATAGGTTTTAAACGTAGGTGGAATTTGAAGTTATATAAAGGCTGTAATTGGGTTTCAATAACCCCGGAATTTGCTAAGTTCCTTGTAGAGAATGAGGATTTAATCGAAAAAAAATTCCGATATGTACCATGTGCCGATGAAATATATAAGCAAACATTGATTATGTCATCTCCGTTCAAAGACACTGTTTACGACATGAGACTCGATTTTGCCGGAATGACACGCAAAATCGATTGGACAAGAGGATGTCCATACACATGGAATGAATACGATTTCAATGAATTGATAACCTCTGAATCATTGTTTGCTAGAAAGTTTTCAAGCATTATTGATAAAAAGATAATCGACAGGATTAAAGAAAATATATTAAACAATGAACAACAATAAACGACCTCGGATAAAGATACTTGTGGCGTGCCATAAATCCGATCCAAATATACGACAGGATGATATCTACATGCCGATTCAAGTAGGCAAAGCTCTCCACCCTGAACTCGACCTCGGTTTTCAGTGTGACAACACTGGTGACAACATTTCCGATAAAAACGGCTCGTATTGCGAACTCACCGCTCTTTATTGGGCTTGGAAAAATTTGCCAAAGGACATTGAATATGTAGGACTAGCACATTATCGCAGATATTTAGATATAAATGATAGAATAATAGATAGGATACAAGAAGGATTAATAGTTATTCCAAGGATAAAAGCTTTAAACACAGATTTATTTACTGATATATCTCTATATACATCAATGGAAGATGCATGTATGCTGTTAAACAGCATATTGGACATAGTCCCGGCGAAAAGGGATATTGTTGTTGATTACTTTTTCAATAATAATAAATTGTCGCAATATAATATGTTCTTGATGAATTGTGATGATTTTAATGATTATTGTACTTTTGTATTCAAAATTATAGGGGCATATGAGGCAATTAGCTTTACATATCCATATACCAGACAAAGACGTGTAGTTGGGTATTTATCGGAATCATTATTGGGGCTTTGGATTAAGATTAATAATAAGTCCTTCTTGCAGAGGAATGTTGAAGGCCTAAAAAGTTCCTCTTTTAAAGATAAGATCCGAAATTTTCAAAATGATATTGCTTTTAAAATATATCATTTTGGTCGAAAAAGCAAAAATATTTTTTATCCTGAGCCAGTTAAAGTAGGGTTCAAAATTGATGGTATAAATTTGGATAATTTATAATATTGATGGAACCAGCTTCGTCCATATTATATCCATTTGTGTTTTTCAATTTTGGGGTATTAATATACCTTTTTAACTTGAAATATTCAAATGGCTATTTATATTTATCTAAAAGATTATCATATAGGTCTTTATATATCATATTATGCCTATTGTTAAGCGTTTTTGCAACTTATGACGGGGATTGGTGGCATTATAAAGAAAACGTTGAAGAATTGTATAATAACCCGGAAATGGAATCACATATGGAAACTATTCATGTTTTCATTATGGGAACATTTTCATTCGGTTTCAATATTATATGGCGTTTGATCATTTGGTCTCTACAGTTGCTATTTATCTATCTTTCATTTCGAAGATTAAAGATGGATAATCTATTGACATGGGTCACATATACGATATTATTTTGTGCATATTACTCATCTTTAGGGAGAGTCGGATTAGCATCATCAATACAATTTTATGGGCTTTCTTGTTTAATAATGCTGGGAAAACGAAAATTCCTATCATTTTGTAATGGCTTAATTTGGATTGCCATTTCATTATTTTTTCATAAAAGTGTATTTATAACTGTTCTGCCAGCATTAATTGCCCTGGTCCCACAAAAAAAATATTTTATACTTTTTTATTTCCTTTTTATACCTTTGCTAGTGCCTGTATTCCAATATTATCTCGCAGATTATTTATTAAACAGTAGTGATGTTAATGGAAGTGTTATGCGATATGTCAATGAAGAAACAGAAGCGAGAGGTATAGGGATACAAATGTTTAATTACATCTTTAGAGTTACGTTGTTTGGAACGTATTTTACTTCCCTATATGAATGGTTGAGAGGTGATTATTTACCTCGTTTTATTAAGGTTATGATAGTATATACAACATTCATATTAATGATATATTTAATTATATACTTGTCATTGACCTTTATCGGAATCGGAAGTTCGGATATTGCAACAAGGGTATTAATTATGGCCACTTTCCCAAATGTCATATTATATTCCTATTTGTTCTCTGAAAAGAAACATACCATAATACTGGGATTATTAGGATTACTTAGTATAATTGCGATTAATTATAGAATATTCTATGCATATTACCTATATAATCTCGGTGTCGGAATTTAAAAAAATAGGTTTATGAAACTATCGATTATTATACCGGTATATAAGGTTGAGAAATATATAAGACAGTGCATGGACTCCTGTCTAAATCAAAATGTCAGTACTGATAGATATGAAATAATAGTAGTTGATGACGGATCCCCGGATGAATGTCCTGGGATACTTGATGAATACTCAAAACAGTATGAGAACGTCAAGGTAATTCATCAAGAAAATCAGGGATTAAGTGTTGCAAGAAACAATGGATTGAGCGTAGCTTCGGGTGAATATATTTGGTTTGTTGATTCCGATGATTGGATTGAAGCTAATTGTTTGGGGGAAATACTAGATAATCTGTCAGATAACATTGATTTATTACAAATTGGGTTTAGATTAGTGTGGGAAGATAGAATAGAGTATTCTAATTATTTTAAATGGAGTGGTATCATTGACGGTTGTGAAGCATATCTAAAAAATGGGATAGCCGTTGCTGCCCAATTTTCTATCGTAAGAAGAGACTTCTTAATCAATAATAATTTAAGATTCCTACCAGGTATTTTTCATGAAGATTGTGAATTTAAACCCAAGGTAAGCATTCTTGCACAAAAATGTCAAAGCCTTAATAAGTATGTCTATAATTATAGACAACGATCGTGTGGTAATATAATGTCTAATTTTAAGATAAAGAATGCACTCGATTTAATTAGTGGATGTAAATCATTAGCATCTTATGTTAGATCAGAAAAATGCAATTCTTTGCAGATACAGGTAATTGGAGACGCAATCGGGAAATATATTAACACTATTTTATCCAATTTAAACAGATTAGGGAGTAAAGAAAAGAAGGAGATAATTAAAACTCTAGAAAAGAATCGCGATTTGTTTAAGTTAATGTTAAAAAGTCGAAAATTACGCTATAAGTGTGAGGCTATGTTATTTTTATTTGACATAAATATACCCATCTCATTTCATCATAAACTATTGAGAAAATGATTAAATCAAAAGAAGATTTGATAAGATATTTGGATTGTGATAAAAGAGCTTGCAATATTACTCGCAAGAAGCCCCGCTTATTTGGAGATGAGGTTTGGCGATTCCAAATAGCATTACGGAAATTGGAGTACTATACAAACGTAAAGTGCTGGGGGGTAGAATCTTAAGGTCTTACTGGCATTTGCAACATAAAATATGGGGAGTTATGCTGGGATTCACAATACCAATAAATGTAATCGAAGAAGGACTCTGTCTTTATCATTACGGTTCTGTCGTAGTCAGCAATTATGCGAAGATTGGGAAATGGTGTATGATTCATGGATGTGTCAATATAGGACAAAATTGGGACAAAGAAGACACTCCTGTTATTGGAGATGGCTGCTTTATCGGCCCCGGGGCTAAACTATTTGGAAAAATTAAGATCGGGAACGGCGTCGTAATAGGTGCAAATGCCGTCGTGAACAAATCATTTGAAGAAAATAATATTACCATAGCCGGTGTCCCTGCCGTAAAAATAAAAAACATAGGGAATCCCATATATCAAACTATTATTGATGAAAATATTTAAAGGATTTGTTTCTGGTTTATTCCAGTATACTACAGATTTTGTAATGTCAATTCCGTTTCATTGTATCCGCGACTTCTATCTTAAGATATTTATAGGAAATCTCGGCAAAGACACTGAATTATGTAGAAATATCGACATAAGATCACCAAGGCGTATTAAGATTGGGAACTTCACTACGATTAATAAACATGTTGTTCTCGATGGTCGGGGAGGGGAGGTAGTTATAGGTAATTGTGTAGATATAGCTCAGGATTCAAGAATATGGACTCTTCAACATGATTATACGGCATCCGATTATCGGGCTGTAGGTAAAGATGTGATAATTGAGGATTACGTTTGGATTGCATCCGGGGCTATAATCCTTCCGGGAGTTACGATTGGAAGGGGGGCTGTAGTTGCGACAGGCGCAATAGTGACTAAGGATGTGGATTCATATACGATAGTAGCGGGAATTCCAGCAAAAGTAATTGGAACTCGAACTAAAAATCTGAGCTATTTCCTTGGAAAGAAAAGATGGTTTCATTAAACAATTAGGATTAATATGACAAAGAAAAAAATGTTTTTTATAGATCCAATGTCATATAATAATCTTGCCATGTATGACTATGAGATTCTTTCGAAAATCTCAGATTGGGATATATATTATTTTTGTAACAGATTATATAGTTATAAAAATCTTCCTAATATAAAAGAAAGAAAAGTATTTTCGTATAATAAATACAAAAAAAAGTTCTGTAAAGCTTTAAGTTACTCACGGAGTTTATTAATAGTTTTATTTAATATTCTTCTTGTACACCCAAAGATTATCCATATCCAATGGATTAGAATACCTGTGTTAGATTACTATTTCTATAGATTTGTCAAATATGTGTTTAGGGTTAAGTTAGTATATACTGTTCATAATATATTGCCTCATGTAACTAAAAAAAATGATAGAATAAATTACGGTAAGTTCTATCGTATTTGTGACTTATTATTAGTGCATACTGAAAGCTCAAAACGTGATTTAATTTCTAAATTTAATTTTAATGGTAGTAATATAATTGTGGTATCGCATGGAATTTTGAAATATGATTTTAAAGATAGTGAGTTCAGTAGATGACAAAAATTGAATTTATGCTGTTAAACATCTAATCTTTAGGC
>CAJUIX010000005.1 GCA_910586665.1 uncultured Duncaniella sp.
TCCGAGCCATTTAGGATATTTTCATAATGTATCCCTACAATCAATGATTTTGCAACACCCTCATATGATTGAAAGACGGCAAAATTTAAAATTGCCAAACCGGGTACTTGAAAATCTTGGTGTCGCTCCGTTTCTTATACCACACAGTAATGAAAATCGCCAAATGGATGCTGATTACACGAACAATATTTGAAATCAATCCTCCGGCAGCTACTTCCGTTCCAGCCATAGTGAATATTACCCACGCACCGTTCATCAGAATATGTAGCCCGACAGGTACCCATAAATTGAAATTCCATTCAACATACATCCAACTGAAATAGATAGCACCTAAAAAGGTTACTCCAAAGGCTGCAAGAGAAGAAATAATATCATGTCCCTGATAAAGATGTCCTGAGCCAAACACAAGTGCAGGTAATATTACGGCCCAAAAGAATCCGGTCTTTGCATAACGGAAAAGCAGTCCAAACATAAATGCCCTGAACATAAACTCTTCAACAAATCCCGGCAAAATACTCTTTCTCAAAATCAGAGATAGAGTGGTGTCAGCATTGAAAGAGCCGAAAAAAGGGAAAACCGCATAAAGAGGCAATACGCATAAAAAAGCAATCCCGAACCCCTTGGCGATGTTGCCATTTAATCCGAGAAAAGAGAATATTTCTCTTGGTTTTATTACAGTGGCAATCAGGATAAATCCCGCAAGGACAACTAATATATCTCTAATAAATCTATTGAGTAGAGAGGATTGCCATCCCAGTAATGCGGTTATTCCCCATACGTTATCCCAAACTATATAGAGGATGGCACACGCAAAAATGGCATATAGTATTTTTGCAGTTTTTGAAGAAAGTGAAATCATTTTGATAATGTTTGGTTTCGACTGCAAAGTTAACGATTTTCGCCGGATTATCCTAATGGATAGCGGATTATCACTTATTGCACAACAGTCAACGTCATTGAACAGGAGGGAAATAGAACTGCACGGTCCAATAAAGGGCCAAAAGCTGCCACTTTTTACGCTTGAGTGAAATAATCATGCTTGTCAGCGGCGGAAGCCTCCACCACACCGTGGCCCTAGGCTCTCCTTGTATCTCAACTCGTAGCGGTCGAAATCTATGTTGATAAAAAAGTCCGCGATGAAAAAATCATCGCGGACTTATTTCTATCCGTGTGCACGGAAAATTCTGCCGTAATCTTATTCAGCGGCGGGAGCCTCTTCAGCTGCCTCCTCTGCGGGAGCGGCGGCTGCTTCAGCCTCGGCTGCTGCGGCAGCAGCTTCAGCTTTCTTCTTAGCCACTTCCTCGGCCTTAGCCTTGTTCTTTGCCACTTCAGCTTCCATGCGGGCCTTGGCGTCGAGTTCCTGCTTGCTTACCATTGAAGCACGGAGTTTGTCGGCAGCCTGCTGCTTGTTAGCCTTCCAAGCATCGAAACGGCGCTGTGCCTCAGCCTCGTCGAAAGCACCCTTCTTCACACCACCCTGGAGGTGCTTCATGAGAAGTACACCCTCGTTAGAGAGGATAGTGCGAACAGTATCGGTGGGCTGTGCACCTACATTTACCCAATACAAAGCACGCTCGAAGTTCAAAGTTACTGTAGCAGGATTAGTGTTCGGATTATAAGAACCTATCCTTTCAATAAATTTACCATCTCGTGGTGCCCTGCTATCGGCGATTACAATAGGATAGAACGCATAGTTCTTGCGACCATGACGTTGCAGTCTGATTTTAGTTGCCATTAATTTTGTGATTTGTATTGATTAATTCGGGCGCAAAGTTACGGATTTTCCACCACTCGGCCAAGCGCTGGCGCTAATCTATGGTGACGCCGCTTTGAGCTTTAACCTTTTTTAACTCCTGACTGTCATATACTGCCACCTCTTCCCTAACCTGGCGCCTCAGCATAATCAGCGTTATCATTGTCGGGAAGGCCATGAGGGCGTAGAAGAGGTCACAGAAACCTATGGCGACACCAAGGGGCATTACTGCAAAAATGACAAGCGTGACAATGAAAAACCATGTATATGCCTTCGCCCTTCGCTCACCGAAGAGATAGGCGGCACAGCGGTTGCCGTAGAAGCTGTAGCTGAACATCGACGAGAGGGAGAAGCAGAGAACGATTACCATCAGCAGCATCTCACCCATAGGGATACCATTGCCGAAAGCCTTCATGGCAACGTCGAGCCCCTTGATACCCTCCACGGCCTGGAAATCGCCGCAGAGCAGGAGGGCGAGCGCAGTCAGGGTGCACACAAGGCCTGAATCTATGCTCGGTCCGAGCATGGCGACCAATCCCTCGCGCACAGGCGATGAATTTGACGACGCCCCGTGCATAATAGTGGCAGTACCCACCCCGGCATCATTGACCAGGGCCGCACGGCGGGCACCTATAATAGCAATCCCGACCAGAGCGCCCCACCCTGCCTTCAGATTGAAGGCCTCGCTGAAAATGCTATTTATGACAGAGGGGACCTCGGTTATATGTGTCACAATAATATAGAGCACGAGCAGGAAATAAAGCCCGACCATCATCGGGACAAGCCACTGAGCCACGCTCGCAATCCTGCGTATGCCCCCTATGACCACAAGCGTTACCGTCAGCGCAATTCCGAGACCGACGAGGAGCCTGAAAGCGGCCTCGCCGCTCCAGCCGAGCGTCGACGAGATGGCACCGACAACCGCATTGTCCCCAAGCCATTCCGGGGTCGTCGCCACACTGACTATCGCCTCCGTCAGCTGGTTGGCGTTCATGATGCAGAGCGTACCAAACATTCCTGCCACGGCGAAAGTCACTGCGAGCCAGTGCCAGCGCGCCCCAAGCCCCTTGTCAATCATATACATTGTGCCGCCTGCGGGCTTCCCGTCGGCAGAACGGTGCTTGTGAATGGTCGTGAGCACCCCTTCATGAAACTTCGTCGACATTCCGACCAGCGCGCTCACCCACATCCAGAAAATCGCGCCGGGGCCGCCCATGACAAGGGCTATGGCCACACCCGCGATATTACCCATGCCAACCGTAGCCGCCACGACCGACATCAGCGCCTGGACAGAGGAAATTTGTGTCCCGGACTCGCGCGACTGCTTGCTACGCAACTCACGCAGTGCCAAAGGGAGCTTCCTCAGCGACACTATGCCCGAATAGAAGAACAGGAAGAAACCTCCGCCGATGAGCAGGATGAAGAGCGGATAGCCGCAGAGGAAGTCGGCAAGCGTGCCGATAAACAGACTTACCATCTTCCTCCGGCACCTCCCCCGCCGGTCATGCCTCCGCCAAAGGAGCCACCCGAAAATCCGCCTCCGCCGCCTGAACGGCCACCCATCATGCTGCCGAGAATAGCTCCAGCGGCCACTGCGGCTGCCGGATCGGGCTTCTTGGGTATGCGGAAGCGCTTGTTGTGCTGGTTACCGCAATTTTTACATATATATATATCCACACCCTCACCCTCGGCAGCCACTGTCGGCTGACGGAGCGTGCGGCGGTCGACTAACGACATGGCCCTCGCGCCGCAGCGGTCACAGACCGTATAGTTGGTCTGGCGGTTGATATAGGGCAATATCTCCGTTTGGTGACATTTGGGGCAATGCCACACATCGTAATCTATCGAATTGAGCTTCTCCTCGGTGTCCTGCGCCGGAGTGAGGTAGTCATTGTCATGCTCCTCGTCGATAAGCTCCATTCTTGTGCCGCAATGGGGACAGTCGCGCTTATGCCTGCGCACACACTTCATCTTTGCGATAAGGATTAGATAGGCCGGGAGCGCCAGACCAATCGAAAGGAAGACAGCGAACAGCGAGAGAGTCCTGTACTGGTCGAGTGCACGATAGCGCTGCACATCGTCAAGCTTCCTGGTCGAAGAAATCGAATAAAGGACCAGCAGCAGCATACCGATACCGACCACGACAGCGAAGCCCATGTACATATTGAAAATCTCAGAGCCTGAGATGTCTGTATCGGCGCTCCGGCGCGAATCATTGGCATACTTCGACTTCAGCTCCTCACGATACTCCGGGTTCTGTATAATCCGGCCAAGCTCGTTGACACCTGCAATCATACCCTCGTCAAAGCGTCCCTCGCGATAAGCGGGAAACATGACATTGCGAATCACGCGTCCGGCAATAATATCAGGTATTATACCCTCCATTCCGTAGCCGGTACGGATAATTGCGGCATTATCGCCAGTGGAGAGGAGTATAAGCAGGCCGTTGTCCTTGTCGCTCTTGCCTATGCCCCATTTCTCGAAAAGCTTAGTGGCAAATTCCTCAGGAGTCATAGAGGGGTCGACAGAGTCGACAGCCACGACAACCACCTCGGCCGAGGTGCTGCGCCACAGCCCCCCTAATGTCGCGTTGAGCTGTGCGACTGCCCCTGAAGAAAGCACCCCCGAGGGATTGGAGACATACTGCGTGCGGTCCTTGACATGCACGTTGGGCACCTCGTCGACAGTCATAGCCCCTGCTGCCATGAAAGTCACCATGAGAAGGAGGATTAGGAAACTTATCTTATATATGCTGTTTCTGACTATATTCATAGAATTTTTAATTATTGATTTTCAAACTCATACCGCTCAGGCGGCGATACAAATCGAGCGCGTAGACATCGGTCATGCCCGAGATGTGGTCAAGGACAGCCTGTATTTTCCCATAGAGCTGCGGAGAATCGGTCTCATACTGCTGCGGCACCTTCGCGAGGAGCAGACGCGAATAATTCAGCTCAGGCTCCCTGACTGCCTTCACCAGTTCATGAATCAGGAAGGAGATGATGCGCGTGCCGGCAAGCTCGATGTCGACCACATCGCCAGCGCAATAGATTTTCTTCCACGACAGCGCCTCGCACCTGCGAAAGCTCTCCCGTTCAAGGGTAGATATATGGTCGAGAAGCGAACCTCTGAATGTCCCGCACATGATTTCCTCCTCATGCCCGATGAAAGCCTCGGCGCAGCGGTTGACAAGCGCTCCGATTATACATGAACGCAGGTATGCAATCTTCTCATTCGGATCATCGACGCCGGCCATGACGCGCTCGATGTGGCTGCGGCGCGCTTCGTCGAAATATGACAGAAAGAGGGGTATGACCTCCTCCGTCGACAGAATTTTCAACTTGTGGGCATCCTCGATATCCATGATTTCGTAGCAGATATCGTCGGCGGCCTCGACAATGTAGACCAACGGGTGGCGCGAGTATCTGACTCGTCCGTCAGGCTCGTTCACACGCAGCATCCCAAGTTCCTCGGCCACCTTGATAAAATCATCCCTCTCCGACGTGAAGAAGCCGAACTTGCCGTGGCTCCCGGCAAGGGAGGACTCGAAGGGATACTTCACAATCGAGGCAAGTGTCGAATATGTCATGGCGAAACCACCGGGACGGCGCCCGTTGAATCTATGAGTCAGCAGACGGAAGGCGTTGGCATTGCCCTCGAAGTTGACGAGGTCGGCCCACTGGCTCTCTGTCAGCTCCGCGCGCAGGGCCTGCCCCTCTCCCTCACTGAAGTATGTAGAGATAGCCTTCTCACCCGAATGGCCGAAAGGTGGGTTGCCAAGGTCGTGCGCAAGACATGCCGCGGCCACAATCTCGCCGATAGAGTCCAGCTTGCCGACCCACGGCTCCGAGGAATAGCGGCCACGAAGCGCCACGGCTACCTCAGCGGCGAGAGAGCGCCCCACGCAGGCCACCTCCATGCTGTGGGTGAGCCTGTTATGGACAAAGATACTCCCCGGAAGAGGAAAAACCTGTGTCTTATTTTGCAGACGCCTGAAAGGGGAAGAAAAAACAAGACGGTCAAAGTCGCGCTGGAAATCACTCCTCGACTCCCTCTTAGGATCATGATAGTGCTCCAGCCCGAAACGCTTGTCATTTATAAGTCTGTCCCACGACATCCGTTTCATAGCAGAGAAATATTTTATAATACATATTTATAATGCGAAGATACGGATTTTTCGGGTAACATCATATCTCTAAGCCTCATTTTTTACCGGCCAAACGCTAAAAACCACTCAGACATCAGCGCATAAGTCAAAATTTTTCAAATTCAGAACCTTATGGAATTTCGGAAAGCGCATCAGGCACGACTACGACAAACCGGCCTTTTATATATACTGAAACACACATACGCTCTATGCTCAGAGGCAGTGTTAACATATACAAAAATTACAATAAGTCAGATAAGTGTTAATTTTACACTTTTTCATTAAAAATAATTTGTTTTTTGTAAAAAAATGTCTATCTTTGCAAGCGGTACGAGTCTTTAAGTCAAAAAACTAAAGTTAAAATGCTAACTATAGCTCCTGATTGACTGATGATAGAGTTCACCACTGTATTTTGTAAAATGAATGTAGGATGCTTCTTTATGTATCCAACACAATAACCAAAATTAACAGAATACCTTAAATCAAAAAAGGAATGAATCTAAACCGACTGCTGTGCGCGCTATTCATATTACTCATGGCGCTACCGGCAAGTTCAAAAGTGAAGAATGATGGTGACCACCGCTACAAGGTGGCAGCTTGTGACTGGATGATGCTTAAGCGTCAGAAACTCGGGTCATTCAAACTCATGAAAGACCTCAAGGGTGACGGTGTTGAAATGGATGTCGGCGGCCTCGGCACGCGTGATACTTTCGACAATAAGTTCCATCAGCCGCATTTCCGCAAGCTATTCAAAGAAACTGCCGAGGAACTCTCGATAGAAGTTCCCTCTGTTGCCATGTCCGGCTTCTACGGACAGTCGTTCCTCACCCACCACAACTACAAGGTGCTGGTCGAGGACTGTCTTTCTACAATGAGGGTCATGGGAGCCAAGGTTGCATTCCTGCCCCTCGGTGGTATAAAGGAGGACTGGACTGTCGACGGCCCGGCCCGCAAGGAACTCGTCAAGCGCCTGCATGTCGCGGGAGAGATGGCCGCTGCCGATGGCCTTGTCATAGGCATCCGCACCCCGCTCCCTGCCAAGGACGAAATCAAACTGCTAAAAGAGATTGACTCCGACGGGGTGAAGATTTACTACTCGTTTCAAAACGCCGTAGACAACAACCGCGACATCTGCAAGGAGTTGAAAAAACTTGGTCGTGACCGCATCTGCCAAATTCACTGTTCCAACACCGACGGTGTGACGCTCGACAAGGACAGTGCCATCGACATGCAGGCCATCAAAAAGACACTCGACAAGATGGGCTGGGAAGGATGGCTCGTGGTCGAGCGCTCGCGCGACAAGGACAAGGTGCGCGACGTGCGCCACAACTTCGGCACCAACATTGCCTATCTTAAAAAAGTGTTCCAGCAGCAGGACTGACGCTTTGCACCCTCCGTTCTCTCCACAATAGCATCAATATAATATAAATTAATGTATCCACTCTCCATAAAAATCCCGCAGACATCTCAAACTCCAAGAAAATCATCATTATCAAATTTTTAAAAGTAATATCATGAATTCCAAAATCACCAAGACATGCAGTGCGTCCCTGCTGGTTCTTTTGGCAGCATCATGTGCCGATGGCTTTGATGACAACGAAAGATTCGACGGTGGCGTGAGAAATGCACAGTTGCAGTCGCCGGAACTTACGGCCGACTGCTTCGCGACCATGATGAACCCCGACGGTTCGGAAAGCGTGAAAGTGACTTGGCCCGTGGTCATGGGAGCCGGTGGCTACCTGTGTAACGTGGCCGTGGTCGATGACCCCACAAACCCTGTCTATCTTATTGCCGACAGCGTTGTCGACGGTTGCTCGCTCGTGTTCGACAGATTTGAGGACACGAAGTACTCCTTCAGCATTAAGAGCCTCGGCAATGACAAGCTCAACAACCGCGAGGCTGAAAGCGCAAGCGTCTTTGCCTACTCCACCCTCGTGCCCGCGCTCACTGTTCCCGCTGACGCAGAAATTTCCGAGTGGATCAACAGCCAGCTTGCCTCTGCAAGCGGCGACGAGGAACTCGGTTTCGAACTTCTGGCAGGCCAGACCTACGCCCTCAACGGAACCGTCAACTTCGACATGGCCAAGGTGACATTCCGCGGCGACAAGTCCAACCGTCCGACCGTCATCGTCGGCGAAGAGGGCTGCATCATGACTCAGGCCGGCATCAAACTCAAATTCATCAACTTTGACTGCTCCAACTCAAAGCGCACAGGCCTCCTCGAGCTGAGCGACAACCCAAATCCCGCGATTTCGACCGAGGCTCTCGGCTATAAGAAGGACGGTGCCAACCAGGACGGTTTCGTAATCAACGACCCGGTCATCATCCAGGAGTGCAACGTGAAGAACCTCCACAACTCACTCGTGTTCGGCAACAAGAAGAACTGGAGCATGCGCGACTTCCGCATGAGCGAATGTATAGTACAGCTCAACAACGAAGGCAGCAACTCGGTAATACACCTCCAGGGTGCCTCCAACGGCCTCATCAAGGAACTCCGCATCGAGAACTGCACCTTCTATAACCTCGTGAAGAACGAGAAGGCCTACTTCATCCGCTACAGCAACTCCAGCAACGCCCAGCCCAAGAAAATCTTCGGCAACGGTGACAACTCATCGACACACTCGATTTCCCACTGTACATTTGCCAAAACCTTCTCCAACAAGGACTTCGCAAACAATATGCCGAATACCAACACAATCAAGACCAACGTGGACCACTGTGTGTTCTACGACGTCTTCCGCCTCTACCAGTACATCCAGAGCCAGTCATTCATGACTACACCCTTCAACACTATCTTCGGCGTTGACGGGGGCACTCCCAACAACAATGACACCGGCGGCCGTAAGGACAAGAACGGCAACCCCTACGCCACTCTCGAGGATCCCGAGTTCGTAGGACCCTTCCTCCAGGAATTCGACCTCAGCCAGCCCAAGGGCGGCGTCAACTTCCGTCCGCAGGCCTCCTACGCATCTCAGAACAAGATTGGCGACCCCCGCTGGTATGAATAATCAACCATAAATCTAAAATTACCACACGATGAAACACAGTATAGCAAAAATATGTTTCGCATTGTTGGCACTATTCATGAGCTATCCGGCCTACGCACAGGACATCCTGTATCAGGCCACGGTAGTGGACGCCAACGACGAGCCCCTCATGGGTGCCACTGTCAAGGTGCCTGACACAAAGAACATCACAGTCACTGACCTTGACGGTAACTTTTCAATCAACGTCCCCAAAGGCAAGGTGGTCGAGATTTCCTACATAGGATTCATCACACAGACCATCTCTGACTTCTCTCAGAAGAAAATCGTCCTCCAGGAGGATTTCGAGACTCTCGACGAAGTCGTAGTCGTCGGCTACGGCACTCAGAAGAAAGCCCACCTCACCGGCGCAATCTCGACCGTGGCTATGGACGACATCCAGGACCTCGCCAACGGCAACCTTGCCAGCTCGCTCAGCGGTATGGTCAACGGTCTCGGTGTCAGTGGCGGCGAAGGCCGTCCGGGTGAGGCAGCCCGCCTCTCAATCCGCGGTACTGACCGCCTCGGCGAAATCGGTGTTGCCGCCCAGGAACCCCTCTTCGTCATCGACGGCTTCATCTATCCCAACGACGTCCGCATCGGTAACTCCAACCAGAACTCCGGCTCGATAGCCTTCAACAACCTCGACCCCTCGGAAATCGAGAGCATCTCAGTGCTTAAGGATGCTGCAGCAGCTGTCTACGGTGCCCGTGCAGCCAACGGTGTCATCATCGTGACCACCAAGCGAGGCAAAGTCGGCGAGCCCGTGATTTCCTACAGCGGCTCTTTCGGCTACACCGACGAGGTTTCACGTCCCAAGATGCTCAGCGCCTACCAGTATGGCCGTCTGTGGAACGCCGTGGCAGCTGCCGACCCGACAAGTACCACCCTCAACAACCGCACAGACCTCTTCCAGGCCGACGAGCTCAACGCCATGCGCTATCTCAACTATGACCTGCTCGACAAATACTGGTCATCAGGCTGGACTCAGAAGCACAGCGTCGGTGTAAGCGGTGCGACTGACAAGGTAAACTACAACGCCAGCATCTCCTACTTCGACCAGGACGGTAACCTCGGCAAGCTCGACTATGACCGCTGGAACTACCGCGCAGGTGTCGACGTGACACTCAAAAAATGGATCAAAGCCAGCATCCAGGTGTCGGGCGACTACAGCAAGAAGAACACCCCCAACGTGAAAGTGGGCGGTACAAACAAAGAGAAGGACTATAACCTCCTCCTCACCCACCCCTACTACATCCCCGAGTCGGTCAACGGCTACGCAATCTCTGCCTACGGTCCCAGCAACTCCCGTGTCAACAACGAGCAGGACTATTCATTCTACACCCTTCAGAACTCCGGCGACTTCAACCGCACCAACACCTCCAACCTCAACATCAACACATCTGTTGAGTATGACTTCGGCTGGAGCAAGTATCTCAAAGGCTTGAAAGTCCGCTTCTCTTATGCCAAGAGCATCAGCAACGACAAAAACAACCAATATGGCTCGCAGTATAAGATTTACTACATGTCGGAGCGCGCAGGTAGCGGTTCACACCTCTACACTCCCATCCCCGGCCAGGAAGATGCCTTCAACTCACTCCTCACCGACAGCAACTTCCTCCTCGGCAACAACGGTGCACCCATCTACAACGGTTCGGGTTCATCCTACGTTTCCCGCGACATGAGCCGCGCCGACAACTATCAGATGAACTTCACTGTCACCTACAACCGTGACTTCGGCCCCCACTCTGTCGGCGCCCTCTTCTCGATAGAGAAGTCCGAATTCGAGAGCGAATACCTCTTCGGTACTGTCTCCGATCCCCTCTCATTCGGCGGTCTCCAGTCAAACGCCGTGGGAACCAACAGCTCCAACTCGACCAACTTCTTCCGTGCAGAATCAGGTACACTCTCTTACATCGGCCGTCTCAACTACGCCTACGAGGACAAGTATCTCCTTGAATTCCTCCTCCGTTCCGACGCTTCAACCAAATTCGCACCCAAGAACTACTGGGGTACCTTCCCCTCCGTGTCGCTCGGCTGGGTTGTGTCACGCGAAGACTGGTTCAACAACAACGTGACATGGATTGACTACCTGAAACTCCGCGGATCACTCGGTATCACAGGTCGAGACAATACCGAGTACTGGGCATGGCTCCAGACCTACGGTGCCGACAAGGACAAGGGCCCGGTTTTCGGCACAGGTATGACCGAGAACGCAGGCAGTCATCTCTCGCTCAACAAGGGCAACCAGGCTATCAACCCCGACGCTCACTGGGACAAGAGCTACAAGTCAAACTTCGGTATCGACTTCAACGTGCTCCAGAACCGCCTCTCATTCAACATCGACGGCTACTACAACTGGGACCGCGAAATGCTCATCAACTACCAGGCTTCAGTCCCCGGCACTGTCGGCACGGCTTCAGCCAAAATGAACGTAGGCAAAATGGACAGCTGGGGTGCAGAACTCTCAGCCACCTGGCGTGACCGCATCGGCAAGGACTTCAGCTACAAAGTGACCCTCAACACCGGCTACTCCGACAACAAGGTGCTCTTCATCGACTGGGCCAAAGACCAGCAGTACATGCAAATCAGCAGGGGACACCGCTCAGACATGGGCACATGGGGTATGCAGTGCATCGGCATGTTCCGCAGCTTCCAGGACATCGAGGAATACTTCTCAAAGTACAACATCGTCTCCTATATGGGTATGACCAAGGACAAAGTCCGCCCGGGTATGCTCATCTATAAGGATGTCCGCGGCGCCCGCCAGGCCGACGGCACCTATGCAGGTCCCGACGGCATCGTCGACAAGGACAATGACCAGGTGCAGCTCTCAGGACGCTCGAACCCCTACCACGTCACTGCCAACATCAACGCCTCATGGAAGGGCTTCTCGCTCACAGCTCAGATTGCAGGCAGCTGGGGTGGCTACAGCTTCGTGCCGACCGCGGCCCTCAAGCCCGGCAACTCGCTTGAATATACCAACATGCCCTCATTCTGGAACCCGGACGACATGTTCGTTTACCAGGACATCTATGACGCAGGCGGCAACCTCGTTATGGAGGAGAACCGCAACGCCAAGTATCCTAACCTCGCCTACTCGAGCGTCAACTCTACCAACTCGTCGTTCTGGCGCGTAAGCGGCACCCGCGTGACACTCAACCGTCTCACTCTCGCCTACTCACTTCCCTCGTCCCTCGTCCACAGAATCGGCCTCGGAAGCTGCCGCTTCAACGTGACCGGCCAAAACCTCTTCAGCTTCTACAACCCCTATCCCGACAAATTCATGGACCCGATGGCCGGCGCGTACGGAGCATATCCCAACCTGAGAAAATTCACTCTCGGTCTTAACCTTTCATTCTAAAAAAATACCACAATGAAAATAAAAAATCTTAGTTTCGCACTCTTAGCCTCAGCAGCCCTGCTCTCCTCCTGCAGCGATGACTTCCTCCAGGACAAGAAGAGCTATGACAAGGTGAACGAGGACGCATATAACTACTACGAAGGCGCCTTAGGCCGTCTCGCTGACATATATTCATGGTCACTCCCCAACACGAGCGCCGATCCGGGTCATCGCAACAACAGTACCGGCAATGCCGACGGCCAGGCAAAGTGCACAGAGGAGTATAGCGGCTTCGGCGACTTCGTAGACCCGCAGAAGACCAAGGGTACCGACGGCAACTACTCGATTCCTGACTACTTCCAGGGCCAGGCCAACAGTATCCAGACCAACGCATGGGGCCGCATACGCAACATCAACGACGTGATTCGCGGTATCTCCAAGAGCACCCTCTCCCAGGAGGAAAAAGACGAGCTACTCGGCCAGGCATACTTCCTCCGCGCATGGTGCTACTACAATTTCGTGAAATGGTACGGCGGTGTGCCCATCATCACCGAGGTTCTCGAGCCGTCCGAAAGCTCCTTCACCCCTCGCTCGACCACCAAGGCCTGCATCGAGTTCATCTGTGAGGACCTCGACCGCTCGGCCGAGATGCTCGCCCCCTTCACCACCAACGGTGGCTGGCAGAAGTCAGAACAATATGGCCGCGTGACCTCAGGCACAGCCCTCGCCCTCAAGGGCCGCGTGCTCGTCCTTTGGGCAAGCCCGATTTTCAACCGTGCCAACGACACCCAGCGCTGGGAAGAGGCATACCGCGCTATCGAGGAGTCACTTCCCGTGATTAACTCCTGCGGCTACGGCCTTGCCTACGAAGGAAACCCCGGTACCAACGCCTCCAACTGGGCCAAGATGTTCAACGAGGTCAGCAATCCCGAAGGCGTATTCATCTCCCTCTACAACGCAGTCGAAAGCCCCGGTCCCGGTGCCCCCGACTATCGTCGCTACAGCTCCTGGGAGCATGGCATCCGTCCTTCCAACGCAATGGGTGGGGGCGGCAAGACCCCCTCGGCAATGCTCGTCGACATGTTCCCCATGAAGGATGGCAAGCGCCCTGCCCTCAGCAAGTCCTACACCGTGCTCGACGCCTCGTCGACCAACTACAATGAGGAGTATCCCTTCATGGACCGCGACCCGCGCTTCTACCGCACCTTCGCCTTCCCCGGCGTGCGCTGGGCCTTCAATGGCGACCCCACAAGCGAGAGCAACCACAACCCATACAAGGGCAACGAATATGAGCTGTGGAACTATGTATGGTACACCAAGGACGAGGACCGCAACAATATCGAGAGTGGTGCCAACTACGGCCCCGACGGCCTCCTCGGCAATGCAAAGGGCTTCTATGTGCGCAAGCGCACCGATGACCTCGACACCAACTCTCCCCGCTATGTCTTCAATCCCTCCAACGGCTTCAAGCAGTCAGCTGCTCCCTACATGGAAATCCGCTATGCCGAAGTGCTCCTCAACTATGCCGAGGCCGCTTGTGGCGCAGGCAAGATGGGTGTAGCAGTCGAGCAACTCAAGAGAATCCGCCAGCGCGTAGGCTACACCGGCGACTGCGGTCTCCAGGCAAGCCTCGCTTCCGACCAGGCAGCTTGTATGGCTGCAATCCTCTACGAGCGCCAGATCGAGCTCGCCTACGAGGGCAAACGCTTCGACGACATGCGTCGCTGGATGCTCTTCGACGGTGGCACCAAGCTTCCCGAAGGCGCTCCATCAACCTGGACACTCACCGGCTGGAGCGGCAACACCTGCGCTTATCTCGGTTTCGCCCCGATGAACGGCCAGCGTCGTGAAAACCTCGAATTCCGTGTCAAGGCCATACACAACAACGGTCTCGGTGGTGAAAAATGGGGCTCAAAGGGTGAAAATCCCGACCCAATGGCAGAGGTAGCACGTCCCTCCGCAGTCGACCTCCGTCAGGATCTCGAACCCCAGCTTGCCTCACTCCAGGAGTGGTATCAAACCAACCTCGAGCGCAACAAGAAGAAAGGCGACTCCTACGACTCCAACCACACCGAGCTTTACATCCAGTTCCACCCGGAATTCTACCTGCTCGGCTTTACACAGAGCGTGAAGACCTCCAACGAACAGCTTGCGCAGACTATGGGCTGGCACGACTACACCAACGGAGGTGCTAACGGCACATTCGACCCGCTCGCTCTCGAATAAGTTATTACCAATCATCAATCATCATTGTAAATGAATCGTAAAAAGGCTTTAACAGCACTCTTCACTGTCTCCGTCATGGCTCCCGTAGCCATGATGGGACAGTATCCCCAGATCAACTCCAAAGCGAGAGAGGATTATCAGAATATGAAGACCACCGCCACAGCCCATTCTGACTCGGCATGGGCAGTGGCTAAACCGATTGTCGAAAAAGAGGCCAAGGAGGGACGCCCTTACGTTCCCTGGGCTTCCCGTCCAGACGACCTTCTGAAAGCACCGATTCCCGCCTTCCCCGGAGCCGAGGGTGGCGGCATGTACACTCCCGGCGGCCGTGGCGGCAAAGTCATCACCGTGACCAACCTCAACGACAGCGGCCCCGGTTCATTCCGCGAGGCCTGTGAGACAGGCGGTGCACGAATCATCGTCTTCAACGTATCGGGTATCATCAATCTCAAGACCCCGCTCTATGTCCGCGCCCCCTACATCACAATTGCCGGCCAGACCGCTCCCGGCGACGGTATCTGCATCGCGGGTGAATCCTTCCAGGTTGACACCCACGACGTCATAGTGCGCCACATGCGCTTCCGCCGCGGCGACACCCGCGTCCACAACCGCGAGGACTCCTTCGGCGGCAACCCCGTGGGCAACATCATGATTGACCACTGCTCTGCGGAGTGGGGTCTCGACGAGAACATCTCCTTCTACCGCCACATGTATGACCCCAGCGAGGGACAGTACAAGTCAACCGACCTCAAGCTCCCGACTGTCAATGTGACCATTCAGAACACCATCTCCGCGAAGGCACTTGACACCTACAACCATGCCTTCGGTTCGACCCTCGGCGGCGAAAACTGTATGTTTGCCCGCAACCTCTGGGCAAGCAACTCGGGCCGCAACCCATCGATTGGCTGGAACGGCGTGTTCAACTTTGTCAACAACGTTGTCTACAACTGGGTACACCGTTCATCCGACGGCGGCGACTACACAGCCAAGTTCAATATGATCAACAACTACTACAAGCCCGGTCCCGCCACCCCGAAGGAGGGCAATATCGGCCACCGCATCCTCAAACCCGAAGCCGGCCGCAGCAAGCTTGACCACAAGGTCTACGGCCGTGTCTACGCCGAGGGCAATATAATGGAGGGCTTCCCCGAAATCACTGCTGACAACTGGGCCGGCGGCATACAGATTGAGACCGACCCCAACACCGGCGAGTTTACCGACTACATGCGCTCCCGTACACCCTTTGAGATGCCCTACGTCCGCATCGCATCGGCTGACGACGCCTATGACTTCGTCCTCAAAAACGTAGGTGCCACCATCCCCTGCCGCGACATCATCGACGAGCGCATAATCGAGGAGGTCCGCACAGGAGTCCCCTACTATGATGCCAAACTTGCCAAGAAGTACAATGGCGACACCTCCGGCCTCGCCGAGAAATCGCAGGCTGAGGACGGTTCTTTCAAATACCGCCGTCTTCCGAAGGATTCCTACAAGGTCGGCATCATCACCGACCCCATGCAGATGGGCGGCTACCCCGAGTATAAGGGCACTCCCTACGTCGACACTGACGGCGACGGCATGCCCGACGAATGGGAGAAGGCCAACGGTCTCAACCCCAACGACCCCTCTGACGCCAACCAGGACTGCACCGGCGACGGATATACCAACATCGAGAAGTATATCAACGGTATCAGCACCAAGCTCCGCATCGACTGGACCGACCTCAGAAACAACTACGACACCCTTGCAGCAAAAGGCAAGCTGATGTAATCCTTGACATATATTTTTAATCTCGAAAAAAAGATATGTATAGAATCTGTTTAATAGCCATCCTCTTCTCCGCGCTCTTCACGAGCGCCGGAGCCGTGGAGCTTAACAGCGAGGGGCGCGACCCAGCCTACGTCGAGTCAATCGTGAAGCGCTCTCAGAAGATTGTCGACAAGCTCCAGCTTGCCGACGCAGCCAAGGCCAAGGATGTGACCAACATTATTGCCAACCGCTACTTCAAGCTCAACGACATCTACGAGACCCGCGATGCCAAAGTCAAGGCTGCCAAGGAAACACTCACAGGTGATGCCAAGAACGAGGCTGTCCAGGCCGCACAGAACGAGAAGGACTCCAAGCTCTACCGCTGCCATTTTGAATTCCCCGCCGACCTCTCTCTCTATCTCACTCCCGAGCAGATTGTGGAGGTGAAGGACGGAATGACCTATGGAGTGGTCATGGTGACCTACAATTCGCATCTCGACATGATTCCGAGCCTCACCGACGAGGAGAAGGCCCAGATTATGGCCTGGCTTGTCGAAGCCCGCGAGCTTGCCATTGACGCCGAGACTTCCAACAAGAAGCACGAGGTGTTCGGTAAGTACAAAGGCCGCATCAACAACTACCTTACCAAGCGCGGCTACGACCTGAAGAAAGAGCGCGAGGCATGGTACGAGCGTATCAAGGCGCGCGGAGGCTCTATCTAACGGACCCAATCTCTTACAAATACCGGTGCTGAAATCATGTCGCTGAACAAAGGCACATGTTTTCAGCACTGTATTTTTTCAATAACACATCTCTAAAATGAACAAGAAAATCTTATTCGTCAGTCTGTCGGGATTGATTGCTCTCGCGGCACAGGGGGCGGCCCCCCTCCCCCTCTCGGTAAAGGACGGGAAGATAAGCTACGAGACGGACGCTCGCGGAAACCGCCTGCTCGACTATTCGAGTTGCGGCTACAAAAGCTCCTCGCAGCCCATCCCCGACGTGAACAACATCGTCGTCTTCGTCCCCTGGCGTGCCGGCGACAACTATGAGCGCCTTCAGAAGGCCATAGACTATGCTGCAAGCCTCCCCGTAGGTAAAGATGGCTTCCGCGGGACTGTCCTCATCGGCAATGGAGAATTCGAGCTCAGCGAACCTCTGCGCATCGCGGCCTCAGGCATCGTCCTCAGAGGCGCTGATGAAAAATCAACTATCCTAAAGAAGACAGGTGTCGACAGAGGTGCCCTGATTTATGTCGAAGGCACATACAATCCGGCTGTCACCGACACGATTTCTATCACCACGGACTACCTGCCCGTCAACTCGACATCTATTCCAGTCAGCGGCAAGGCCCTCAAGCCGGGCGACCGTGTCTTTATCACCCGCCCGTCAACCAAAGAGTGGATTGCCTCACTCGGCTGCGACATCTACGGTGGAGGCATCAGCGCACTCGGCTGGAAACCGACCGACATCGACATGGTCTGGGATAGGACAGTTGTCAGCAACGCCGACGATAAGCTCACGATTGACGCACCACTGACTATGGCGCTTGACAGCAAATGGGGTGAATCAAAGATACTCCCCTACTCCTGGAGCGGACGCATCGACAACGTCGGCGTCGAGAACATGACCCTCGTATCAGACTACAACAGCAAATATCCCAAGGACGAGGACCACTGCTGGGACGGTATCTCTATCGCCAACGCCGAAGACTGCTGGGTGCGCAATGTCGACTTCAGACACTTCGCCGGGAGCGCCGTCATCCTCCAGCCCACAGCTTCTAAAGTGACCGTCGAGGACTGCATCTCGACAGAGCCGGTGTCGGAAATCGGCGGTATGCGCCGCGCCACCTTCCAGACCAACGGTCAGCAGAACCTGTTTCAGCGCTGCTATTCCAAAAATGGCATCAACGACTTCTCGGCAGGCTTCATAGCCCCGGGCCCCAATGCCTTCGTGCAGTGTGACGCCGAGGAGGCCCTCGGTTTCAGCGGCGCGGTCGACTCATGGGCGCCCGGCCTGCTCTTCGACGTCGTGAACATCGACGGCAACAACCTCACATTTAAAAATCTCGGCCAGGACAAGAACGGCGCCGGCTGGAACACTGGCAACTCCATGTTCTGGCAGTGCACGGCAGCCGAAATCGAGTGCTACAAGCCGGCTGACGACGCCAACAATGTTGCCTACGGCTGTTGGGCGCAATTCTCGGGCGACGGCGACTGGGGCCAGTCAAACAACCACGTCCAGCCGCGAAGCTTCTTCTACGCTCAGCTTGCCGACCGCCTCGGCTCGGAGGTGCCGGAAAGCCAGTCGCGCATCCGCCCGCTATCCACCAATGCCACAAGCAGCCCCACCGTCGAAGCGGCCATGCAGCTTGCCAAGGAGGCCTATGAGCCTCTTCTGACTTTGAAAAAATGGATTGAGGAGGCACCCTTCACCGCCTCGGTATCGTCTGACGGCGTAAAATCAGTCGACGACATCAAGCTGAAGGCTGTAAAAAAGACCGAGCCGGCACCAACACACAGCTATGACATCAGGAACGGACGTCTCCTTGCCGACGGCGCAGTCATGACAGGCCGACGCCACGAGGTGCCCTGGTGGAACGGCAAGATCAAACACAACTATCTGCCGAAAGCCAAGCCTCATGTGACCCGCTTCGTCCCCGGACGTGAGGGACTCGGTCTGACCGACCGCATCGACTCCACACTCACCTATATGGTAAAGAATGACATCACCGTCCTTGACCACAACTACGGTCTTTGGTACGAGCGCCGCCGCGACGACCATGAGCGCATCCGCCGCCGCGACGGTGACGTCTGGGCTCCCTTCTATGAGCAGCCCTTCGCCCGCAGCGGAGAGGGAACAGCCTGGGACGGTCTGAGCAAGTATGACCTCACCCGCCCCAACGAGTGGTACTGGAACCGCCTCGAGCAGTTTGCCGACAAGGGTGCCACGCTCGGCAAGCTCCTCTTCAACGAGCATTATTTCCAGCACAACATCATCGAGGCAGGGGCACACTGGGTCGACTCCCCCTGGCGTACCGCCAACAATATCAACGACACCGGCTTCCCCGAGCCTGTCAACTTCGCAGGTGACAAACGTGTGTTCGTGGCCGATATGTTCTACGACGTCAATCATCCGACCCGTCGCGACCTCCATCGCAACTTTATCCGCATGAACCTCGACAAGTTTGCCGACAATCCCAATGTCATCCACCTCATCAGTGCCGAGTTTACCGGCCCGCAGCACTTTGTGGAATTCTGGCTCGACGTCATCGACGAATGGCAGAAGGAAACAGGAAAGGACGCAAAAATCGCCCTCAGTACGACCAAGGATGTGCAGGACGCCATCCTCGCCAACCCGAAGTACAAGGACATCGTCGACATCATCGACATCCGCTACTGGCACTACAAGACCGACGGCCTTTATGCTCCCGAAGGTGGCAAGAACCTTGCTCCGCGCCAGCACGCCCGCAAGATGAAGGTTGGCAAAGTCACATTCAAGGAAGCCTATAAGGCGGTCAGCGAGTACCGCGGCAAGTATCCCGACAAGGTCGTGACCTACTATGCGCAGAACTATCCCGAAATGGCCTGGGCCGTCTTCATGGCCGGAGGCTCGCTCGCCGGAATCCCGGTCAAGGACAATGCCTTCCTGACCGATGCCGCACTCATGAGCATAGTCGACTCCGGAAGCGACGATTTCAAAATCCTCAGCAAGGCCGACGGCTGCATTGTCTACTCACAGGAGGCAAATGCTATCAAGCTCCAACTTGCTCCCGGAAAATACCGGGTGACAACCTTCAATCCCAAAAGCGGAAAGTCGGAGGTCATCAACAAGGGTGTCAAAATCAATGGTGACTACACCCTCGACAGCGCCGACAAGGCCATTGTCTACTGGTTCAAAAAGCTGTAAAAGGCCCGCTTACTCAAAAAAATCAGCCCGCGATACCGATTTGGTATCGCGGGCTGATTCGTTGAATATAACTTACTTACAGGTGTTACTTCTTGACGTAGCGGATAGCGTTGGCGGGCATCTTTTCACCCTTTGGACCGAAGCTCTTCATGGCGTCAAACGGTTCGATAGTCACTTTGGACTCATCGAGCTTCGAGCAATCAAGGCCGAAAGTTTCAATGAAGAAATCATAGACAGCGTTACGCTTGTTGGGGCCGAAGTCATGTCCCTCCGTCGGGTAATGGCGGTTTGTCACCTTGTCAGAGGCGCCGTAAAAGCCGTAGACACGTTGCAGATAGGGGAATTCAATCTCCGGGACGGTGGAGGTCCAGTCCTTGCCGTCAGACACCACGCACATGGGACGCGGGGCAAAGGCCGCGGCAAGCTCGGCGTTGCATGTGCCACCGCCGGCACGCATTATAGGCATACCGCTCTCGCAGGGACAGCCGCCATCGAAGTGCGACGAGAGGCTGACCACGGGGCAGGAAGCTGTGTAGCGCGGGTCGAGGACGGAAAGGAGCACAGACTGAGAGCCGCCGCCGGAGCCGCCGTTGACACCGACGCGCTCCGTGTCGACATCCTTGCGCACTATCATGAAGTCAAGTATCGAAATGCCGTTGAGCGCCTGTATGACGTGGGCTTTGGGTGTCTGGTGCCCCTCGCTGCCGACCTGGAGGGCCGACTCGCCCCATCCGTAGAGGTCATAGTCGACGCAAATAGCCCCCATGCGGGCAAGTGTGGCGAGGCGCTGCTGCTGGGCCTTGTTATAACGCCCGTCGCCGAAGTGGCCGTTGGGGCAGATTATCAGCGGATGCTTCCCCTTGGAAGCCGGAGCGTAGATTGAACCGCAGACGTAGAGTCCAGGCTCGGTCTCAAGATAGAAATTCTGCACGCTGTAGCCGTCATACTTCCTGACCTTCGAGAACTGAGGCTCGGCACCGACACGACGGGCGAGAGCCTCGTCGATTGTAAGCAGCTCGCGCACCTGCTGCCTGACGGAGTCGCGGCGCGCCTCCCACGAAGCCTTGTCAGAATAGAGCGACGAGAGCCACGCTGTCAGCTTGCGACCGTCCTCGTCAGTGCGGCGGGGATATTCATAGCGCTTCAGCTTATAGGTCTTCTCGTTCTGCTTCACGAACTTATAGTCGAAAGGGGCGAGGACGTTGGTCAGCGACTCCTCGACCGAGTAAGGCCTGATGCGCGAGTCGGCGTAAGGAAGCGTGAGGCCCACGGTGTCAATGTCGTACTTCAGACGCACATTGAAGCGCTGCCCGATTTCTGTCAACACCTCTCCGAGGGGGCGGCGGAACTGGTTTTCATATGTGTTCTGCCCTGATACAGGCATGGCGGACAAAGCCGCCATGCCTAAAATGATACCATATAGTCTCATCTTTTTATCTTTGATGAAAATGTATGCCTGCCCGACGAAACTTCCACTGGCTTTGACTCACCCGGCAGGTAGAGTTCGGCCGTGCTGTTGGCAGGGAGGCTTATATTAATGTTAAAGTCATCACCACTGCGGGTCCACGCCACTTCGATGTCGCCGTAGAGAGTGGCCGTGCGGCCACGGACACTCGTGAGGTCCCCTACAGGCGAGGGCTGTATGACAATCCTGCGCTGTCCGGGTTCCGAGAGGTCGGTCTTAATGCCGGCGAGCGAGCGGAAAAGCCATTCTTCAATCTGCCCCATCATGAAGTGGTTCCACGACGAACCCTGACGCGGGTCCCACTGCTCGGTGAGGGTGGTAGCGCCAAACTGGAGTTGGAAACCATAGCCGGGAGCTTCGTAATGATTGTGCATCTTATACATGACGGAGTCGAGACCGTTGTCGGCAAGTGTGCGGAAGAGGTAGCGGTTGCCGACATCGCCGGTGGTCAGACGGCAGCCGTGTTCCTCAATATCACCAAGAAGGTTGGCCAGCACACAGTCGCGCTTCCCGGCAGGAACCATATCGAAATAGAGCGGGAGGGCATTGGAAGTCTGGCTACCTGCCCCGTAGTCGCAGGTCTGCGGGTCGAAATACTTCTTGTTGAAAGCCTCACGAACCTCGGCGGCAAGCGCTGCATAGCGCTTTGCATCCTCTGTCCGACCAAGAAGCTCGGCTGACTTGACGAGGTAGAGCAGGTCCATGTAATAATGTGCCGATGCGACAAGCCCGACAGGGGTGTTGCGCGAGAAGCCGGCACGGAAGTCACCGTAGTCATACCAGTCGCCAAGTCCGAAGTCAATCAGATGGCCTTCGGAGCGGCTTGTGAGATAGTCGACGTAGCGGCACATGTTTGAATAATAGGTGCGGATGAGCGAGTCATCGCCATACTTTTCATAGTACTGCCAGGGGGAGACAATGAGCGTCGCGCCCCATTCGGGCGACTCGGCAAAGGCGTCCATGCCTGGGCCAGAGAAAACCACATACTGCGGCGAGGTTGTCGGCACCATACCGTCGGCCCTCTGGCTGTCGGCTATGTCGCGGAGCACTTTGGGCAGATAGGTGACGAGGTCGTAATTGTATAGAAGACCGGGGCCGTTGAGATGCACCTGTTCGAGCCAGCCGAGTTTCTCGCGGTGGGGACAGTCGGTGAAGACCGACTGCATGTTGCTGCGGACGGCATTTCGGATGAGTTTGTGGGCCGAGGTGAGCACGGGGCTGGAGCACTCGAACTCACCGACCTCGTCGGCAGAGTTGTAGATGAAGCACGATTTTATATCCTCTACCACCGGCAAGCCCTGCGGATTGGCCTCTCCGGGGAAGACAGCGCCCTCGACCTGGATATAACGAAATCCATAGTAAGAGAAGCGGGGATGCCATGTCTCCGGCTTGTCACTTTTGAGCGTGTAGCTGTAGTAGTGCTGACGGCCTGTCTGACGCTGGTTGGCAGCGTTCTCCTCAGTGAGACCTTCCGATACAATCATGGTAACGGTCTGCCCCGCCTTGCCCCTGAGCGTGACCTCGGGAAAGCCGGCGAGGTTCTGCCCCATGTCGAGGAGCACAGCCGAAGGGTCGACTGTTCGCTTGGTGCTCTTGCATGCCTTCTCCACCTCCTCGGGAGTGAGCTTGTGGCGGCTTACAACGGGATACTTCTCCATAATCTTGACCGGGGGCGCCATCTGCGGCGTCAACTTCCCTTTAGGAGCTCGCTGCACGACCACATTCGACCACTTCGAGTCATCGAAGGCCGGACGATTCCAGCCCTCCTGCTCGAGACGGGCGTCATAGTCTTCTCCGCCATACATGGAGTGGAATGTGATAGGGCTGAGGTCATATTTCCATGTGTCGCCGGTTGAAATCACCTCTGTCGAACCGTCGGTGTAGCTCACGAGCATCTTCAGCCACAAGGTCTCGGGGCCGAAGCCAATCTGAAGCTTGCTGTAACGCTTGCCGCGCACGACGTTGTAGAAACCGTTGCCAAGAAGGACACCGATAGCGTTCTCCCCTTTCTTCAGTAGCGGGGTGACATCATAGGTGTTGTAATATACAGTGCGGTCATAGTCGCTCCAAAGGGGGGTAAACTCACCGTCGCCAACCTTGGTACCATTTATCGAAAGCTCGTAGTGGCCGAGGCCGCAGACATAGACCGTCGCATCGGCAATCTTCTTGAGCAGGTCGAACTCCGTGCGCAGGAGGATACTCCGAGAGGCCATAGAGTCGACGGCCTCCCAGGCAGCCTTCACCTCCGGGAGCTTCCATTTTTCGTATGTGGTGCCGCGTCCGGCAGGGAGATTGGCCTTGTCATAGCTGACTGCACCAATCCATGTGCCGGCAAGAAAGTCATCGTCCGGGACTATGCGGAAATCCGCCTTCGGACTCCAGGCCGACGCTTTCCCGTTCTGATCCCAAACCTTCACCTGCCACTTATAATGAGTAAGGGGTGAGAGGGCCGGGCCTCCGTAGGCCACGAGCTGGCTCTGTGAGGAGGGCACCTTGTGGCTGTCCCATATCATACGCTCCTTGCTTCCGTCGAGCGCATAGACTTTTATCTGATAGGCCGACTGCATGGCCCCGTTCTCACCGGCGAGCTGCCAGCCGAAGCGGGGGGCCGAGGTCGGGAGTGCGAGAGGCGACTCTGTCATCTCGCAGGTTTGCCGTGTGACCTCCATAGAGCTACAGGGCAGCGCCGCGAGAAGCAGAAGCGCTATATAGATTAATCGTTTCATTTATCAGTCTGTATTGTTTGGTTAGAGTGCTTAGAGGACATCCTTGCAGATGAGGCGCCCAAGTGTCGGAGAATGGCCGACGAGCTTGCCGTCGACGAGCACACGCAGACCGCTGCCCTGATGATAGTGCTGTCCGTCCTTATCCCATATTATGCTGACATTGCGGCCATGATATGGCACATTGTCAAGGCAGAACCAGTCCCATGTCCCTTCGGGAACGAGGGGATTGACCTCGATAGTCTTGTCGGCACGCGGGCGCAGACCGACGAGACCTGTGATTACGAGGTCATTGAAGGTCGAGTGGTTGTAGTAGCGGCTGCGCTCCTGGTCACCCTTCAGCCAATAGCCGGTCACCTCGTCGAGATACTCGCCGATGTAGGGACGGCCGCGGTGATGCTGCGACTCGACGTAGCGCTTCATCTGTGCGAAGTAGGTGCTGTCGGTAACCACGGGATTTTCCTCACTGTTAAGATAGTTGGCGAGGGCTGTCAGGGTCTGCGCAGAGGCGAAGGGCCATATGGCACCGTCCCACTCACATTTGCCGACGCCGCGTGTGCGGAACTCGGGATGACGGCGCTCGGCGGTGGTCAGTCCGTAGGGAGCCGAGAAGCCCTTTTCGTCATTGAGCTGAAGCCAGGCTTCGTCATAGATACCCTTATCGGGAAGATTGAAATACCAGGGAATGTATCCGATAGCCTCGCGGGCCTGGGCGCAGGTGTCGCCGCGGACAGTCTCGAAGAAGGCATGATCTTTGTTCCAAAGGCGTGACTGCACGAGATTTTTAATTTCGGCAGCCTTTTTCAGATAATATTCCTTCTCGTCGGCCTTGCCGAGCTTGTCGGCGATGGACGCGAGAGCCATAGCGTTGCCATACATGTAGCTGTTGATTGTCGGACGTGCATACTGCTTCTTGCGGCCGCCGCTGACGCTCTCCTCCATACCGTCGGCCACGTCTGACTGCCAATAGAGGCCGTTGGGGAGACGGTGTGTCTCCTCCCAGCGAGCATACTCATCCTTCAAATCGGGATAAATCTTGGCGAGCGCATCAAGATTGCCATTAACAAGGTAGCGGCCATAGACGGCATCGGGATTCCATGAGCTGAACTTCATCATCTTGTTCATCGGCTTGCCGTCGTTGCCGTGATACCAGGTGTTTATGATACCGTCGAGGTATTTCGGGTCACGAAGCCAGCGGCTCTCATAAATATGGTGGCCGATAGCGCAGGCGATAAGGTTATACTTGTCGGCATAGTTGCGGTTGACGAGGAATTCGGTCATACCGTAGCCCACAGGGGTATTCTTGATGTGCTTACGCAGAGTCCACCAGCGATAGTAATACATCTGCTCCATATCCTTGTCAGGACACTCGAATAGAGGGATGTTCTCCTTCATCCATGCCGAGGACTCGGAGTTGGGTATAGCCTGGACGATGTTTTCATCCTCCATACCGTTGAAATAGTCGGCGTGGTGGGCGAAGTCGTCATATTTCAGCACTGCGGCATAGCCGTCGACGTCACGCGAGGAGCTTTTGAAATTGGCTATGCGGTATGTCGCCTCTTTGTCGACATCGTTGGCGCGCGGCATGTCGTTGTGCTGGTCGGCCTCGGTGTCGACATTAGGGTAGTCAGAGTGCTTGCCGGTGCGGAACACCACACGCTCCACCTCATGGACAGGCGCGAAGAGCATGCGGGTGGCCTTCTTCTCGCCGTTGACATAGACTGTCGAGTTACGGTTGCCAACCGAGAGGTCCACCTTGACATGATAGGGCTTTCCGGGCTCGTAGTTGAGAATCTTTCCATAGCGGGCACCGCCCTTCGAGCGGAATTCGCCTTCGGGGGTGAGGTCGAGGCGCGCACAGGCTGTCCCCTCGTCGTCGACAAACTCTATGAGCAGGTCGCCGTGGTCATTCTGGTCGGCCATGAGGTCGAATTCGACGGTCAGCTCCTTTGTCGGGGGTATCTTACGCTCTACTTTCGCGACATCATAGGGGTCTTTATCGGAAAGCGTGAGCCAGGTCTTCCCATCCTTAGCCTGGAGGCTCACAGGCGCCCACACGGGAGAATAGATGTTCCACATCGTGAGGTCCGAAAGCTGCTTGAAGTCGGCAAAGTCCTCATTGGCGTGCTCGGAAGCCACGAGCTCGACCGGCACAGGGACGCGTGCCACCCACATATCCTCCTTGCCGACGCTGTAGGTCACCCAGAGGTCGCCGTCGGGGGGAGTACCGTTACCCTCCTGGATACCGCGGACATACTGTGGGCCGAATGACTTGTACTGTCCGGCATAGCGCATCGGGGGCACCTCGCCGTGGACGAGATTGAGGGTCTTATAGTCGAGACCGTCGGAGCTGAGGGAGATTGCGAGCGGCCAGCGGAACTCAGAGGGGTTATAGACGGTGGCGTAGCTGCCGTCACTGAGCTTCTGACCCCATATTTTGGCATTGCTGTTGACGAAACCCTTGGCTCTCTCGACCGGCTCGGCCCAGGTATTGCCCCCGTCCTCGCTGATAGAGGTCAGTGCGTGTTTCCAAAGGCTTGCGATGCGTCCGTCGGGCAGAGTGTAGTAGCAAAATGCCTTGTAAGGCTTGGCGAGAGGGATAAGGGGGTCGTTGCGGTCAGCCTCCTCGACCCACTGCATGCGGTAGAGCGGGTTGGCTATTATTTCCTCACAGGCTTCGCGGAAACCCTTGTCCTTGCTTTTCTTATAGTTGGGATAGATAGTGTTCTTTTCGTTGAAGTCGTGGTTGTAATAGATGAAATAGATAGGGCCGAAGGAGCCGTCGGGGTAAATCTCGCGGACCACGCGCCCGATACCGTTGCCGTCGTTGGGGTCATCCTTCGGATGAAGGGCTATACCGTAGTTGCCTATGGCGAGAAGGCGCCCCGATTTGGAGACATAGAAGCCCACGCGCTGGTGCATAACCGCGCTTGCGTCGGAAGCCACCTGGTCGATACCCTCCTTCTTGAAACCGTCGGGCACAGGATAGACCGGGAAAAGAATCTCCGGGGCACTCCAGTTGTAGCCGTCGGCCGAGGTCTGCAAGAGTGTGCGGCCCCCACCGACATGCTCGTCAACCGGGTTGGAGAGATAGTGCATATAGAACTTGCCGTTCCAGTAGGCCATCATGGGCTGATGGTTGTAGGTCCAGCCGTTGTCATTGGGCGAATAGAGGTCATAGCGGCGGTTGGCGCGCATGGTCTGGATGTTGTGGACACCGACCGCGGGCGAGAGGCCGCCGTCGTGGCGGTTGGGGTTGGAAAGCTTGTCGCCGGTATAGTGAATCCTGTCGTCGGCAGAGAGATTGACCGTCGCAAGACAGGCTGCCGAAAGGATTAGAAATCTTGATATATTCATTTTTTGCTGGCTTCAATTAGTTTGTTGACTACAGAACGGGGCGCACGGAAGATTGTGCCGTGCTTGTGGTCCTTGGGGATAGATACGCTGTCGGTCACATCCATGAAATTGACGAAATCCTTGGTCTTGTGTGCGCTGTAGATGAATTTGCGGTAGGTGTCATAGTAGATATAGTACTCGTCGCCGACCTTGACCACCGACGGGCCTTCGGTAAATGACTCTGTGAAAGGCTCGGATGCGGCGCTGTAGGGTCCTTCGGCCGACTTGGCAAAGGCAACCTTGATGTTGCGGTTGGGGCGGGTATTGTCCTTGACCACCATCACATAATCCTCCGGGGCGCGCTTAACAAGCACAGCGTCAATGCAGCTGAAGCCGGGATCATAAAAGAGCTTCGGGTCGGAGAAGGTCTTGAAGTCCTTGGTCGTGACATAGTAGAGGCGATGGTTGTTCTTCTCGTCCTCGATGCCTACATCGAAGCCGGCATCGACAACGCAGGAAGCGTAGATAATCATATACTGGTCCTTCACATCGTCATAGAAAAGCTCCGGGGCCCAGACATTCTGAGTCGACGCTATCGAATCCATAGCCGGGATGCGGCGCTGCTCGCTCCAGTTGATAAGGTCCTTCGAGCTTGCATAGCCGAAGCCGGTGTCACCCTTCCAGGCGATGGTCCACACGAGGTGATATGTGCTGTCGGGACCTGCGACTATCGAGGGGTCGCGCATGATATTCATGCCTATCTCAGGTTTCAGCCATGTCCCGGCGATGCTGTCCCAGTGGATGCCGTCCTCGCTGTAGAGGAAGCGCAGCCCCTCGTCGGCTGGCTCATGGAAGGAGGTAAACATGTAGAGGTCTTCCTCAGGCTCCTTTTGGGCTGTGCCGGCGGAGCAGGAATAAAGCGACACGCCGAGCCCGAGGGCTAATATTGCAGCTGATAAAAATTTCATGATTATAATCTGATTGGTCGTTATCTGTTAAGGTTAAAGATCAATTTTGGCGTATTTCACACGCTGGCGACGCCAGGTGTAGACCGCGTGGAGCTTGCCATCCTTGCCCTGGATGATGCTGGGATAGGAATACTGGCTCACGGGGCTGTCCTCAAGAGTTATCACATTGTCCCAGTGTAGTCCGTCGTCGGAGACTGCCACGCACAGCGGTGTGCGGACACCCTTGGGAGTGCCTTTGATTGTTGCAAAATCATTGTAGATGAGGACGTGGCGACCATCGGCGAGAGTGACGGCGTCGGTGCCTGAATTGTTGTTTGGCATGTCGATGAGTGTGACAGGCGTCCATGTGTCGCCGTTGTCAGAGCTATAGCTTGTGGCAATCTTTGAATTGCGGGTGCGGCACAGAATTTGCAGGCGTCCGTCGGCAAGGCGGAGGATGCTCGGCTGTATGGCATAGATAGGCTCCGGCTCGGTGCGGTCAGTGCGGACAGCCGAGTCAGTGGGGAGTGCGCCCGTGGAGCGCCAGGTCTTGCCGTTGTCATCACTGATTTCAATCCATGCGCGCCAGCCCTTACCCTCACGGCTGCTCGGGGAGATGATGCGTCCGTTGATATACTCGGGCTTGTTCTTTATCGGGCCGAGGATGCCTTCGGGAAGAGCCTCGCGCTCACCCCAGGTCTTGCCACCGTCCTGCGAGCGGACAACCCAGCCGGTCCAGTCGCCAACGCTCGAGCCAATCTTGTAGAAGAGCATCAGCTCTTTCTGACCGGGAATCTGGAAGAGCACCGGGTTCCAGCAGGCCTTGCGGCGCGCGTTGTCGATATTGCCCTTGAAATTAGGACCTACGGGGCCGGCAGTCGCCGGAGTGGTCTCGGCATTGATGCCGGAGAGGCCTGCAAGCTTGATGTCGGGGTCAGAGAGGTCAAAGACACCGTCGGCTGCAATCATAGGCTCGCTCCACTCCGCAGCTCCCTTGGGTTTGCGACACACCCATATCACACAATCGGGGTTGCGCTCCTTCGTGCCACCGAAAAATGCGGCAACGAGATCACCGTTGTCAAGCTCGACGATTGTAGCGCCGTGACATTCGGGGAATGAGGCCGTCTCATAAAGGAATTCATCGTTGAGTATGCCCTTGCGCTTGTCGCCGAGCGAGGGGTCGACCTTGATGTCGAGATTATAGACGCCCGAGCCGACAGACCAGTAGGAATCATTGCCCTCGGAACGGAGATATTTCGCACCCGGAGCCTTGACGGCTTTCCTGTCGGGAGTCGGGACGCAGAGGACTGCCGTAGTGTTGCACGGAATCTCCACGCGCCAGTCAATGTGCATCGGTGTCTTGACCCAGCGGCTCGCAAGGAGGCCGTAGGGGGTACGGTAGGAAGCGTTGACACTGTCGAGCTGCTGGATTGAGAAGTCTGGCTTGAGAAGAATCTCCTTGTAGCCCGGCTTGGCTGGATTGAAGCCGGCAAGGTCCTGATAGTACCAGTTGATATGGTCGCCGAGCATCATGACATGGTTGTTGCTGTTCATGCGGCGGCTGGCAGTGTCACCGTTCCAAAGTTCCCATATCGTGGTAGCGCCCTTCTCGATTTCATAGCCGTAGCTCGGATATGAGCGGTTGGTGGCCAGGAGAGCGGCGACGTCACCACGGCCTATGCGTGAAAGTTCGCGCATGAGCCAATTTACGCCGATCACACCCGTACTGATATGGCCCTTGTTGGTCTCGATGATAGTCTTGATGAGATTGTCGGCCACAGCCTGGCGATACTCTGCCGGAACCATGTCGAAGGCGAGCGGAAGCACATTGGCTGTAGCAGTGTTATTACCATAGAATATGCTGTCGGGATAGAGGATGTGGGGAGTCTTCACAGGGGAAGTGCCCTTCTTGACAGTAAGGAAGTGCTTGTTGAAAGCGGCCTTCACCTCATCGGCGTCTCGCTCCCACTCGGCAGCCTCGGCATCGAGTCCCTGCATGCGGGCAAACTTGGCCATGAGCTGGCACACCTTATAATAATAGGCCGATGCGATGAGGATGCCGTCGGTCTTGCGCGCCGGGTCCTGGCTGTGAATCATATCGGGCTTTTCCGGGGGCACACACCAGTCACCAAACTTGTCGGCAGTGATAAGCCCCTCCTTGTTGGTATAGTCGGTACGGATGTGGTTCATCCACTTCTTCATTGCCTCGTAGTTGCGAAGGATGGGCTGCGGGTTGCCGGTCTGCTCATAAATCATATTGGAGACAATGGGTAGTGTCGACGACCAGGTCATGTCAGAAGTGTAATAATTGTAAAAGGCGGGGGCGATATCGGGGAGACAGCCATCCTCACGCTGCGACTCGCGCATGTCGTCCATCCACTTGGCATAGAATGTCCCGTTGTCAAACAGGAAGTTCTCGCCCCATGTGCCCATGATGTGGTCGCCTGTCCAGGGCTGGCGCTCGTCGCGCTGCGGACAGTCGACGGGGACACCCTTATAGTTGCTTGCAATGCCCCACCAGGCGTTGCGATGAATGGCATTGATTGTGGGGTTGGAGCTTGCAAAGGAGCCGTTGTCAGGAAGATTGTCATAGACGAACTCTGCAACGATATCCTCGGGCTTCAAGTCCTTGACGCCAGTTACTTCCACAAACTGGAAACCGTGGTAGGAAAACTTAGGGCTCCACTTCACACCCTTCTCGGTGCCGTTGGCAATATAGCGGTCAGTGCTCTGGGCGTGACGTAGATTCTCGACGTCGAGTTGAGTGCTGTCAGGGGAGATGCGCTCCGAGTAACGAATTACTACAGTGTCACCCTTGGCCACATCCGAGATTGCAATCTTCACCCAGCCGGCCATGTTCTGACCGAAGTCCACCATATAGCGGTCGCCGAGCTTGCGCACACTCTTAGGGGTCAGCGTGCGCATGACCTTCATGTTGGGGGCTGTATTGCCACGAAGAGAGCCGTAGGGAAGCTCCGCGCGCTGTGCCTTGAGCCATTTGGAATCATCGTAGCCGGGCTTGGTCCAGTCGCCAAGCTCGAGACGGGCGTCATAGACCTCGCCGTCATACTCATTGTTGCTGCGGATAGGACCCTCGGCGGTCAGACTCCACTTCTCGTCGGTGTTGACGCGCTGCTTTGTGCCGTCGGCATACTCGATTATGAGGTTCATGCGCACCTTGGGATAGCCGAATGTGGGTATCTTATAGGGCTTATAGTTCTGACGCATTGTATAGAAGCGGCCGTTGCCGAGGGTGACGCCCACGGCATTGGCACCGCCATTGCCTTTGAGCATGTCGGTGACGTCATAGGAATTATAGAGGGTCGTGCGGCGGTAGTCGGTTGGAGCCGGAGTAAGCACATCTTCCCCAACCTTGTCGCCGTTGATATAAAGCTCGTAGAGACCGAGGCCGGAGATATGCGCGGTGGCCCGCTTGATTTCCTTGTCCTCGCTCTTGAACTCCTTGCGGAGGTAGCGGGAGCTCATGCGGCTGTGGGAGTCCTCTATGTCCCACTCGAAGGGGCCTTCCCAACCAATCCAGCGGCCGCCCCAATGGCCTTCGCCAACGATGCCCATGCCCCACTCTGCCGGAGTGCTCCAGGAAGACTCACCGCGGGTGGTGAACACCTTGACCTTCCAGTAGCAGCGAGTGTTGTCGGTCAATTTCTTACCTTTATAAGGAACCCATACGGACTGGTCGGAGTCCACACGGCCCGAATCCCAGATGTCTCCCCGGTCAGCCGAAAGGATCTCGGGCGACGAGGCCACGAGCACGCGGTAGGCCGTCTGCATGACGTCGCGCTCATTCGAACTTATCACCCAGCCCAGTCGCGGAGAGGGCGTCTCGACATTCAGAGGATTCACCAATCCCTCGGTGGTCAGCGAGCCGACCGTTACGGACGCGCTGACTCCAAGGGTGATAAAAAGTGAAATCAATAGATATGATATACGCTGTATCATCAAAAAAATCTCTTGTTATTGCCTTACATTAATATTTTGTCGGAAGTTCCTTCCAGTCCTTGCCGATATAATCCTTGTCGGCATCGACCGCTATGAGGACACGGTCATTGCCCGCGCCGTGGCCGCCGTCATACTGGAAGGGGGTCACCTTGCTGTCAAACTCGCCGATATACTGGAGACTGCCGTTGGTGGGGTCGTACCACCAGGCGTTTTTCTTCTTGCCCGAAATCTTGGTCAGGTCAATCTCCATCGGGCGGTTGGTATAGTTGTAGACGAGGAGGTAGTCATTGCCGCGGGTGGCGATGAGACGGTCGTAGCGAGTGCCGTTTTCACCTGCGATTATGCTTTGGTCGGGGACACGCTCGAAGAAGGGGAAGGCAAGCATGAGGTTCTTCAGATACTGCATCTGATTGAAACCGGGGTCCTTCATGCCCTCATACCAGGTCTTGGTGGCACCGTAGCCGCCATTGTTGGCCGGTTTGAGCATCTGCATGATTGAATTGTGGCCGTAGGTATGGCCGAAGGCGCCTGCAAAGACAGCCCAATAAGCATAGCGGCGCACATCGGGAGCCTTCCACCAGGGCTGGGAAGGATCGTGCAGACCCTGGGGGATTTCCTCGTATGAAGGTTCGGCATCGAAAATCGGCTTGCGGGGCTTCATGGCGAGACCTGCCTCGACGTAACGCCAGTTGTCCTCGGCCTGGGCAGCCTGGGCGGTGTCGTCGCCGTCGCCACGAACCTGGTCATAACGGCGGTGGCCGCTCTGAAACATGTTGAAGTCAAGCCAGTCGGCGTTGTGAAACCAATTGATTGACGATGTGCGGCCGAAGGGGTGATAGCTCATAAGGTGGTTCTTGTCAATGGACTTTATGGTGCGGGCCATAGCGTTCCACTGGTCGGGGTTGATGTCACCCTTGACATCGCCACCCATTACCCAGATGATGTTGGGCGCATCCTTATAGCGCTCGGCGAGGAACTTGCCGTAAGCCTTGGCATCATCCACGCTCATGAGTCCGGCTTTCACGAGACCGCCCCAAATGGGCACCATAGCGATATAGATACCGTTTTTCTCGGCCTGCTTTATGATGTAGTCCATGTGGTCCCAGTAGCCATAGACACCCTTCTTGTTGATTTCCGAAAAATCCCAGCCATCGGGATGCGAGAACTGGCCGTAGAAATTTATAGCGGGAACATCATTGATCGTCTGCACCTGCACGACGTTGAAACCGGCCTCGCGACAGCCGTTAAGGTAGTAGGCCGCCTCGCTTCTGTCGAGGCGCTCTGGAAGGAGCCACCCTGTCTCACCCATCCAAAAGAATGGGGTGCCGTTCTCGTGCTGTAGATAAGTACCATTGTCGGATACGCGTAGTTTGCCGTTGTCCCAGGGCTTATACATTTTCTTTACCGGGTCCTGCGCATAGGCGGCTGACATGGCCGCTATGAGCAGACAAACAATCAAGCTAAGTTTTTTCATGATTTCAGTATAATTTATTTTTGATAATGCGAATGGATGATTATTAGCTGTGTAATAGCCATTTGTGGTCGGACGTTGCATGCAGCGTCCGACTACAATCCGTATGATTTACTTCGGTCTCTGAAGTTTTTTATTTTCCGTAAATTGTGTAAGTCTCACCGGCCTTGGTGGGAAGGTCGTAGAGATAGGTTTTCTTCAGTTCCACAGGGTTAAGCTTCGCTTCGGGTGAAATTATGGGCTTCAAACCTTCGTCGATATGGAAGAGCGAGTTGGTATTCTCACCCTTTGCAGTCTTCAGACCGGCTCCCTTGAGTGGCGTGAGCGAGCGCAGACGGCAGTTGCCGCCTATTGTCGACCTGATGACAACTTTCGATACCTTGCCATTCTTCCACGAGAGGTCAATCTCAAAGCCACCGCGTGCACGGAGACCTGTAATCTCTCCTTCAGGCCATACTGACGGAAGTGCGGGAAGTAGATAGATGAATCCATCGTGGCTCTGCATGAGCATCTCGGCGATTCCGGCCACACAGCCGAAATTACCATCAATCTGGAACGGCGGATGGGCATCGAAGAGGTTGGGATATGTACCACCCTTCTTTTTCTCGTTGCGGACGAGAGTCAGCTGGTCGGTAATCAGCTTGTAGGCATGGTCTCCGTCAAGGAAACGGGCCCAAAGACAGACTTTCCAGCCCATGCTCCAACCGGTCGAGGGGTCGCCGCGGTGTATGAGCGATGTGCGGGCGGCATCGAAGAGCTCGGGAGTGCGATAGGGTGAAATCTGATTGCTCGGATACATGCCATAGAGGTGTGAGACGTGGCGGTGGACATCCTCGGGATTATCCCAGTCGCCACTCCATTCCTGGAGCTGGCCCCAGCGGCCCACGCGCATGGGCGAAATCTCCTTCACGCGTGATTTCAGCTTATCGGCGAAGTCCTTGTCCGTGTCAAGAATTGTAGAGGCTGTTATGACGTTGTTCCAAAGCTCGGTGACGAGCTGATTGTCCATAGTTGCGCCCGATGTGGTGGTTGAATTGTGGCCTTTGGGACCGTTTTCAGGAGAATTGCTGGGGCAGACGACGAGCATACCGTTGTTGGGGTCGATAATCATTGTGGCGTCGAAGAATTCGGCCGCACCCTTCATGATAGGATATGCCTCACGGAGAAAGTCGATGTCGCCGGTGTGGAGATAGTGTTCCCAAAGGTGGCGGCAGAGCCATGCGCCGCCGCTCATCCACATGCCTGAAGGGGCATTGTCGATAGCGCCGGTGACGCGCCATATGTCAGTGTTGTGATGAAGCACCCAGCCGGGAGCGCCATACATGATTTTGGCCGTCTCCGCACCTGTCTTACTCACCTCCTTGATGAGGCGGAAGAGAGGCTCGTTGAGGTGGGTCAGATTGGTCACCTCAGAGGGCCAGTAGTTCATCTCGAGATTGATGTTGCAGGTATACTTGCTGTCCCACGAGGGGAAAAGCTTGTCATTCCATATGCCCTGGAGGTTTGCGGCCTGGCCCCCCGGCTGCGAGGAGCAGACGAGGAGGTAACGGCCGAATTTATAGTAGGTTTCGACAAGGTGATTGTCATTTGTCTCCTTGAAACGCTCGATGCGCTTGTCTGTAGGGACATCGGCATACTTGTCTTCGCCAAGGTCAAGCGACGAGGTCTCAATCTGCTTCTGATAGAAGTCGACATGCTCCTTCTTGGCATCGGCATAGGGCTTGGTGACCGCCTTGGCGAGATAGTCCTTGGCGCGGGCAATTTGGTCGCCGGTAATGTCTTGATAGTTATTGAAATTAGTAGCGATAGAGGTGTAAATCACAGCCTCGTCAGCGTTTTCGACAGAGAGGACGCCGTCGCGCGACGTCATGCGTCCACCTTTGGGGACAGCCGTCACACGACCCTGGAACTCCACCTTCCCTTTAAGACCCTCATGATTGGAGCTGACACCGCTAAGAGTGATGTCATTGCCTTCGGAGTCAATCATCACGTCGGGATGAGGGCTGGTCAGAGTGGCGTTGAAGGTCACACTCCCGGGCTTGTCGGCTGTGATGCGTGTGACGATGACCTGGTCAGGGAAGGAGGCGAAAGTCTCACGGGTATAGTTGACACCGTCGACATTGTAACGCACAACGGTGCGAGCGGAGTCAAGGCTCAGCTCGCGATAATAGTTGTCATATCTTGTATGGCCGGGGAAGGTGATGCGGAGGTCGCCGAATGGCTGATAAGGCATGCCCTGGTTCTTGTGTGACTTCACATGGGCGGTTGCCATGTCCTGGGCCTCGCGATATTTGCCGTCAAACACGAGCTGGCGGATTTTGGGAATCCACTCCAGGGCATCGGGATTGGCATTGTTGTTGGGCTGCCCTGCCCAAAGGGTCTCTTCGTTGAGCTGGATTTGCTCGGCGCCGGGATTGCCGAACACCATTGCGCCCAGGCGGCCGTTGCCGAGAGGAAGCGCCTCAGTCCACACTTGTGCCGGCTTGTCATACCACAACTTATGTTCCTGAGCAGCAGATGCGTCAAGCGACATAATACCAATAGCACCGATAATTAAAGATTTTGCAAGTAATTTCATGGGAAAAGGTAGTTTTAACATAACAAAATTAATCATTTTATCCCATTCCGACAAATCCTTAAAATACAATAAGGGGTTAGTCTGTTAATCTGACGCAATATAGCCTTAATAACATGACAAACGGAGAATGTTTTAAGAATCTTTAAACATTCTCCGTCTGTTAAAAATATCGAATTAGCCGTAGCCGCTGATTATTCGGCAAGCTCATTGGCATAAACCTCTATCCAGGTATAGCCGTTGCCCGAATCCTTGGCAGAGTCGGTCGGGTCATTGGGATTGAGACCGTGCTTCTTCTCCCATGCGTCGGGAAGACCGTCGTTGTCAGAGTCCATGTGGGGCTTGCCATTGTATTCGGGGAGGCCACCCACCTGGCGGGGATCTGTAATGATACCGTTCTTGTAAGAATCGTTAGGCAGACGACGCTTGACATAGGGGGTCGAAGAGATATACTTGTCGGCATCCTTTGCATAGATAGCCTTGCCGGTCTTCACGGTCTTGATGACGCGGGCGTCGACTGCGTCGCGACGGGGCTTGGTGGCACCGGCGTTGGCAAGCACATATTCGTAGGCGGGAGCTGTCTCCATGATAGTTACCTCTGCCATCGGGAAGGGCTTGTCGGCCTTCAGCTCCGAGATGCGCTCGGCGGGAACGGGACCGTTGTAAATCTGCACGCCGCCGTCCCAGTTGTTGGCTGTCACCTTGTCGTTGCCCCACACGACGTTGCCGTTGACGTAGGCCTTGCCGAAGGTGTCCTTGTATTTTTTGTCACGTCCGGCCTCCATTTTTACGATACGGTAGCGGATAGGGGCGTTGGCCGAGTTGGTCTCGGTCATTGGACCCGGCTTGAAGTTGTTGTTGATAATGTTGAGGCGGCTCGTATGGTCACCACCGTCGACAGAGCGGTTCCACCAGTTGTAGGTTATGTTATTGATGAAATTGAAGTCCTCGTCCATGCCGATAGAGCAGTTGCGCGAGATGTTCGAAGCGAAGAGGTTGCGGGCAAAGGTACTGTTGTGACCGCCGATAGTCGCGCCGAAGGCATGGTTGTAGAGGTCGAGGGCTTCGGAGAATATAGAGTTCTGAATGGTGATATTCACAGTAGGGAGCTTCTCACCCTTGCCGGTCTCGGGATTGCGGTTATAGACATGGCGATAGATTGACATATTCTCGTCTAAGCCCCACGAACCCGACACATGGTCGAGGATAATGTTGCCTACGGCGTTGCCTCCGAGGGCGTCGTCACGGAAAGCCACATCCTGGGCACCGCGACGGAAACGCATGTGACGGATGACGACGTCATGCGTGTCGATGAGGAAGGATGCACCTGTGACGCAGACACCGTCGCCGGGTGCTGTCTGGCCGAGAATGGTGATGTAGGGTGCACGGACGGTGATAGGCGAGTTAAGCTTAATCACACCTGCCACATTGAAAACGATTGTGCGTGCCCCACCCTTCTCGCAGGCTTCGCGCAGGGTGCCGGGACCGCTGTCGGCAAGCGATGTCACCACATAGACCTTGCCGCCGCGTCCGCCGGGAGTATATGCGCCTCCACCTTCAGCTCCGGGGAAGGCAAGGATGTCGCTCTTTATCAGGTCCTCGGGTTTAGAGGCCCACGGACGGTAGGGGCGCCCCTTCTCTGCCTCCTCCTTCATTACAATAGGATAGGCCTCGGCCCATGCCTTGTCGGAAGCGGCTTCCCACTCCGCCTCCATACGGGCGGCTCGCTCCTTAATCGAGTCGGGTATCACGGGATACTGCGCAGCAAGATCCATCGACGCTACGGCAGCAAAGATTACTAATGCTGTTTTCTTCATTTTTCAAATAAGGTATGTAAGATTGTGATGATTTGAATTGGTCTGTTATTTCTGTATGCCGAATTCCTGCTGCTGGAGGTCGACCTCCTTGAGAATCTGGCGCTTCTCCTCTTCTGAGAGGGATGGCTGGGCCTTCTCGGCCTTAAGGCTCTGCGAAGTGACGCCACTCCTCTTCTCATCAAGATAGAGGGCGGAAATAGCGGCTGGCACACTCTCGATTTCGAGTTCTGCCGGGGTCGGGGCATGTGTACCCGGGAATTCGACACTGGCCTTAATCTTTATCTTGCCGGGAGTGCGGGTCGAGCGGATGAGCACCGGGGCCGACCCCCACTCGACCGGTCGCGGGTTGGCATGGATTGACGCGTCACCGATGATTTCACCCTCTCCCTCGACTGTAAAGACGATGTTTTCCTTGGCGAGGCGGCGGACATTGCCGTTATCATCCGTAACCTCGGCTATTACAACAATGAAATCCGAGCCGTCGGCCACGAGAGGCTTTCCGTTCCAATCGGCACGCAGGCGGAGCTTGGTCGAGCGGCGCGAGGGCATCTTGCGCTCGGTGGCTACGACTTTGCCGTCGACTATACCCTCGGCCACCATATTGACAGCCTGCCAGTTCTTGTTGGTGTAGCTGTAGTCGCGGGCCTCCCAAAAGTCCCACACGTCCTTAAACACCACGGGGGCGGAGGGCATGCGGCCCTTCTCATGCTTGACGGGGAGGGTCCACGAGCGGGCGCCGTCATAAATCGAGAGCCGGACAGAGTCACAGTTGCTGAACACGACCACATCGGGGTCGGAGAACTGTGTCATCTCGTGCATAATATAGACCATCGGACCTGACTCGGCTGTCGGGTGGTCGAGGTCATGGTCGGTCTGGCTGCGGAACATGTAGTAGGCATATTTGGGCTGACGGAAGGCGTCATAGATACCGCCCCAGTAGGGGTCCGGGTGGTAGCCGCGCTGGTGGTCGAAGGGGTGCCACTGGGCGCCCCCGATAAACTTGCCTGTCGTGCGGTAGAGGCCGTCGTAAGTCTTGGCAAGTGACAGAGCCTGCACCTTCATAGGTTTCTCGCCCCAGCTGCGCGAGGCGCGGTTGTCGTTGTTGTGTGCATACCAGTCGTCGACATTCTCGCCAAACTCGCGGGTGAAGATGTTCTGACGCGGCGCATCGGCCTTCTCATCGTCTCCCGGCCAGCCATAGACGAGGTCATAGTTCTCCTTGACACCAGCAGAGTGCATATCGGCAGCCGCAATCGGACGACCGGGATAGGGATACTCGTCCTTGGTAATCTGAAGCGCCTCAAGCGAGAAGTTTTCGGGATAGCGGGTCTCGTTGAGAATCGGCTCCCACATAAGGACGGAGGGATGGTTGCGGTCGCGGCGGATGATGTCACGGGTATTCTGATGCACCTTCTCGGCAAATTTCGGGTCCTTGTTCCAGAACTGCCAGCCGGGAGTGGCGACAATCACAAACATTCCAAGCTCGTCGCAGGCATCCATGAAGGAGGGGTCCTGCGGATAGTGGGCCACACGGATGATGCGGCAGCCGGCGTCACGCAGACGCTTGGCGTCGCGCCACTGCTGGGAGTTGGGCACGGCGTTGCCGACGTAGGCGAAATCCTGATGGCGGTTGACGCCCACGAGCTGCCCGAAAGGCTTGCCGTTGAGCATGAAGCCCTTGTCGCCGTCAAATTCAAAGTAGCGGATACCCACGCGTGTGGCACCGCCGTCGACAGTGTTCTTTCCCTCTTTTACCCGCGACTCAATGCGATAGAGGGTAGGACTGTCGGGTGCCCACAGTTCGGGATTGGCCACATGTATGCTTTGGGCAACAGTGCGGGTCTCTCCGGCTTTGACCGAAACAGGGGTGCTGACCTTGCGCACGAGCCGGCCCTGCGGGTCTATAAGCGAGGTCTCCACAGTCACCTTACGGGACTTCGCGCCAGAGTTGCGCACGTCAGTGTCAATCTTCACATCAGCGCCCTTGTCGGAGACATTATCAAAGTGCACGAACACACCTCCGCCGGCCACACGGCCTGCCTCGACCGCATCGGTGATGGCCACCGGCGACTTGGCAATCATCCATACGTCGCGATAGATGCCGCCGTGATAGGCGAAATCGAGCGAGTGCTGGGGCTTGCCGGGAGGGAAGCTCTTGTCATCGCTGTTGTCGGCCATGACTGCCACCACACAGCTGTCGCCCGGCTGTACGCCGGCCTCGGTGAGCGGGATGTTTATCGGAAGGTAGCCTCCAAGGTGCTCCTTGACCTCGCGTCCGTCGATATAGAACTTCTGCTTTCCCATGATTCCCTCGAAGTGGAGGGTCACGTCCTTACCTTCGGTTGACTCGGGCATCACAAAGTGCTTGCGATACCAGGCCTTGCCCTGATAGTTGCGGCAGCCACTTCCCTCGGCGGGGAGAAGCTCGACTGTGTGGGGGGTCGACACGACTTCCCAGGAGGAGTCATCGAGATTCTTGGCGCCTCCGTCGGCCACGTCGCCGAGATGATAGCGCCAGCCGCTATTGAAATCGTAGACCTGGCGGCCGGAGTCGGAAATCGGGAAGAATCCCGCGACTGAAATCTCCTGGGGCTTCAGCTCGTCGGCAAAAGCCATCGCCGGAAGGAGCAGAAGTGAAAGAATTGTTGACAGTATTTTCATGTTTAAACTATTTTTTACTTTAAGGTGGTCGGGAGTATCACATCTTTAGCTCGTTCAGCCGGGAGGACGGTCAGTCTGGCAAGCTTGCCGCCACTCAGGGCTGCCTCGACCGTAGTGTTGGAGGGCGCATGGAGCTTGAAGCTTATATCCTTGTCAAGAGGCCAGGCAGGGAAGAGATAAATCTTGTCGCCGTCGGTCTGCATGAGCATTTCCTGCACGCCAATCATGGCACTGCCTCCCCAGTTATGGTCAGGAGTCCAGTCGTAGCCCGGCCCGAGGAAGGCCGGGAAGCGGTGGCTGCCGTCGGCCCACTTCTCGGTATTGAGCCTGAAAGCCTCGTCGGTGAGACCGAGACATGCGGCCCAAATATTGTCCTGCTTCCAGCCGGTAGTGGATCGGAAACGAAGTGCGTCGGGGTCATGGCTGAAAGTATTCCTCGCCAAAGCAAGGTCTGCGGAGTCACTGAGGACGCTGCCATAGAAGCGCCAGGGCCACACGGGGTATAGCTGCGGGGTCTCGACATTGTTGATGCGCTCCCATGACTTCGCAGGGGCAATCATGGCGCGGCCGCCGGCTACTCGCTGAGGGATTTCCGGGATGCGGCCCAGCAGAGCCGTCCACTTGGAAGTGGCAGTGTCGCCCTGCGCCTTCATGTAGTCGATATAGCTGTCGGTTACACGGCGGAGCGCAGCCACAGTCGACGCGGCATTGTTGGCCATCTTGTATGTCTCACAGCCGGAGCCGGGGAAAAGGATGAGCTTCCCGTCACCGTCGAGACTCTTGCTGCCGCGGTGCGAGGCGAGATAGCGATAGTGCTCGTCGAAGAATGTCAGCGAACTTTCAATCAGCGGACGGTAGGCCGAGATGTCGATGCCGGCATAGCGGGCCGACTCGAGCATCATCTGACAGAATTCGAGCACGGTGTCCCACTCATATTCAAGCCAGGCATTGTACTCCACTCCCGGGTCGGCGTATGCCGGGCGCTTTGTGCCGTACTCCATCATGTTTGGGAGGCCAAAAAGCTCGATTTGCTCTGTGAAGCAGGCCCCGTCATGGCCCCAGTAGACCTTTGAACGAAGCTCGGCATTGGCGAGCATACGATTGTAGAAGTCAAACTGCGGCTTCATCATGTCGAAATCGCCACTCTTCAGCATGGGCCAGTAGACGAGTCGCTGGTTCTGCGCGGTCATCGTCCCACCGCCCCATGCACGATAATCAGGGGTGAATTTCTGATCATCCTTGACATATACGGGGTCGAAGGTGAAGAGGCCGCCGTTGAATTTAGTCGGCTCCTGGCCGTAGGCGTTGCAGCCGAGCATGTAGCGAAACAGCTCATAGTTGCGAGTCATGCGTGCCACAGCCGTATCGCCCTCAGCCGGGGCAGTGACGTAACTCCGTGTCCAATAGTCGCGCCACCATTTGCGGGAAGCCTCGCGGTCACGCTTAAAATTGACACTCTTCTCGATGCTGTCGAGCGACGCTATCCAGCGGTCGGTGTCGGGAGTAGCGGCATTATGCAAGGCTATTGTGAAATGGTGTTTCTTAGCAGCCTTCGCAGCCTCGAAATCCCATGAACGATAGTCAGTGTCGCCATACACGCCCTCGCTCTCTCCGACAAAGCGCAGATTGTCGCCACTCAGACGACCGCCGGAAGTGAGGTAGGCAAGCGGATTCCAAAGGAGTGACTTCACCGAATCCATCCCCTCGCGGGCCACGGTGACATCAAAGACTGTCTCCGCAGGATTGCGATGAAAGAAGGTGACAGCTCCGTCAGCGGCCTTTACAGAGTCGCGCGAGGTGAAGAGGGTCTTTGCCGAGGACCACTTCCAGGAGTTCTGCCTCCCCTCCCCTTTTCGGAAAGGACGGTCGGCGTAGCGCCAGTTTTCATAACTGACAGCGGGCTTTATTGCCAGCGGACTCTCGACCTCGACATGGACCACCGGGCGGAAGACATCGGCCCACACCCGGATTTTGGAACCGTTGAGCATCATCTCGCAGTAGCCCTCGTCGAGTTTCAGCCGTTGTGAGAAATCAGCCGTGGTCTCACCCGGGATTCTCAGCCTGACGCGTCCCTGTTTGAGCAGGGTGTTGTTTTCATCATAGGCACCACTGCGGCTGATATAGAAAAGCATGTCGCCATCCTCGGCCCATACATTCAGGCCGATGTCCCCACCGCCGACAGGCATAGAGGCGGAAGAGTCATGGCTCATGCTATCCCAGACATAGTCCTCGGGGACATGGGCGCTGACAAATGGCGCGATGCCGAGCAGAAGGGTGGCTATTGGCAGAAATTTCATTGTTTTATTCTTTTATCGGTCGCTCGTCGGGCCAGTCGTCAGAGCGGAATGATGACACGGGGAGACCGTCAGTGCTGAAGAGGTCACCCTCGGAAGCATTTTCGAAAGCGTAGCGCACGGCCACGGGGTGAGGCACCTTGTCGCTCTTCACCATGACCTTGCTGCGCGAAATCCAGGCCTTGGCGGGGTAGAACACGCGGTCCTCGCCGGCGAGCTTGAACTGGGTAGACTCGAAACTGTTCTTGCCTGCAATCCACTCGGGAGCGCGGTCGAAGCTGACGATGACGGTGTCACCCTTGACTTCCATTGACTTGTAGACAGGACTCTCGGCGCCTATACCCTTGATGCCATAGGTCTTTGCAAGGGCGAGGAGTGCGAGGCGCTCACCTGCCACCCTCTTCTTCGAGGGATGTATGCCACCCGCCCAGCCGGCATCCATGAGCACGGCCATGCCGGTATTGGGGACGAGGTGCTCCACACGCGCCTGGGCCTCACGGAGATAGGCCGAATTGATGATTTCCTTGCCCGGCTCGGTTATGATAGCATAGTCGTAGGGCGCTATCTGACAATAGTAGAAGGGGAAGTCGCCCTGGTTCCAAAGATTTCTCCAGCCCTTGATCATGGTGGAGAACATGTCGGTGTAAGTGTGGGCGCGATTCCAGTTATCCTCACCCTGATACCATATCACGCCCTGGATGGCGAGTCCGATAAGGGGATTAAGCATACCTTTAAAAAGCACGCTCGGTGTGCGGTTCTTCGAGGGAATCTTGCCGTTGACAGCAGGAATTTTTTCGGCAGCCTCTGGGAAGGCACTGAGCATCTCGTCGTTCATCCATGCCTCGCATGCCGAGCCGCCCCATGCGGTGACTATCAGCCCTACGGGGACATTGAGCAGCTCCTCTATCTGACGGCCGAAGAAGTAGGCTGTGGCACTGAAGTTTCTCACACTTTCGGGCGCCGCCTCGGCCCACGAGCCTGTCACATCGTCGACCGGCACAGTCGATGAGTTGCGTTTGACGGTGAAGAGGCGTATGTCAGGGTTGCGGCTTTTGAGAGTGGCCATATTGGCGCCCTCGACAGGCTGGTTCTTGAAGCCCTTCATCGGCATCTCCATGTTGCTCTGACCCGAACATATCCACACTTCGCCAAGCATGACATTGTTGAGAGTCACGGCAGAGCCGTCGCTGACGGTCACGGTATACGGACCGCCGGCTGCGGGTGTCGGGAATGAGATTTTCCATTTGCCGTCCTTCGATGTGGTAGTCTTATAGACTTCGCTCGTCCAGCCGGGGGCGACAGTTACTGTGGATGAAGCCTTCGCAGTGCCCCACATCTTTGCGTCGGTGTTCTGTTGGAGCACCATGTTGTCAGAGAAAAAAGCGGGCATCCTGACCTCGGCACGCGAGGTCAGTCCAAAGGCCACAGCACAGATGATGCCAAGCCCGCTGCGCAGTAAATGACGGTTAGTCAACATATTATAGTTACAATATTCTGTTTTATAGTTACTTGTCAGATATTACAGTGATATTCAACGGCCCGGTGAGACCTGCCGGTATGAGAGTCTTGTCGGCCCGGCGATACTTGCCGTTGGTCCAAATGCCCTCAAAGGGAGCCTTGCCCTCGTCGCTTCCGAGGATTGCATTTGCCCAAGTATTGGTGACGGAGATTTCAAGCTTGTTGTTGCCCTTCTTCACGGCCTCGGTTATGTCGACCTCGTAGGGAGAGGTCCATACGATGCCACATTCCTTACCGTTGACCTTGACAGTGGCGACATCGTGCACACCGTCGAGATTAAGGAGGACGCGGTCCCCCTTGGCAAACTTCGGTGCCTTGAACTTAGTCATGTAGACAGCCGTGCCGGAGTAATACTTCACGTCGTCATCCCCGGCAGTGGTCCAGTCAAAGAGTCTGTCGCTCTCGAGACTGCGGCCCGTGGTGAGGAAACGCACATCCCACTTGCTGTTTGACAGCGGAGCGGTCCGATAGTTTAATTTCGGCGAATGGCCGGCGGTCTCGGCAGTTACATCCTTAAACACTATGAAGGCCGACTGGGCATTGTCGAGCTTCATATCCACCTCCGTGCGGCCATCGGCAGAGCGCCAGTCGAGCTGACGGTCAATCCTGCCTGTCATCGGGTCCCAAAGTTCGGGGACGCGGCCCGACACGCGGAAGGAGGCCGTGAACTCACGGGGCTTCTCCTCCTGGTTGGAGATGAAATAGATATCGGTGTTGTCGGCATCGCTGCGACGGTGGGTCCATGCTACGTTTTCAGGCACCACCACGTCGCGCTCAAGTCCGTAGGAAGCAAAGTCATCAGCCATATATGGCAATTTCGGCACCACGACTCCTGCCTTGACCAGTTCAGCAATCTTCGCGCGCACCTCCGGGCTAAGTGTGCTGTCGGGCATGAGCGGATGTGGCACCGGGAGCACCAATACCTTGTAGGAAGCACCTCCGGGGAGCACCATTCGGCCATCCTTGGCCTCGACAAGGCGGAGAAGCGCATCCTTGTTCATAGAATCATAGTTATAGCCACGCATCGGGTTGATCCACTTATCGGGATCGGCCATATTTGCGGAATGGGTGACACCTACAGGCATCACGCGCAGAGGCTGCCCCTCGTTGGCAAGGCGCTTGCGCTCGGACTCCACCCTCTCCTTCCCGAAAATTCCGGGGAGCGAGGGCACAATACGGTCGGGAAGCACTGCGCGTCGGGGAACCTCCTCGCCGGTGAACACCGCTATGTCTATAACCGGGACACCATACTGCAACAAGGCTTGGCAACGACGCATGTAGTCGGTGAGACCCTTGCCTCCGTCGGCAAACCAAGTGTTATCCCTCTGGAAGAAGAGGCCGATTCCGTCGAGAGTCATGCCGGGCTTCTTGTCCATATAGGGATTGTGGGTGTTGACGTGGTAGAACATACGGTTGATGCCGAGTGCGTAGTTGCGGTCGAGCAAGGCCTTGAGCGCCGCGGGAGTCTCGTCCCATGTGCCGCGCACTTCGGTGAAGCCCTCGGCCTGCACGATGTTCTTACCGTAGACATGTGCGCCGTGGATAGCGTCAATCATGTCGTTGGGCTTGTCATGGGTCGGGCTGCGAAGCCAGTATTCACCCATCGGAAAGTCGACGGCTGCATAGTGGGCCATACCGTCGCTCACCATTGTAGGTGACACGGCTTCTGCCGATAAATAACAGTCATATTCCTTGGCCTTGTCAGCAAGAACTTTGTAGAAAACATCGACGACAAGCTCTGCAATGGTTGTGCGCACATCGCGGAGCACCTTCTCCGAGGTCTTGAAATCATCTATAGGCACGCCGGCATAGAGCGGGAGGTAGGGCATGAGGTCGTAACCGCGACGGGCCTTGAACTCCGCGGCAAAATTGTCGCTCCAGTTCTGGCTGCCACATTCCCAGCTGTCGACGTGCATATATTTGAGCACACGTCTGACGAGCTCGGGGTCAAGCTCCCTGAACACACGGCCAAACCAGTTGTCAATCTGCTTGGCGACAACGGCTTCATTAAATTTGTCACATTCAAGACCGCGTCCGGCACCGCCGGTGGCATTTGTATGACCGTTGGAAGTGTGGCCGATACGCATTACACGCCACTCGCCCTGGGGCAACACGACTGTCAGACGTCCGTCCTTCATCTGCGAAGTAAGGTCAATTATTTCCTCCTTCTTCACACAGAGATCGGCAGGGACCTCCAAATCGGTAGTGCTCTGCCCCACACGCCATATACGGCCTGATTTTCCTTCCCAATGATTGATTTTCGGGTCGCCGCTGAGCACTATCTCCTTTATTTTAAGGTTGGGTTTCCACTTTGCGTTGTCAAGGTCCTCACTGCCCGGCTCAGTGCCCTCGGGAGTCCAGTAGAAACGGAAAAAGCGGGCTGTCGTAGGCGGAAGTGAATGAGTGTTGCTCTCAGTCCAGTTCTGCCAGCCATGTCTCGCAGGCACCAGCTGCTTTACTTCCTTGAAATTGACACCGTCGTCACTCGACATTACCTTCAGGCGGTTTGCCTGATAGCTGTTGCCGTTAAGGTCAATCTCGACACTATTGACATATACGGGCTGCGAGTATTCATACTGGACCCAGCATGGCACAGAGGAACGGATAGTCCCGCTTTCATCAATACTAACGCCCTTGCTTTCAGGGACATCCTTATTCACATTCCCGCAAGTCACTCGAGGAGTCGGTGTAAGGCGCTCCCCCTTGACAGGCATTGCAAGCAGGGCTATATCTTTATAATAACCCTCATTGGTTTCAGGCATAGGCAGAAGCAAAGAGGCCACGTTGCCACCAGGAACAATCGTGTCGGCAGTAACCACCTTCTGCATGGATTCCTCGGGACTAATCCACGGGCCGCCGGCGAGCGCGAAACCGTCGCAGATGTGCATGCCGAGTTTCAGGTCGAGACTGTCGGCAATCTCCATGCTGCGCCCGACAAGGCGCCACCACTCGGGGGAGAGCTGCGGTGCCTTACCTTCATATTCAGGCGCTGTCTCGACCGACTTGATAGGCATCAGGTATGTACCTCCGAGGCCTACCTGCTTCATGGCCTCAAGGTCGGCCTTTATACCCTCCTCGCTGACGGCGCCATACATCCAGTACCAGAAGCACCAGGGCTTAGCCTCGAAGGGTGGTTCGGCAAAGACCCGCTCCAGCGTCGGTTTAGCCGACACTGCGAGCGACGCGGTCATTGCCGCTACCAATAAAAATTTATTGCGAAAATTCATATAAATATCCTTGTCTTTGAGAGGATTATTCAAATCGGAGCAGTATACGGCCTGTACGCTGTCCGTCCACCCACTTGGGCTGCGACGAGGGACCGACGAGGTCGGTGGTGTTCACCTTGTTGCGCACGGGGGGAATCACCTCCATGACGGCTATGCCTGTCTTGGGCAGGTTGTAGAGGATATGGTCGCGTCCGTCGCGAGGCTCATAGACACCGATATAGCTGCCGGGAGTCTCGTTGACAATACCGATAGTTCCCTCGGTGGTCTTGATGTCCATCCAGTCCACGTTGGCAAAATAGCCCTTGAATTCGGGATAAGTGAAACTCTCAGCGGGAATCGGGTCGTTGTAGTCATTCTCCCAGAGGCCGTATTGCGGGCCGTGGAGGCGGTTCTGCCATACGCGGTAGGGACCGTCGCCAACCCAGCGCTTTCCAAGCACTTTCTCCTCTGGGAAGTCGAACTTCACACCCATGAGGTCGATGACACCATTGAAATTATAGGTGAAGTCGAGGGCTGCCATACCGTCGGGGTAGATAGTCCACACGGCGCTGTCGAAGTTGCCGAGCTTGTAGTCGGAAGTGACAACCACGTCGTTGCCTACCTTCTGAGCCTTGATACCCACGAACTTGCCGAGGTCTTCAAACTCGGTATACTGTGTCTTCTTCTTCTCGGCCTCCTTGTCATCATGGTTATAGAAGCCGTCCATAGAGCGGTCGGAGCGCTTTGCCACGATCACTTTCGGGCCGTCGGTCAGCTCGATGCGGCGCCCGTTGACGTCGACACCGATGAGGCGTCCGTTCTCCTTGCTGAAATGATATGTGCGGCCGTTGGCTGTCACTGTAAGCTCCGAAGCGCTCTCAGTCCATTCGGGAGCCGTGCCCTGGGCGGCGGATGCGGCAGCAGTGGCTACCTTGTTGCCTACCACGGGGTGTGACCATGTGAAGAGGTCGCGGCCGTGGTTGTCAACTACTGTCAGTTCGATAGCATTGGCACCCTCCTTGATTTTGGGAATGTTCACAGTGCCGTTCTCTCCGGCGGGGATATTGCCGAACTTCACCTTACCTTCACCTATGACCTTTACATCGGCCTTGGATCCGGCAGCGGGAAGTCCGAGCTGGCGCCACTTGAGGCTGCAAGCGTCGAGGTTGGTGAAATCATAACGGTTTTCCACGTTGAGCACACCGTTGAAATCCTTGCTGATAGTCTTATTCATTATCTGAATCGGACACCACACCTCCTTGACGGTCCAGTAGCTGCCTTCCTTCTCGTGGTGGGGCCCCACGATACCGTCGGCACCATAGTTGCCGCAGTTGTCAATGTAGCCGCCCATGTCTACGCGCTTCACACCCTCGTCGGCAAGCACCCAGAGGAAGCCGCCGGCGCAGCGCGGATGCTTGCGCATCATCTCCCAGTAGTCATAGAGACCGGCACCGTGACCGCCGTCATAAAGGCCGTGGAGGAATTCTGTAGGCATAAATATCTCAGGCAGACGCATATAGTTCTGGCTTTCGCCGTAGGAACGGTAGTGCATGGTCTCGAAACCGCCGAAATTGCCCTGCGGATGGAGCACCGGGCGCTTCTGCGGGTCATATTTGTGGAATTCACCGTTAAGTTCGTCGTTCCAGCCCTTCTCGTTACCGTTGCTCCACCAAATAATACAGGGGTAGTTGACATCGCGCTCCACCATTTCCTTGACAAGCTTCTGACCGTTGATGGTCTCATGCTTGCCATGCCAGCCCGACAGCTCGTCCATGACATAGAGGCCGAGCGAGTCGCATATTTCATAGAACTCCGGGTCAGCGGGATAGTGCGAGAGGCGCACGGCGTTCATGTTCATCGACTTGATAAGCTCGACGTCCTCGAGATTCTTGGCGCGGCTCAGTGTGCGCCCGCTTTCGGGACGGAAGCTGTGGCGGTTGACGCCGCGGATATTCACCTTCTTGCCATTGATATAGAGGCCGTCGCTCTCGCGCACCTCGATTGTGCGGAAACCGAACTTCTCATACTCTTTGTGGAGCACCTTACCCTTGGCGTCGGCGAGGATGAACTCTGCCTTATACATATTGGGTGTCTCGGCGCTCCATGTGGCCGGAGAGGCGACATTCATCTCCACCTTGCAGTCGCCCGCGCCGGGACGGAGCTTCGTCACACTCTCGCCGACCTTCTTCCCGGTCTTGTTGTCATATATAATAGTGGTGATTTTTCCACCGGCAACCGGCATGTTGAGCGTGCACTCGGCTGTAAACTTTCCGTCAGCCTTGGCGTCGATAGCTATATGCCTCAGATTGAGCGCTGGGCGCGCCTGCATGAACACAGGGCGCCACAGACCGCCGAAATTCCAATAGTCGGCACGGCGCTCGGCAAGGTTGACACCTGCATTCTCACTTTCCTTGGCCACGGTGACCTCGAGACGGTTCTTTTTGTCCGGGCCGAAGAAGACACGGTCACTGACATCGTAAATAAACCTATAGAAGGCTCCCTGGTGCTTCGAGCCGGCCTTACGACCGTTGATAAGCACGTCGGTGTCGGTCATCGAAGCTTCAAAGACAAGCTCCACCTGCTTTCCGCGCCATGACTCGGGCAACTCGAACTCATATTTATACATGCCCTTCTCACTAGCAACACCTTCGGGGAAAGCCTTGCCGTAGAACTTCATACCATATTGGTAGTTTCCGAAGCCCTGCAATTCCCAGCAGGAGGGAACACCGATTTTTGACCATTTGCCGGAGTTGTTTCCGTCCGTACACATGAAATCCCATTCAACCATGTCGTCACAGCCGGTACCCGAAAGGTATTGCCGCTCTGTGGTCACCGACTGCGCCATCATCGACAGTCCGGCAAACATGGAAAGGATAGTTGCAACTGATTTTTTCATTGTATATTTAGATTTATTTTATTCGGATAATTCTCGTTACTACTTCACCGGTGAAAAACGCACCTTCAGCCGGTGTTTTCCGTGGGCGATAGCATATTTTTTCAACACACCCGGACCGCAGCTGCTATTTCCGAGCCCCATCACTGCCGCATCAAGGTTAAGATATACCTTGCCGCTCTCTTTCAGATCGCAGTCATGGGCCACGGAGGCGATATCGGTCACGGAATATGGCAGGGCGGAGGCTGAGACAGGCTTTTCGAGGGCTGTCACGCAGAGTCCGTTGCCCCCCTTGTCGACAAGCGCGATTTCAGCCACAGATTCAAGGTTGCCGGAATCCTGCGGACGCGGGTAGTGGACATACATCCCGCTGACCGGCTTTGACCAGCGACCGATTCTGGCTGCTTCGTGGCGGTCGGGATAGTTTTCCCACGGACCGTAGCCGAACCACTCCACATTGTCGTAAGCCTTATTTATGACGAAGCTGCTTCCGAGGCGCGGTAGCTCGGGGAGCGAGCCTTCGGGGGTATATGTTTGCACAAGGTCCACAGTGCCGTCACCATAGACAGTGTAGCGGCTCTCCACGTCGATACTGCCAGAGGCATAACCGTATTTCTGCACGGATATGACCACGACGTCGTCACCCTCGTTCTGCCACTTAAGTGATTCACACTTTACCATAGGTGAATCAATCTTATTCTTAGTCCAGTCCTTGGCAAGCCAGTTGCCGAAGCTGCGGTCGTTGTCGGTCGGGGCACGGAAGGCCTGGAAGTGCGAGCCCTCGATAATTTTCTTACCGTTGTAGCTCAAATCCACAAGATAGCCGTTCTCGCGGTCCCATGACACCTTAAATTTGCGGCCTGCGACTGTAATCAGCGAGGCACTCTCGTCGACATTCAGGCCTTTGGAGGACTTCGGTTCACGGCTGACGGCTGCAAGCATATTTTCGTTCAGCGCCAACTGGCGGCAGACGATTTCATGGCCGGCCCCGGCCCAGTCGGTAGCATTTTCGAGTGTCACCGCGACGTTGAGGCGCAGGTCGGCATCGCTCCCGGCTTTCAATTTTTTGAGATTGACAGTAGCCGTGCCGCTCTCGCCCGGAGCGAGAGCCGGGATAGAGATAGCCCCACCCTTGCCGGCCCCACCGTTGATGACCGGGGTGTAAGTGCAGTAATAGCCCGAAAGGTCTGTGTGGTGGTTGCGGTTCGTGAATTCAATGACTGCCTCACCCGTTGCAGGGTCGTAAGATTTTAGCTCGACTGCGACAGGGCTGTAGACGGTCTTTACCTCATAGTACTTTGGATTGAGCGAGCGGTCAGCAAATATTACTCCGTTCAGACAGAAAGCTTTAAGATTGGGTTTGTCGCCGAAGTCGCCGCCATAGGCCATCTGGATTCTGCCGTCGGGGAGCTTGCGCTCTATCCCTTGGTCGACCCAGTCCCAAATGAAACCGCCTGCCATACGCGGATGACTATAGATTTCATCCCAATATTCCTTGAAGTTACCGAGGGCATTACCCATGCAGTGGGCATACTCGCTCGTAAGGACAGGACGGTCGTCATTGTCGCGCTGCGCTATAGAGAGCAGGCGCTCCCAGCGGGCGTTTTCGGCACGCTCCTTGTCCTCACCTTCCTTGATTCCGGGGTTGAGATACTCATCCTGCACGCGGGGATAGAAGCGGCTGATAATGTCGACAGTAGCGGGATCGGGATTGCCGTCTACACCCTGCGCACCCTCGTAGTGCACGGGACGCGTGGGGTCGAAGTCATGGAGCCATGCGGATATGGCCGCAAAGTTCGGACCGTAGCCGCTCTCGTTGCCCATGCTCCAAAATATCACCGAGGGGTGATTCTTATCCCTCTCGGCCATACGCACAGCGCGGTCGAGGAAGGCTGCATGCCAGTCGGGGGTGCTTGCGAGTGTCCCTCTCAGTCCGTGCTCCTCGATATCCGCCTCATCCATGACATAGAGGCCGAGCGAGTCACACAGCTCATACCAACGCGGGTGGTTGGGATAGTGGCTCGTGCGGACAGCATTGACGTTGGCCTGCTTCATAAGCTTTATATCCTTTATCATCAGTTCCTCGCTCATCACGCGGGCCGTGCGAGGGTCATGCTCATGTCGGTTGACACCCCGGAAACGGATAGGCTTGCCGTTGACGAGCACCTGACCGCCCTTAACCTCCACGCTTCGGAAACCCACCTTCGAGTCGGCACGCTCGATGACATTGCCGGAGGCATCAGCCAGTTCGAGTCTGAGGTTATAGAGCGAGGGGGTCTCGGCGGTCCACCGCTTCGGAGCAGTGACCTTGTGGGATATGCGTCCGAGCTTGCGTGGGCCGCGCTGAGGATACCATTCATTCATCACGGCTGCCTTGTGGTCAAGGTCAAGTATCTCGTTGATGACTATCGTCGTATCAAGCAGGCTCTTACCCTCGTCGTTTAGAGTCACGCGGAGCGTGTAATCTGTGCCGCGCTCACCGTTGTAGACAGAGAATTGCGGATCAACCTGGAGGGTGAAGTCCTCATAGTCGGCATCGGGAAGAGTCCTTACCGTGAAATCACGCAGACGGACATCGGGAGTGTGGAAGAGTGTCACGTCGCGCTGCACTCCGGCGAAGCGCCAGAAGTCCTGGTCTTCGAGATAGGAACCGTCGCTGTATTTGTAGACCTCGAGAGCAATCTCATTCTTTCCCTTATGGATGTAGGGGGTAATATTGAACTCGGACGGTTCCATGCTCCCCTGGGAGTAACCGACGCGCTGTCCGTTGACCCACACATAGAAGGCACTCATCACTCCGTCGAAGCGGAGGAAGGTTTGCCCCCCTTTCAGCCATGACTCGGGGACCGTGAAAGAACGGCGATACTGGCCGGTCGGGTTCCTCTCGACAAATGCCGTAAAGTTTTCCTTGGGTGTATCGGTGACGAGGGGAGGATTAATTTTAAATGTGTAGCCTGCGGAGGCATATATGGGGGTTCCGTAGCCGTTGACCTCCCATACGGCTGGGACGGCGAGTGTCGCCCAGCCGGAGTCGTCGAAACCGGCCTTTTCAAAACCCTCAATCCGTCCGTCGGGGGTCGGCGACCAGTGGAAACGCCAGTCGCCGTTGAGTGTCATAGTCCTGTCGCCACGCGATTCGCCGTAAGGGATAAAGGCTGCGCGGGCCGGCTCGCGGTTAATCTGCAATATGTGCTGGTTTTCCCAGTCATGTGCAACGCGCGTATCCGCCACCGCATCGGATGCGGCGACGGACGCTATGAGGAATAATGCTGTAATTAGCTTCATCATTACTTATTGTATTTCCAATGAATCAAAAGCCACACCGGCGAGGTCGGGAGCCGAGATGACGACCCTATATGTGCCGGCATTTATGTAGCCGCCGGTCGTGGTGCTGAGCATACGCCATTTTTCAGGAGTGTCGGGAAGATTCAGGGTGTCATCCTTCAGCACACTGCCGTTAGGGGCGATGAGTTTCATATTGACAGGCACCGGGTGGCCGGTAGTGTTCATAAATTTGAATCGGAGGGCATAGACCTGCGCAAGGCCGGTAGAAATAGTCCATTCGATACTACCCTTGCCGCTGAAAAAGACACCTGTCTGTTTTTTGAAGTCCTTAACCTCGAATTTACCCTCACACTTGGCATCCTCGGCCTGGTAGTCGACAGCGGCGCGGGCATTTTCATCCTTCGGGAGCATCGACGCAGGCATTTTTTCAACCACATCCCTATCTGCCGCGCTCCAACTCCAGCCGGAGGGGGCGTTTTTGGGAGCAACCTTGACCGTCGGATCGAGACTTGCGACGGCGATAGCCGAGAGGAGCGCCTGGCCGGCCTTCACTTCCGGGAAGGTGATATTGATGCTGCCGCCGGTGACATCGCAATCGACAACCTTCTTCAACACCTTATCATGTCCGGCCTCGGCCCAGATGTCGAGGTCGTCAATCACCGTCGAGTCATTGACAGCCACGTCGAATGTGCGCAGTCCCTCACAGTCCGTGCCTTCTCCCCCACCCGTTCCGTGCCACGGCTCTATGAAATATAGTTCCACACGGTAGCGCCCGTCAGGCACGGGCAGTCTGTAGGACAGTTTGTGGCGTCCGAAGCGGAAGGTCTGCATGAGCTTCCAGTCATTTGTACCCTTAACGGGGTCATAAGTGACGCGCTGGCTTGCAAGATAGGGTGACAGGCCCTTGAAATCCTGCGCCCACGAGCGCGAGAATGTTGTGTCGTCGGCAAGCCACCGCTGTCCGAATTCGTCGACATACTTATCGCCGCCGCAGTTGATGCGGTAGACGTAGTTATACTTGTCGGCACCCTTGGTCACAGTGGAGCCGGGAGTGCGCAGGGATTCAAAACCGGGAGCGGCCTCAAGATTGTCGAGGACAATCAAATCCTCGGCCACAGGCTTGCCGGCGCTGTAGGCCACAGCACGGAGCACGTTGTAGCGGACCGGGACATCCTTCCACTCGAAGTGTGTGCCGACGGGACCCTTCGTCCGTGTGCCGAGACAGTTGGCTTCGAGAGCATCGTTGAAGAGGCGGACGGAATCACAGTTGCTATAGACCTCGATAGTGGCATCGCGGGGCGCGGTGAAGCGATCCGGCCATGTATGCGAGGCTATGTAGACAAAGGGGTCTTTCTTGGAATCCGTATAGTTGCCCTTATACATATAATATATATCAGCAGGCTCCTCCCAGGGACTTACGAGACCCTTGTAGTTGAAGGGGCCGACCTTGTCTATGAGCCTGTAGGCCTCGTCGGGCTGACGGCGGCCGGGATTGTCGTGACTGCTGAATATCCATTGGAAGTGTCCGCAGACGCTGTCAGCCGCCTGCTCTGCCAGGCGAATCTTTGTCTCCATAAGCTGACACATGCGCTCCTCGCTCCAAGGGCCGTTAGGTTCGAAATCGCCCGGCTCGGTGTGGAAACCGAGGGTGCGCCATGCACCATACTCTCCGTTGAGCAACTGGTTGGGACGCGAGAGTTCCTTGTCGTAGTTATAGAGGTCGCCGCCGTAGGTGCCGCTCCAGTTCTGAATCACATTCCAGTCCGTACCCTCGCCACCGTTGCAGGTCGTAATCACGCGCATGTCTCTCGCCATCGGGTCCATCTCGCGGATTATGTCGGCACACTCGCGAGCGAAGTCTCGCGGCAGGGTACTCTCGTTTTGCAGACCCCACATGACAACCGAGGGGGAGTTGCGACGCTCTTTCACCCACTGGCGGAGCAGCCTCTTGAAGTTTTCGCGGAACTCGGGGGTGTCATACCATATATGGGCCGAGAACTGGGGCCAGAAGAGTATGCCCTCCTTGTCCCAATAGTCCTGATAGCGGAGATTGTGGGGCTGATGGGCGTCTCTGACAGCATTGAAACCTGCATTTTTAATCATCTTAACGCGCGCTTCTATCTGCTCGTCGCTGAAAGCATGGGAGGCGCCGAACTGGTGCTCATACTCGCAGACACCGTTGATAAACACCGGCTCGCCGTTGATGTAGAAGCGGCAGTCGCCGTCGTTGCGCTTGACGGGCCAGCTGAATGAACGGATGCCGTATGGTGTCCCCACCTCCTCGACAGTCTTGCCGTTGCGTTTCACCATTGTCGAGAGCTTGTATAGGTAGGGAGATGCCGGGCTCCAACGATGAGGCTCCTTTATGGGTGAGGACTGGGCCACGAGCTTACTCTCACCCGGCTTCAAGGTGATTTTTTCGGTCAGGCGGAACACCTGGCGACCGTCGGCATCGGCAAATTTGCTGATAAAGTCAAAATCAGCCGGTTTGGAACCATAGTTCTTAAGTTCGGTCTCTATAAACACGGAATCGCAGGCGGCATTGTTCCAGACATGCACACCAAACGGCTCCACGCGCACCTCGTCAGTGATTTCTACCTCGACAGGACGGAAGATGCCGAATGGCTGCGAGCCTTCGCTGAAGCCCCATTCCGATGAGCATCCACCACACACCCAGGGCATGTCGGAAATCATCTCCGGGTGCTCGGCAATCACTTCGAGCTTATTCCTGCCACCGAAGTTGAGCATGTCGGTGACATCAAAAGTCAATGATGTCCGTCCCGAAGGGTGGCGCCCCATGTCATGGCCGTTGAGCTTGATATTAGCATAGGTACCTACTCCCTCGAAGTTGATGAAGTAGTGCTTCCCGTCGACCTTCGCGGGCATATCGAAGTCGCGCTCATAGCCGGCAGTGCCATGCAGGTTGCCGTGGGTGAGCTGGCGGTAGCCGTAGTAGTCATCCCAGTTGTGCGGTATGTCAACCTTCCTGGCCGAAGCCTTGTCGTCTCCGAGCCATGTAGTCCAGCCCTTGGCGAGCGAGATGTGGCCGCGGCGCCCGGTGGTCGGCCGCTCAGGGAAACGGACAGCGGAGCGCCCCATAGGCTTGCTCGTGGCAACTGCTATGCCTCGCTGCTCGGCATTGTTGACGGCACAGTAGAAATGATAGACCACACCGTCATGCTTCACGAGATAGCTTTTGTGGGCGAACAGCTCGTCATACTGCTTGGTTGGATAGATGAGATCATCCCCCTCCCAGTCGTCCCAGGTCACCATGTCGTAGCTGCACGCAAAGGTATTGAAAGCCTTGTAGGGGCGCGAGGGATTGAAGGCTGAGAAATAGAACATCACATAGAGGTCGCCCATCTTCTGAATCTGTGCGTCGCCGGTGATTGTACCCTGTGCCTCGTGGGTGAACACGGGGTTGCCGGGGTAGCGGCGCCACTTGGTCATATTGTCCGAAAGGGCTATTCCGATTCGCTCACCCTTCATGCCAGTCTCAGGATTAACACCGCCGGCGTTGTAATACATTATGAAAGGGGCGCCGAGAGTCTTGTTCGGGTCCTTGTAGACTGTACTCTTATATTGGGTGAGGGCCTCCCACCACTGGACATCCTTGTCAGTAATCGAGAGTATCGGACGGTCAAGCGACTCCCATTCATGTGCCGTGGCCGGGCTCCCCTTGGTCCAGGCGAGTCCTACGGCAAGAGGGGCGTTGACAGCCTCATAGCCTGTACCCTCACCGCCGATATATGTCATCCAGCAGCGCCCTTTGTAGCGCTCGATAGCGTAACTTCCGCCCCACTCCATGTCGATAAGCCCCGGGAAGCCGCCACGCTGATTGCGGTCCCAGCCCTTATCGGTGTAGGAGAGGATACGTCCGAGGGTCTTCCACTCAAGAAGATTGTCGCTCTGGGCTATCCAAGTCTCATAACCGCGACCGTCCTGGCCTCCGCGACCGTTGTAGACGACGTAGGTCATATACCACTTGTCGCCTTCACGGAACACCGTCGGGCAATCAATCTTGTGATTGTTGTCCGTCGGAGCCACGACAAGGCCATACTTATACGGAGTGCGTGACTCCTGATACACCTCGGCCATACGCTCCTGACTGACGTGGCGCTGCGCCGTGAGGGCGCCCCACGACAGGAATGCGAGCGAGATGAGTGAAAACAGTCGTTTCATAAGACTCTTTTGATGATTATATTAGGGCGTTTAAGTGTTTGGTTAATAGAAAAGCCAGTCCATAGCCTCGTCGGTGCCGGCGAGGGCCACGTTGCGCGGCTTGATGTCGCCGGATGTGAAGCCGAGCACGAGGGCATAGCCCTTGGGAAGGTTGAGCTTGTGCTGTCCCGGCTTGAAGTTATAGGCGTGGATATTGGCAAGAGGCATCTTGTCAAGATGTATGGCACTGGTCAGCACCGGCTCTGCCTGGCCATATTCCGTAGCCGAGGCATCTGTCTCAAGCTTGGGTGCCTTGGCATACTTCTTCTGGTCGTCCTTGAAGTAGCCGACAAGGAGCTTGACGGGCTCGGCACAGTCAAATTCAATTGATGTACCGTCCTTGCGCTGGACATCGCCGTTGACCACGAAGGCAGAGAGATTTTCAATCTCGGGAGCAAGCCCTACCACCTTCGCGGCAGGCATATTTTCAAGCAATGTGGCACCTTCGTTCAGCTTGACGCGCTTCCATGAGCCGTTAAGGCTGATTTTGGCGTCAGCGACAGGCTTGATGACGTCAGACTTGGTAGTAATCTTTCCGGCCGCCTTATCCTTTAGCATGGCGAGGTTGTTTTTGAAATTTTCAAGCTCGGCCTCATAATGCACGAGCATCTCTCCCCAGGTCTTGTTCTTGCCGTCGTCGCCAGCAATAGGGATGCGGCGCATGGAGGTCTGCATACTGTTGGCATATCTATATGTGCCCTTGGTGAGACCCACGAGCTGGCGATAATAATCGAGGCTCTTTTCCATAAGCGGGAGGGCGGCATCGAGATATTTGAGATTCTTCGTCCACTGGTAGTTCAGCACCTCTTGCGCAGCCTTGACCTTGGAGTCAAAGGCGTAGGCAAAGAGACGGTAACAGTGTATATCGTTGCTTAGACGGTCAAATCCCTCGCTGTTGGCCTTCACCTTGCCGACACGCTCAATGGCTGCGACGGCCTTGTCGCCATGCTCCACGCACTGGGCGGTGATGTCAAGCGGAAGTTCGCCGAGGTGGGCCTCACCCTTGTGCTCTTTCTCGACAAATTCTATCAGCTTCTCCCCCTCCGGACCGCAGCTTTCGTAAAATCCTGGGTAGATTGTATATTTATACGGATTTACGAGCTGGCTCATAAACATGCCGAGGAGAAGGGTCTGACGGTTGCCCTCGGTGATACCGAAGCGGCGCAGGAGTTTCGGGGCAATCTCGCCCGACTCTTCGAAAGCCTCTCGGATGTCGGCACCCTTATCGTCGCCGAGGCCGTAGGTGCGGGCAAAGCGGCGGTTCCAGTGCTTGATTTCAGCCTCACGGTCGCGGCGGCAGTTCCAGGAATAGCGTCCCCAGGCCTCATACCAGGTGCTGTCGCGCACCAGCTGGAGCTCGCGGCCACCTCCGGCTATGCTGTCGGCCGAGTAGGGCCAGTCCCAATAGGAAGCCTGCGGGTAAAGGTGAAGGGCATTGGCCCCGTGGACGTCGTGCATCGCCTTGACGGCCTTCTGAGTGAAATCTGGAGAGCTCCAGCGCCAGGGCTCGAGGTTGGCAAGGATGTGGACGTTGCTGATGTGCACACTGCCAAGCGAGCTGAGCCCCTTGTGGATTTCCGACCACGGGCCGCGTGGCTCATAGGTGGTAAGCGACTCGCCATTGTACTTGTGCATGGTGTAGAGGTTCTTATAGAGCGGTAGTGCGGCATCCATGACCATTTTGCAGTCTGTGTCGTGCGCGCGCAGGAGCAGAGGAGGCTCGTCGGTACGACCGAGTTTGGCAAGACCGTCCTTCACACCCGGGATAATCGTCTTTGTAAACCACTCAACATCATCCTCGTATGTATCCATAGCCTCGCCGAGACACACAAGCAGACCCACGTTGGGATACTTCTCTATAAACGCTGCCACGCTCTTACGGGTGTAGTCGCTGACGAGCGGGGTAATGGGACGGTTGCGGTCCTGGGTCTTCATGCCGTAGTGTTCGGCAAAAGGTTTGGAAAGCAGGATGTTGTAGAACATCTGTATCACAAATATACCGCGCTTGTCGGCCTCGGTGGTGAGGAAGGAGAACATCTCCTCGTTCTTTTTGAAGGTCTCCTCGTCGACCTCGATTGCAAAAGGATAGTCCTCGAGCTTCACAAGGGAGGCAAATGGGTGGCCGTTCCATAGGTAGAGGGAGTTCATGCGGTTGGCCACGAGCATGTCGAGGTACTTCACCCACAGTTCCTTGTCGTAGAACCAGGGGAAATTTTCGGGAGTATAGGGATACTCATAGACACTGCGCCCCGGGAGGAGATAGGGCTTCTGCACCCCCACGCAGGATCCGCGGAGCACCATTTCGGGGGCGTCGGTAAAGGTGGCGGGAAGACCTGCCAACCCCTCCTCTGTGTCAAGACGGTCGATAAGCTCCTGACAGCCGTAGATGACACCCGAACCGTCATTACCGAGCACGTTGATTACACTGTCGGAGGCCGTGATTGTAAAGCCTTCCTTCGGGCCGACGCTGTCGGCAGCCTGGGCGAGGCGTATGACCCTCTCCCCTACTGCTTCAGATGCGGGAACCACGTTGTAGCCCTTGGCTTCGAGTGCCGATGTCAGGCGCTCGGCGGCAAACCGCACGCGGTTAGAGGCGTCAGCGGGATATTCGACTGCTATTTTCCGCCCCGACGAACAGCTCCATACGAGCAGCGCGAGCGCGGCCACTAAAAATATATCTAAAACCTTTTTCATACATGCTTGTAATTAACGGTGATTTCCTTGTGAGTGTCAATCAGCAGACGGTAGCTGTTGTCACCAATCTTTTCGAAGCTGCCATAGTTGGATCTGGGCTTGTTCTTCGACTTGATGTAGAGATAGCCGCTCCCCTCGGTGGCCTTCACCTTGATGAGGCGGTCGTTGACATAAAGCGAAATCTCTCCGCCGGGAGTGGGGACTGTGCCCTCCATCCATTCGAGGCCTCCGAGTTCGGGAGTGATTGAGAATTCTTTGTAGCCCTCCTTCACGGGACGGACTCCGAGATAGTATTTTCCAAGAAGATAGATAGGACTGGCACCCCAGGCATGGCAGAGGCTTTTGCCGTAGGGGCGGCCATACATGGCGAGATGCTGGGAGCCTGAGTCAGAGGGGTTATACTTTTCCCAAAAAGAGGTAGCACCTTCGCGAAGCATGCCGCCCCAGTAGTCCTTTATCTCTTTGAGCACCTGCTCCTGCAAACCCTGGGCACATAGCGACTCAAGTTCGTAGAAACGCATGTAAGGAGTGGTAATCGCGGGCACCTCGGGGTTGAGCATCACGCTGTCCATGACCTGCCTGGTGGTCGGCTCGTCGAAATAGCCGAAGTTTATTGCAAACATGTTGGCGAACTTGTTGACCTGCTCGCTCTTCTTGCCGTTCTCGACATTGTGGACGAGCGCCTTGCGCGAATCATCCCAAAATGTGGGCAGGAGCTTGGCGCGAAGGTCGGCGGCGAGCCTGCCATACTGCTCGGCATCACCCTTGTCACCGATAATATCGGCGCAAAGCTTCATAGTCTCAAGGCTCTTGCAGAGGAGCACCTGCTCGAATGACAGGGCGCCCTGCTTGCTCATCGGGAAGTCGGCCCAGTCGACGAAGACCCAGTCGCCGGTCATGCCTTCGAGCATCCCGTCGGCGTTGGTGCGTCCGAGCACATAGTCCATGAGCGTTTTCATGCGGGGATATATCTCGCTGACAAAGGCCTTGTCGCCCGTGTAGAGATAATAGTCATAGATACCGATGAACCAGTAGAGAGTGTAGTCCATAATGGTATTTATATGCGCCGTCACAGGGTCCTTGCCGCGGAGCAGACGTGTGGTCCTCTTGACAGTGGGGCTGTCGAAAAAGAGATAATAGTTCATGAGGTAGCTCTGCACGGCATCGCCGCTCCACACCCAGCGGTCACGCTTGATACCGTCGATGAAGAACTCGCGGGTGGTCAGGTGCATGGTATAGGCGCCGACATCCCATATCTTGTTCAGCTCCGGGTCGCTGCACTTGAAGGTACCTCGATACTCCACAGGGGCATATTCATAGAGCATGGCAACGTCGCCGACGTTGACACCCTCCTCGGGGCTGACATAGACATAGCGGAAGGCGCGGGTGTTGTCAAGAGTGTAGTCACCGGCACGCTTGCGGCTTTCGTTGGTGGCAAGATCTGTCACCTCGCCGCTGCCAAAGCTGATTTTGTCGAGAGTCTCGCAGTGGCCGAGATCAAGAGCCTCTTCTGGGCTCTCACCATAATATATATTCACATTACCGTCACCTACAACGTTTTTAAGCACCACACTTCCGAAAGTCTCTCGCCCGAAATCATAAAGCTTGCCCCCGTCGGTTGTCTTATTGACTACCGACACATAGTCCTGCGGCTCTGTCTTTAGGTTGAATGTCGATGGCGGGGTGGCAATATCATCGAAGTTCCAGTAGCCGGCGAGGGCATACTCCGTTGCCGAAGTATCGCTGGCCTTGCCGCTCTCGTCAATCCACTCCTTGTCCTCATTTGTCACCTTCCAGGTGCCGTCGCTGTTGACCGTCTTACCTTTTATATATATAGACGGTGGGGTCGACTGGTTCCACACCTTTATATTAAGGTTGTGCTTTCCGGCCGGAAGCTCGAACTTCGACGGCATACCAAACCGGAGCTTGCCGTCGAGTTTGACATTATATTTTCCCTCGACGGCTATTTCAATCGTCTCCGGCTCGGCGAGGTCGAGCTGCTTGCTGAATTCGACGGTCACATAGTGGCTGTCGGTCTTCCAGAACGGAGGGAAAAATGCTCCGCGCTCGGTGCGGTTGTTGTTCATCCTGTTTCCGAGCCATATTTCATAGTCCCCGGGATACCATATCCACGTCTGCGCTGAAGCAGCGAGGCCGAGAGCCACAGCCCCGAGAAATGACATAGTCCTTATTTTCATGAATATTTATAATGATTTGAGATGCAAGAATTCTTTCTGTAGACCCGCGTTGGAGCGGATTGAGTCACTGACTTGGGGTCCGTTGTTTTCCCATGTGTTGCCGGGACCGTTTGCATTTTGGAGATACTTCTCCCCCTCGGTCCAGTTGTCCTTCACCGTGATGAATGAGGAACCCTCGTCGGTGTAGAGGTAGAACCAGTGGTTGGGGTCATGCGCATAGCCGGGGACATAGATGTCGCGCACGCAGTTCTCTGTCACCCAGCTGTGGGGCTGGGAGCCGAGGGTGTAGACTCCGGCCACGTCATACATGTGTTTGGCATAATGGTGGATAAGGTTTGCATGGACGCGGTTGTTACGCATGCAGTTGACCGTGCGAGTCCACCCCCAGCCGAGATTGATGCCGCTGTAGGAAACATCGCAGATTTCGTTGTGCTCGATATTGATGTCACGGACATATCCGGCACAGATGCCGAGCGTGCCCCAGTCCTCGTTGGTGACGTCGACGATATAATTGTTGGCAATCGTCAGCCCCGAGCAGACCTCGCGGCCGTCGGCCGGGTCGTAAGGGAGATGTGTCTCATGCGCGGCAGGGCTGAAACTGCCGACAACGATGCCGTTGCCGGCTATGTCGCGGAAGAGGCAGCCTTCGACAAGGCCACCCTCTGTCCCCCACTCATAGTCAAGGCCCGACGAACCGAGATGCTCGAAGCGGCAGCCGAGAAAGTCAACATTCTTGGCAGCCGAGACCCTCACAGCGGCATCGGGACGACCGAGCCAACCCTGGTTGTCGAGCTTGTGGTTCTGCTTGCGGACCATTTTGGGATTAATCTTGTAACCGTCGGTCATGAACATGCCTGCCTGCAAGGGGACATGTCCTTTAAGCGAGGGGCGCATCCAGGTAGTATATTCGAAGGCGAGATTTTCGAAACGTACATTCTCCACCGGGCGGTCAAGCGTGCCCTCGACATTGACAAGTGTCTCTATCGCGGGGACAACGGCCTCCTTGACAGTCTCGTTCTTGAAGGGATAGTAGTAGAGCTTGCGGCTGTCGATGTCGTGATACCACTCACCCGGAACGTCAAGAAGCTCCATAGCGTTGGTGAGATAGAAGGCGGAGTTATGGCCGTCGGTAGTCACCATCGGACGCGGCCAGGGATGCTCGAACTGTATGCGGCTCTCCGGGTTGTGGAAGCGCACAGCAGCGCTGTCCCCCTGTATGTCGATAGACTTTATGCGCAGATTGGCCACGCACCACATCTCGTGGAGCACCATTTCGGCATATGGAGAATTTTTGATTTTTTTGACTGCTTCTGCCGGCACCCACAGCACCTCGTTGGCGGGGTCATTGCCGATGATGCGATACATCTTCTCGAAATCCTCGACATCTCTCGCCCTCACAGCCTTGTGGCCGTTGACCCAGAGCTGTCGGAAATCAAGCGGACGGCCGTTGAAAGTTGGGACATCGGCCACTAAGAACTTACCCTGGCGCTTCCAACCCTCGATTTTCACGCCTCCGTTGAGCCGCGCATCACCCTCGCCCACAATCACAGTCGGCGACGTCGGTGTCCCACTGTCCTCCGGGCGCACGAAAACCGGCTCGTTAAGGTAATAGTCACCCGCGGCGACATGGATATTGATTCCGTTCTCCACACCCGGAGCTGCAAGACGCCTCATCTCACGAGCCTGGCGCAGGGCGGAAGTCAACGTGGCCTTCGGCGAGGATTTGCTACCGTCATTGGTGTCCTTGCCGTCGGGCGACACATAGACATCGGCTGCAATGGCTGACATGGCTATAGCAATAGCAGCGCCCGCCGACACAAACAGTCTTTTCATGATACGTTAAATTCAGTTCTTAATGATGAATGATGATTATCTATCGGGCAAGAGGGAGCCACACGCTCATCTCGGCCTTGTCGCGGTTGCCCCACGCAAAATAAGGTATCAGTGTGATTCTGACAGTCTTGTCGGCGCTACCGACCTCGCGGTAGAGCTTGCCGGTCCAGTCGCCCCCATCCACAAGGCGCGCCTCGGTCTCAAGACCCTTCATGCGGCTGCCGTCGATGGTCATATCCTTCACGATAAACTTGGCATCTGCCGGGATGAGCACGTCGTCAAGAGCCTTGCCACCCTCGATGTCGATTCCCTCGAGGCAGTACACTAACGGGCCGCGCTTGACAGCTGTATGATTGCGTGTTTCCTCCACGAGAGGGTTCGATTCGAGGAGCTTGACCCTCATCTCCATGTCGAAGACAACTTCGTCCATAGGTTTCCAAGTGCGGTCAAGAGTAATGTAGCTGTCCGGGGTGACTTTGATATTTTCCTTCACGCCGTTGACTGTCAGAGTAGCATTGTCGCACCACGAGGGGACGCGGAGCTTCAATGCAAGCTTCTCTTTCTTCGGAACCTCGACAAGTGTTATCTTCACCCTGCCGTCGTATGGATAATCGGTCTGTTGCGTCACGACGAGGGGACGCTTCTTGCCGAGTGATGTGCGCAGTTCGTTGTCGCCGTAGAGATTGACCCAAAGGGTGCTGTCGTTGACGGTATAGGCATAGTTCTGGGCCTCGCAGATTGTGCGCAGGGTGTTGGGCGGACAGCAGAAACAGCTGATGTACTCCTCGCGGGTCTTGGGCCAGCGGAGAGTGTAAGGAAGGTCATCGCTCATTCTGAGCGGGTTGGTATAGAAATATTTCTTGCCGTCGAGGCTGACACCGCTGAGCACGCTGTTGTAGAGTGCTGTCTCGACTATGTCGGCATACTTTGCCTCACCCGTGGCTTCGAGCATGCGCCAGTTGAAGAGCATGTTGCCGATATTGGCACAAGTCTCGTTGTGGGCTGTGCTGTTTGGGAGCTGGAAGGGGCGCCCGTAGCTCTGGTGCACCTTCTGTATGCTGTCAGGCTCGTAGCAGGTGCCGTCGGGCGAGGTTCCGTCATAAAGCGCGCCGCAGGCTCCGGTGATATACATCTTGCGGCTCACGATGTCGTTCCAAATGCTCGTGAGGTTCTTCATCAGCTGCTCCTCGCCTGTCTCGTTGTAGAGGTCGGCGACGCCGGCATAGAGATAGTTGGCGCGGACGGCATGGCCCATCGCGTTATACTGGTCGCGGAAGGGGATGCGGTCCTGGTTGTCGTCGGTACCGTTCTCCACGAGACCTCGGATGTCGATAAGGTTCTTGGCAAGTTCGAGATAGCGGGGATTGCCTGTCTCGCGATACATCTCGACCACACCCATGTAGTGCGAGGGGCAGATTGCATTGCGCGCAAGCTCGGCAGAGGCTGTCTCATAAAATCCGCAGAGGAAATCGGTAGCCTTGACAGCGGCGTCGAAGAGCGATGTTTTCCCTGTGGCCCTCTTGTGGATGATACCTGCCATCATCAGGTGGCCGAGATTATATGTTTCAAAATTAAGACGGTTGGCAAAGGCACCTTTCTCGTCCTCACCTCCGACCTTGGTGCCAATCACGGTCTGCTCCTTATGTTCGGCATGGCTATCGACACCACGGTTGCGCTCGTCAATGATGACGGGAGTATGGATATAGCCGTCGGCCCGCTGGGCCTTCACCACCTGCTCTATGAACTTGTCCATGAGCGCGTCGAGCTTGGGGTCCTTGTTGACGGCATAGACCGCGGCAACGGCCTCGAGCCATTTATACATGTCTCCGTCATGGAAGGGAGGGCCCCAATGCTCCCCTTCGCAGGTGCCTGCGGCTATTTCAAAATTTCGGAAACCGTGAGAAACATCGGGATTGTTCCAGGTGTCCCACATACTCTGCAACGATGTACCGCTGTAGACATTGAAACGTTCTCCCCAAAAGCCGCCGTTCCACCTCACTGCTCCGAGAGGGGTATTGGTCATTACAGCATGACGGCTATCTGAAGTATCTGTCAGCCCGCCACTCTGGGCGTAGGCGCCAAATGACAATAAGGCGCATGATACAATCGCACTAAATTTGTGAAACATAAATCGAATGGAATTAGATATAAGAATTTTGTTTACAAAGTTAACCAAATTTGTGCATAATAGCAAGTTTCAAATATCCGTATTTTCAATTTTACAATAAGCCCTTCCTTTCAACCTAATGTAAAAGGTATTTCAAAAGCTATATTATGTCTATGTTTGGCACTTTTTTAATGACAATTCATAATTAGCATAAAAAGTGTAATTTTTACACTTTTTCATATCGAATGAATCCGATAATACAAATAGCGCCCAAAATGTTATAGCGGGACATTTTGGGCGCATCACATGAAAGAGGAATCTATCGTTGGGCTACTGGAGAAAATGCCACAACATGTAGTTTTAAGAAAGCTCGGAGGTATTTTCTGATGCTCGACACCATTTCCTGCGTCTCCTGGAGCATGTTCAAGTAGACGTAGAGGACAGCCATAGATGCGGTGTCGCCGTCATGCAGGTGATCATAGAGCTTGTAGTATGTGCCTGCAATCATATCCTTGATTTCGTCGCAGCGCTTGCGGAGCGTCGGGACGACCTCGATATCGGAGCTGTCAATAGTTTCGAGGACGTCATTGAAAAGCGTCGCCACACGGTCACGAATCGCCTGGAAATCATCGACATACTGCGTCGGGAGTCGATGGAAGTTGTTTTCCACATGCTCCTTGCATATTTCATTGATACGGCGGAGGTTATAGAGCATCGACATGCAGCTGTTGTTGGCCAGATGGAACCACGCGCTCTTCTCGATAGCCGTCTCACGGCTCACCTGCCGCAGACACAGGGTCTCCTTGCGGCGGGAATTTTTAAGCACGCGCTTCTGGTTTTGCAAGCTGTTTTCAGCACGGTTGAGAGTCTTGACATCGTCCTTGATAAAGGCTCCTGTGACAGAGATATATTTCTCACCGGCGTAAACCATGAACTTGCGCTGCTCGTCGGTCATGTAGAGGAGCAGGAGGTCCCATGCCTGGGCCTTATCGGGAGTATTGAGGATTGTCTGAAACATTGTATCGCCCGTCTCAACCGCCTGCTTCTTACGGAAGCGGCGGTTGCTCCTGATAATGAGACACACAGTCACCACGGCGAGGACAAACATCACCCAATGGCCGCCCCAATACATCGCCGCCACTATGATACCGGCCCCGATGAAGGCCGCGCCGGCTGTGAGAAACCATCCGCCTATGACGGAAATCACACCCGTGATACGGAACACGGCGCTCTCACGCCCCCAAGCGCGGTCGGCAAGCGATGTACCCATAGCCACCATGAAGGTGACAAACGTAGTCGACAACGGGAGTTTGAGCGAGGTTCCGAGCGCGATGAGCGCCCCGGCGAGCACAAGGTTGATAGAGCCGCGGATGAGGTCGAAGGCCGCCCCATGCTCGAGGGTGTTCTCATCCATAACGAAGCGGCTGTTGATCCACTTGCGGGCGCGAAGGGGAATCACACGACGGCCTACGGCGAGCAGCGACAGGGTCCAGCGCACAAGGCGGCGGGCTATGCGTGAGGAGCCAAACATCTCGTCGCCATTGCCCTGGCTTCCGAGACCGATTTCGGTCTTGGCCACATTGCGCGCCTTGGACGAGGTGGCAAGCGCCACCACCATTACAACGCCGGCTCCTATGAGAAACCATATCGGGGTGTCAGCCGAGCCGTTGAGCGAGTCCATGAAGAAGCCGCGGGCATCCCCGCCGCCGTTAGCCGCATAATCCTGCCAGGCCGAGAGACCAGTGAGCGGCACACCGATAAAGTTGACAAGGTCGTTGCCGGCAAAGGCCATAGCCAGCGAGAAGGTACCCATAAGCACAATGACTTTAAGCACATTGACATTCAGGGCATGGAGCAGCTGCATGAGCACCGTGAAGAAAGCGAAGCTTGCCCCGACGATGATGCAGACATTATCTGAAATCCACCTCTTGACCTCGGGGGTCATAAATGACATATCCTTGGCACCCTTTATGATGAGGAAGTAGACAATAGCGGTGGCACAGACACCCCCGAAAATACCGATTTTCCACTTCAGGCGGCTCTTGAACTCGAATGAGAACACCAGGCGCGACAGGAATTGCACAATTGTGCCGAACACGAAGGCTATCGCCACCGACAGGAAGATACCCAGGATTACCGACAAGGCTTTCTCAGTGTTCAGCAGGTCATTGAAGCCCAATTCTCCGACACCGCCGGCCATCTTGATGAGCGCGACGACGAAGGTAGCACCCATAAGTTCGAAGACCATCGACACAGTCGTGGAAGTCGGCATACCGAGAGTGTTGAAAATATCCAGCAGTATAATATCCGTGACCATGACAGCCATCAGGATGCATATAATCTCGTAAAATGAGAAATGCTCCGGCCTGAATATGCCGTGACGGGCTATATCCATCATGCCATTGCTCATCGCGGCGCCTATGAAGACACCTATTGACGCGATAATCAGTACCCTCTTGAAAGAGGCGGCCTTCGAACCTATGGCCGAGTTAAGGAAGTTGACCGCGTCGTTGCTGACTCCGACCGACAGGTCAAACACTGCCAGCAGGAACAGGAAGATGATGACGCATAAAAATAGTAGATCCATATCTTTTTACCTTGCATTATTTCTTATGCAAAGTAAAAAACAATATGTTTCATAAATGTTTCATAAACTTTAATCACATATTAAATTTTCGGCAGGCGTATCTTGAATACCAGTCCTCCCTCACGCCGGTTAGTGACCGAGACCTCACCGCCGTGCCAAAGAATGGCGTTTTTGACTATCGAGAGCCCTAATCCCGTCCCCCCTGCCTGACGCGAGCGCCCCTTGTCGACGCGGTAGAAGCGCTCGAACAGGCGTGGCAGCTCATTTTCGGCTACGCCACGCCCGTCGTCAGCCACAGTGAGAATCACATAGTCCGCACTATCCGCCGCAAGATTTATCTCGACCCGGCTCCCACCCGAGTGGACAATGGCATTGTCTATTAAATTTTTGAACACTGAGAATAGCAGCGAGGAATTGCCTTGCATGGCAATCTCACGGTCAACACCGTTGACAATCACCAGCCCCCTTGTCGCCGCAGCCGGGGCAAGCTCGTCGCAGACATCGTCTATCACCTCCGTAAGGTTCACTTCCTCCCTGGCAATTACACTTCCCCCCTCCTCCATGCGTGTTATCAGCGCCACGTCGGCGAGCAGGCTGCGGAGGCGCTGATTCTCGACGTAGCAGCGCATGATAAACTCATCGCGCTTCTCCGGGCTGAGATTTTTATGTTCCACGAGAGTCTCGAGGCAGACCTGCATCGCGGCGACCGGCGTCTTCAGTTCATGATTTATATTGTTAGTCAGCTGCTTCTTAATTCTGATTTTCTCCTGCTCCTCGTTGATAGCGGCGCGGTGCTCCCGGTCGCGGTCGGTGATAGCCTGTTGCAAGCGGGCATACAGGCGCACGATGTGGTTTGAAATCTCGCCCAGCTCGTCGTGGGGAAACGGCTCTGTGTCGTAAATCCTCTCCCCCTTCTCCGCGCTTTCTGCAAAACTGCTAAGACGCGACAGATTCTGCCCGAGGCGACGGGTGACGAGATAGCCTATCACACACATTATGACAGTCACGGCAATCATGAACCACACAAAGCCATAGTCAGCCTTCAGCAGAAGCTCAAGCGGGCTTGAATAGGGGACAGCGGTGCGCACGATATACCTGTCGCCACTCTTGGCCGAGTAAAAATAAGTCTCCCCCGTAGTGCTGCTGTGACGCCTGACCGCGAAGCCGGTGCCTGTATTGAGAGCACGGGCAATCTCCTCGCGCCCTAGGTGGCTGGCTGTCGGAAGAGAGTCGAGAATGTTGTCATAGATAATTTTGCCGTCACTGGTCATGATGCTGACCCGAAGCTCATCAAAAGGATTCGGCGGCAGCATCGACAGCCTGAATCCCTCCGGGTTCTTGTCAAACTCATCGAGCAGGCGGTCATTTATCACCTGCAACTGGGCGTTTAGCTCTACTATCTTGAATTTCTTCTCCCTATAGTATTGAAACCCCGCAAAGCACCCGACCAGCAGCCATGAATAGACCACCAGTCCGATGAAGAGCCGTTTATGATATGTGAGCCTACTCCATGAAGCCATATCCGTAGCCCGGGCGGGTGACAATATTCTTACCGTAAGGCCCGAGCTTGGAGCGCAGGCGCGTTATGTTGACATCTATGACACGGTCGAGCACAATCACCTCGTCGGGCCATATCATCCTGAGCAGCTCCTCGCGCGAGAACACCTGCCCTCGGTGGCCAAGCAGCGTCGACAGTATCTCGAACTCCTTGCGGGGCATCCTGACCTCGGCGCCGTCCACCTTGCAGACCTTCTGCTTCGGCAATATAGTTATCCCCCTGTATTCAATTCTGTCCTCGGGCTCGGCATCCGTCCCGGCGCCGTTCTTCTGCACCCGCCTCAGCACCGACCTCACCCTTGCGAGCACATTGCGTATCGAATATGGCTTCGCTATATAGTCGTCGGCACCGAGATTAAGCCCCGACACCATGTCGTCCTCCGAATCCTTGGCCGTGCAGAATATGATAGGTATTCCTGCTGTCGACTCACGCTTCTTCAATATCTCCGCGAGCTTGAAGCCGCTTATATCACCCATCATAATATCAAGGAGTATAAGCGAGTAGACCTCGGGGGCCATAGTCAGCACCTCCTCGGCACTATGTGCCACATCGACATCATAGCCCTCGGCTTCAAGATTGAAGCGAAGCGCCTCACAAAGGGTCTCCTCGTCATCGACCACAAGTATTCGCGGTTTCAAATCCATAGTTTAAAGCGTGTTATTTATTAGCCGTTTTGTCTACCGACTGTAGAATTCGTGCAAAATTATACATATTTATTTATTATAACATTCCTTCCTTATGATTTATTCACAAAATATGACTAAATTTACGCCGGAACTAACCTTAATCATTGCATATTGATGAAACTGCTTGCAAAAATCGCATTATACGCCATAGCGATAGCCAATCCCGTCATGATTTCAGCCGAAACGGCCATTCCATACAAGCCTTCGCCGGAAGTTGTCAGGTCCCAAAAGCAATTTGAGGCCGACCGCTTCGGCATCTTCATCCACTGGGGCATCTACAGCATGTTTGCCCGCGGCGAGTGGTATCTCAACTACGGCCCGAAGGCCGACGAGTATGCCAAGGCTGCCAAGGGCTTCTATCCGGCCGACTTCGACGCCGCCGAGTGGGTCTCGGCCATCAAAAACTCCGGCGCGCGCTACATCTGCTTCACCTCTCGCCACCATGACGGTTTCTCGATGTTTCATACCGCCCAGTCGGACTACAATATAGTCGACGCAACCCCCTTCAAGCGCGACGTGCTCAAGGAGCTTGCCGACGAGTGCCACCGTCAGGATGTCAAGCTGCATCTCTACTACTCACACATCGACTGGACGCGCGACGACTATCCCTGGGGGCGCACAGGCCGCACCACAGGCAAGGATTCGATCAAGGCGGACTGGCCTCACTACTACGGCTTTATGAACCGCCAGCTGAAAGAGCTGCTGACCAACTACGGGCCTATCCGTGCCATTTGGTTTGACGGCTGGTGGGACCATGACAGCGACCCGGTGCCCTTCGACTGGCAGCTCCCCGAGCAATACCGCATGATCCACGAGCTGCAACCCTCCTGCATGGTCGGCAACAACCACCACCAAAGCCCCTTCCCGGGTGAGAACATACAGATTTTCGAGCGCGACATCCCCGGCGAGAACAAGGCCGGTCTGTCGGGACAGGACGTCAGCCGCCTCCCTCTCGAGACCTGCGACACCATGAACGGCATGTGGGGCTACAAAATCGAGGACACTGACTACAAGGACACCCGCACGCTCATCCACTACCTCGTCAAGACTGCCGGCAAGGGCGCAAACCTCCTCCTCAACATCGGACCGCAGCCCAATGGTGAACTCCCCGCTGCCGCCCTCGACCGCCTGAAGGAAATCGGCAAATGGATGCGCGACAACGGCGATACAATCTACGGCACCACGGCCGGTCCCTTCGCCGCACGCGATTGGGGCACCTGCACCCGCAAGGACAAGCGCCTCTTCGTCCACATACTCACCCCGCAGTCGACCGATATCCTCCTCCCGACCGACCTCAGAATCGGCAAGGCCATGAATTATGCCGACAGGTCAGCTGTCAGATACACTAAGGACGCTGACGGCGTCACCCTCCACCTCGACAAGCTCCCCGACAGCATTGACCACATAATCGAACTTGAGATTCTATGACACTCGAAGTCTGCTGTGGCGACCTCCAAAGCGTGCTCGCGGCCAAAGCCGGCGGCGCGCAGCGCATCGAACTGTGCAGCGCCCTTTCCGAAGGGGGCCTGACCCCCTCTGCCGGCCTCATCGCCGAGAGCCTGCGCGTCGGGATTCCCAAAGTCCACCTCCTCATCCGTCCCCGCAACGGCGACTTCCTCTATACCCCTGAGGAAATCCGACTCATGGAAGCCGACGTGGCCGCCGCCGTCAGTGCGGGAGTCGACGGCATCGTCATAGGGGCACTTACTGCGGAGGGAGATGTCGACACCGAGGCTTGCCGACGGCTCATCGCCGCAGCCGACGGTGCGTCAGTGACCTTTCACCGCGCCTTCGACCTCTGCCGCAACTCTGAATGTAGCCTGGAGGAGATTATCTCCATCGGCTGCGACCGTATACTCACATCCGGGCTTGCTCCCACCGCCGAACAGGGCATACCTATGCTCCGAAAGCTCAACGATCTCGCCGCCGGACGCATCATCATCCTCGCCGGAGGCGGCGTCACAGCCGAAAATGCCCGCGGAATCATAGCCGCGACAGGCGTCACCGAGCTTCATGCCTCGGCCAAGCGGACCATTGGCAGCGAGATGCGCTTCCGCCGCGGCGACGTGAGCATGGGAAAGCCCGGAGCAGACGAATACAGCAGGAGCGTCACCGACCCCTCCGCGGTCGCTGCTATCATCAACGCCATGAATTCATAAAGTTACCTTTGCACGATGAAAAAGAAAGTTATATTAAGCACTTATGCAATGATTAATCCGATAGCTATTATTGCCTTCCTCTTTGTCTTCTCATATTGGCAACTCAGTAAAGGGGAAGAATGGCCTGTCTATCTGCTGTCGGGCATCATCAGCCTGTTATGTTTGATGGCTCTGTTTTATGCCCCGATATCTATTTCCCTGTCAGACAAGGACCTATCCGTTAACCGCTCTCTGAAGATTAAAGATATTCCATTATCCGACATAAGTTCTGTAAGACTCTGCCCTCCCACAATGGCGGAACGCAGACTTCTTGGCAGCGGCGGATTTTTCGGATACTGGGGATGGTTTTCAGAACCAAGCATAGGTAGATACTTCTCTTACTATGGGAAGGCCTCCGATTGTTTCCTCGTGACTCTTAAAAACGGTAAAAAATATATGCTTGGCTGCAAGGATGCACCAGAAATGGTCAATGCTATACAATCAAAGTTAATATAGCCGCATCTATTTACACTAAATACTTGCTTGCCTCGTAAGATTACGAATTCTTTTTTGGACTATTCAATAACAACAATTATAAAAAACTAAACCCGATAGCTTGACGAATCAGGGGCTACCGGGAATCAACACTGCAAATATAGTGTTTTCTTTTAATTAAAACAAATACTAATTCATAAAAGATTGTAAAGCGGTGAAATTCTCAGAATTTCAAACCATATTATCCCAAGAACGCCTGCAACGCTATCTGACAGCCTGCAACGGCGATACCAAAAAGACGATGACACTCTATCGCCTTAACCTCAATCTGTCGCAAGAGGTATTCACCCTACTTAGTTGTTTTGAGGTAGCTATAAGGAACGCCATTGACATAGTGCTCGTTAAGCGACTCGGCAATGATTGGCTTCGTAACTCTGTAGAGCCAGGGGGCATTTTTGACGTAATCGGCTGTCGAGACAGTGCTAATATAATTCGTAGAGCCTATCTCCGTCTACTGCGTGACAATAGCTATACACATACCAAGCTCCTTGCTGAAATGGAGTTCGGCGTTTGGAAATATATGTTTGCTAATCCACAGTATCGCGCCGTGGGACGCAGTTTGCTTTCCATATTTCCAAACAAACCCCGCTCAACAGTCCAATGTCAGTATAACAACACATTTATATTCAATGAACTTGACGGCATAAATATACTGCGTAACCGAATAGCTCATCACGAGCCAATCTGTTTTGCCTTGCAGCAACCTAAAATTAGCACCACATACATTCTCAACGCATATCAAAAACTACACACTCTCTTTATGTGGATGGGCATAGACAGCCACTCTCTACTTTATGGTCTTGACCACGTTCAACAGGTATGTTATAAAATAAATAAATTATGAACCTGAATATTTTTAAATATATCCTCTCCCTAAGCCTCATCACGTCTGCCCTCCTGCCGCTCCGTGCCGACGGCGGGATGTCGCAGAGAATCGAGCGCGACTTCAATCAGAAAGTCGCGGCGCTCGCCGACCCCACCCCGGCAGATTTTATCGCCGCCACTCCCGGCCTGACGCCCCGCGAGGCGGATGCCATGAAGTTTCTCTACGCCTACATGATGCTCGCCGACTGGGGCGGCTACAGCCCTGACTTCTATCTGGAAAATGTCAGAGCCTCCCTTCGCGCTGTCGACGAGATGCCCTGGGGAAAGACAGTCCCGCAACGCGAGTTCATGCACTTCGTCCTCCCCGTGAGGGTCAACAACGAGGATCTCGACATGTCGCGCCCGCAGTTCTACGACGAGCTGAAAGACCGCGTGAAGAATCTCCCAATGAAAGAAGCTATCCTTGAGGTCAACCACTGGTGTCACGAAAAGGCGACCTACCAGCCCTCCGACGCCCGCACGAGTAGTCCGCTAAGCACCGTCAGCCAGGCCATCGGGCGTTGCGGAGAGGAGTCGACATTCACCGTGGCCGCGCTCCGCTCTGTCGGCATCCCCGCGCGCCAGGTCTACACCCCCCGCTGGGCCCACACCGACGACAACCACGCCTGGGTCGAGGCCTGGGCCGACGGCAAGTGGTACTTCCTCGGTGCCTGCGAGCCTGAGCCGATTCTAAATCTCGCATGGTTCAACTCCCCGGCATCACGCGGCATGTTGATGAACACCAAGGTCTTCGGCAACTACGACGGCCCGGAGGAGGTGCTCGAGCGCACTCCTGCCAACACCATTATAAACGTCACCGCCAACTATGCCCCGGTCCATGATGTAAAGGTAAGAATCTGCGATACGGACAGAAAGCCGGTCAACAACGCCGTGGTCAACTTCTCGCTCTACAACTATGCCGAATTCTATCCCGTGGCAAAGAAAATTTCCGGCCCGGACGGAATGACCGCCCTGACCTGCGGCCTCGGCGACATGATTGTCTGGGCTTCCGACGGCACAAATTTCGGAGTGGCCAAAGTTTCCCCCTCCGACAGCGGCGTCACCGACATCATCCTTGACAAGACATCCGGCTGGACAGGCGTCATGGAGTTCGACATAGTCCCTCCTGCCCCGTCGGCCACTCTCCCCACCCCGACTCCTGAGCAGCGCCGCGTCAACGATTTCCGCACAGCCCGCGAGGATTCAATACGCATGGCCTACGTCGCCACCTTTGCAACGGCAGCTGACGCCGAAAGGTTCGCCACCAACCTCGACCTCGACAAAGAGAAGCTTACCAAAGTCCTCACCGAATCCCGCGGCAACCACCGTCTTATCAGCGGCTTCCTCACATCCACACCCAAAGAATTGCAGCCTAAGGCCCTCGACCTACTGCTCGCCGTCTCCGAGAAAGACCGTCGCGACATCTCTGCCGAAGTTCTCCTCGACCACCTCTTCACTCCCGAAGCCGACTCGCCGCTTTACAACGACTACATCCTCAACCCTCGCATCGAAAACGAGGGTCTCACACCCTACAAATCCTTCTTCCGCAAGACCATCCCCGCCGCCAATGCCGAAAAGTATGGTAACAACCCGCAGAAATGGGTCGACTACTGTCGCCAAAACGTCACAATCGACACTGTCTGGAACCGGCTAAACATCCGAATGTCGCCAGAGGCTGTCTGGAAGCTCCGACGTGCCGACAAGCGCTCACGCGATATCTTATTTGTCGCCGGGGCAAGGAGCTTCGGCATCCCCGCGCGCATCGACCCTGTGACAGGCAAGACACAGTATGCCGACAAGTCCGACAACTGGACAGATGTGAAATTTGAAAGCACCATCGCCGCGCCCGCCTCCCCACAAGGCAGTCTCGACCTCCGTTTCACTTCCACAGGCCGCATAATCGACCCGAAATACTACTCCCAGTTCTCTATCTCCAAGATTGACAACGGCCTCCCCCGCCTCCTCGAATTCGGCGAGGAAGACACAGCCGGCAGCATCGCCGGGAAGGACATGAAATTCGACAAGGGGCGCTACATGCTCGTCACGGGCCAGCGACTGGCCAACGGCGGAGTCCTCGCCAGGGCCGAAATCTTCAACATCGACGCCGACCGGCAGACTTCCATCCCGCTCACAATCCGTCAGGACAAGCGCGAGATCCAGGTCATCGGCTCGCTCAACTCCGAGGACATCTACCACGACCTCGCCGAATCGAAGGACAAGAGCATCCTATCGACCACAGGGCGCGGCTACTACATACTCGGCCTCATCCAGCCCAACCATGAGCCTACAGCCCACACCCTCAACGACATCTCCGCCATCGCCGCCGAGTTTGAGAAGTGGGGCAAGAAAATCGTTCTCCTCTTTGCCGACCCCGACGAAGCGCGCCGCTTCGACCGCTCCCGCTTCCCCAATCTTCCTTCCAACGTGGTTCTTGGCACCGACATCGACGGCAGGATTCTCAAAGAATTGGTTGAAAACCTCAATTTGACGACCGACGAGCGCCCGATATTCGTCGTGGCCGACACTTTCAACCGCGTTGTCTTCCTCTCGCAGGGCTACACTATCGGCCTCGGCGAGACTCTGACCGACATCATCCACCGCATCAAGGATTGACATGAAACATCTGTTCTACATCATAAGCCTACTCCTCCTCTGTGCCTGTGGCTACACGTCGCGCCCCTCCTATGCTCTCGACGAGGCACAGGCACTCATGACCGACGACCCGCGCCAGGCCTACGAGAAGCTCAACGCCCTCGACGTCTCGACTCTCGGCGACTCGGCCACGATAGCACGCTGGGCGCTCCTCTACAGCGAGGCCCTTGCGGCTAATAATCTCTATGCCCCCTCCGACTCTATCTTGAAAATCGCCCTCAGCTATTATTCCCGTCACGACTGCCCGCTGGAGCTACGCCGCGCCGAGTCCCTGAAGCAATCCATCGGGCGCCTCTCCTCCTCAGTCCCCGACCCGCTCATCGAGGCGCGCTATATTCAGAAAGAGAAGGAATACTACCTTTACGTTGAGCGCACTAAGCGTGAACAGGCCATACTCATAGCCCTCATAATCATCACACTGACCGTCGCCGTCATCCTCTGGCAGCGCCAGCGCCTGAAATTGCGTGAGAGCCAAAACGAGCTGCTAATGGCCGAGGCCTCAGGGCTTAAAGAACAAGTCAGACTCCACAACGCCGACGCCTCTGAGCTGCAACGAAAGCTCCACGAACTCCTCGACACCCGCTTCTCGCTCATCGACAGTCTCTGCACCACTTTCTATGAGTCGCAGGGCACCAAAAACGAGCGCAAGGCTGTTGCCGACAAGGTCAAGGCCGAGATTGAAGCCGTCAAAAGCGACCCGCTCATCTTTGCCGACATGCAGAAAGCGGTCAACAGCTGCCGCGACAACCTCCTCGACAAACTCAAGGCCGACTACACCGACATCAAGCCCGAAGAATACCAGCTCGCCGTCTACCTCGCCTGCGGACTTTCAAGCCGCGCCATCTCCCTGCTCCTCGGCGAGTCCGTCGACAATGTCTACAAGCGCAAGTCGCGCCTGAAACTCCGGCTGAAGGCCATGCAGTGCCCCCATTTGGCCGAATTTATGGAGATTTTTTGACCCTGGAGACTCTCGGTCAGAAATTTCAGAGCTATAAATCCAAAGCACCTTAATATTCAACCGATTACAATTCCCTCCGTCAGACTTATTTTTTGGATTGAGACATCGCCGTACCCTAATTTTGCACTAAAAATTAATGCAAATACACTCAGCGATGAAATCCAAAACCGCCCGTCTGCTCATCATGGCAGCAGCCTCACTCCCCGGCCTCGCCGCCGCACAGAATTCCGAGTCTGTCCCCACCGATTCCCTCACACAGATCTTGCAGGAGGTGGTCGTCACAGCGCGACAGCCCGCGACGCGCCTTGAAGGGAGCACCCTCGTCTCAACCATAGGCGGCACTCCCCTCCAAAACATCGGCAACGCCCTCGACCTTCTCGCCCAGCTCCCCATGATTAAGGTGCAGGACACCGCCGTGAGCGTCATCGGCCGCGACAACGTCCTGATCTTTATCGACGGCCGACCTATGCGCGACGACAACGAGCTCCAGCAGCTTCGTTCCTCCAACATCCGAAAAGTGGAGCTGCAGATGGCTCCCGGAGCCATGTATGCCGCAACCACGGGCGCCGTCCTCAAAATCACCACCCGCCGCAACTTCATCCGTGGCCTCTCCCTGACCGAACAGCTGCAGGTGAAGCGCCGGCGCAGATGGTCTGCGGTCGATTTCCTCTCCCTCAACTACCGCACGGGCGCCTGTGACATCTTTGCCTCCGGCTCCTACAACCACGATAACACTCTCGTCAAAGGCTACACTATCAACCGCCTCGACTACGAGGGTCATCCCTCCACCGTCGGTTCCTCGCAGCGCAATCTCAATACTGCCGACGCCGCCACTCTCAAAGCCGGCTTCAACTACTCCGCTGACAGCCGCTCCTTCGGCGCATATTACCGCTTCAACCCTGAAAAGGGCGATTTCACCAACACCGGCAACGAGTGGCTCGACTCCGAGCCGCCCCTCGACCGCGACATCTATCGCGACATCAAGGGTCATAGCCACCTCGTCTCCGCATACTACGACGACACCTTCAGCGAAAACTGCCACCTCCACTTCGACGGCGACTTCCGCCACTCCTCGACCGACAACGCTGTCACCACCGCCTACCCCTCCTCGCAGCTCACCCCCATCCGCTCCACCGACCGAAAGACTTCCACCCTCTGGGCCGGCAAACTCTACCTCGGCTTCCCCCTCGCGAAGGGCGACTTCACCGTTGGCACCCAGGACTCCCGCACCTCCACCACCCTTGACTACCGTATGCTCGACGACTGCGTCGGCGCCTACATCCCCTCCTCCCTCACCAACACCCGCCAGACCTCCGCAGCCCTCTTCGCCTCATGGTCACGCCTCTTCGGCCCCCTCTCCCTAACCCTCGGCGCCCGCTACGAGTATGTCGACTTCGTCTACAGGCTCAATGGCGTCCGCGACGTCTCCCTCAGCCGCCGTGACCACACTCTGACTCCCGACCTCTCTCTCGGCTACTCCTTCTCCGACCGCTCACAAATATCCCTGAGCTACAAGGCCTCCACCGTCCGACCGCCCTACTCCAGTCTGACAAGCTCTCTCAACTACGTCGGCCGCCACGAAATCGAGGGTGGCAATCCCGCTCTCCGCGACGAGCGTCTCCACGACCTGCAGCTCTTCGGCATGTGGGGCGACTTCATCCTCCAGGCCGACCTCGCCCGCAGCCTCGACACCTATGCCTTCGTCAAGCAGCTCCACCCCGCCCCCACAATGCAGCTCCTCCTCCACCCCGTCAACATCGACCTCTCCTTCCTCAGCGCCTGCCTCGTCTGGAGCCGCCCGATAAGGCGCTGGACCCCGGGCGTCACCCTCGGCGTCTACCGCCAGTGGCTCTCAATAGGCCCCGACCGCTACGACAAGCCTATCTTCTCCTATTACTTCGATAACACCCTCTCCCTCCCCGGCGGCTGGCTCCTCACAGCCAATGCCCGCGGCAGCTCCAGCGGCGACATGCACACCAACCGCTTCGGCGCGACCATCTTCACCCTCGACGCCTCCGTAGGACGCACGTTTTTCAACAAATCACTCAGCGTCAAGCTCTCCGCCAACGACATCTTCAACACCTCCGACAACGACTGGAGCATGAACACCTTCGGCATCTTCGTCGACAAGCACCAGCGCTACGACAATCGCGGCATCTCACTCGACATCACCTACAATTTCCAGCCCCGCCGGAGCAAATACAAAGGCTCCGCCGCCTCCGAAGCCGAGATGAAGCGACTGTAACCTTCCGCACGGACGGCAAAAGTAAAAGCTTATTTAATAAGCTCTAATTTTACCCTCAAAAATCCTGTCACGCTTGCGTTTTTGAGCTAAAATTATTATTTTTGCCGTCCGTTATGAAATACGGTTTTGACAACGAGAAATATCTCAAGATTCAGTCCGAACACATCAAGGAGCGCATAGCCCAGTTCGGCAATAAACTTTACCTCGAACTCGGGGGTAAACTGTTCGACGACCACCATGCAAGCCGCGTGCTCCCCGGCTTCCAGCCCGACAGCAAGCTCCGCATGTTGAGCCAGCTCAGCGACCACGCAGAGATTGTAATCGTCATCAGCGCCCTCGACATTGAGAAAAACAAGGTGCGCAACGACCTCGGCATCACCTACGACATGGACGTCCTCCGCCTCCGCGAGGAGTTTCAGAAGCGCGGCTTCCTCGTAGGCTCCGTAGTCATCACCCACTACAACGGCCAAAGCAGCGCCGACGCCTTCCGCCAACGCCTTGAGCGCATGGGCATCACCACCTACTACCACTACACTATCGACGGCTATCCGACCAACGTCGAGCTAATCGACTCTGACGAAGGCTTCGGACGCAACGACTACGTCGAGACCTCCCGTCCACTCGTCATCGTCACCGCCCCCGGTCCAGGAAGCGGCAAGATGGCCGTGTGCCTCAGCCAGCTCTACAACGAGCACAAGCGCGGCATCGAGGCCGGCTACGCCAAGTTCGAGACCTTCCCCGTGTGGAGCCTCCCCCTCAAACACCCCGTCAACATTGCCTACGAGGCCGCCACTGCCGACCTCAACGACATCAACATGATTGACCCCTTTCACCTTGAGGCCTACGGCAAGACGGCAATCAACTATAACCGCGATATCGAGATATTCCCCGTCCTCAACGCCCTCTTCGAAGGCATCTACGGCGAGAACCCCTACAAGTCACCCACCGACATGGGCGTCAACATGGTGGGCTTCTGCATCAACGACGACCGGGTATGCTGCGAGGCCTCTAAAAACGAAATAATCCGTCGCTACTACACCGCCCTCAACCACCTCGCTGAAGGCGACGGCAACGACAACGAGGTCAACAAGATAGCCCTACTGCTCAAGCAGGCCAAGATTGACACTTCCTACCGCAAGCCCGTCACAGCAGCCCGCGAGCGTGCCGAGCGCAGCGGCGTCCCCTGCTCGGCCATCGAGCTTGCCGACGGCACTATCATAACCGCCGAGACCAGCGTACTCCTCGGCCCCAGCGCCGCCCTCATACTCAACGCCATAAAGCACCTCGCCGGCATCGACCACTCCGTCAGACTCATCCCTCAGGACATGATAGAGCCGATACAGAACACCAAGATTCACTACCTCCGCAGCCAAAACCCCCGTCTGCACACCGACGAAGTCCTCGTGGCCCTCTCCGTCCTCAGCACCCACAACGAAGACTGCCGCCGCGCACTCGAAAAGCTCCCCGAGCTCTACGGCTGCCAGGTCCACTCCACAGTGATGCTCGGCGAAGTCGACCGCAAGATCTTCAACAAACTCGGCGTCGGCCTCACCTGCGACCCCGCCAAAAAGAAAAAATAAAAAATCCCCTAAACTCTAAACTTTAAACTTTAAACTCTATACTCTCTCCTCCCTCCCTAAACTCTATACTCTATACTTTAAACTCTATACTCTCTCCCTTAAACCCAAACCTTACACCTTAAACCCCCAAAATGAACATAGCAATTGTCGGAACCGGCTACGTCGGCCTTGTCTCAGGCGCCTGTTTTGCCGAAATGGGCATCGACGTCACTTGCGTTGATATTGACAGCAGAAAAATCGACGCCCTCCTCAGAGGCGACATACCTATCTACGAGCCCGGCCTCGACGACATCGTCAAGCGAAACGTCGAAGCTGGACGCCTCCACTTCACCACAGACCTTACCGACTGTCTCGACGACGTGGAGCTGGTCTTCTCAGCCGTGGGCACCCCTCCCGACGAAGACGGCTCCGCCGACCTCAGCTATGTCCTCGACGTGGCGCGGACCTTCGGCCGAAACATCAAAAAATACACCATCCTCGTCACCAAATCCACCGTCCCCGTAGGCACCGCCGCCCTCGTCAAGCAGGCCATCCGTGAAGAGCTCGAAGCCCGCGGCGAAGACATAGAATTCGAAGTCGCCTCCAACCCCGAATTCCTCAAGGAAGGAGCCGCCATCAAGGACTTCATGTCCCCCGACCGCGTCGTCGTCGGCGTCGAATCCGAGCGCGCGCAGAAAGTGATGACCAAGCTCTACCGCCCCTTCCTCACCAACAACTTCCGCGTCTACTTCATGGACATACCTTCCGCCGAGATGACAAAATATGCCGCCAACGCCATGCTCGCCACCCGCATATCATTTATGAACGACATTGCCAACCTCTGCGACATCGTAGGCGCCAACGTCGACCACGTCCGCCGCGGAATCGGCACCGACGTCCGCATCGGCAAGAAATTCCTCTACCCCGGCTGCGGCTACGGAGGCTCCTGCTTCCCCAAGGACGTCAAGGCCCTCATCAAGACCGCCGAAAAAAACGGCTACGACATGCGTGTCCTCCGCGCCGTCGAGGAAGTCAACCAGGCCCAGAAATCCATCCTCTACCGCAAGCTCCTCACCCTCCTTCCCCCCGGGGATGACAGCTCCCGCCCCCTTGCCGGCCGCACCGTGGCCGTTTGGGGACTCGCCTTCAAACCCGAGACCGACGACATGCGCGAGGCCCCCTCGCTCGTCCTCATCTCCGAGCTACTCAAAGCAGGTGCCACCGTCAAAGTCTACGACCCCGTGGCCATCCCCGAGTGCCGCCGCCGCATCGCTGATAGCGTCATCTACGCCAAGGACATGTACGAAGCCCTTGTCGATGCCGACGCCCTCGCCCTCGTCACCGAATGGAAAGTCTTCCGCGTCCCCTCCTGGGACGTCATGCGCCGCATCATGAAAGGCCTCATCATCGTCGACGGCCGCAACATCTACGACCGCGAGGAAGTCACCGCCGAAGGCTTCACCTACACCGCCATCGGCAAATAATCCCCCTCCTATTAGCCCTACTACTCCTATTAGCCCTATATGCAGCAAGAAAAAGAAAATAAACCGCCCCGCCGCCACCGCGGCATCATAGCCACGATGTGGATTGTATTCGCATCGGCAATGGTCGGCATTTTTGTATTCCTCTTCCTCGTCTACAACGGCGTCATAGGCTACATGCCACCCGTCGAGGAACTTAAAAACCCCACCGACCGCTTCGCCTCCGTCCTCTACTCATCCGACGGCAAGGAGATAGGCCGCTACTTCGTCGGCACCGGCAACCGCGTCTATGCCGACTTCGACGAGGTGTCACCCCACGTCATCGACGCCCTCATCTCCACCGAAGACGTACGCTTCGAGGACCACTCCGGCATCGACATGCGCGGCCTCGGACGCGTCCTCTTCAAGACCGTCCTCCTCGGCAACAAGAACGCCGGCGGCGGCTCCACACTCACGCAGCAGCTCGCCAAGCAGCTCTACTCCCCCAACAGCTCCGGCCTCGTATCACGAGCCATGCAGAAGCCAATCGAATGGATGATTGCCGTCAAACTCGAGCGCTACTACTCCAAGGAGGAGATTATCAAGATGTATCTCAACCAGTTCGACTTCCTCTACAACGCCGTCGGCATCAAGTCGGCCGCCCACGTCTACTTCGGCAAGGCCCCCAAGGACCTCAACATCGAGGAGGCCGCGACTCTCGTCGGAATGGTCAAGAATCCCTCCTATTACAACCCCGTGCGTCAGAACGAGCGCACCCGCCAGCGCCGCAACGTCGTCCTCGCCCAAATGGAGAAAGCCGGCAAGATTACCAAGGCCGAGCTCGACTCCCTCTCGGCCCTCCCCCTCAGGCTCACTTTCAACCGCGTCGACGCCAAGGACGGCATAGCCCCCTACTTCCGCGAGGAGCTCCGCCGCATGCTCCGCGCCAAGAAGCCCGAGCGCGATAACTACCGCGGCTGGGAGACTCAGAAGTTCATCGACGACTCCATAGCCTGGGAGACCAATCCCCTCTTCGGCTGGATAGAGAAAAATCCCAAGCCCGACGGCACGAAGTACGACATCTACACCGACGGTCTGAAGATCTACACCACCATTGACTCCCGCATGCAGCAGTATGCCGAGGAAGCCGTCGAAGAACACCTCGGAGGCTACCTCCAGCCCGCCTTCTTCCGCGAGAAGCGCGGCACCCGAGGCGCGCCCTACACCTCCGACCGCGCCGAGCTCTCGGAAATCCGCCGCAACCACCTCGTGCGCAACGCCATGAAGAACACCGACCGCTACCGCGTCATGACCAAGGCCGGCGCAACACGCGAGGAAATCGACCGCGCCTTCAACACCCCACGCGAGATGAAGGTCTTCACCTACCGCGGCTCCGTCGACACCGTCATGACCCCGCTCGACTCCGTCCTCTACAACAAACACTTCCTCCGCACCGGCTTCATGGCTATGGACCCCCTCAACGGCCACATCAAGGCCTACGTCGGAGGCCCCGACTTCTCCTACTTCCAGTATGACATGGTCTCCACAGGCCGCCGACAGATAGGTTCTACCGTCAAGCCCTTCCTTTACACCTATGCTATGGAGGAAGGCTACACCCCCTGCGACGAATTTTCCAACACCCAGCCCGTCATAACCGACGAGACAGGCAAGATCTGGGCCCCGCGCAACGCAGGCTCGGCCCGCGTCGGCGAGATGGTCGACCTCAAATGGGCCCTCACCAACTCCAACAACTGGATTTCCGCCCGCCTCATCTCCCAGCTCTCGCCACCCTCGCTCGTCCGCACCATGCACAACTTCGGCATCACCGCCGAACTCCCCCCAGTGATGTCACTCTGTCTCGGCCCCGCCGACGTATCAGTCAAGGAAATGGTCACCGCCTACTCGGCCTTCGCCAACAACGGCATGCGCGTCGACCCGATGTTCGTCACAGCCATCGCTGACAACAACGGCAACATCATCTCCGAATTCTCACCCCGCCACACCGAGGTCATAAGCGAGAAAGCCTATTACCGCATCCTCTCGATGCTCCTCAACGTAGTCAACGAGGGTACCGCCCACCGCGTCCGCTCGCGCTTCGGCCTCACAGCCGAGATGGGAGGCAAGACTGGTACCACCAACTACAACGCCGACGGCTGGTTCATGGGCTTCACACCCAACCTCGTGGCTGGCACATGGGTTGGAGGCGACGAGCGCTTCATCCACTTCAACACAATGGCCTACGGACAGGGCGCCTCGATGGCACTCCCGATCTACGGCCGCTTCATGAAGAAAGTCTACGCCGACCCCAAGCTCAACTACTCCCAGGGAGCCCGCTTCAAATTCCCCGCCGACATCAACCTCTGCGAAAAAGAATTCTACGGCGAATATGACGAGGAAGTCGACGCCGACACCAACGCCGAAGACACCTCAATGGAAGGCGTCTTCGACTGACAATCGCTCTTCCCCCCTATTCGCCCCATTACTCCTATTACTCCTATTAGCCCTCCTAAAAAGAAAAAAACTGCACCGGCCTCCCGGTGCAGTTTTTTCATCTGATAATAAAATCTCTTTCTTAGAAATAATAAGTCAGCCTCACATCCCAGGTGCGGTTGCGGGCGCTGTAATCGGTCAGCACCTTCGCCTTGAGCGCGTAGGTCATACCCCATGTGTAGGAGGCTGAAAGCTGCCAGCGCTTGAAAATCTCCGCACCGGCACCCACGCATAGTCCCAGGTCTGCACCCGCGAACTTCAGCGCGTCACACTTGCTGTGGGCCGCCTGGATATTCAACACCGGGCCGCCGAACACGAAAGGAGCCAGATAGTCCTCGAATCCCTGGAAACGGGTATACTTGAATTTCAGATTGAACGGAATCTGCACATTGTGGATATAGATGCGCTCCTTCTCCGAATAACCCTGGTCGGCCCACATCGGAAACTTGCCGAGGTTGAGCGACGCGCCGAGCTGCTCATAGCGCAGCCCCACGTCTATACCGAATCCGATACCGGGAAACATCATCTCGCCGTGGACACCGGCCGACTCGCCAAAACCTTTGCCGACGGTCAGAATATCCGACTGCTTAAACTTGAAATTATTCACATTGATGCCGACAGTGGCACCCCAGCGCATCTGCGCGCTCGCCCCGAAAGTGCCACCCAAAGCGGTCAGGGCTATGATGAATAAAAGGATTTTTCTTTTCATTTCTGATTAGTTCGTCAAAAAATTGCAACACAAAGGTACAACTTTTTCTTTAAAATTCTTGAATTGACATAAATTTATAATACCTTTGCACATTATAAGCCTAATCCTTAAATCTTGTTATAATCAAACAAACTCAGTCAGATATATGAACAAATATTTATTGGGCGCTCTCGCCCTCTGCCTCGCGGCAGGCGCACAGGCCGACGACAAGAAGACCGACAACGACAGCACCGGCGGCTTCAAGTTCAAGGACGTCAAAATCGTCAAGACAACTCCCGTCAAGGACCAGAACAAGTCCGGCACATGCTGGAGCTTCTCCGGCGTCTCCTTCCTCGAGGACGAAATCCTCCGCAAGACAGGCAAGGAGGTCGACCTCAGCGAGATGTTCATCGTCCGCCACTGCTACAACGACAAGGCCGACAAATATATCCGCATGAACGGCACTATCAACTTCGCCCAGGGCGGCAGCACCCTCGACGTCCCCTACGTCATGGTCAACTACGGCCTCGTACCCGAGGACGCATACCGCGGCCTCGAATACGGCACGGAGAAGCACGAACATGCCGAACTCAACAGCGCGCTCACATCATTTGTCAAATCAATCAACGACACCAAGACAAAATCTCCGGCTTGGAAAAAGGCTTTCAAAGGCATCCTCGACGCATACTTCGGCGAGCTCCCCGACTCATTCGTATACCAGGGCACTACCTACACCCCCAAATCCTACGCTGAGTCGCTCGGCCTCAACGCAGCCGACTATGTACCCGTGACATCATTCACCCACCACCCCTTCTACAGCGAGTTCGCAGTCGAAGTCGCCGACAACTGGCTTTGGGAGAAATACCACAACGTCCCCCTCGAGGAGATGAAGGCCATCGTCGACAACGCCATTGACAACGGCTACACCGTCGCATGGGCAGCCGACGTCAGCGAGCCGGGCTTCAACTGGACCAAGGGCTACGCCCTCATGCCCAAGAAGAAGACCGCCAACGACCTCACCGGCACAGAACTCTCACGCTGGGTCAAGCTCAGCGACCGCGACCGCGAGAAGGAAGCTAACAAAATCAACGGCCCCTGCGAGGAAATCAAAGTCACCCAGCAGCTCCGACAGGAGATGTTCGACAAGCAGGAGACCACCGACGACCACGGCATGGTCATCGTCGGCAAGGCAGTAGATCAAAAAGGCAATAAATACTATAAGGTCAAAAACTCGTGGGACACAAACCAGATTTACGACGGGTATTTCTACGTCTCCGAGCCTTATTTCCTGGCAAAAACAATTGATATCCTCGTAAACCGCGAGGCCATTCCGCAGGATATCGCAAAGAAAATGAATCTCTGACAGAGATTCTTGACAAAATTCCGAGAGCCGGATGCCCGGAGGCACCGCCCGGAATCCCTCCCCTAACGTTTCACGACGAAACACACAAAGAACAGAAACACACCAAGACGACCGGCAGGACCACATCTCCCTGCCGGTCTTTCTTTTTATATCACACACTGCTTATGACACACGCTAATCCATGACGCGCGCTGCTCATGACGCGCGCTGCTTCGCCTTGTTGGTCATGAGCATGCCGGCGACGATTATGACCATAGCGAGACATTGTATCCAGTGAATCTTCGCAAGCCCCATGACAACAGAGGCGATTGTGGCCACGACAGGGACAAAGTACTGATAGATTGACACCAACTCGCTGCCAATAAGCTTCTCAGCCGGATTAATCAGGAAATATGCCAGGAAGGTCGGGCATATAAGCACGAAGGCCACGCACGCCCACGGCACCCACGAGAACGACCGGTGAAACAGCGGCGCCTCCGGGAAACTCGGAAGCAGGAACAGCATCGGCAGGCATGACATCAGGAAGACCCAGCGCAGCATCGAAACAGGGCGGTAGCGGTGCATCGGCCCCTCGAGAATCACGAGATAGAAGGCATAGCAGAGCGTCGATGCGAGTGCCAGGAGGTCGCCGAGCATATTGTCGCTCCCCTTCTCCCCGGAGTGTTGGGTGACAATCACGAGGAAAGCGCCGACAAAACCCACCGCCACACCGAGGATTTCGAGCCAGCTCGTCCGCTTGTGCTGAAAGATGATGCCGATTAGAATCACAAACATCGGCGGGAAGGTCATGATAATCGAGACGTCAATAGGATCGGCATAGCGTAGCGAGAGGTTGAAGAGATACATGAACATGAACAGCCCGACGGCACCCCCGAGGAAGATGCGAAGGTAGTCATGGCGCGCGACAGGCTCGGTCTTGATGAAGATCGAGGCGAGCCACATCAGTATGCACCCTCCTCCGAGACGAATCACGGTCAGGTCGACCGAGCTTATCCACTCCGGGATGAGAATTTTGGCAACGGGGATATTGACGCCGAAAAATATAGTCGAAATCAGGATGAAGAGATTGCCCTTGAGCAACCCTCCGAGGCGGCCTTGGTCATGCTTTGTATCTGTAAGTGGCATGGAGCTATATCATTTAAAAATTCGTATATGATAAGTAACACTCCCGGAGGACGTGATGTTGGCAAAAGCCGCATAAATCTTGGATGAGCGGCATATAATGTCTAACTTTGCCGCCGAAATGAAAACCGCCCTACTCTTCAATCCCGAAAACGACCTGGCGCTCGCCCTCGGCTGCCGCCACTATACCCCGCCGCCCCACGCCGCCGCCATACACCGCGCCGGCGCCCTGCTCCCCCTCTGGTGGGCCGGGGAGGAGGACTGCGTTGTGGCCGACGCGCGCCTCTGCGAGGAAGCTGCCAAGCTGTGCAGCCGCTTCGGGCTTAATAGCTATGTCGACACAGGCTTCGGCGAGGCCGGACAGGCCGAACCCTGGGGCTGGAGCCTCGACGCGCGCCGCCAGTTGCTCCGGGCGGGTGTCCGAGCCGAAGTCCTCCCCGACGAAGAGGCCATAGAACGTATGCGCCAACTGAGCCATCGCCGCATGTCGGTCGAAATCCTACGCTGCCTCGACGGCGGCTATCCCCTGCCGCTCGAGACCACCGACCCGCACCGCGTGGTCGAGGCGGAGCACTCGGCGCCCGGCTGCTATGTCAAGTCGCCCTGGTCGGGAAGCGGACGCGGGGTGTTCTGCGCGCGCTCCCTCTCCGACGACGCCCTGCTGCGACGCGCCGAGGGAATCATCCACCGCCAGGGAAGCGTCATGGTGGAGCGCGGGCTTGAAAAGGTGCTCGACTTCGCCGCCCTCTTCCACAGCGAGGGCTCACGGGTGGAATTCCGAGGTCTGTCGGTCTTCGCCACCGAGGCTCGCGGGATGTATAGCGGCAACATCGTGGCCCCACAGCAACTTCTGCGGGAGAAAATCGCCTCCTTTTTTGACTTCGACCGCCTCATGGAGGTAATCAAGAGCGAGGAGGAGATACTCGGTTCCTTCATCGGCAGCGACTACAGGGGCTGGCTCGGAGTCGATATGATGATATACCGCGAGGGGGGCGAGAACCGGCTCATGCCCTGCATCGAGCTGAATCTGCGGCGGACAATGGGGGTGGTGGCTATGGACATCGCGCGTCGACTTGATGTAGACCGCCCGCATTTTCTCGCCTGGGAGCATAATCAGGAAGGCTGCGGGGATGAAGGAATTATACTGCTGCCTCCGAGCGACGGGTTTGCCCTCCGGCTTAGGAGGATATAGTAAAAAAGTGGTGAATCGGCTGATTTCAAGACTGAATTTCACGCCTGATTTCGGACGCTTTGAAAAGCGTCCCTGCAACCGGCCTGTTTTACGATTTCAATTTGGCATACGCCGCACGCGGCGTCCCTACATCCAGCCTGTTTAGCATCCGGTCTATTGGCGGTCAGATTCCTAATGCTTTGTCGAGGTCGTTGTCGGGGCTTCCGTATTTTTTTAAGGATAAGATGACTGACGGACGTGGTGCGCCGTACTTTACGAGGCGTCCTTCGGCGTCAATCAGGATGTAGGTCGGGAAGGAGTTTATATTGTAAAGCGAGTTCGAGCCTTCGACGTCAAGCATCGTGTTAAGTTCGTGGTCAAGCTTGTGCTTGGAGATAAGATCGAGCCAAACCTCCTTAGAGGGATCATTGCAAATGACTGTTACAAACTCGATTTTGTCAAGATAATCCTTGTAAGCCTCCTTCAACTCAGGAAGGCTTCGGAATTCACTATAGCAGGGGCCGCAGCCGACCATCCAGAAATCGAGATATACAATCTTTCCCTTGAAATCGTCGAGAGTGTACTTCCTGCCGTCCGTCCCGATGAGCGAAATCGGGGGTGCGGGAGTGCCGGGACGGGCCTTGTCAAGTTCTGCCGCGATAGAGTCAATATAGGGTTTGAAAGCAGGCTCCTTTACTGTCTCCATGATATAATTACGGTAGCCGTCGGCTCTATCCCAATCCATATATTTCACAATATGGCCAAATTCATTGAGATCCAGCCAGTCTGCCAAAAATTCATCTCTGGCAATCAGGCGTCTCAACCGGGCCTCCCTCACGGAAAGATTCTCATCTTTGTTTAAAAATGATACCATTGTTATTGTTTTTCCCGCTTCCCACACAGTCTTGGATATAACCCGGTTAAACAATTCTTTCACAGGAGGGTAGACCATAAACTCGGGATGTATGAAGCTATAGGGGGCGTAGCCCGGGAAAGGTCTGGTCAAAAACGGAGCCTCGGTATTGACATGCTTATAAAAATTTTCCATCAGGAGATAGGTCTGCGGCTCGACATAGCAGGAATATTTATAATACCACGAACTGCGCAGGGGGCCTCCGGCATTTTCGACCGAGTCCTGGAGCGCCCTCCATTCCCGGCTGATGGCCACGGCCTCGTCTATCAGCGGCTGTGTCAGAGAGTCGGGGTAGCTCTTCATCAAGGATTCCTGCGGGATATTCATTCTTTGTCTGGCAAAGTTATTGATGCGCTGACGGAAGCGATCATAGATGAGGGTGGCAAACTCAAGGTCGCGCGTCGCCTCGGGCGTCGCGCCGCTCATGCGGACCGAGTTCTTCTCGATGTCGAGATTAATCGTATCGCCCGGATATACGGGGAGGGTGATAACATTGTTGCGATAGAGATATATCTCCTGTATAGGCCCGACCATAGGTATCGTGGCACTAAAGCGGCCGGCGGAGTCGGTCGTCACGCTGTGAGTTTCGTTTTTAAACAGGCCGGTCACAGCGAACTTCAGTATATTGCCGCAGTCAGGGTTCATGTAGCCCTGCATGACGAATGTGCCAGGGCGCATGAGGGAGTCGGCAAAGTTGTCGAGTTGCTGCTGGAGCGGGAGATCGCGGTCAATGGCCACCGAGACGCCAGCACTGCATGTAAGCATGACGGCCAAGGATGCCGCCAGAGAGATAATTACTTTTTTCATGAATATAAAAACGTGATGAATGTGAATGATGATTTGTCAGATTTCTTTCAGCATGGAGTAGAGCCGCTGGACTGGGAGGCCCATGACGTTGTAGAAACTACCGTTGATGCGCCTGATTCCGGCAGCGCCTATCCACTCCTGGATACCGTAGGCCCCGGCCTTGTCGAGGGGCTTGTAGCGGTCGACATAGTAGGCTATCTCCTCGTCGGTCAGCGGGGCGAAGTCTACCTCCGACTCGGCACTGAACGTTGTCATTCGCTCGGAGGTGCGGAGGGTCACCCCCGTGACCACCTTCTGCGTGCGCCCCTGGATTCGGGCGAGCATCCTGCGGGCGTCGGCCTCGTCGAGAGGCTTGCCGAGCACCTCCCCGTCGAGGATGACGACGGTGTCGGCCGTAATCACGAGCTTCTTCTCTCCCGGCAGCAAGGGATAGGCTTCCGCTTTGAGGCGCGATAGATAGGGGGCCACTTCGGAGGCGTCAAGCCCGTCGGGGACGGTCTCGTCGACGGAGTGCGAGATGTCGACACGGAAGTCAATGTCAAGCATGGCGAGAAGTTCACGCCGGCGCGGCGACCCGCTCGCCAGTATCAGTTCGTAATCACGCAGGTTATCAAGAGGATGAAACATATTCGGGGCATTATTAAGTTCTCAGATACAAAATTAGTTATAATCCACGGTTATAGCAAATCAATATACAAATAATCATTCAACAATTTTGAACTTTGTGTTTGGCAGGGTTGTATATATCGTATATACTTAGTATCTTTGCAATAAAATTAAAATTATGAGCACAACTGCATCCGCGAGACCACTTTCTCACCGCAAACTGATTGATATACCGGAGGAAGTCTTCAGCGCTCTGACGGTTAAGGCCGCCGCTATGGGTACCAGCCTTAAGAAACTCATAGAGGATATTCTCGTGCGTGAAGCCGAGGATATGGAAGATGCCGCTCTATATAAATATCTTGTCGCCACCCGTCCCGAAGGAAAGGTGATGCTTGACGCAAAAGAACAAGCGGAATTCGAGGAATGGCTTGAACTTCAACGTAAATGAAGGTCGCTTTTTCCAAAGAATTCAACAAAGCTGTCCGTAAGCTTTCCGGCAAAATCCTGCAATCGCTTATTTCAGCTATTGATGAAGTAAAAGCCGCTTCATCCGTTGACGATATTACAGATTGCAAAAAGATAGAGTCACTTAACAACGTTTACCGCATAAGAATAGGTGACCGCAGGGCTTTCTTTGTCCTGCACATACAAATTGAGGGAGACCTTGTTATGTTCGAATATTTGGTGTCCCGTGGAGAAGCTTACGACAAGAAGAATATGGATAGACTGCGTGGGCGAGATGTCTGAGCATCTAAAACCTATAGCTTGGGGGATAGATTAGGTAGAAGTCGCCGTGTCGTTCAAATCTCACTCCGTTTTTTTCAAATACGTCGGGAAGGTCTCTTCTCTGAGGGTCGGGGTCGAGCTTGCTGTCAGGCGCGGTTGCTGACGCAGTGTTGCCGGCGAGCTTACGGGCCTCTCGGCGCTCGGCTGCGCGACGGCGTGCTGCGACCGAGCGCTTCATGGCTTCGTCGATGTCGAGACGCAGGACACTGAAGACGATATAGGGGGCGTCGGGCACCGACGGACATTCCGGCACGACGCCATTGTTGATATAGTTGCTGATATAGGCGTGGAGCTGCTCCGCCGCTGAATCGGCGAGACTGAGTCCTGCAATAATCTTGCGGGCTTTTTCTTTTATCCTCTTGTAAAATGCCCGAGAGACGGGCAGTTTGTATTTCGACTTGCCGACGCCGTCCTCATTTGCGCCACAGGTGGACTGCGTGTCAGGCATTACGGCTGTAAGATTTTCGATTCGGGAGTTCATGGCTGTTGGTTTTTCAGGTTTGATAGCGCAAAGATAAGCGCCGTCCGAGCGCGAAAGGGTGCGATAAGGGAAAAGCGCCCCGAAAAAAAATTTTTTCAACTTCGAATTAAATTATTAACGTTTTTTTTAGTTGATTATTGAATTTATCCTTATATTTGCGCTGTGGATTTTACGGAACCCCACTTTTAATCACAAACACCCTCTGACACATTATGCAAAAGTTACTCTTCCTCCTGCTGCTCCTGCTCCCCGGCGTCGCACCCGCGCAAAGGGTCGAGCCAAAGGAACCGGCCCTGCTCGACGTCTACTACAAGCACAAGACCGAGCGCGACACGGCGAGGCGCGACTCAGTGGCGCGCGTCGACAACATGCAACTGCGCGCAGGGCGCAGCATGAGCGCGTATTTCTCACCCGAAAGATACCATTCCGACTCCCTGCGCGAGGTAAACCCCGAGCTCAGCTTCCAACTGTTCATGAAAAAAATGGAAGCGGCCCGCACGGGGGGTGGCACTCACGAGCCATTCCGCTCTATTTTCAAGAACTACCCCGAGGGGAAGCTCACGGAGAATGACCGCTTCGACATGTGCGGCTGGCAATACACAGAGGATTGGGAGAAACCCCGGTGGGAGCTGCTCGACTCCGCCAAGACCATTCTCGGCTATGAGTGCCAGCTGGCGCAGACCGACTTCCGCGGGCGCCGCTGGCTGGCCTGGTTCACGCCCGAAATCCCCATCCACGACGGCCCCTGGAAGCTCTGCAACCTCCCCGGGCTAATCCTCGAGGCCTACGACTCCGCCCGCGACTATGAAATCACGGCCTACGGGATGATTAGCCCGAAGGACATCATGGTGGGTTTCTTCGACTATGGCGACAAGGACCGCATCACGACCAAACGCGACATATTTTTCCGCGACCATTACCGCCACATGAACCGCGAGAATCCTACGGTGTTCGTATTCGGCGAGGTCAAGAAAGTCAAGGAGTCGCCCCACAATTATGATTTTGAAGAAATTAATTATCCGCATTAACTTGGGAAAAGAATACACCCGGCTGTAGGGAAGTTGCGTACAACGTCCGAGAACGAATGGGATACATAAGCCTGATTCAAAGCATGTTCCGGCAGACGCTGCACGCAGCGTCCCTACAACCCGCTATACTCTAAACTCTATACTCTATACTCATGATAAAGAAAATCCTTACTTTAGCTATCGCAGGCCTCGCCGCCGCCACTGCCGGCGCTCAGAAAATCGAGGTCAAGGAGCCGGCCATACTGGAAGTGCTCTTCACAAAATATGCCGACCACGACACGCTCAACCACCTCTCCAAAAATCCTCCGGCCGAAATGGGGCTGCGCATCGGCAAGAGCTGCGCGATGTTCTATCCCGTGAAAAAACTTTTCCAGGATTCACTGATGCACTACAACAAGGACCTCTTCTTCGAGCTCGACCGCCGGCGCTGGGAGGAGGAGAAGAAGACGGGGGTCTGGAACCCTATCGGCGGGCGCGAATGGGAATATATCTACAAAAACATGCCCGAGGGGAAGTGGACGGTCACAAACTACTTTGACATGGAAGGACACATCTACGAGGAGCCTATCGAGGTGCCGCAGTGGGAGCTGCTCGACTCCGTGAAGACCGTCATCGGCTACGAGTGCCAGCTCGCGCAGACCGACTTCCGCGGGCGCCGCTGGCTGGCCTGGTTCACGACCGAAATCCCTATAGGCGAAGGCCCGTGGAAGCTCTCGGGGCTTCCGGGACTAATCCTGGAGGCATACGACAGCGCCGGCCACTACCGCTTCGAGGCCACAGGGATGCTGAAGAACAATGCCAACGTGGGCTTCTTCATATTCCGCGACAACTTCCCCACCACGCGCGACGCCTATCTCAAAGCGCGCTACAACTGTATGCCCCGCCCCGGCAAGCAATCGCTCGGCGACAGGATAAAGGCTATGGGCATAGTCAAGAACACCAAGGCCGAAAAGCCGACCGACGAGAAGAAGAAAATCTATCCCCACTATGATTTCGAGGAGACGAACTATCCCCACTAATACCCGGCCAAGCACCCACCATGTTACACAGAATCATCATCACGACGCTCCTGCTAATGCTCGCAGCCGCGGGAAGCGTGTCGGCCAAGAAGAAAACCCCTCCGAGGGCCGACATCAAGGTCACATACAACTATCATAAAGAGACAATTACGGACGACGGCGTCATATCAACCCGCGACTACCCCTACACCCTGCTTGCCAACGGGACGCAGTCGAAGTTCTACAACGTCCACAACGAATACATGGACTCGCTCGAGTCGACTCCCTCCGGGCGCAGAATCTCACACCAGATATGGAACGAGGCGGTGCAGAAATATAGAGAGACCGGCGACAGGTCGCATATCCCCTTCCGACGCGACGACATGTATATCTTCAAATCCTCGGCTGACTCAACAGTCACCGTCTATGACCGCGCCGGACTCAGCGAGATGGGCTACTACGTCGAGCCGCTCGCCGAGATGAGGTGGGAAATCGCCGACTCGGCCAGGACGGTGCTCGGCTACGAGTGCGTCATGGCCACCACCAACTACCACGGACGGAGCTGGACGGCCTGGTTCACCACAGAAATCCCATTGCAGGACGGACCGTGGAAGCTATGCGGCCTCCCGGGGCTGATTCTCGCTGCCGAGGAGTCGGACGGACAGCATACTTTCACTGCCGTGGGTATCGAGAAGTGCGACATGCCTATGTATCCTATCTATAATAAGAAGACTTACGAGAAAATGAAGCGCACCGACATACTGAAGGCATACCGCGCCTTCCGCGACAACGGCCGCTCAATCACCCAGACCATCCTCCGCAGCGCGCCGAGCGGCGATATGGGCAATTTCACCCTTCCCCCGGCACATAAAAACGAGAATTTCAAGAAATTTGACTTTCTTGAGACCGATTATCACTGATATTGTCCACTTTTGGGTATTGCGGTGAAAAAACAGGGGCAGTACCTTTGCAACACCGCATCCATACAATCCTCTATACTCTATACTTTTAACTCTATACTCATAAACAAACGACCATGTTACGGCACTGGATTATAATATTGCTGATGTCAGTTGCGGCACTCGGAGCCGTGGCGCAGACCACCGTGAGCGGCAAGGTGGTGGAGAAAGAGACAGGTGAGGCCGTCGAGGGCGCATCGGTAGTGCTCAGGGACGCCAACGGCAAGATACGCAAGTTTGCCACCTCGGGCGACGGCGGCAAGTTCTCAATCACCGCCCCCGTGGCCGAAGGGTGGACGGCGGAAGTGTCGATGATCAGCTTCGCCAAGCAGAAAGTGGCGCTCGACGGGGCCAAATATCCCCTCACTGTAGCCCTCGAGCCGGCCGCCTTCCAGCTCAAAGAGGTGGCAGTCAAGGCAGAGCGCATCCGCGAGCAGGGGGACACCATCACCTACAGCGTCGGGAGCTTCGCCCAAAAGCAGGACCGCTCGATAGGCGACGTGCTCAAGCGCATGCCCGGCATCGACGTGGCCAAAAGCGGCAAAATCCAGTATCAGGGCGAGGACATCAACAAATTCTACATCGAAGGCTCCGACCTCCTCGGGGGCAGGTACGGCATAGCCACCAACGGCATCAACCACGAGGACGTCGGCTCGGTGGAGGTCATGGAGAACCACCAGCCTATGCAGGTGCTCTCGGGGCTCGCCTTCTCCGAGAAGGCTGCCATCAACCTGAAGCTTAAAAACAGGTCGAAGGCCACATGGACCTTCCACGGCGACGCCGGCGCCGGGGTCAGCGCGCAGCCGGAGGGCTTAGCCTGGGACGGCGAGCTGTTCGCAATGGCCATAATGTCCTCGTTTCAGAACATCACAACCCTAAAAACCAACAACATCGGCGAAAACCTCGCCGCGCAGGCCAATGACTTCTTCTCAGGCTTGCGCAATACGGACCTCAGCAGCTACATCGGCATCTCGCTCCCCGGAGTCCCGTCGCTCAGCTCGAAACGCACGCTTTTCAACCGCTCGGCCCTCCTTTCGACCAACAATCTGTGGAAACTCCGCCGCGGCGAGTTCAAATTCAATATCGACTACTCCTTCAACCGCGTCGTGGCCGACGCTGCCAACGTCACCACCTACTTTCTCAACAGCGGCAACCGCGTCATCACCGAGAACCGCCACGGTGTGGACCGCGCCCACGGCTTGTCGGGAAAATTCATCTATGAGCTGAACCAGAAGACCGTCTATATCGAAAACACCCTGAAGACCGACATCCGCTGGGACGACATCAGCCTCTCGACCGGGGGCACTCTCCCCAACCGCCAGTCGGCCTATCTGCCTGACTACTACGTCGCCAACAAGCTCAAGGCTATCAAGCGCTTCAACCGAGGCAGCAAGACCCACCTCATCACCTTCAACAGCCACAACGAGTGGGAGTCGCTACCGCAGACCCTCCGCGTGAGCCTCGACGGGAGCACGACGAGGCAGCATGTCAGCGACCACGCCTTTTACACCGACGAGAATGTCTCCTACGCCTTCTCGGTCAAGGGTGTGACCATAGGTCTCGAGGGCGGTGTGAAGGCCTATCTGCGGTCGATGGACTCGCAGCTCCCCGACATGCCCGAGGAGCTCCCCGGAATCACCGACAATGTGGTCAGCACCAACTATGTGACCCTCTATGCCAAGCCCTCGCTCGAATACTGGGTCAACCGCGTCAACATCCGCCTCGGGCTACCCGTCAGCGTGGCACGCTACAGCTTCGACAAGGCCATAGCCGACCGCTCGGAGGCCTATTTCTCCCCCTCGCTCAGCTTCAACTGGAAGCCGACAAACCGCCTCTCGGCCACCCTGGGCGGCGGACTCGGACGCTCGCCGATGAACCTCAACCTCATACACCCGGGCTACATCATGACCAACTACCGCACGCTCAACGCTGGTGTCGACGACTTCTACAACTCCTCGTCGCAGCGCCTCTCGGCCAACTTCAGCTACCGCCACACGCGCCGTGGCTTCTTCGGCAGCGCGAGGGTGATGCAGTCGTGGCACCACACCCCCTACACGATGGCGCAGCAGCTTTTCGGCGACTATGTGGTCTACTCCTACACCGACGCCAAAAATGACAGCAAGAGCTTCATGTCAATGGCCAACTTCGGCAAGACGCTCGACTTCATGCGCGGCAGCTGCAACGTAAACGGCTCATTCTCACGCAGCGAGTCGCAGCTCGTGACCCTCGGCGACGGTGCCGGAGGGAGCGCGGTGCGCCGTGTGTCGACCGGCTGGAGCGTAGGGGCGAAAATCGGGGGCAATCCCGTCCGCTGGCTCAGCTTCGACTATTCATTCAACCATTCCGCCAACCGTCTCGGCATGAACAGTGTCAACGCCTCCTGGCTCGGCTCGACGAGCCACAGGCTCGACATCATCCTCCTGCCCCACGACAAGTGGCAGTGGCGCATCGGGGGCGACTACTACCGCAACGAGATCACCCAGGGGAACTACAAGGACGTGACCATGCTCGACACCCGCCTGACTTTCACGCCGGGCAAGCGCATAGAGCTGATGCTCGACCTCAACAATATCCTCAACCGCCGAACTTACAACTACACGACTTACTCCGAGCTAAGCTCCTTCGAGTCGCAGCGCCAACTCCGTGGCCGCGAACTCCTCCTGACCCTGTCGGTGAAGAAATAAGCCAACACAAAAGCATACATTCAACAGATTAAATATATAGTTAAATGAAACGCATATTAGGATTATTTATGGCACTGTCAGTGGCTGCCGGGATGGCCGCGCAGGAAAAGTCGGACATCGAGGTCAGCTATGACTACCACCACTTCCACCGCACCGGCCGTGAGCAGAACCACCAGATGATACTGCTTGCCAACGCGAAAGAGTCGAAATTCTACAACCCCGTTTCTCACTATGTCGACTCCCTGGAATCAACTCCCGAAGGGAAAGAAATCTACAAGCAGATGCAACTCTCGGCCTTCACTTCCGGCAAAATGGGGAGCATACCAAAGAAGTCGGTGTTTCTTGTCGTGGTCAAGGACGCTGAAAATAAAGAGCAGACCGTATATGACGGTGTACTCGGCTTCGGGGCGTACACATATACCGAACCTTTGGAGGCCCAGCAGTGGCAGATTGGCGACTCGACCAAAACCGTCATGGGCTATGAGTGCGTCATGGCTACCTGCGACTACCGCGGACGTCACTGGACGGCATGGTTCGCGCCCGAAATCCCGCTGTCAAACGGGCCGTGGAAGCTCGGCGGACTCCCGGGACTGATTCTCGAGGCGGCGGAGTCGGAGGGTCAGCACTCATTCACTGCCGACGGCATCTCTCAGTCGGGCAGGACGATAGATCCCGTCATCGGCAGCGAGAACTATGAGAAAGTCTCACGCATCGACATGCTGAAGACACTCCGAAAGTTTGAGGAGGACCCGATTGGCTCACTGAGCACGGCGTGGGGCAAGAGTATAAAGGTGGTCGGGGGCGTGGAGATTGACAAAAAACTCGACTTCCTCGAGACTGACTACAAAAAAAAGCGTTAAACAACCACTGTCGAGGGCGCAAATTTTGCCTTATCGCACCCTATCTGTCGATTATTTTCGTAATTTTGTCGGGAAGAATCACTCTCCAATACCTCTGACAATATGAAAAAACTCCTCATTATTATGCTTATAGCCCTGGTGCAGGGCGTGGCGACGGCGAGCGCGCAGAGCGAGGCTCCCGATTCAATCGCCGCGGGTGTGAATATGGCCGACAGCCTCCGCAATTCGGGCGTCGTGCCCCCGGCCGGGGGACTCGGAGGTGAACTTCTGACCGATACGGCCTCACAGCAGGACTATGCTTCCGCCACTCCCCTTCCCTCCCCCTATCTCGGCGGCATCCCAGAATCGCTGCGCCCCTTCCGATTCTCCGTTCCGACCGACGGACGCATCTTCCTCTGGAACCGGGGCGGAATCTTCGGCTCGGCCGGCAGCACGTCCATGCCGGGACTTATGGGAATCGAACAGGGGTCAATCAACCTCGTGCAGCAGTTCGGGCGGCTCACCATAAGCGCACATGCCGACGCTGTCAAGTATGGCTATTACGGCGGCTTGCAGACATCATTCGGCTACGGCGGCTCGCTCTCCTATCAGTTCAGCGACCGCCTGAGCATGACAATCTTCGGAAACTACTACACCCCCATCAACCGCTTTGCCATGACCCCGGCCATGCACGGCTACACCTCCATCACCTCCTTCGGCGGCTATGTAGACTACGGATTTTCGGACCACTGGGGAGTCAAGGTAGGCGGCCAGGCCTACAAGTCGGCCATGACCAACCGAATCGAGGCCCAGCCGATAGTAATGCCCTACTACCGATTCGCCAACGGACTCGAAATAGGGGCTGACGTCGGCGGTATGATCTACAATATTATCAAGAGCAAGCACGACCGCCGCCACAACGCCAACCCGACAATCGCCCCGCCCAAATTCGGACCGCCCCCGGTCGCGCCCCACAGATAAACGCACCTCCAAATTGTACGGACGCGGCGTGCCGCGTATGCCTTATTGAATACATATCACAATCATATATAGGCTGTGGTATTTTCATTTGGCATACGCTGCACGCCGCGTCCGTACAGCCCGACAACAGCCAATCGAAAAATTTTTATAATTTTTTTGACAAAAATTTGGATAATTCAAAAAGTGCGCATACCTTTGCTATGTGTTAGTCATGTACAACACCTCAACAGTGCATCAGAAATCACAGACAGTGCATCGGAAATAAAAAAGAATTACAACATAATCACATTTTTATAGACAATGAAAAAAATTCTCCTTTCGCTCCTCGCTGTTGCCGTCGCAACACTCGGATGCAACGCACAACTCCTTTGGGAAATCTCAGGCAAAGGTCTTGAAAAGCCCTCATATCTCTTCGGCACCCACCATGTGGCTCCCGTCAGCGTGCTCGACAGCGTTCCCGGCTTTGCCAAGGCACTCGCGAGCGTCGACAAGGTGTATGGCGAGATGAACATGAGCCAGGAAAACACACCGCAGAAGCAGCAGGTGATGCTCGGATTCGCAATGGCTCCGAAGGACAGCACCCTCACCGCGGTACTCGCCCCCGCGCAGCTCGACTCGCTCGACAAGGTGCTCAAAAGCTACATGGGCCCGATGGCCGCCGTCAACCAGTTTGCCCCGATGAAGCCGGCCATGCTCAACGTGGTCCTCGCAATGGTGCAGAGCCAGAAGGTGTTCCCCACTTTTGACCCGACAAAGCAACTCGACACCGAAATCCAGACCCGCGGCGCGGCTGCCGGAAAGGAAATTGGCGGATTCGAGACTATGGAGGACCAGTGTCAGGCAATCTTCGGCAACTCGATTATCTCGCAGGCCAACGAGCTTATGGACCTGGTGCGCAACGATGACAAGGTGGCCGACACAGCCCTCAAAATGGCCCAGGCCTACCTCGCCGGCGACCTCAACACCATGCTCTCAATCATGGAGGAACCGACTATGGGCGGAAGCGACGAATGGGCCGAGCGCATGATCAACAAGCGCAACGCCAACTGGGTGCGCGTCATGGCCGCACTGCTACCGACCGCCTCGGTGCTCATCGCTGTCGGCGCCGGTCACCTCCCCGGCGAGAAGGGCCTCATCAATATGCTCCGTAACGAGGGCTACACTGTCAAAGCCGTTGAAAAATGATAGAACTAAATAATCTAACATACTGCTATCGCCGTGGCTTCGTCGCAATCGACGACGTCACGGCGACAGTCGCACCCGGCATCCACCTGCTGCTCGGCGAGAACGGTGCCGGCAAGACCACGCTGCTGCGACTGATGGCCGGACTGCTCATCCCGACCTCTGGAAACTGCATAGTCGACGGAAAGGACATGCGTCTGCGCGAACCGTCGACGAAGAAATCTGTGTTCATGCTCCCCGACACGACGGAAATCCCGACCAAGAGCATACGCGAGTTTGCCGCGCTCCACAGCCGCTTCTATCCGACCTTCTCCCGGGAGGTGTTTGAAGAAAATCTGCGCGAGTTCGAGCTGACGGGCGATGAAAACTTCCTCCAGCTCTCGCTCGGCCTGCGTCACAAGACGCTCTTAGCCTATGCCGTGGCGCTCTGCGTCGACGTGCTCCTGCTCGACGAGCCGGCCAACGGGCTTGACATCACTTCCAAGAAGGCGCTGCGCCACATACTGGCACGCGCGACCTCGCCCGAACAGACGGTCATAATCTCGACCCATACCGTCTCGGACCTGCGCGAGCTTTACGACGGAGTGATTGTACTCTCGCGCGGCCGGCTGCTGCTGTCGAAGCAGTCATGGGAAATCTCCGAGCGCATCAGCTGCGTCAGCTCCCCTATCCCGCCCTACAACAGCATATTCATGGAGCAAGGCCCGGGAGTGTTCCACTCAATCGTGACCAACGAGAGCGGTGAGCCGACCGACCTCAACTACGGGCTGCTCTACTCGGCACTCATGTCAAACGCGCGAGAGCGCCTGCTCGACACAATCAACAATCCCAAACAAGAGAGAGAATCATGAACGACATATCGACCCTTTCCGACAAATTTTCGTGGCGGCGCATGCTGAGCGTCGGCCTGATGTATAAGAGCGGTATAAGAACCTATCTGCTGCTGTCGGCGGCAGTGTCGCTCGTGTGCTTCATGATAGTGCAACTGACACTGCAGCTCGGTGGCAATGCGCTGGGAGTGTATACAATCATGAGTTTCATTGTGGCGCTTGTGCTCTACCTCGGTCCGCTGGTGTTTGCCCGGCGCGACGACACCCTCATCGGGCTTCTGCCGGTCAAGCCGGTGGAGAAATGGCTGTTCTATGTGCTCTTCTCCCTCGTCGCCGCCCCGGTGGTAGTCCAAGGCCTATGGTACGGGGCGGAGTATATCGCCAAGCTGCTCGGCCTCAGCGATAATATCACCACCATAATGTTGGCGAAGTATAATCTGAAAACAGACATATTTCCTTATACCGACAAGGCGTTTATCATAGCCATAAGCTTAGTGCAGTCGGCCATGATTATGGTGACGGTGCTCTATGCCGTGCTCGGCAAGCCGAGCCACAGGGTGACAAGAGGTGTGCTGTCATTTTTCGCGGCATTAATCATAAGCGGCCTGGTGTCGGGCATAGCGGGAGCTGCATCGGCCATAATGGAGATTGGCAAAGATCCCGATCTTGTGCACCACCCGGAGAAGCTTGTAGTTGATATGATGCCTATGTTTTCAATCATCTACAGTGTGCTCGCCGTGTACACGGTGGTGATGCTCTGGCTCTGCTATCGTCGAATCGCCAAGGAGGAGGTAAAGGCATAAAGAAAGAGCTATGGATTTTAATACTAACAAACCAATATACCGCCAGATTATTGACTACGGTTTCGGCCAAATCCTGACGGGCGCGTGGGTTCCGGGTGAGCGCGTGCCTTCGGTGAGGGAGCTGTCGGTGGCGCTATCGGTCAACAGCCACACTGTCCTGAAGGCCTACGAGTATCTACAGGCGGAGAATATCATAGTCCCCAAGCGCGGCATGGGCTTCTATCTTACGGCTGACGCTGTGGAGATGGTCAACAAGGCGCGCCGGGAGGAGTTTTTCGATTCCACTCTCAAGGAGCTTTTCAAGGAGATGAAGCTGCTGGATATTTCGATGGAGGAGGTGATGGAGAGATGGAAGGCTGGGGAGGGTTTATAGGGCTAATAGGAGTAATAGGAGCAATAGGTGGGAGGACGGTTTTAATCAAAAAAAGACTCCGGCCGGTGTAGACGGTCGGAGTCTTAATTATTTAGTGTGTCTCAGAGTTTTTGTTGAATCTCAGCGGCTGTGGGGCCGGCTGGGTCAGGTGTTTCTCAGAGCGATTCAAATTTTTGTGTGTTTGTTCCTTTGATTTTTGATTAGCTCAGAGCAGTAGCGCGTAGATTAGTAGTTCCACTGGCAGGCAACCATTCGGAGGTTATCGCAAGCGATAGTACGAAGGTCGGTGATTGTGTTGAAGCGGCAGTTGATGTAGACGAGAGCCTGGTCAAACGATACGTCGAGCGTGTTGAGCTGGTTGTTGTTGCAGAGCAGACGCTGGAGGAAGGTCTGGTTCGAAAGATCGAGCGAGGTCAGGTCGTTATAAGAGCAGTCTACATACTGGAGGTTGGGGCAACCTTCGACCGAGAGAGTTGTAAGGTCGTTGTAAGAGCAGACGAGGTCAAGAAGGGCGTTGCAGTTACGGACGCCGAGAGTGGTCATGTTGTTGTCAGAGCAGATGAGAGTTGCGAGTGAGGGGAGACCCGAGATGATAAGGTTGGCAATCTCATTGTCGTCGACATTGAGGTTCTGGAGACCTTCTACGCCTGCAAGCTGGAGGGAAGTGAGCTTGTTGTAGCCGCAATAGAGGTTCTTAAGAGCGGTACATCCTGACACGTTGAGATATTCGAGGTGGCAGCCCTGGCAATTGAGGGTCTTGAGTGTAGAAGAATTTTCAAGAGAAAGTTCTGCGAAAAGGTTGTTTGAAACGTTGAGGTTTTCGAGCATCGGGGTGTTCGAGATGCTGATGTCGGTCAGACGATTCTTATAAACGGCAACCTTCTGTAGGTTCGTACAGCCTTCAAAGTCGATTGAAGTAAGCTTGTTGCGGCCAGCGTTGAGCTCCGAAAGGTTCGGGCAGTTGGCCACGCTGAGTGAAGTGAGTTCGTTGCGAGATACATCTACCTTTGTGAGGGCCTTGAAGTTAGCGAGGTTGAGAGTACCGCCAAGCTTCTTATCCTTCCATTCGATAGCTGTTACATGACCGTTTTCGACAGTGACGCCCTCGATAGAGGCAATCGCATTGATGTCGGAAACTTTAAGAGCTGTTGCATTAGTTCCCTCTTTTGCCGGCTCAGAGAGGAAAGCCTTAAGTTGTTTAGCTTCATTTTTGTCGAGGCTCTGAGCAAATGCAGCCACGCTACCCAGCATGATTGCAATGATTAATAACGCTTTTTTCATAAAACAATAGTTGGTTTTGTTAATTTTATCATTCTAACAAACCGCGTCGGAGAAAAGTTTTATGAAAGTTAAGGGAATTTCTAAAAATTAATAAAATCCCCAAGCAGGGCTATGCGAGAGCGGGGTCAGGCGGTTTTGGGCGTCGGAATCAGAACGGAGCGGCTTCCTCGGAGGTGGTGCCGATAATGTCGGCGGTGCCTCCGCTGAATGGTGATGCGGGGGCGAAGGCACCCGACGAGGGGACGTCGGAGTCGTCGCCGGAATTGAGGCGCGAAACCTTGCTGCCACTCGTCATCTCCACCTCGCCGTCCCAGTTCTCGAAGCGGGCATAGCGCGACTTGAAGCGCATCTTCACGTCGTCGACACGACCGCTACGGTGCTTGGCTACGATGAATTCTGCAAGGCCGCGGATGTCGTTGCCGGCGGCGTCGACGCCGGAGCGGAGATAGTACTCGGGGCGGTGGATGAAGCAGACGATGTCGGCATCCTGCTCGATGGCGCCAGACTCGCGGAGGTCGCTCAGCTGCGGGCGCTTGCCGTCCTTGCTGTCGGCGCCGCGCGACTCGACGCTTCGGTTGAGCTGCGAGAGAGCCACAATCGGGATGTTGAGTTCCTTGGCAAGCTGCTTGAGCGAGCGCGAAATCATTGACACCTCCTGCTCACGGGAGCCGAACTTCATGCCGGAGGCGTTCATCAGCTGGAGGTAGTCGATGATGATGAACGACACATTGTGCTCGCGCACGAGGCGGCGCGCCTTGGTGCGCAGCTCGAAAATGGAGAGCGAGGCGGTGTCGTCGATATATAGGGGGGCGCTGTAGAGATTCTTGACACGCGACATCAGCTGGTCCCACTCCATCTGCGAGAGCTGGCCGCTCTTGATTTTCTCACCCTCGATCTCGCAGGTGTTCTGGATGAGACGGTTGACGAGCTGTATGTTGGACATTTCGAGCGAGAAGATGGCCACGGGGATGTTATAGTCCACAGCCATGTTCTTGGCCATCGAGAGGACGAAGGCGGTCTTACCCATAGCGGGACGGGCGGCGATGATGATGAGGTCGCTTCGCTGCCAGCCGGAGGTGAGCTTGTCGAGTTCATGGTAGCCAGACTCGAGGCCCGAAAGACCCGAGGTGCGGTTGGCCGCGGTCTGAATCTGCTCGATTGCGGCATTGATGACGGGGTCAATCTGCGTTACGTCCTTCTTGACATTGCGCTGCGAAATTTCAAAGAGCTTGCCCTCGGCCTCCTGGAGGAGGTCGTCGACGTCATAGCTTTCGTCGAAAGCCTGGGCCTCAATCTGCGAGGCGAACTTAATCAGCTCGCGGGCGAGATATTTCTGCGCCACGATGCGGGCGTGGAATTCGACGTGGGCGCCCGAGGCAACGCGCGAGGTCAGCTCGGATATGCGCAACGGGCCGCCGGCACCCTCCAGTTCGCCCATGAGACGGAGCTTCTCGGTGACGGTGAGCATGTCGATGCTCTGCTGCGAGGCGCCGAGGCTCTGGATGGCGGCATAGATTTTCTGATTGGCGGGGTCGTAGAATGACTCGGGCTTCAGGATGTCGCAGACGACAGTGTAGGCGTCCTTCTCGAGCATGAGGGCGCCGAGGACGGCTTCCTCGAGGTCGTTGTCGCGCGGGGGGATGCGTCCGCCGTGGTCAAAGGTGGAGATATGTTCGGGCTTGCGTTGCTGAGCCATTGTTTTAGTTTAAGGGGGCGGGGTTAAAGTTTAAGGGGATTTAGGGTACAAAGATACGGATTTTTTGGCGGGGTTGGGGTGCGATGATGTAAAAAAAGCCTTAACTTTGCGGCTGAATATGCCTAATTGAAAGCTATGATTCTATTTCCCAATGCAAAAATAAACCTCGGCCTCGACATTGTGAGGAAGCGGGAGGACGGCTACCATGACATCGAGACCGTAATGATTCCGACCGGCTGGACGGACGTACTCGAGATTGTCCCTGCACGCGGATGCGAGACTACCCTGACGGTGAGCGGGCGCTGCGTCGACTGCCCGCCGGAGAAAAATCTCGTGATGAAGGCCTACCGCGCCCTCGCGGAGACGGTGGAGCTGCCGCCGGTTGACATCTATCTGCGTAAGATCATCCCCGACGGGGCCGGTCTCGGAGGTGGCTCGGCCGACGCCTCGTTCACGCTCCGTGGGCTTAACGAGCTGTTCGCCCTCGGGCTGTCCGACGAGGCCCTTGCCGGGATTGCTGCCGGACTCGGGGCCGACTGCCCTTTCTTTATATATAACCGCCCGATGCTATGCACCGGGACGGGGACTGATATGGCGCCTGTCGATGTTAATCTTTCGGGTCTGACGCTCGTCATCGTCAAACCGCAGGTGAGCGTGCCGACCGCCGAGGCCTACCGCCGCACCACCCCGCGCCGCCCCGACACTCCTCTTGGCGAAATCATAAGCCTCCCCGCAGCCGAATGGAGCGGGCTGATGAAGAACGACTTCGAGGCCTCCGTCTTTCCAGCCTACCCCGAAATCGCCAGCGTCAAGGAGCGTCTCATAAGCGAGGGAGCCGTCTACGCCTCCATGTCAGGCTCCGGCTCGGCTGTCTACGGGCTGTTCGGACGTGACATTTTGGCAGGAGACATGACAGCCGCCTTCCCCGGCTGCCCGGTCTTTGTCAGCAAACTCTGAGCGCCGCCGCCAAGGGGGCGCTTTTTATTGTCAGATTGAACGTTATGCGCCTATATTTGTTGTAAAGTTACGAAGATACGGGGAAGAAAGTATCCCGACGGATGCCTGACTTCACGTTTCGCGACGATTTTGGCAACCTTTTTGACAAATATATAAGGATAGGGGGACGCGACAGGTGCCCCCGAATACACATCATCAATCGAACAAAATAACCACATATATTATATTATGAGCCACAAGCACAATAATCAGCAGAACAAAGCTCCCCGCCAGGAGGAAACAGCGGCAGAAGGCGTCGTACTCGACGACGTCCAGCAGGCATCCGACGAGCAGAACTCTGTCGAGGAGGAGGAAAATGAAATTATCGACAAGCAACTCTCAGATATAGACGCCCTCAACAAACAGCTTCAGGAAAGTGAGGAGAAGCTCGCCAAGGAGAAGAAGGAATATCTATTCCTCATGGCCGAGTTTGACAACTTCCGCAAGCGCACCGTCAAGGAGAAGTCGGACATCATCAAAAATGCTGCCGAAAGCGTGCTCAAGGGCTTGCTCCCGATTGTCGACGACTTCGAGCGCGGCCTCGAGGCATCGGCCAAGAGCGACGACCCCGCATCCGTGCGCCAGGGCATGGAACTCATCTATCAGAAACTCGTCAAATTCCTCGCCTCAAACGGCGTCAAGCCCATCGAAAGCACCGGCAAGCCATTTGATGCCGAACTTCACGAGGCTATAGCGATGGTCCCCGTGACCGACGAATCGCAGAAGGGTATCGTCATCGACACCCCCACCAAGGGTTATACTATCAACGACAAAGTGCTCCGCCATGCAAAAGTGGCTGTGGGCCAGTAAGCACCACTTTGATTCATGGCTACTAAAAGAGATTATTACGAAGTGCTCGGAGTCGACAAAAATGCCGACGAAAAGACCATAAAAAGCGCCTATCGCAAGAAGGCCATCCAGTATCACCCCGACAAGAATCCGGGCGACAAGGAGGCCGAGGAGAAGTTCAAGGAGGCCGCCGAGGCCTACGACGTCCTCTCCAACCCCGAGAAGCGCGCCAAATATGACCAGTTTGGCCACAACATGGGTCCGCAGGGATTCCCGGGCGGCGGAGGTGGCTTCAGCGCGGGAGGCTTCTCGATGGAGGACATCTTCTCGCAGTTCGGCGACATCTTCGGCGGCGGATTCGGCAACATGGGCGGATTCGAGACCGCCGGCGGACGCACACGCCGCCGCCAGCGCCGCGGATCGGACCTGCGCATAAAGGTCAAGATGACCCTCGCAGAGATTGCCACTGGCGTCACCAAGACTCTGAAAATCCCCACCCTCGTCAAGGACAGCCACTGCAACGGCACCGGCGCGAAGGACGGGACAGCGTTCACCACCTGCTCGACCTGCGGCGGCACCGGCACAGTGCTCCGCCAGCAGCAGACACTCTTCGGACTGTCGCAGTCGGCCGTGGAGTGCCCGCAGTGTAAGGGCGAGGGCAAGATTATCACCGACAAGTGTAGCTACTGCCACGGCGAGGGAGTCGTGCGCGAGGACCGCACCGTCACCTTCACCATCCCCGCAGGCGTCTCGGACGGCCAGACGCTCACCGTCAAGGGGCAGGGCAACGCCGCTATCCACGGCGGAGTCAACGGCGACCTCCTCGTGGTCATCGAGGAAGTCAAGAACCCCGAGCTCATCCGTGACGGCAACGACGTGATCTACAACCTCATGCTCGACATCCCGACGGCCGCCCTCGGCGGCTCGGTGGAAGTGCCGACAATCACCGGGCGCGCCCGACTGAAAATCCCCGCCGGCACACAGCCCGGCAAGGTGCTCCGTCTGCGCGGCAAGGGTCTCCCCTCGACCGAGGGCTACGGCACCGGCGACGAGCTTATAAACGTCATGGTCTACATCCCCGAAAACCTCACCGACGAGGAAAAGAAGGCCATAGAGTCGCTCCAGGGGAAGCCAAACATGACCCCCAACGAGTCGACCAAGAGCCGCATCTTCAGCAAGCTCCGCCACATCTTTGAATAAAAGATAGTCGCGTTACATCAAAATTTACGTTCCCGTAAAGCCCAAAGCACTTCAGGCTTTACGGGAATTTTCTTTTATGGGATTGATTTCGTAACTTTGTGGCTATAAAACTGAAAACACCATGCACAGCCGCGAAGAAAAAATCGAAGCACTGGGACGTGTGATTGACACGCTCGACATACTGCGAGTCAAATGTCCCTGGGACGCCAAGCAGACCAACGAGTCGCTCCGCCCCAACACAATAGAGGAAGTCTACGAACTATGCGACGCCCTCATCAACGAGGACGATGCCAACATACGCAAGGAGCTGGGCGACGTCCTGCTCCACGTCCTCTTCTACGCCAAAATCGGCGAGGAGAAGGAGGCCTTCGACATAGTCGACGTCTGCGACGCCCTCAACACCAAACTCATCTTCCGCCACCCCCACGTCTTCGGCGACGTAAGCGTCAACTCCACCGACGACGTGCTCAAAAACTGGGAGGAGCTTAAACTGAAAGAGAAGGGTGGCAACAAGACCGTGCTCTCCGGCGTCCCGACCGCCCTGCCCGCCATGATCAAGGCCGACCGCATCCAGGAGAAGGCCGCCAACGTGGGCTTCGACTGGGAGAAGCCCGAGCAGGTGTGGGACAAGGTGCGCGAGGAGATGGCCGAGTTCGAGCAGGCCGTGGCCGGGAAGTCGGCCGAGGAGATGGAGGAGGAGATGGGCGACGTCCTCTTCAGCGTCGTCAATGCCGCCCGACTATACAAAATCAATCCCGAAAACGCTCTTGAAAAGACCAACAAGAAGTTTATCAGCCGCTTCAACTATCTCGAAAAACGCGCCCACGAACTCGGCAAACATCTCAAGGATATGAGTCTCGAGGAGATGGATGCCATCTGGGAGGAAGCCAAAAGACTGCAATCATAACAGCCTCAGACCGCCCCGACAGATGAATTTCAATGAGACCAACGCGCACCCGCGCGACGCATATCTGCACTTCGACGCCGAAAACCATGTCTACACCCTCGGCTCGCGGACGCTGACATCGGTGACCAACATCGTCGAGGACTGCTTCCCGAAGTTTGACGCCGACTACTGGGCCGCGCGCAAGGCCCCCGCCCTCGGACTGACACCCGAGGAGCTGAAGGCCCGCTGGGAGGAGAACGGGCGCCGCTCCCGCAACCTCGGGACAGAGATGCACGAGAAAATCGAGCGCTACTACCTCGGCCACGATGCCGGCGACGACGGCGACGCCTTCACACTCTTCCGCCACTTCGCCGCAGCCGAGCGCCTTTATCCCTACCGCACCGAATGGCGCATCTACATGGAGCAATACGGCGTGGCCGGGACTCTCGACTTCCTCGAAAGGCGCCCCGACGGCACCTTCAACATCTATGACTGGAAGCGCTCGAAGAAGCTGATTGCCGACGACGGCAGCATAGAGCTCCGCAACCGCTACGGCAAGCGTGGATTCGCCCCCGTCGGGCACCTCGACGACTGCGCCTACCACCACTACGCCCTCCAGCTTAGCATCTACCGCTTCATCCTCGAGCACTGCTATGCGATAAGGGTTAACACCCTCAAGCTCGGCATCTTCCACCCGGACTACCCGATGGCCTACGTCATCCCCGTCCCCTATCTTGCCGCGGAGGCGGAGGCCGTCCTGCGCAACCATTCACTGAAACGCAACGAACAAAGCCGGAGAGAAGCCATACTGTGTTAAATTATATTAAATAAACGACTTCTGTCGACACTTTTCCCACCCTCGCTACGTCTAACAATAAAATTACATTCATTATACACATTTTTTAATTCATCCTTATGAAAGCTACAACACGACTCATGTCGGCAGTGATGCTCCTCGTGCTCATCCTGCTTCCCGGCATAGTCAGAGCGCAGGGTGGCAACCCGATGCTCCAGCCACTTCCGACGGATACCGCCGTCCGTATCGGGAAACTTCCGAATGGTCTCACCTACTACATCCGCCACAACGAATATCCCAAGGGACAGGCGGACTTCTACATCGTGCAGAATGTAGGTTCAATCCTTGAGGACGACCACCAGCGCGGTCTCGCCCACTTCCTCGAACACATGTGCTTCAACGGCACCACCAACTTTCCCGGCAGCGCCCTCCGCGACTGGCTCGAGTCAATCGGTGTGAAGTTCGGTGCAAACCTCAATGCCTACACCGGCACCGACGAGACTGTCTACAATATCAACAACGTACCCATAGCACGCCAGAGCGTGCAGGACTCCTGCCTCCTCATCCTCCACGACTGGGCCAACGACCTTACGCTCGACCCGGCAGAGATTGACAAGGAGCGCGGCGTGATCCACGAGGAGTGGCGCCGCTCGATGCAGGGCACCATGCGCATCGTCGAGCAGATTCTCCCCAAAATGTATCCCGATTCGAAGTATGCCCACCGTCTGCCTATCGGCACAATGGAGGTGGTCGACAACTTCCCTCCCCAGGCAATCCGCGAATACTATGAGAAGTGGTATCGTCCCGACCTCCAGGCCGTAGTCGTCGTCGGCGATATCGACGTTGACCGCATCGAGGGCAAAATCAAGGAGATGTTTGCCGACATCGAGATGCCAACCAACGCACCCGAGCGCAAATACGAGCAGGTGCCCGACCACAAAGGCACTTACTATGCCGTCGGCAGCGACCCCGAACAGAAAAATCTCATGGCGCAGATGTTCTTCATCTCCGACAAGATGCCGAAGGACATGATGAACACTCCGATGTACTATGTCCAGAAGTATGCCGAGCAGATGATTCTCTCCATGCTCAACAATCGTCTTGACGAAATAAGCACCAAGCCCGACGCCCCCTTTGCCGGCGCAGCCTTACGCTCTGACGGCTACTTCCTCGCCTCTAAAGTCAAAGATGCCGTCACAGCTGTCGTGCTGGCCAAGGAAAACGACATTGTTGCACCGATACAGGCCCTATACCGGGAGATTCTCCGCGCACAGCGTGGCGGCTTCACCCAGAGCGAGTATGACCGCGCCCGCAACGAATACATCTCATCAATCGAGCGCGCCTACAACAACCGCGCCACCCGCGAAAACGGTTCATTCGTCAAAGAATATGTCGGCAACTTCAAGGACAACGAGCCTATCCCCGGCATCGAGGTCGAATGGCCCCTCATCCAGCAGATTGCAATGAGTGTGCCCCTCCAGGCTATCAACCAGGCAATGGCCCAAATGGTCACCCCCGACAACAGAGTGCTCATGGTGCTCGGCCCGAAGGCTGACGACATCAAGATGCCCACCGACGCAGCCCTCGCAGAGGCTCTCGCCGCAGTCGATGCCGAAAACATCGAGGCTTTCGTCGACGAAGTCAAGTCGGAGCCCCTCATCCCCGCTGAGCCTAAGGCAGGCACTATCACCGCCACCGTCGAGGATTCCAAGTGGGGCACCACTGAGTGGACCCTCTCCAACGGCGCCAAGGTAATCGTGAAATCCACCAAGTTCAAAGAGGACGAAATCCTCTTCTCGGCTTACGCCAAGGGTGGCTATGCAGGCTATCCCGCCGCTTACGACGCCACAATCAAATTCATCCCGATGGCACTTGAATCATTCGGTCTCGGCACATACACAAGCACCGATGTCAACAAGTATCTCGCCGGCAAGCAGGCCTCAATAGCAGTCGGCTTAGGCGACTACAGCCGCTCGATGGGCGGTTCGGCCACTCCCAAGGACCTCCCCACCCTTATGGAGCTTATCTACATGGCTTTCAAAGATATCCAGCTCACTGCCGACGAATTTACAGCCCTTCAGAAATCCTACAGCGGCATCCTCGCCAACCAGGAGAAGAACCCCGAATTCATCTTCAAGAAATCAGTGCTCAGCGCCCTCTTTGACTCCCCCCGCCGTCAGGTCCCCACCCCTGCCGACATCAATTCGGCATCTCGCGAGCAGACCCTTGAAATCGCCCACGCACTTACAGCCAACGCAGCCGACTGGACCTTCGTCTTCGTGGGCAATGTCGACCTCGGAGTTCTCAAGCCTCTTGTCGAGAAATATATCGCGTCACTCCCCGGCGACCAGAAGACCGCTGTCAGGAAAGTTGACTCATTCAATCCCGCCCTGTTTATGAACGGCGGCAACAAGACCGACAACTTCACCACTTCCATGTCGACCCCGCAGACCTATGTCGCAATCGTCGAGACCGGCGATATGGACTATACTCCCAAAAACGCCATGCTTGCCTCAATCGCAGGCCAGATTCTCACAAACCGCCTCATCAAGACAGTCCGCGAGGATATGGGTGCCACTTACTCAATCAGCGCAGCCGGCAGTCTTGACTATGAAGGCATCCGCCCCGCCTCGATCTCTACAGAGTTCCCGATGAAACCCGAGATGAAGGACGAGGTTCTCCCCTTCATCAAAAGCCAGTTCAAGGACATGGAGACCACAGTAACCGCCGAGGAGCTTAATCCTATCAAAGAATACATGGTCAAGGTCTACACCGAGAGCAAGGAGAAGAACAACCCCTGGCGCAGCGCCATCATCCGCAACATCGCCAGCGGTGTCGACAACTTCAACGGCAATGTCGAAATCATGAACTCCATCACCGTCGACGACGTGAAGAACTACATGAAGGCCCTCAACTCTCAGGACAACTACCGCGTCATCATCCTCGAAGCCGCCAAGTAAACCGTCCCTGAGCCACCGGCCCTACCTACATACAATAAGAGCGCGACATCCCACGATGCCGCGCTCATTTTTTGTTATTTAAATTTAAAATTTGATTGGCGGGGAGGATTTTGTGGTGGATTTTTGTCATATTTATTATCAAAATATTAATTTTGCCTATTAGAAATTATATATCATTATATCATACTTATGAGACTTACCTTTAATGTAAATTACCGCACCGAATGGGGCGAGTCACTGTTTCTGACAGGCTCGGCGCTCGCTCTCGGTGAAAACGACTTGTCGCGCGCGATTCCTATGCGTCTGAGCGGGAGCGAGACATGGACGGTACATGTGGAGATTCCCGACACGGTGACGGAATTCACCTATGGCTACATCGTCCGCCACGACAACGGCTATGTGAAACGCGAGTGGGGAAAGCCGCGCCGCTTCGCCCACAGCGCCGACACACATCTCTTCAGAATCTTTGACCGCTGGCAGGACCAGCCTTGGGACAAGCCCTACTACAGCAGCGCCTTCACCGACTGCATCTGCATGCGTAAGGACCGCGCTACCCGCGTCGTTCCCTCCGCAGGTATGCTGACCCTGACGGTCGACGCGCCGATGATAGCCCCCGACGAGATTGTGGCTGTCAGCGGCGAGTCGGAAGTGCTCGGAGCGTGGGACGCCGCCAAGGCGCTCCGCATGAGCGATGCCGACTACCCGACATGGAGCATCAACATCCCCGCTGCAGCCCTCCAGCCGGGCACAGACTATAAGTTCCTCATCATCAAGAAGACAAGCGGCGAGGTAGTGGCCTGGGAAGGACGCGACAACCGCCACATCGACATCGAGCTGACACGCCCCGACGAGTCAGTGGTCGACGCCGGCCAGCGCCTCGTCAACCCGCTTGCTCCCTGGCGCGGCGCGGGTGTGGCAATCCCCGTCTTCTCACTGCGCAGCGAGGAAGACTTCGGTGTGGGCGACTTCCTCGACCTGAAACTCATGATTGACTGGGCGGCACAGACACGACAGAACTTCGTGCAGCTCCTCCCGATCAACGACACCACCATGACCGGCACATGGACTGACTCATACCCCTACAACGCCAACTCGATTTTTGCCCTCCACCCGATGTATCTGCGCATATCCGCTATGGGGCGCCTCGACAACGAGGAGCGCCAGCGCTACTTCGACGACCTCGGAAGGGAGCTTAACCGCCTGCCGCAGGTGGACTACGAGCGCGTCAACAATGCAAAAATCGAGTACACGCGCGAGCTCTTCGGCCAGGACGGCCGCAGGGTGCTCGAATCGGAGGAATTCAAGGCCTTCTTCGAAAAGAACAAGGAGTGGCTGACTCCCTACGCCGCCTTCTGCGTGCTCCGCGACATGAACCATACTGCCGACATGACGCAGTGGGGCGAATATGCCGTCTATGAACCCGAAAAGGTCAGCGCCTTCATTGCGGAGCATCAGAACGACATCGACTTCGTGTACTATATACAATATTTCCTCGACAAGCAGATGCGCGAGGTGCGCGACTACGCGCACGACCACGGCGTGGCCATCAAGGGCGACATACCTATCGGTATCTCGCGCACAAGCGCCGACGCATGGATCTCGCCGCGTCTCTTCAACCTCGACTGCCAAGCCGGAGCGCCGCCGGACGACTTCTCCGTGCTCGGCCAGAACTGGGGACTCCCCACCTACAACTGGGAAGAGATGTCGAAGGACGGTTTCGCCTGGTGGAAGGCCCGCTTCCGCAAGATGGCGGAGTATTTCGACGCCTACCGCATCGACCATGTGCTCGGATTCTTCAGAATATGGGAAATCCCGATGGATGCCGTCCACGGTCTGCTCGGAGTGTTCAACCGCGCCCTCCCCTACACCCCCGACGAGCTTCGCAACAGCTATGATTTCTGGCTCGACGGCGACCGCCAGACCCGTCCGTTTATCATGGACTATATGCTCAACACCTTCTTCGGCGACTATGTCGACGAGTGTCGCGACCGCTTCCTCGTCGACGAGGGCTACGGACGCTACCGCCTGCGCGAGGAGTTCAATACCCAGCGCAAGGTCGTCGACTATTTCCAGCACGAGGAGAAGAACGAGAAGAACAACCGTATCTGCAACGCGCTCTTAGGCCTCATCGACGATGTGCTCTTCATCGAGGACCCATACGAGAAGGGAAAATACCACCCGCGCATCTCGGCCCAGTTCACTTTTGCCTACCAGGCGCTCGACGACTACGAGAAGTGGTGCTTCAACCGCATGTATAACGACTTCTACTACCGCCGCAACAATGATTTCTGGTACGGCAAGGCCATGTGGAAGCTCCCGCCGCTCATCGACGCCACCGACATGCTTGTCTGCGCCGAGGATCTCGGCATGATTCCCGCCTGCGTGCCCGCGGTGATGAACAACCTCGAAATCCTCACCCTCGAAATCCAGCGCATGCCGAAGGACCCCAACGCACCCTTCGGAAACACCTGGACCTATCCCTACCGCTCGGTCTGCACCACGTCGACCCACGACATGGACGGAATCCGCCGCTGGTGGGAGGGGGACCGCGACGCCACCCAGCGCTACTACAACGAAGTGCTCGGCGAGCCGGGCCCGGCACCGCAGTATGCCGAGCCGTGGATCTGCGAGCGAATCGTCCGCATGCACCTGCAGTCGCCGTCGATGCTCTGCATCCTCCCCTTGCAGGACTGGCTGTCGATTGACGGTGTGCTCCGCCGCCAGGATCCGCGCGAGGAGCTTATCAACATCCCCGCAAATCCCCGTCACTACTGGCGCTACCGCATGCACCTAACGCTCGAGGACCTCAACAGTCAGAAGGAGTTCAACAACCGCCTGCGTGAGGAAATAAACAATACAGGAAGATAAAGAGAATCGCTATAAGAAAAGGAATCACCAGTCTTTTGTGAAGGCTGGTGATTTTTTTTAGTGGGATTAGAGCTATCAGAGAAATCAGAGCTGTCAATAATCACAGCTTCATGCCGATACCGAAGAGGGCGAAGTCGTAGACGACGGGGTCTGCGGGGTTGAATCGGCGAAGTCGGTCGGTGACCTCTATGACCGAGCGGCGGTCGTCGGCCTTGCGGGAGAGCAGTCCGAGCTCGCGGGATACGTCGCCAACATGGACGTCGAGCGGGATATAGAGCTGCGCGGGGGTTAGGACGTCCCAGACACCCATGTCGACTATCCCGTCGTTGCGGACGAGCCAGCGGAGCGCCATGTTGACGCGCTTCAAGGCCGTCGTGGCGAGATTCTGCGGCAGACAGCGCGAGGCAAGACTATTGCCGGCGGCATCCGCCTCCCGAAGCTCGCGGTTGATGCCCTCGACGAGCTTCCACGAGGGGAGTTCCGCAGAGGCTATGGCTTCGGCGCGGCCGAATTCCTGCAAAGAGCCGTAGCGCGAGTAGATGGAGCGCAGGCCGCGCAGGAAGTGCTTGAAGTGCTGGGTGAAGAAGGTGCGGTGGATGTTTTCACCGTCGGGAAGATCCTCGTAACCCTCGTCCATGACATATTTATAGGGCTGGTTGTCCATGAGCGCCAGCATGCGGTCGCAGTCGCGGCATATCATCTTGCGGTTGCCCCAGGCGATGGAGGCGGTGAGCAGGGATGAGATTTCGATGTCGCGCAGGTCAGTGTAGCGACGCGGGAACCGGACGGGGTCGTCGCTAATAAAAGACGGCGAGTTGATTCTCGCCGCCTCTGTGTCAAGCAGATCTTTCAGATCTCTTTCAGTCATCGGAAATTTCTTTGTTTGTCAGTAAAAAATTTTAGAAGATTACCGAGGCGGTGTCAGCTGCGGCCGAGTCGGCGGGAAGGGTCATGGCCTGCGGCTGGGCGTAGGTGGCCATAGCTGAATCAACGTCGTCGATGAGCTCCTGGCTCTGCTTGTCGCGCGACACGATGATGCCCTCGGGATTGATGAGGATGATGCAGGGGATACCGGAGATGCCGTAGAGGTCGGTCGGGACAGACTGGGCGTTGATGATGCAGGGCCACTCAAGACCGTGGGTCTTGATAGCCTTGAGGGTGTTGTCGGGCTCATCCCAGACGGCTACGCCGAGGACGTCGAGGCCTTTGTCCTTATATTTGTTGTAAAGCTCCTTGATGACCTTGGTCTGACGGATGCAGGGACCGCACCAGCTTGCCCAGAAGTCAACGAGGGTGTATTTGCCGGGCTTCACATAATCGCTGAGCTTCTCGGTCTTGCCATTGTAGGTGACGGAGAAGTCCTTGTAGTGCTTTCCTACTGATGTCTCAGCCTTTGCGAGGAGACCTGTGCGGATTTTCTGCACGCGCTTCGAGTCGGCGAGCGTCTTGTCAGCTGCAATGGCTGCGTCGAGCTGGGCGAGGTCCATTTCATAGACGAGCTGGAGGAAGAAATAGAGGCCGAGAGTGTTGCCCTTGTTCTCCTCGTAGGCCTTCCTGGGGATGGCGGCATATTCTTCCTGGAGATTCTTCATCTGCACGGTGTCGGTCTTCTCGAGTTTGTTGAACTTCTCGACAATTTCCTTCATCTGTTTTCCGTAGGTCTCCATTTTGTCATTGAGAGGGGAACCTGAGGCCTTTCCGTCGGCACCTACGACAATGTTGCCCTCTTCAACCACAATGATGGGGCCGCGGCCACCGTCGAGCATGATACGGCCAATGAAGGGGGCGTCAGTGCTGCCAGCGAACTTAATCTGTCCGTCGGTGACGATTGCGGAGTCGAGCTTGGCATTGTCGTCCCAGTTATAGAGATAAGCCATAGTGTTGTTCTTCTCGGCGGGTACCGGGGCGGTCACAGTGTAGTTAGGCTGTGCCTGGAGAGCACAAGCGCTCATGGCCAACATTCCGACCGAAAGCGCGATGATTGATTTTTTGTTCATAACAATAATTAAGCTGATAGATTATGATTATCCGGGGCAAATGTAAGCAAAATACTCCAAACTGCCTAAAAGATTGCGGAAGATTTGGACGAATCCAAACCTTCCGCAAAGGAGACGGTATGCCTAACAGACCTTATCTGAGCACCTTGGTGGTCACTGTGCGGCCTGATTCGAGAGTGTCGACACGGATGAGGACACCTTCGGCAGAGGCATCGACGCGGATACCCTGGAGATTATAGTAGACGGTGGACACGACAGGCTCGTCGACATAGATGCCGCAGCTGCCCGAAGTGATTCCGCCGACACCGACAGCCTCGCCAAGACCGCCCATTTCGTTGGCGGCACGGACAGAGTAGACAGCCTCGTCGGCACGGGCGGTTGTCACGTCAAATTTGGGTTCGACGGTGAAGGCAATCACCTTGCCGTTCTTGCAGACGGCCCAGCAGGAAGCGTAGTCGCTGTCGTCCCATGTGAGGAGGCCGTTCTCGAACTTGACATTGGCGGGAGCGGGAGCCTGCTCGGTGGCGCTTGCGGGATCCCAGTCGTCATCACCACCCATTACGACTTCGTAGCTCACGGCGTCGGCCTCTTCCTTGGTGAGGACGGGGTTGTTCTCATGAGTGTTGCTGAAGATTTTCTTGCGCTGACCGAGGTCAATGACAGTGCCGTTGGCAGTCATGGAGTTGTACTCGGCAAAGCGTGCGGGCCAGCCGTCGCCCATCTCGTTCCAACCAGCAGCAGAAGGCTTGACAGTCATCTTGGTGTCGATGAAGAGAGCGATAGGTGTGCCCTTGCCCCAGGGACGGCCGAGAGTATAGTTGCCGTCGAGCATCTCGCTCTCACCCACAATCTCACAGTCCTTGAAAATGTAGCCATACTTCTTGGGAACAGAGGGAACAGCGAGGTAACCACCCTCACCACACATCTGAAGAGTGACAGCGTTGTAATAGACGTCGCCCTTGCCGCAGAGGAAGTCGGTGCAACCACGGAGGAGACCGCCTTCGAAGTAGAAGCGTGAACGCTCGTTGTTGGAAACATAGGTGTCCTGGTAAGCCCAGAGGCAAACGTCCTTCATGACAGTCTTGTCAGACTTGTCGTTGAGCACGATGTCACGACCGGCACCGTCGCCCATAGAGCTCTTCATGGTGAGATTCTGGAAGTAAGTGCCGGTGGCGTTCTTCTCGAGACTGAGGACGTCGCCTCGGCCGATACCCTCCATGACAGCGGGCTTGTCGGGAAGAGTGTTGGTGATGACTACGCCGTCAACGCTCTCGCCGATGAAGGAGATGTTGGGCACATTAATATAGGTGGTGGGATCGGGATATTCCTTCTCGTCGGTGCCAAGCTTGGTGGCAGTGGCGCTGGCGGGAATACGGTATTCTCCGTCGTGGATGAAGATGCGGAAACGCTTGGTCTTGTCATCGCGCGAAGAGGCGGCCTTGATAGCGGCAAGGAGCTCGTCGACAGTGCTTACTTCGGCATCGAAGAGAGCCTTGGCCACTGTCGGGCGGTTCTTGGTGGTGAAGTTGATAGTGATAGCGTCCTTGAGAGCATTGTCGGTGAGGTCAGAGACAGAGCCTGCGGGGAGCGAGAAGGTGTACTTGCTGTTGTAGGCAAGGTTCTTGTACTGGAACATCACAGTCTTGCCGGTCACGGAAGGAGTGAGGGTGAGGTCACCGAGAGTGGCCTTGGTGCCTTCCTTGACTTTCACTTTCTCATCGAAGGTGAGGACAATCTTACCGTTGATAGAGGCTGTGGTCGAGCCTTCGGCGGGGACGAAGGATACGAGGACGGGGGCAGTGCCGTCGTCGATGAGCTTGGACGTGCCTGTGATGTAGGTTGCACCGAGGCAAGCACCGTCGTTGTCAGACACCGTGCCGTCTACTTCAGAATTTTTATCGGCAATCCAGCGGATATAGACAGTTTTCTGATTGTTGGCTTCGGCAGGAAGGGTAAACTCACCGTCGGTCCACTTCTTTGTACCTTCCATGAAAATGGTGCCGACAGGTTTCCAGTTTTCTCCGTCGAGAGAGTACTCTACGTTATACTTCTGATAGGCATTATAGTTATAGACCATAGCGGTGATGACCTTCAGGTCGGTGAAGGCTTCGGCGTTGACCATAGTCTGCCAGTAGTACTCGCCAAGGCCTGTGGTGCGCCAGTTGACAGCGCCGGGACGGCCTTCGTAGCCGTTCTTGTCAGAAGCCAAGCTCTTGTCGAGCCAGCCGGTAGTGGTGCCGTCGGCATTGCGGAGGACGAGGGCGGCTGCATCGTTGTCGGCAGAAGCGAAGTCGGCGGCACGGCCGTCGTTACCCTTGCGGACGAAGTCCCAGCCGGCGAGGAAGTCGACAGCCGAATAGTTGGCGGTGATGACCTTGTCGGCATCCATGACGATAGAAATCTCGCTTGAAGACTGGCCGTCGCTCCAGTTGGTGAAGGCCACGACGGGGTTGCTTGCGGCTGCGAGGGTGACAGTTGTGCCCTCCTCATACATATTCCTGCCGTCGATGACTACTGGTTCGGGGGTCGGGGTGACCATGTAGAGTTTGGCGCCGCCGTCGACAGAATAGTCGAGCGAGTAGGTTTTGATCTGCTCAAAGTTGGCGATGAGTTCGGAGTTTGCATTGACTTTGTAAACAAAGACAGGCTCGGCGGAAACTTCCTTGCCGGCAGCGTCGGTCCAGTTGACAAACTTGTAGCCGAAATTGCGGGCAGCGGTCAGTTTCACCTCTGTCCCTTCCTCATATTCCTCGGCTGCGGGATAGGCGGTAATCTTGCCCCCGTCCTCGATGTTGGCTGAAAGCTTGAGTGAGAACTTCTCGACAGCCTCGACAGTGCCGTTGAGGACACCGTTGATGTGCACGTCGGAAACAAGGAGGCCCTTGGTGTTGGCATAGCCGTTGTTCATGACGAGGTTGAAGCCTTCGCCCGAAGTGAGAGCCTTCTGCTGCTCGGGAGTGAGGGTATATTCAAACTTGGTGGTATAAGTCTCGTCGGCACCGTGCTTGTCGTCAGCCTGGGTCTTATTGTTGCGGTGGGGAGTGATTGTAGCGAATGTCTCCACAACGTCGCTGCCGCTGATTTCGCCCTTGACAGTCACATCCTTGCCGGCACCGTCGGTACCGTCACGACCGATGTAGAAACTGATGCTGACAGGGGTGAATTTTAGGCCCTTGACAGGCTTGACACACCATTTAATAATATCGGTGGGGCCGTTGAAAGAAGCGATGTCGACAAACTTGACGTCGGGACACATGGTGGTGGTGATAACTTTCTTATAGTTGCACTCGCCGATGTCGAAGTTTGCAATCGAGAAGGTGCTTTCAGGGGTGATTGTAAGGTCGGTCATATAGTCGGCCGAGTTGAAGGCCCAGACCACGGATGCTTCCTTATTATCAAAGCTTGTGCCGGTCAGATCTTTCGGGACGTAGGGGAGCATCACCTGGACGAAGCGGTAGTAGGAGCCGTCGCCGATGACGAGGTCAACGAACTCGGCCTTTGACTGGCAGGTGAAGGATGGCTGGGTACTGCCATTGCCGATAGCGATGCCGTCGACAGTGGTTGTCGTGGGAGCACTATATGCCTCGGTCGATACCACGGCGCCTTTGCATGAAGGCACTTTGAAAGTTGTGCCTGAGTTCATCTGGGCCCAGTCGTTCCAGTTGGCATTGGCAATCTTACCGCCATTGCGGGTGTCGAAATCAAGCTTGACATCAATCACTTCGGTGCCAATCTTAACCTGTGTCACCCAGAAGCCGCTGACACCCTCGAACCCTACGACGGGAGCGCCGTTCTGACGCTGGAAATCCCAGCGGAGGGTGACGGCGTCAGTGCGGTCGGCGAGAGTGACGGCGTTGTCGACGAAGACGGGGGTAAGGGCCATGTCGGCTGCAACGGTAACGATTTCACCAATCTCATAGTTCTTGCTACCGTCAGTCCAACTGACGAGGGTCTTGCCTTCCTGATACATTGTGAAGTTGGCGGGAACGGTGAAGGTCTTTCCTTCCTCAACCTTGAGTTCGGCGGGAAGAATGCCTGCGCCCTCATAGCTGCCGAAGCCGAAGGTGATTTTGTGGTCCTCGACGAGATCGGAAGCCTCAGCCTTTGCCACGGATATGAATGGGGTGTAGTTGCCCGGTTTTAATGTCAGCGTTGTCGCGCCACCTTTATATACTCCATATACGATGTTCTTCTCACGGTCGCCGTGGAAACAGGTGCCGTCGTTGCTATTGATTTTAAGCACTTCTTTGCCATCGCTATCAAAAGCGGGAGCGTCGCCATTACCGTACTGGCATGTTCCAAGGCCAATTTTTACGGGGCCGTCGACAGCAAAGGTAAGGCTTACGCCCACACATCCGTGGTCATTGTTGTAACGACCGTTGAAAACGGCATTTGCACTCGCGTCTGTCGCATCGACACGCGTAAGGGTGCCGTCGGAATTAACAATAATTCCGAAAGACACGGTCTTTTGTCCGGCCACTTCCTCGGCCGAAAGAATTCCTTCGCCTTCAAGATTCAACTTGAAGTCCTTAAACTCGGCTCTTGCGGACTGGACTCCCAGCAGATAGGCCAAGACAAGGACAAGGTTCCAAAGTCTTTTTGTCATAAAATGAAATTAATAATGATTGGTATTAAATTTATTAATAATAAGATAGTTGCCGTGAAATGTAAGTCTTATTGTATTTAGGCGATAAGGCTTGATGTATCAGCGATTTAAGATATTGCAAAGCTACGATATAATATGCTAATATACAATAGGTAAGGAGGAAAAATTTGTTACTTTTTGACGTATGTTTTGTTATACGGGAGCAAATAATTATCTTTACTGTAAGTATATAATTATAAAAAACGATGCGACCTTTTTTGTGAACTTATGGAGAATATAATCGTAACGGGTGTAAAGCACCTCGGAGAAAGATATATGCTTAAAACGACAAAATCACCCCTGAATTCAGGGGTGATTTTGTCGTTTTATGATGATTTGGGGATTTCGCGGAAATCCGGGCTTTTACATCATGCCGCCCATGCCACCCATGCCGGGGGCGGGCATTGCGGGTGCGGGATTGTCCTCCTTCTTGTCGGCGATGACACATGAGGTAGTGAGGAACATGCCTGCGATAGAGGCTGCGTTTTCGAGAGCCACACGAGTAACCTTGGCAGGGTCGATGACGCCGGCCGCCATGAGGTTTTCATAAGTGTCGGTGCGGGCATTGTAGCCGAAGTCACCTTCGCCGTCCTTGACTTTCTGAACCACGACGGCACCTTCCTCGCCTGCGTTGGCGACAATCTGACGGAGGGGCTCCTCGATTGCGCGGAGGACGATGTTAATACCAGTGGTCTCGTCGTCATTGGCACCCTTGAGGTTCTCGAGCGACTTGACGCAGCGGATATAGGCAACGCCACCGCCGGGGACGATACCTTCGGCGATAGCCGCACGGGTTGCGGAGAGTGCGTCGTCGACGCGGTCCTTCTTCTCCTTCATCTCAACCTCGCTGGGAGCACCGATGTGGAGCACGGCCACACCGCCGGCGAGCTTGGCGAGACGCTCCTGGAGCTTTTCGCGGTCGTAGTCGCTGGTGGTCTGCTCAATCTGGGCCTTGATCTGGGCTACACGGCCAGCGATGGCGTCCTTGTTGCCGGCACCGTTGACAATGGTTGTGTTCTCCTTGTTGACGGTAATCTTCTCGGCGCGACCGAGCTGGTCGATTGTGGCGCTTGCGAGCTGCATACCCTTCTCCTCGGAGATGACCACGCCGCCGGTGAGGACTGCGATGTCCTCGAGCATCTCCTTGCGGCGGTCACCGAAGCCGGGAGCCTTGACCGCGCACACCTTGAGCGAGCCGCGGAGGCGGTTGACAACGAGTGTGGCGAGGGCTTCCTGGTCGACATCTTCAGAGATGATGAGGAGGCCGCGGCCAGACTGCGCGGTGGCCTCGAGGACGGGAAGAATGTCCTTGATATTCGAAATCTTCTTGTCGTAGATGAGGATGTAGGGGCTTTCCATCTCACATTCCATCTTCTCGGTGTTGGTCACGAAGTAGGGAGAGATGTAGCCGCGGTCAAACTGCATACCTTCCACGATATCAACTGTAGTCTCTGTACCCTTGGCCTCGTCGACGGTGATGACACCCTCTTTCTTGACCTTCTTCATGGCCTCGGCGATGAGACGGCCGATAGCCTCGTCGTTGTTGGCAGAGATGCGCGCAACGTCCTCGATTTTCTTGAAGTCGTCGCCCACTTCCTCGCTCTGGGCCTTGATGCCCTCGACAACGACAGCCACTGCACGGTCAATGCCGCGCTTGATGTCCATCGGGTTTGCGCCGGCAGCGACGTTCTTGAGACCCACGTTGATGATAGCCTGTGCGAGAACGGTAGCTGTCGTGGTACCGTCACCGGCGTCGTCGCCGGTCTTGGAGGCAACTTCCTTGACGAGCTGTGCGCCCATGTTCTGGAAGGGATCCTCAAGCTCGACTTCGCGGGCCACGCTGACACCGTCCTTGGTGATGTGGGGTGCGCCAAACTTCTTCTCGATGATTACGTTGCGACCCTTCGGGCCGAGGGTTACCTTGACGGCGTCGGCGAGAGCGTCGACACCTTTTTTAAGCTCTTCGCGAGCCTTTATATCGAATTTAATTTCTTTTGCCATTTTATTTCTTAAAAATTAAGAGTTGTGTTATACAATATTTTTTATTGTGTGTTGCAAAGCTGTCTGATTTCGGACGCTGCACGCAGCGTCCCTACAATCGGTATGTCCTGCAACAGTACTTTATATGTGCTTACTTCTCGATTACGGCGAGAATGTCGCTCTGGCGCATGATGAGATATTTTGTGCCGTCAAGCTCGACTTCGGAACCAGCATATTTGCCGAAGAGGACCTCGTCGCCGGCCTTTACCACCATTTCCTCATCCTTGGTTCCGCAACCGGTGGCTACAACTGATCCGCGGAGGGGCTTCTCCTTGGCGGTGTCGGGAATAATGATACCTGCTGCTGTCACTTCTTCAACGGGAGTGGGGCTAATCAGCACTCTGTCAGCTAATGGCTTAATATTCATAGTTTTTCCTATTTGTTATTTGGTTAATTATGATGATTATGTTTAAATCACGGGTATAGAATGATTTGTTTCATGATATGATATCGCACAAATCGTGCCAAAGGCGATAAGTGTCAGTCGCGACTGACAAAACTGTCAGTCAGCCGGACGTCGTGGATGTGCGGTCATGGCTCATGGCAAAAGGCAGCCCCGCGGGGAGCCGTCTGTCAGAGTTTACAACGGTTGTGGCGATGATTTTGTTCGGAATCAGGCTGTTATTTTACTAAACCCGACTCAATTGCGGCGAGCGAATCGGCCATGAGGCGGTCGAGGTCGTGGCCGTCGGACTGCGGATAGACGGGCTTGTGGATTGTCAGTCGGATATGGCCCGGAACTGGAAGTTTCTTGAAGCGCGGCAGGACATGGAAGGCACCGTCGATTGTCAGGGGGACGACGGGGAGGTTGAACTCGACCGCGAGACGGTAGGCCCCGCGCTTGAATGGGCGCATCTCACCTGTCCATGTGCGGGCGCCCTCGGGGAAAACCACGAGCGACATGCCCCCGCTCAGCTGGCGCTCGGCATAGGCCATAGTGCGGCGGGTGGCGGCGACAGAGGAGTTGTCGACGAAAATCTGCCCGGCCCAGCGGCATGCCCAGCCGACGAAGGGTATCTTGCGCAGGCTCTGCTTCATCATCCAGCGGAAATTGTGGCCGAGATAGCCGTAGACGGTAAAAATATCATAGGCTCCCTGGTGGTTGGCGACGAAGACATAGCTGACAGCCGGGTCAATGTTCTCGCGCCCTCTCACCGTGACCCTAACGAAGGCGAGCCAGCAGAAGAGCCTAGACCACAGAATCTCGGGATAGTAGCCGAACCACCGCCCCATTCCGAGGGCAGAACCGATGACTGTCACCACGGCTGTGATTATCGTCGCCACAATGAGCAGCGGGCACATCACGAAAATCTGATAGATACGATAGAGGATCAACATAAGGCGTATGGAATGTGTGACTACCGGAGGGAGTAATGAGGGGATTTATATGTTTGATAAACGTTTACAAAAATACACATTTTTCCCAATAAATTCAAAAAATGTGCAATTATTATTGTCCCAGCCTCCACAATCTCTGATGCAAAACCTATAATATAATATGTATTATAGAAAAGCGGGAAATTAAACGTTAAACAATCTTTCGTGCAGTTAAAGAAATTTTTCTTTAATTCTTGTAAAGACCGATGTTTTGACGTAACTTTGCACTATCAAGCGGGCGAAGACAGAAGGTTCGCCGTATTACCAATCTCTTCCCGGCCCCGCAGCCGGAGTCAATAGCATCAATTTCTTAAAAACCAGTTAAATAATTTTTAATTTCATTTCCAAACTACTATGTGGTTAACATGCTCATCTATAGGAAGGAAGTTCGTGATGGCTCTCACGGGCATTTGCCTCGTCCTATTTGTCACGTTTCACTGCTTGATGAACGGCATCGCGCTCTTTTGGCCCGCGGGTTATAACGCAATCTGCGAATTTCTCGGCGCCAACTGGTATGCCCTCGTAGCCTCAATCGGGCTTGCCGCCCTCTTCGTCATCCACATCATCTATGCCCTGTGGCTGACTATCCAGAACCGCAAGGCCCGCGGCAACGACCGCTACGCCGTGGTCACCAAACCCGTCCAGGTCGAGTGGGCATCGCAAAACATGCTCGTACTCGGCATCGTGGTCCTCGCCTTCCTCGTGGTACACCTCATCCAGTTCTGGGCCAAGATGCAGCTTGCAGAAATCCTGCACTGCGACTATGTCCATGACGGCCTCGAAGTGCCCCCCGCCGCCGGCACCCTCTTCATCCACATCGCTTTCAGCCAGGTATGGACCCCGATCGTCTATATCATCGGCTTCATCGCCCTCTGGTTCCACATGAACCACGGCTTCTGGTCAATGTTCCAGAGCTGCGGTTGGGACAACGACGTATGGATCAAGCGTTTCAAGACCATCGGTTGCTGGTGGACCACAATCGTTATCGCTCTCTTCATCGCACAGGCTATCGTCTTCACCGTCCGCGCCAACACCAAGGACTTCAAGGAAGAAGTGGTTGAATACGTCATGTCGCAAAGCTCGGCTGAGGCCCTCGACACGGACGCCAACGTCATGCCCGCCTGCTGCCCCGACGCACAAACCGTCATCATCGCCGAATAACCCCCGGGGTTTATAATCATTAAAGAATAAAAAATCCAATCAAAAGATATGGCAGATATTAAGAACCTCGAGGGTATGATTGATTCTACCCCCATCATGAAGGATTACGCCGACATCGAATCCTCCAAGCTTCCTGAATATCAGATTGATTCAAAGATTCCCGAGGGCCCTCTCGCCCAGAAGTGGACTAACTATAAGGCTCACCAGAAGCTCGTCAACCCCGCCAACAAGCGCAACCTCGACGTGATTGTGGTCGGAACAGGCCTTGCAGGAGCATCGGCTGCCTCGTCGCTCGGCGAGCTCGGCTTCAATGTGCTCAACTTCTGCATCCAGGACTCACCGCGCCGCGCCCACTCTATCGCCGCACAGGGCGGTATCAACGCTGCAAAGGACTATCAGAATGACGGTGACTCCGTGTACCGTCTCTTCTACGACACTATCAAGGGCGGTGACTTCCGCTCACGCGAGGCCAACGTATACCGTCTCGCCGAGGTGTCCAACAATATCATCGACCAGTGCGTGGCACAGGGCGTTCCCTTCGCACGCGAGTACGGCGGCCTCCTTGCCAACCGTTCATTCGGCGGCGCACAGGTGTCGCGTACATTCTATGCCAAGGGCCAGACCGGCCAGCAGCTCCTCCTCGGCGCCTACGCCTCGCTCAACCGTCAGATCAAGAAGGGCACAGTCAAGTCCTTCAACCGTCGCGAGATGCTCGACGTGGTTATCATCGACGGCCGCGCACGCGGTATCATCGTCCGCAACCTCATCACAGGTGAAATCGAGCGCTACGCCGCCCACGCCGTCGTGCTCGCCACCGGCGGTTATGGCCGCGCCTTCTTCCTTTCGACCAACGCTATGGGCTGCAACGGCTCTGCCGCTATCCAGGCCTTCAAGAAGGGTGCCTACCTCGCCAACCTCGCCTTCACACAGATTCACCCGACCTGTATCCCCGTCCACGGCGAGGACCAGTCGAAGCTCACACTCATGAGCGAGTCGCTCCGTAACGACGGCCGCATCTGGGTGCCGAAGAAGAAGGAGGACGCCGAGGCTATCCGTGCCGGCAAGAAGAAACCGACCGATATCCCCGACGAGGACCGCGACTTCTATCTCGAGCGCCGCTACCCCGCCTTCGGCAACCTCTGCCCCCGCGACATTGCCAGCCGCGCTGCCAAGGAGCGCTGCGACGCAGGCTACGGCGTAGGGTCCGGCAACGCCGTATATCTCGACTTCAAGTATGCCATCAATAGACTGGGCGAGAATGTGGTCCGCGACCGCTACGGCAACCTCTTCGATATGTATCAGATGATCTCTGATGACAACCCTTACGAGACTCCTATGATGATCTTCCCCGCCAGCCACTACACGATGGGCGGCATCTGGGTTGACTACGAGCTCCAGACCTCGGTCAAGGGTCTCTTCGCCATCGGCGAATGTAACTTCTCGGACCACGGTGCAAACCGCCTCGGCGCATCAGCCCTCATGCAGGGTCTCGCCGACGGTTACTTCGTGCTCCCCTACACCATGCAGAACTACCTCAGCGACCAGATCAAAGTGCCCCACTTCACCACCGACACCAAGGAGTTCGACGAGGCAGAGAAGGGCGTGCGTGACCGCATCGCCAAGCTCATGGCCATCAAGGGTACCAAGTCGCCCGACCAGATCCACAAGCGCCTCGGCCATGTGATGTGGAACCTCGTCGGCATGGGCCGCACACTCCAGGGCCTCGTGAAGGCGCTCGACGAAATCGAGGAAGTACGCAAGGAATTCTACAGCGACCTCCGTGTCGTTGGTAGCGCCGACGACCTCAACACCGAGCTTGAGAAGGCACTCCGCCTCGAGGACTTCCTCGTCATCGCCAAGATGATGGCTATCGACGCCCTCAACCGCAACGAATCCTGCGGCGCACACTTCCGCGAGGAATACCAGCTTGCCGACGGCGAGGCCGCCCGCAACGACAAGGACTACATGTATGTGTCCTGCTGGAAATACACCGGCGACAACGAGAAGCCCGTACTCCTCAAGGAGCCCCTCAACTACACAGAGATCAAGGTTCAAACGCGTAACTACAAATCATAAGAAAATTTCGAAGACCAATGGAACATACTATAAATGTAAACCTCAAGATTTGGCGTCAGCGTGGCCCCAAAGAACCGGGTTCATTCCAGACATATCGTGTTGAGAACGTCTCGACCGGCAGCTCATTTCTCGAAATGCTCGACATGCTCAACCAGCAACTCATCGACCGCAACGAGGAACCCGTAGTGTTTGACAGTGACTGTCGCGAAGGCATCTGCGGTATGTGCTCCCTCTACATCAACGGCCATCCCCACGGTCCCGTGCAGGGAATCACCACCTGCCAGCTCCACATGCGCAAGTTCAACAACGAGGACACTATCACCATCGAGCCCTGGCGCTCGGCTGCCTTCCCCGTGGTCCGCGACCTCATGGTCAACCGCAACGCCTTTGACCAGATCCAGCAGGCAGGCGGCTATGTGTCGTTCAACTGCGGCGGTGCCCCCGACGCCAACAACATTCCTATCTCCAAGGAAGTGGCCGACGTCGCTATGGACTCTGCGACCTGCATCGGCTGCGGCGCCTGCGTGGCAGCCTGCAAGAACGGCTCCGCAATGCTCTTCGTCAGCGCCAAGGTGAGCCAGTTTGCCCTCCTTCCCCAGGGCCAGGTGGAGCGCGCACGCCGCGCACGCGCTATGGTCAGCAAAATGGACGAGCTCGGCTTCGGCAACTGCACCAACACAGGCGCCTGCGCTGCCGAGTGCCCCAAGAACATTCCTCTGAGCAACATCGCACGCCTCAACAGAGAGTTCATCAAGGCTAAATTTGCTGAATAAGCATCCCTCCGAGTCATACACAAGACTATCATAGCCACCGCCCCAGGTCAGGAGTGACCGCCGGGCGGTGGCTTCTTTTTTTTAAAGTTTTTATATAATTTGGTTAAATTCGCTTTTTTCAAAAACAATTCAGGTATTTTTTCATTCTATACTGTGGTGGCACAACCCACCCTCTCTACAATCCTAATAAAAACATCCACAAACCCACACAAACATTAATCTACACATATATTATATATAGGCAATAAGAATATCCCCCCACAAAAAGAATCCCATAGCGTCGTCCTCCCAAATGGGACTGTTACAAATTATATCACAAAATGCAAGCGACTGTAACATTTTTGTAATCATTAATTACAAATTATATCACATTGAATATTAAGCAATTAATATTATTTGTAACAGGTTTGCCATTATTTTAACATATTTTTGCAATAAAAATATACATCGGAAGAATTTTCGTTGTACCTTTGCTATGTCGAAAGAAACAAAGAACGTCAGTAGACAAATCTTTGGCATAAAGACAGACTAAACTAACACTAACAATCAAAACTCTTCTTGATAACGTTCAACTCTCTAAAACGATAAAATTATGGGAACTCAGGAATTTCAGAACAAGCTTATGAGCCTCCAGGACAATCTGCTCAACTTTGCCTACATGCTCACATCCAACCGGGACAATGCTTACGACCTGCTCCAGGACACCACCCTGAAGGCCCTTGACAACGAAAGCAAGTATGTGGACAACACCAACTTCAAAGGCTGGGTCTTCACCATCATGCGCAATATCTTCATCAACAACTACCGCCGCGTGGTCCGCTCGGCAACAGTCATCGACCAGACCGAGGACCTCTACCACCTCAACCTCTCGCAGGATTCGGGTCTCGAGACTCCCGAAGGCTCTTTCGGCGCCAACGAGATTTCCGACGCGATCAACGCCTTCCCCGATGAGTACCGCATACCCTTCTCGATGCACGTCGCCGGCTACAAATATAATGAAATCGCCGAAAAGATGAACCTTCCCCTCGGCACCGTCAAGAGCCGCATCTTCTTCGCACGCAAGAAACTCCAGGTACGTTTTGCAGACTATCGCTAAAAAACTACCGGCAACCGCCCTATAGCCCGGCACCAAGGCCGGCGTCAATAAGAAAGACTATTTTGTAGAGATAAATTTTTTCATGTTTCAACTTCAGCAGTTAAGGTTTCCAATAAGGGACTGCTTCATATTCGAAAAAAGGTAAAAAGATTGTTTTAAGGAACGTCCGAAAGAAATTCGATATTGATTCTATACAAGGTTAAATAATAAATAAGATTTAAGGCTAATAATTTTCTGTTAAGGTATTTAATAATCTACACACTATCGGACAACACACCCTTATAAGAAGCGTCTGCAAAGCTGATTTTGCGGGCGCTTCACTTTTGTGCGAATGTCGCACAGCCATTGGCAGCCCATCACAGACAAAATGGCAGCCATGTAACACCTTATTGTAACAAGCCACTGATTGCAACAATTTTGCAACAATGTCCTTCCATGCATAAACAGCTAAATATCAGTCTCATAATAGCATTTGTAAAAGTTTCCTTACTGTTTTAACATTCTTTTACATTACTTTTATTGACAGGCAATGTTTTGGTAGTAATTTTGAGACATAAGAAATAAAAAACAACTCTCGACTGACAATCTTTGCAACAAAAGACTCTCTCTCGACCAAACCAAACGTTCAACTCCTAACACATTTATCATTATGGGAACTCAGGAATTTCAGAACAAGCTTATGAGCCTCCAGGACAATCTGCTCAACTTTGCCTACATGCTCACATCCAACCGGGACAATGCTTACGACCTGCTCCAGGACACCACCCTGAAGGCCCTTGACAACGAGAGTAAGTATGTGGACAACACCAACTTCAAAGGCTGGGTCTTCACAATCATGCGCAACATCTTCATCAACAACTACCGCCGCGTGGTCCGCTCGGCAACCGTCATCGACCAGACCGAGGACCTCTACCACCTCAACCTCTCGCAGGATTCGGGCCTCGAGACTCCCGAAGGTTCCTTCGGCGCCAACGAGATTACAGACGCTATCAATGAATTCCCCGACGAATACAGGATTCCCTTCTCGATGCACGTCGCCGGCTACAAATATAATGAAATCGCCGAAAAGATGAACCTTCCCCTCGGCACCGTCAAGAGCCGTATCTTCTTCGCACGCAAGAAACTCCAGACACGCTTCGCGGACTACCGCTGATACTCCTCTTCCAGACCAAGCCTAAGCATAACTTCCAAATCTACACTTACACTACACTTCAAGCAGAGATAATCATATCTACATTTCTTATCTTAACACGCATACATAAACACAAAAAATCACAGGCCCCGACTCTGATGCGAGCGGGGCCTGAAGTTTTTTTATAGTTTTCGACCGGGGGCGGCGTCACGTTTTGGCCGACAAGGAGCCGCCGGAGCGATGATTACTTAGAGGAGTCAACCTTGTTGTAGCGGGCGTTGAGACCTTCAATAATATCGTTGGTGATGTCGAGCGCGGGGTTGAAATAGATACCGGCAGCCTTGAAGAGAATAGCGTCATAGCCCTTCGAGGAGTTGTAAATCTTGATATAGTTCTCAATCGAGTCATTGAGCTGGAGCTGCTGCTGCGCAAGCTCGTTTTCAGTCTTGCGGCTCAGGCCTGCGAGATAGTTCTCGGCATCCTGCTGCATCTTCTGGAGCTTCTGCATGTCGGCATTGTAGCTTGCCTCGGTGAGATAGCCGTTGCTGCGCCCCTTCTGCTCGATAGCGGCAGCGAACTTCTGAATTTCAGTGGCCTTGGCCTGACGGGCGCTCTCAATCTTTGATACGGCCCTCATAGAGGCTTCCTGAAAATCCTTGGCAAGGTTATAGTGTGTCATCAGCGAATCCGAGTCAATGTAGCGTATATTAAGGCTTGTTGATGTCGCGCCATCGGCCGCTGCTGCTTGGACGGGAGTTCCGGCTGCGGAATCGTTTGACGTGGAGCCGCACGAGGTTGCAGTGAGGACAAAGAGACTTAAAAGCAGCGTTGAAGCTGATATTGCTAACTTGTTCATGTGTGAAAGATATAAGTTATAATAAGAGATTGGTAATACGTATAAAAAATAATGTTCAGCGTCAGTGATGCTCCGGACCGTGGGCGCATCCGATGCCCCGGCGTCGGAGCTGGGGCTGGTCATGGACATGGCCGGACGGAAACTTGCCGTTTTTGACAAAAAACACCTTTATTCCCAAAATTAACACAGCGATGCCGACCAACAATGCGGCCGAAACGAGAGTAAAAAGCACGATTTTCATCATCAATTCGGTTTTTCCGATGCAAAAGTAGCAATTAAGTTCAAATTATAGCATGTATCTCAATTTTATTTTATAATTTAGTGGTGCAAATGTGAGAGATTTAACACTTGTTTCACACTTGCGCTAATATTTACTAAATTCGGCCTGCCGGGAGCGCCCCTGCATGCCGGATATTTAACATGTCTCATCAATTCTCTAACAATTCTATTATATGGAGATAAAAGACCTTCAACCGCGTGAGGTTTTCTCGATTTTCGAAGAGATTACCAAAATACCCCGTCCTTCAAAGAAGGAGGAGAAAATCCGTGAGTATCTTCTTGACTTCGCCAAGAAACACAATCTCGCAGTCAAGACCGACAAAGTCGGCAATGTCGTCATCAGCAAGCCGGCCACTACCGGCCACGAGGACGCACCGACCGTGATAATGCAGGGACACATGGACATGGTGTGTGAGTCTAACGACAAGTCATTCGACTTCACCACCACACCCATCCCCACCGTGGTCGACGGCGACTGGATCCGCACCAACGGCACCACCCTCGGTGCTGACAACGGCATCGGCATGGCAGCAGCACTCGCCGCACTCACTGACGACAGCTACGAGCACGGTCCCCTCGAGGCACTCTTCACTGTCGACGAGGAAACCGGCATGACGGGAGCCAACAACCTCGGCCCCGACATGATCAGCGGCACCATGCTCCTCAATCTCGACTCCGAGGACGACGCTGAAATCTTCGTCGGCTGCGCCGGCGGCGTCGACACCCAGGCCTTCTTCACCTACAAGCGCTCCTTCGCCCCCAAGGACTTCCTCTATTTCAGAATCAACATCGAAGGCCTCAACGGCGGTCACTCCGGCGGCGACATCCACCTCGGCCGCGCCAATGCCAACAAACTCCTCGCCCGCTTCCTCTTCCTCCTCTCAGGCAAGCATGAGGTAGTCGTGTCCGAAATCGACGGCGGCAACCTCCGCAACGCCATCCCCCGCGCAAGCCACGCTGTCATCGGCGTCCACACCTCGCGCAAGGAGGAAGTACGCGTGATGCTCAACCACTTCATCGCTGACCTCGAAAACGAATACCAGGGTCTCGAACCCAACCTCAAGGTGACAATGGAGAGCGTCGATACCCCCGACTTCACCATCGACCAGGCCACATCGACCAGCCTCATCCGCGCCCTCTATTCCGCACCCCACGGAGTCATCTCCATGAGCCGCGAGCTTGAAGGCCTCGTAGAGACCTCGACCAACCTTGCCTCTGTCAAGATGAAGGACAACGACACTATCGTCGTCACCACCAGCCAGCGCAGCTCCGTCGAGTCGCGCAAGTGGGACATCGCCCGCCAGGTCGAGGCCCTCTTCCTCCTTGCAGGTGCAAGAGTCGAGCACGGCGACGGCTATCCCGGCTGGCAGCCCAACCTCGAGTCACCTATCATGAAGATCAGCCGCGACGCCTACAAGGAACTCTACGGCGTGACTCCCGCTATCAAGGCCATCCATGCCGGCCTCGAGTGCGGACTCTTCCTCACGAAGTACCCCCACCTCGACATGGCGTCCTTCGGCCCGACCCTCCGCGACGTCCACTCTCCTTCGGAGCGCATGTATATCCCCGCAGTCGAGCGCTTCTGGGGCCAGCTCAAACGCACCCTCGAAAAAGTAGGCGAACTTAAGAAGTAAGCCCCGGACCATCGTCTCATCCCCCACCCTTTATCTGCAACACCCACGACTGACGTCGTCCATCAATTCTCTCCCGGTCTGCGGCGAAACGGTCGGTCCGTCTCGCCGGGATACATAGATATTAAACTTTCACGCATAAAAAGCGTCCAATAATCAGGCGTAATGCGGTCCCGGAGCGGGCAGCGGCTCTCTCCGGGACCGCATGAGACCCTGAATCATCACTCATATCAGAGATAATTATCCCCCCTGCGCCTTGTGGCGCGCAAGGGAATTGTTGTACTAAACAGATATTTTATGCTTAGACGTTTCGCTCTGCTGACACTCGCGGCACTCTTCTCGTCGGTCATTTTTTCGAAAAACGAAGAAAACCCTCTCACAACAAAGACCGACAGCCTTACCATAGCCGCAGTGATGGCAGATTGTGAAAATCTTCTCTCCGACACAATAATCACACTCACGGAGGACGATTTTAATGAGGTGGCCCAACGACTCGGTGTCGAGGTAGCCGCCATCAAAGCAGTAGTTGAAATCGAAGCCGGACGCACCCACCAAGGCTTCGCCGCACCCGGCAAACCGCTGGTCAACTTTGACCTGACAATGTTTCGCCGCTTCGCCACCCGCCGTGGTGTAAACCTTGCCAAATACAGCAAGTCGCACTCGGTGGTCTTCACTTCGTCGAAAGGCTCGCAGGCACGGGCACACCGCCGCCTCGAGGCTGCCAAGACCATAAACCACAAAGCCGCTATCGAAGGCACGTTCTGGGGAATGTTTCAGATAGGTGGCTTCAACTGGAAGAAATGCGGCACAGAGAGCCTCGAAGACTTCGTCTGCCGGATGTCACGCTCCGAGCGCGACCAGCTCGAACTCTTTGCCGAGTTTATCATTAACACAGGGCTTCTGAAGCACCTGAAGAGTAAAAACTGGGCTTCATTCGCCCGCGGTTACAACGGTCCCGGCTATGCCAGGCGTGCCTATCACACCCGCATGGCACAGGCCTACGCCCGCCATAGCAAACAAGCAAACTAAAACCCTAATTTACACGATGAAACGCTCTCTAATCACGCTCCTTATCGGCGCCGCCTCTATCTCTGCCTTCGGCTGGGGACAGAAGGGGCACGATGTGACCGCATGTATAGCCGAAAAGCATCTAACACCAGCCACACGCCATGCCGTCGACTCAATCCTCGAGGGACGCTCGATAATCTACTGGTCAAACTGGCTTGACAACGCGAGCCATACCCGCGACTACGCCTACACAAAGACCTGGCACTACAAGAATGTAGACGAAGGTGAACGCTACGAGGAGGCACAGGCCAACCCTGCCGGCGACGCCGTCACAGCCATAAAGGCACAAATCGAGACCCTAACGGGGGACAAGCCTTCGTTTGAAGACTCACAGCTGGCCATGAAGATACTCATCCACGTCGTGGGCGACCTCCACCAGCCGCTCCACATGGGCCACGCCACCGACCTCGGCGGCAACCGCGTGCCCGTCAAGTATTTCGGACGCGACACCAACCTCCACTCAGTCTGGGACTCGTCGATACCCGAATCGGCCCACAAGTGGAGCTACAGCGAATGGCAGGATCAGATTGACCGCCTCTCCCCCGAGGCCCAGGCCGAAGTCATCGCCGGATCCATCGACGACTGGGCTAAACAAAACGTCGCCCTCAGCGCGAATGTCTACCGCGACTTCCAGCCCGGGAAGAAAATCTCATACGACGAAGTGGCCAAATGGACTCCGACGGTCGAGACACAGTTTCTCAACGGAGGCCTCCGTCTCGCCCACATCCTCAACCTCATCTTCGACCCCGGCTACCGCGCCTCCAACCCCTACCCTATATTGAAATAAACCACCTTATTTATATAGAGTACCCGTCTCGAGTTTAAAGCAGCCGACGAATATTTTAGAACATACGCGAAATCCACTCTCCGCATCCACAATGCAGACGGATTCCGGCAAAAATGCAAAAAATGACATAGGATTATAAAAAAAACTGTTGTAAAATTTTGCCAATTCAAAAATAAGCCCTACCTTTGCAGCGTCAAAAGGGAAACAATGGCACCCGCTTGACAAAGACATAAAAATTGCCTTGTGGTGTAATGGTAGCACGTCGGATTCTGGTTCCGCCTGTGAGGGTTCGAATCCTTCCAAGGCAACACAAAGAAAGAGCTAAGTCGCTAAGATTTAGCTCTTCCTTCATTTTTATCCCTTGCGCAAATATTAAAAATTGTATTTTTGATACTTATTTGATACTTTTATAAAATCAGTGGTAGGTTGCTACACTATCAAAAGTTTCAAATTCAAGGCTCACGAACACTCATAAGGTGTTGGTTGTTTATGTTATCGAGTGCTAAAATTTCATCACGTTTCAACAAGTTTGATTGAGATTGATTGGCTCTCATAGTTACAAACCCGATAACACAACACCCCAATGCCCCACCCAACGACATTCCGAGATGTTGCGCCGATACTTGAGGATTTGCGCGAGAAAATCAAGATTCCCCAGATAGTTAAGTCTGATATGTCATACCGCAAGATTATCGCAGAATACACGGACATATTATGCTCCTTGGATATTGAATCCGTAACAATAGAAACCCACTCTCTTGGAGAGATTGGCCGTGTACTGGCTGATGCGGTGCGCAACTACTGTGCTGAAATAGCCTGCCGGATTCAGACATTCAGAGAAACATTTTCACCACTTGATAAGAAAAATCGATCGAAGCGTGATGAATTCGATGACTACGATATTGAGTTTCTTTTCAGAGAACTTGATTCTCTTCAAAGTCAAGCCATATTATATAAAGGTTGTCTGATTGCCCGTAATAAGCTACCGATGCCTTCTGATTACACAATGCCAAATGTCAATCGAGATATATTCGCATACAATCTTGACGAGACAAGAGAAAACTGGCTGAAACAAAAACGCAAATTCCTTGACGCTCTCCGAAAAAGCATCGAGTTTGATGAATTCATTGAACTTGATACGCCGCCGATATACAGCCGTTTGCGCTATGTATGCGCTAAAATCTTACAAACGACAGAGCGCTACTTTCCACCATGTGAGATTCAGCTTCATAAGCGAATGACTGAAACATTCGAGAAATACCTTCAGCGACCCGGTGGAAGCTATGTCAGAAAGGTTGTGGAGATTGTCCAAACTCCAACCGAAACCAATAATAAACAAAACTGGGAGGGAGAGTTATTCCCTATGATTCTCGTATCAGAACTATACAGTGTCTGTTATGATGTGTTCGACAACCCAACAGAAACGCAATTCCATTCATCGTTGAATTTGCACGGCAAGCATGAGCCTATCAGAATAAAGCCAAAGCAGACCATCAAGGCTTGCTATCTTATATCGAAACTCTATGAGATTGTTCCGGCAAAACAAAAGACAGCATGGCGCGAAGACATACTCGACCACCTCGGCATAGATTGGAGCTACTATGAAAAGAAGTATTGCCATCCCCGTGGAAGCGAGGCAAGCGCATCAAGCCGGGCATACGCAGACGAGGTTGATGCAATCTTCAGAAACCACAGAAAACGAGCCTGAAACTCAAAGCGACTTAAAGACACCACTCGTGCACCACTTTCACCACTTGAAAATCCACTTTTGAAACCTTATTGGACTACCCGTTAGAGCTTGATACTCTGACGGGTAGTTTAGTTTTGTACATACGCAGATACCACATACACACCACTCATAACCGGCAGTAATTTTGCAGTGTCCGGGAGTTACTCGGATACGCTCTCTCGGAGGGCGGAAAGTAAAACTTAATACCACACTGCGTATGACAAAAGACCAGTTACTCAAACAACCCTTTGGCAGTTCACCGGGGAACAATTCCTTGAACTGCTCAACCTCAACCACACCGAAGAGCCTCAGATTCAGAATGAGGTTTCCGAAACGAAATCCCGAACCTATGTCTATGGCATAGCCGGACTATGCAAGCTGTTCCAATGTAGCAAATCCACAGCACACCGTATCAAGAACAGCGGTGTCATCAAAGATGCCATAACACAGACCGGGCGCAAAATCATTATTGATGCGGAGCTTGCTCTGGAAAAACTCCGCTCATCAAAGAAAGGAGGCCGCCGATGCAAGAACTGAAAGAGAACATTCTCCGAATATGGGAGGAAAAGCAGTTGAGAATAACCGATGAGATTCAGACCGCACCGGAGGTGCTGTATGCCAACGGCAGCGTTATCGGCACACTTGGCAATTTCTCGGCATCGACAGGCAAAGCCAAGAGCAAAAAGACATTCAACGTGGCGGCGATTGTCGGGGCATCGCTCGTTAACGGCAAGGTGTTGGGTTACACCGCTGAGTTTCCCGATGACAAGCGCACAATCCTCTATTTCGATACTGAGCAAAGCCCGTATCACTGCCAAAAGGTCATGGAGAGAGCCTTACGTTTGGCAAAGTTGCCGACCGACATTCACCCGGAGCGATTGAAATTCGCAGCCCTGCGTCAGCTCACACCGACATTGCGCCTTGAAGTCATTGAACAGGCGATAATCAGCACTCCCGAAGTGGGATTGGTCGTGATTGACGGTGTGCGAGACCTTATGTATGACATCAACTGCGCCAAGGAATCGACAGACCTTATCGGCAAACTCATGGAGTGGACGGACAAATACCAGATACATATCCACACGGTATTGCATCTCAACAAGAGCGATGACAACGCCCGTGGTCATGTAGGCACGGAGCTTAACAACAAGGCCGAAACGGTGTTGCAGGTAAGTCGCAGCAAAACCGATGATACCGTGTCGGAGGTATGCGCCGCCATGATACGCGCCGCCGAGTTTGAGCCGTTCGCCTTTCGTGTAAATGATTCCGGATTGCCGGAGATAGCCAACGGATATGTGTTCACAGAACCGGGCAAGAAAGCCTCAGTCCCATTTCCATACAAGGAATTGAGCGAGGAACAACACCGTGAGGCTCTCGACGTGGTATTCGCCAACGGTTCGATAAAGGTTGTCGCAACTTCGAGGCGGCATTGAAAGCCGGATACGCCGCCTGCGGACATTCATATTCCAACAACAAGGTAAAGGGATTGAAAAACTTTCTCGACTATAAGGATATGATTCGCTACGAGAACCGGGAGTATATCTACAATCCGAATTTCTACTATTGAGACCCCACCCATATTTTGGTTTGGTTTAGCAAAGGACATATATAATAGGAGCTGAACCAAAAACCAAGCAACTTAAACATTATATAACCCATGTTGAAAGAGATAAAATCTATCCCTTTAGCCGATTTCTTGTCCAAACTCGGACACGAGCCGGCATCGAGAAAGGGAGCAAGACTATGGTATAAGTCGCCATTGCGACAAGAGCATACACCGTCATTCAAGGTCGATACATCGCTCAACTGCTGGTATGATTTCGGACTTGGCAAAGGCGGCAATATCATTGACCTCGCTGCCGAGATATATCAGTCAACAGACTTGCGCTATCTCAAGCGCTGCATCACTAACCGTTGCCCTGTGCCATCGGTGCCGACAGTCGCTTCCTCTTTTCCTCAGCGACACTCTGCACCGACAATCCAGAGTTTTGAGGTCGTGCCATTGGAACACCGCGCACTTGTCGCATACCTCCAACAGCGTGGTGTTCCGGCACACATCGCCAAGACGAACTGCCAAGAGGCGTATTACAGCGTCAAAGGTAAATCTTATTTTGCCGTGGCTTTCAGTAATGTCAGCGGCGGCTGGGACCTGCGCAATAAGTATTTCAAAGGTTGCCGAGGACGCAAGGATATCTCATATCTGCCGTATTCAAGAGACGGCCCGTCTACAGAGTGTGCCGTGTTCGAGGGATTTATTGATTACCTATCGGCTCTAACACTCGGCATAATCACGGGCAATGATGTCGTGGTTCTCAACTCGGTTGTCAATGTCAACAAGGCGATACCATACCTCAACGGTTACACCGCCATTAACTGCTACCTTGACAACGACAATGCCGGAAGAACAGCATTATCCGAGTTGACCGCCATATATGGCTCAACCGTGATTGATCGCTCCACACTCTACTCTGGGTTCAACGACCTAAACGAGCATCTCGTAAATCAAATTTCTAAAATCACCCAAAATGACAATGAAAACAAATAACACCAATAAAATTATGAATACCGATAATTTCAACAACTCAACTCCTGCTGTCAACAGCGATAACACCGCTGACAGCGCCAATCTGTTCAACGATGGACAGGCTAACACCGCCCAGCCGAAGCAACAGCGAATCGGCAAGCAACAGCGCAAATCAGATTTCGCCGAGTTCAAGTCAACATACCTCACTCCGACAAAGCTGGTGAAACGCCATCCTGTCAACATCGAGGAAGAGGTGTGGGTGCAACTTGAACGCATCGCCCGAATCCTCGGCGACCGTGGCGCCAATGTCGGCAGCTATATAAATGCAGTGCTTGCCGAGCATCTGAATTCCTATGCCGACGACATCGAAATATGGCGCAAACTCTGATAGATAATCGCCGGATTTAAGCGACTAACCGGGGCTGGCAACTCCTGCAAGGACAGGTTTGCAGTATATGCTGCGCAGCTCTGAAAAGTTGGTAGGGCAAGATACCTTTCGGGTGTACCGAAAGGGGGCAATCCGACCGCCATGCGGAGTATTGCCAGCCTCCCGGTGGTCGCATTAACCGGTATAACCGTTACACTGACTATAATCATACGAATATGGGAAAACCCACAGGACGGCCGCCATTGGGAGCGGCGAAACGTGACAGACAAATCAAGGTGAGTTTCAACGATACGGAGTTTGACATCATCGACATCAAGGCATCCCGTGCCGGGCTTAGCCGCTCGGAATATGTGAGAGCCGGAGCATTGAACGCCGAGGTCAGCGGAGTGCTGTCAGATGAGGAAAGGATGCTGCTCTACGAGCTTAAAAAACTCGGTCCGAACCTCAATCAGATAGCCCACCATGCCAATGCCGATGGATATTTATCCGTGGCTGCAAAGTCTGAAAATATAGTTGACTGCATCGCAGGATTCATCTTAAAACTCAAGAACCGCATAAAAATATGATTAGAAAAATACTCAAATCGGGGTCGTTTGCCTCAAAGGTTGACTATGTGACCAGAGAGAAACACGACCATAAGATCTATACTCCCGACACTTGGAGGATACTCGGCAGCAACGGTATCATGGGCGAAAAACGCAATCAGATTATCGCAAGTTTCGAGCTTCAGGCGATGAAAAATCCTCGCATCAGTAATCCGGCAGGGCATATAACATTGTCTTTCGCCGCAGAGGACAGACGCAAATTAAGCGATGCGAAGATGTTGCAGATTGCCGAGAGTTATATCAAGTCTATGGGGCTTGACAAGACCCAATGGATTGTGGTTCGCCATTACGAAACGGACAAACCGCACTGCCATATCGTGTTCAACATGGTCGGCGACAACGGCAGGCGCATGGAATCCGGGCGTAATAGATACAGGAACAAACGTGTCTGCGAGGCTCTGACAAAGCGTTTCAGACTGGCATTGCCCAAGAATGAAACACCCGACCTTGACAAACTGCACGGCATCGAGAGGGCCAAAGCCGAGATAAGGATTGCGGCTACAGAAGCTCTGAAAGTGTCGCATGACTGGAACAGTTTTGCCCGTGAACTGGCGAAAAAGAATATCCGGCTTATGCCGAAATATCGCCGTGGCACCACCGAAATGCAGGGCGTGTCGTTCCAAATGGGCGACTACAAACTGAAAGGCTCGGACATCGGAGAGGCCTTCAAGTACAGGAATCTTGAACGGCATTTCAGTCAGTCCAATCGTCAGACCACACCGAAAAAAGCAAACACCACTTACTCAAATTCTCCGCAATCTGGTTCATCGTCAATCTCCGATGCCGCTGTTAATGCCGTCAAAGCAACCGCAGCATCCGCCATAGACATGGCGGCGAATATCGGTGAGGGTGTCGGCCAGTTTCTCGGCGGACTGATTCAGCCGGACAGCGGTATAGACCCCGATGCGGAGCGTGAGGCATGGGAATTATCCCACCCGAGAAGAAAAAAGAAAGGTAAATCTCAAAAAATGTAATCATGGCAAAGAAAGAAGAACCACAGGGTGTTCAATGCGAAAACACCGACATAGAACTGTTGCGCCGCCAATTGGCAAGGCTCGAAAAGACGCTGACCGACAATTTCGCCGAGGTCAGCAATCAAATCGGCAACCTCAATATTTCGGCACAACCGATGTTTCCGCCTACGGCAGAACCGCAGCAACCACAGCCGATAGAGGTCAATCTCCCCCGTAATCTTGCCAAGAGTGAGGACATCAGAATCCTGTCGGGAATGATTCAGACGCTAAACGACACGGTGTCGCTCGTAATGAAAAGTCTGGCCGAGATGCAGAAGGCGTTCAATGCCATACCCGTGCCGGATGTTCAGGCGATTACGGAGAAAGCCGCGACGGAGGCAGCGGAGAAAGCATCCCGGAATGTCATCAATGAACTGTCACCCAAAATCGACAACTCCACCCGTGATGCCCTCCTTACAGGCGTAATCAAAGCACCGGGTATAACCCTTGACGATGCCGGGAGCATCCACCGCACACTGCGGCAGATAAACAAGGAGCTTGAAACCCGTAATCAGAACGACAAGGTTCACAAAACAAACCGCCGTTTGCTCATTGGGCTGATGATATTCGTCAACCTGTCATTCCTTTTCGGCTGGACGACATACGAATTATGACAGCAGCGTGACGAGTTGATCCGTGTCGAATGGCTCTACCGTGCAGTCCGTACAATGTTTAAGGATACCGCGCCCATTGAGAAGATAGAGAAAGAAATCATCACCGGCACCGATGAACAGCGCAAAAGTTGGCAGACTACTATTATTGCCAACGAAAAGGACAAACAGCCATCGCCATATTTCCGACCCCATGACGATTGAAAGCCCAAGCCTCCAAAACCCAAACCGGAACAGAAAAATCCGAAAGAGGTTGAGATTGACCGTTTTCCATTGCCCCATCAACGTAAATCACGCCTTACACCAGGCGAGATCCAAGCCATAAAGGATATGCGAGCCAATCCGAACATCCCCGAAGATGCAAAACCATCTCTCCCCGAAGGGTACGAATAACTCATTTCCATTCATAAAACAGGCAACCCCGACAATCACAGCCGGGGTAGCCTGTCTTTATTTGTATGATTTGTAAGCTGTTTTTATTATGTATACAATACCCCCCCTCATCGTCATATTTTTACGCCATAATAATATGTATTCCAGTTATCACGGGCATATCCGTCTCTGCCGCACTTGAAGGAGTCAAGGCTGGCTCCTTCAATCTTTTTCCCATCAAAATATACGTTCCATGTATCCTTGGCGTACCCTTCACGGAGAACTTTGAAACTATCGGTTGACGCTCCGCTTATCTTGATGCCATCGTAATAGACATTCCATGTGTCTTTGGCATACCAGTCTTCAAGTACGTTAAAGCTTTCAGAGGAAGCCCCCTCAATCTTTGAGCCGTTATAATATACATTCCATGTGTCCTTTGCATAGCCATAACCCAATACCTTGAAGGAATTGACCGTGGCACCATCAATCTTGACACCGCAGTAATACACAGTCCATGCGTCCTTGGCGTATCCGTCACGGAGAATTGAGAAACTCGATGACGAAGCTCCCTCTATTTTTCGACCGTCAAAATAAACATCGTTATTCCCGACATAATATTGTGGCCGATGGTGCCGACATTCATGCCTGTTTCTATGAGCATCATAATCCCTCTGTGCGACGCAAGGCATGGAGAGAAACGTCACCAGCAGGGATATTATGGATATGGATAATATTCGTCTCATATTGTTACTTTCCTTATTTAGAATTTAGACTGACATGAATTGCAATAGATTAATCATTTCATTTAGCCTCGATAAGAAGATAATATTCTTCAAGAGAGGTATCAGAAGGCAATTCGTGAAGAAGCAAGATCCTTGTAGTTTTGTTTTCCCAAAAAAGATCGCCCTCGACACCTTCAGGGACACAGTTGAATGACTGAATCTTATTCTTTGCAGATACGCCTTCTCCTATATTCTCCCTCATAAGTTGGATTAGAACATCTCTTGATATAGGCAAGAACTTATCATCTGGAAGAATTTTATGATTCCGAACATGAATCTCACCATATTTAGTGCCGTTGATCTCACGTATGGGCATCACCCTATACTCCCGGCTGTTGTCAAGACCACAATATATACCCTTGGCATGGGGGTTGGCTATACAGACATCTCCGGTTATCCAGTTGAAGCACAGAAAATCGCGTTCATAAATTTCAGTTCTCAGCGAATCGGCGTATGTCACCTTACCTTCTCGATACCCTTTAAGATAACTTCTCACGCTTCCGGGTTTGAAAAAGTGTGATGACCATTGGGCTGTGAAATGTTCCTCAGAACTGCTGTCACTGAATTTTCGCTCATAGATGCGGACTGTATTCGGCATACCCTCGGCGCTCCATACAATCGAATCATACGGTTCAACAAATTTCGGGAATCCCATTGGGCTGAACCGGTCAAGATAATCCAATATCTGGAATGATATATTGTCAAAAGGAGCTGGGACATGGATATTGTCATTCATAATAGGAGAGAAACCTGCATAGGCGAGTTTGAAACGATATTTGTCCGGCATTTCTTCGGAATCATCCGGGTCAACAGAAGAAAGAGGTCTCTGGGTAACTGTGACAGAACCTTTGTTCCAGCCTTTCCCTTTATAGACTGTAAATTCGAGTATACCGATCCGTGAAGTTTCTCCAAGATTATTTGCGAGCAGGATTTTAATTCTTTTATCGCTGAAAGTCACCATGCCAAAAGGTGGAAAATCATTGGTGACTCTAAAATAGTCATAGCCCCCAATGATGTCTATGCTTATGTATTGTTGATTACCCGGCACTGTGATTTCGCAGTCGTGAATACCCATTGCCAATTCTCCTTCACCCTCCAACTGCACGGCAAGAGAGAATAGATCAACTTCATGGTCGGGTTCATCGTCACTACAGCCTGTTAATATAAGGCAGGTGATAATTAAAATTGTTGTGAATATTTTATTCATACAAAATTATTCAGAACTATTATTAAGTGAATTATATATTTCAAGAATGAGGTTCTTATCCTCGCTGTTGATTGTGAAAGTTCCGCTTTCGATTCGGCAGTTTATGGTTGGTGCCATAATTACAGAGTCTTTGAACACAAAGCCGATGCGCTTGCCGATTCTATCTTCAGTCGCTTTTGCCCAGACACTCACCTTGTCAGCTTTCAGCCGACCTTCAATAAAAGCGACATTTGGTATTGAGACTGAATCAATGGCTACTGCCTCAAAATCCTTGACAGTCACGATAGCCTTCCCTTCAATATGGTTATCCGAAGTGTCTGCGACGGGATACCAACCGTTTGTAAGATGACTTGTCGAACAACTGCAAAGAAGCAGACAAAATAATACTGTATAATTGATTATATTCATATTCTTAAATGATAGGTCCTAATTTTTCACGCCGTTTTCCAACTCATTGGCAATCCAGAGAGTCCAGTTGTCAATGTTATCGGTAAGCGAGTCAGGGTAATCAATCGGGATTATAATATCCGGAGCTATCCCGGTTTGGTCAATACCAATATCGGGTAGTCTGCAAGATCTCGCCATAGGAATAAAAATCAGATATCCACTATTTGGTAAAGCGGATTCCCTTACCGATGAATAATCCAGACATCCGCCTGTATTTTCCTTTCCAAAAATGGAAGTCCTATCTGAAATCGCCTTAGCCTGTATCAATAATTCCTCCGTTGCAGACCCGTTATTGGCATCTATAATAAAGGCAATTCTATGAGGCTTCTTCCCGTCGTATTTCGGTGCTTCAATTTCAATATCCTCGTTGTCGGTCAAAAGTATATATTCCTCGTGAGTTTTGTTATATTTATCAAGAATCATTTGAGCCTCTGGAAATTCAGCAGCTGCTTGTTTTAGATACTCGATATTATTGTTGGACATCCTAAATTCAACACTTTTGGTAGTTCCAACATGGTCATATAACAATGGCAACAACGTATGCCAGATACGTTCATCTCCGCCGCCATTAAAGCGTAAATCTATTATCAGATTAACACAATCAGATGTATTGAAATCTCGAATTGCGTTTGTAATCCATTCCATTGAAACTGTTTCCTCATCGAACTCCGGTAAGCGTATCAGATATGTCTTTGTTGTTGCCGGTTTCGCCGTCGGCTCTGGAGAATAGGGCTGAATCATCTTATATGGATTGAACTTCCTTCGGTCAGACATATATTTCCCCGTTTCTCTATAACTACCCATGTCCATTCCAAGATGCCCGTCGTCAAACCATGAATACAAATACAATGCTGCATCAGAGCCGGTCCTTTTCATGGTCTTGACTTGCAATCTCAAAGTGGAAACGATAGAGTCATATTCTGGCCGAGTTGCATCGGTCACCTTGTTGTCGAATCCAGCATAACTAGTTTCCAATTCCTTGACTGCAAAATCGAAATCCTCTATGTGTTGTGACACTGAAAGCTGAGAATTAGGCTGGCCTAATGTATCTTTTTGCAAGCTGTCCGCAGCATGAATCGGTATCAACGCCGACACAGCGATGCAGATGCAAAAAATTGATATGATAACTCTGTGTTGCATATTTGATGTTTATTAGACAGCAAAGTTACAGCACCGGAAAATAAAAACTCTCAAACAAAGTTGAGAGTCGAAAGATTTTTCAGCTATTTACCGAGTTTTTTACGGATGCGGCTTAAATATGTGGGTGTGACATTGAGAAACGAAGCTATATCTTTGAGAGAAAACATCTCGAACAAATCGGGATGATTGGCAATCAAGTTGGAGTAGCGTTTTTCAGGTGACTGGCAGTAAAGTGCGATATATCGGTCGTATGTCTAATAAAATACCAGTTCTGTGGATTTTGCAACAAGTTCCGATAACCCGGCATCAGTCTTCATGCGCTCTATGAACTTCTCAACCGGAAAGCGGTAAATCTCGCAGGTGGAATTAGCGATGATTGCCAACTTCGCCTTCTCGCCATATAAAGCAAAAGGCCAGTCAGCCACAAATTCACCTGCGGATGAGAATCCACATACATGTTCTGCACCCAGCTCATCATAAAGAACATATTTCAGCGTTCCCGACTTGACATAACCTATTATATATCGTGCTACCCTGCCAATGCTTACAAACTCCTCGCCTTTCGTATATTGGCATAATTCTCCCTCATTGACGCATAAATCGCGCCAACGCTCAATTTCAGGATGCTATGTAAGTATTGAACTTTCCCATTGTTCCAAAAGCACCGTGGCTCCCGGCTAAATCGTACAAAAGAAAACGTGAGCCAACTATGCCACGTCTTAACTTGAAGGTCGTAGGAAACCATGAGAGCAGATGTAACTATAGTGACCCACGCATATGCGTGAGAACCACTATGCTAATCTTTGCCCTACTGAAAGTGTCCTACGTTTTCAAGTTACAAGACAAGCATAACGCTTCTTATTTTATCCAAAATGTCGTGCAGCCCAAAGGCTTGCAACTGCAAAGTTACAAATTTACCATGACTTATAAGGTGTCGAGTGTTGATTATTTCGGAATGGCCCATTTTTTTCTTTTGCTCAGCATCAAATCCAACACTCTTGAAAGTTTGGTTTGGTTCGGGCTTTATATATGCCCGTATAAACCTAAACCAATATAGAAATATGGATATAGCTGGGCAAAAAAATTTTTTACATGGGCGCAAATTGGGGCATAACTTCTTGATACTATGAAATATATTAATGCTGTAAGGTAAACTTCGAATAAATTCTATGTAAGCAATACACAATACTAAAGATTATTATACGTTATATAGCCGCGGACATATAATGCCCGCGGCTATTTTGAGTACCTCAAGAAGTGTTGCAGCACTATTTTGAGTTGAGAGCCATATCAACGATTTCTTTCAAGGCGCACAACTATCGATGATGCGCCTTTCTTTTTACTGTTTTTCTTTACGAACACCTTTGAATGGGGTTCCGTCCTGCTTTACATCCATAAAGCGACCAGTAGTTATGTCTCTCTTGACATATAATCCTGTTTTAGGGTTATATACTTGAGACCTACCTCTAACAGCTCCATTACGATGTCCATCTCCCGAAGGCGGATTCGTTGCCATATATAATCTTTTTTACCTGTCTCGAATTATGCAGCCGAGACACACTGCGTAGAGTAGTTAGGCGTACTGGATTAACTGCCAAGTAACAGCTCTGCCTCCATACGGTGGCATAGTGTTATTCACTGCGATTGGAGCCGTAGTAGAAGGGAAGCCTACGACTTTCCATACACCACTTTCAGGGCATTTTTCACCAGTTCTAGCTGTAGTACCTATCGGCTTTTTCATAATATCTATTGTCGAATCTCTGACTCCTTGTGTCAGGGTTTTAATTTCGATTCGACATTGCAAAATTAACCAAATAAATTTTAATCACCAAATAATTCCGTGAAAAAAACACGCCAAAAGCCTCAAAAATCACCCATACAATGTGCGCTATCGCAATTATCGGTGCTATATACACGCTTTTGGTCTGTTTGATGTAAAAAAAGAGGCACATTTTAGTGCCTCTTTATCTAAAAGTATTCTTATCGAGGTAATTACTCCTCGCTAAACAACTCTTTCTCGTAGTTTTCAAATACAGTTAATTGATTGATAATATCATCTATTTCTGGGGCGACATCTCTATAATATGTCCTGAAGAAACTGACTGTGTTATGTATATAATCAGGTTTTTTGACGGAAATTGTACCAGAATCCAATTTCTTAAAGATTCTGACAGCATCCTTACGCAAAAATAGAGCATTAAGAAGCTGAAGATCGTGAGTAGCAACTATTAACTGGCAATCCTTTGCTAAAGACAGGTACATTTTTAATATAAACTCCAATGCTTTAGTATGAATGCCTGCTTCAACTTCATCTATAGTTGTCGTTTTTTTACCAAGAATAATGTCAAACAATACTACCAACAATCGGATAATATTCATTGTGCCATATGATTCTAACTCAGAATCAAGCCCTTTTTTACATTCTTCTGTCGAATGTATGAAACGTAAGTTTTTATGCGCAATCAAACCAGAAGGATACTGTTCTCTCATTGCCTTAATCAAAACATCCGGCGCACCTTGAGACTCTAACTCCGAGATATTCAAAGTGGCTTCTTCGACTTCGTAGTCGCAAATATTTGTATTTACATCTTTTAGAAGACGAAGAATCATTCGTTTCATTAACGCATCTTTGTCTGGATCATCGGTTTTTAATTTATCCGCCAAACTTCTATCCCCCTTTTTTACATAGCTTATCCTATCTTCAAAGTATAATAGATTCGAAGATAGAATTTTACTTTCAAGATTTAATGAAGCAAATACAGAAAGAACAGTTGAATTTTCAACTGTATTTACCTCTAAGTCATGTCTATCATTCTTTGATAAATCACAGCAATTTCCATAAATAATCTGTACTTTTTCTGTGGTACTATCATACGTTCTTAAATAGACTCGAGAGGGGCGACTTTCCTTAATGACTAATTCTTCCTCTTCGATTCGCTCTTGCGATACTATGAGACGATACTTATAACAGACTTCATCTATATAATATGTCAATTGTAATTCAGTCGGCTTATTACATGAGTGATTATCAAGAAGAAAAGGTCTATATATGGGCTTCTCTGACGGTTTTGTCGGCCGACTAATTGCCAATGTTCTCAAATATCTAAGAGCAGAGAATAATTTGGATTTACCTGAACCATTGATTCCAACACATATAAGTAGCCGAAGAATACGCTTACCTCCTATCTCTTTGTACCATGTTGGAGGTAAACTTTTTCTGCCACCTTCTTTCTTTGAAGCAACGAAAGAGAACTCCGTTTCTTCACGGTAGCACATATAATTTTTTATGGTGAATGATTCAATCATTTCATTAGTCCTAATTTGAATGCAAAATTAACACTAAAAATCGGTTCGCACAAATTCATCGACCATTTTCCGTGTAAAAAGCACGGTTAACGCAAAAATTTAAGTCCCCTAATGCTCTATGACATTCCTGAAACGCTCCTGCAACTGATCAAGCCTGGCAATTAGCGTTTCAAAAGACAACTTTTCGCCGTAGATCATTGAGGTTTTCATCGCTTCGTAGTCAAGTCGCATTTTCTCTCGCAAATCTCCTGTAGGGCAGAATGCAATTGTTGAGGGATGATTTAGTTCGTAGTTGACGCCTCCGACATGATAGAATCGCTGGCGGTGTGCGATGATTTCCTGATATAGTTCCATGTCAGACAGTGCGGCCTCTGCAAATGTAGTATCCATTAGTCGCTCCAAGTCGTAAAGGTGGCGGCTCATACGTTCAGTCCGTGGATTCTTACGCTGATATTCTTCGTTGAGCAGGAAGGCTTTTTCAAGGAATGTCCGTGTTGGCGTTATAGTCGGAATGTCGGCAATGGATTCATCGTCAATCTGAGGAAATGCCTCGCCGACGAGTGATGATATGCGCTTAACCTCGTATGGCTCTTTCATCGAAAGACAACTTATCTCAATCTTGACAACTGGGCGAACATACGCATCGGAGCTAACCTTAACCGGATAATGAATTTCAATGATTACCGGGTCACTATCGTGGTCGATTGGTGAGCCATCCTTTTTGGTCTTTATCGGTACAACCCTACATTCGCCTAATCCGGCTTCATCAAGTTTCGCTGTCAATTCATCAGCAAATTCGCCAAGGATATAGTCGCGATTGGCAATGCGCAGATTTTTGACCTGATTGTTTGTGGATGCGTTGGCACACTCTTTACCCAATACATCGAGATAGAAGTCACGATAGAGCGCGATGTCAATGTCCTCCGAAAAGCGGTCTATCAAGTTCCAGCCTTTACTGAGGCTTGTGCCTCCTTTGAAAA
>CAJUIX010000006.1 GCA_910586665.1 uncultured Duncaniella sp.
ATAATTGGTCAAATTTTCCTCAAAAAGATTTGGATTTTATCACAGTATCTAAATCGGGTGTTGCCGGACGTCTTAACGTTGATTATAGTTTTGACTACGCATGGCAGTCGCCGACGTTAAAACAGAAACGTATCATCAATTCTGTTGAATATATGGAGCTTGCAAATAAGGCGCTTCTTCATTCGGGTGGTTCAATCGCAACTCAGGGATACCCACAGGAAATGATTGACGCCTATCGTAATGCGCCTGCAAATGATCCGATGCATCCCAATCATGACTGGTACGACGACGTTATCAAGACAGCTCCCATGCAGCGTCATTTCATAAGCATCAATGGTGGTCAGGGTGAGACAACCTATAACTTCGGCCTCGGTCTTCTCGACCAAGAAGGTATAATGAAGGGGACTGACTACAAACGTTATGACGCACAGTTTAATCTTCGAAGCAAATATAAGAAGTTTACATTCGGTACCAATGTCAATCTTGCGAAGAGCGACCGCCGGGAGCCGGCTATCAGCCGTTCCCAGGGTGATGTCCTTACATTCAATATTACAGAGGATATTATGCTGGCAACGTTGTCACAAGGTCCATACTATACGCCCAAGAACTCTGACGGAACACATGCGACTGGTTATCCCGGACGCAGTCACAACAAGCAGCCACTCGCTATTATAGATTCCGGGAGCAGCCGACGCTTTAAGACCAATTATGTTCTTGCAAGTGCCTATGCCAACTATGAGCTGCTTCCCGGCCTTGTCGCCGAAGTGAAAGGTGCTGTCAAGTATTCACAAAGTCAGGGTAAGGGGCTCACGGTGAGTACCTCCGTACATTCCTTCATTCCCGATACCGACGGCTCATATTCCTATTCGATTTATAATGGAACCGCAAACACTCTCACTGTCAATAACACAACCGAGACGCAGTACACATTGTTTGCCACGCTCAATTATAGAAAATCGTTTGCCGAAAAACATAACTTAGGCGTCCTCGCCGGTTATAGCCAGGAGTCGCTTCGCTACGATGAACTGTTAGGCTACCGCAATGATCTCCCCACCGACAATCTTTGGGAACTTAATGCAGGCCCGACCGCCGGTCAGACAAATAGCGGCACAGCTCGTGAATGGGCTATCCAGTCGTGGTTCGGACGTGTCAACTATGACTACATGGGCAAGTATCTTTTTGAGGCCAATGTACGTCTCGACGGTTCTTCACGCTTTGCATCTGGAAAGCGCTGGGGCGTATTCCCTTCGTTCTCGACCGGATGGCGTCTGTCGGAAGAAAACTTTCTCAATGATTACGAATGGCTTCATAATCTCAAGCTTCGTGGCTCATGGGGCCGTCTCGGTAATCAGAATCTCGGAAGCTCGCGATACTATCCCTATCAGGACGCACTTTCCACTTCGTCCTATAACTTCGGCGATATAGTGTATCAAGGTATGTCACCTACTGGAATGGTTAACAATTCAATCCGTTGGGAGACAACTACAGCTGCCGATATAGGTCTTGATTTCGGATTTTTCAACAACAAGCTCTATGGCTCTGTCGATTGGTATCGAAAAGATACGAAGGATATCCTCCGTACGCTTCAGGTGCCCGCACACATCGGTCTTTCCGGCCCGACTATCAACCGAGGCGAGATGCGCAACGTAGGTTGGGAATTCGTGATTGGACATGAAAACCGAATTGGAGACTTCACCTATTCAGTCACTGCCAACCTTGAGACTTATGAGAATACCACTGTGAAATTTGGCGCTCCCGAAATCAATAGCCGTGGCTATATAACTAAGGAAGGTCTCCCGTATCAGTCATATTACCTATATGTGTTCGACGGAATCTATCAGAATGAAGAAGAGATTAAAAATGGTCCAAAGCCTATGGACAGCAACACCAAACCCGGCGACATCCGTTACAAGGACCTTAACGGAGACAAAAAGATTGATGCTAATGACCGTATGGTCGTGTCCGGCGCTTTCCCGAAGTTCAATTATGGCTTCACAATCAATGCTGCATGGAAAGGCATCGACCTCTCGATGTTCTTCCAGGGAGTCCAGGGTAAAAAGGTTCTTCTGCGCGAGTGGGGTATGGCTCCCTACCGTCAGGGCTCTGTTCCGGCAACATACTGGCGTGGAGCATGGGACGGTGAAGGAACCTCCAACACGATTCCTCATATCTATTGGGACAATTACGGCCCGAACACTGCAGCTTCGACATGGTGGCTTACAGACGGTTCATATCTCCGTATGAAGAATATTCAGGTAGGTTACACTTTCCCGCAGAAATGGATGGATAAAATCCGCTTCCAGCAGCTCCGTGTCTATTTCTCAGGTGACAATCTCGTTACGTTCACAAAAATGTTTGACGGTATCGATCCTGAACGAACATCAAATGCAGCCCGTGCTGCCATCTATCCTCAGGCAAAGGTTATTTCGTTTGGTATTAAAGCAACCTTATAAATAGATTCATAATCATGAAAAAATATATAATTTCAGGTTCGATAGCTCTCGCCCTGATGTCGGTGTGTTGTACTTCGTGCGAGGATTTTCTTGACAAGAACCCACTTGACAAAGTCAGTACATCAAATTTCTGGAACACGACAAAGGATGCTGACAAGGCGCTTACGGCTGCATATTCGACACTGCGCACGGCTACGTTTTCGGCAACACCCCGACAAGGCGTGTTCATGGAGCAGGAGTGTCTTTCAGACAATGCTATCTCACGCAGTACACATAGTGCGATTCAGCAGGGTGGCATTAATGCATCGACCGGCGGTCTGATAAACGATCTGTGGTCTGATTCTTATGAAGGTATTGCCGCATGCAACTATTTTCTTGACAATGTCTACCGTGTGGAGGCGCTCTATGACGAGGCTGATTTCAATAAAATCAAAGGAGAGGCTCTTTTCCTTCGCTCATTCTTCTATAATGAACTCGTTCAGTGTTACGGTGCCGTACCTCTGATGCTCAAGACGGCTGTCGCAGGCGACGGCTATGACCAGTTGCCGCGTACCCCCAAGGCAGATGTAGTCGAGCAGATTCTTAAAGATGTCGATTTCGCAATCGAGTGGCTTCCGAATGTGGCATACACAGACGGTCACGCAGTTAAGGGCGCTGCTGTGATGCTTAAGCTGCGTATACTTCTCAACAATGAGCGTTACGACGAAGCCGCCAAACTTGCCCATGAATATCTTTATGGGACACGATATGGCGTGTGCCCCTTCAGCCTTGCCGATGATTATTCAGGTATTTTCTTCAATAAGCAGAAAAACAATCCTGAGATTATATTCTCAGTAATGTTTACTGCTCCTGATGATTTCCACGCTCTTGATCAGATGGTTGCAAGCCGTATGACTGTTTTTCCGAGCCTTGAACTTCGTGCCGCCTATGAACCCGGCGACCCGCGATTCAAAATGACCTGTTTCTCTGAGGGCGATGATTGGGCCGGTAACCCCAAGACAGGAAAGTTTGAGAACGATGGCCATACGACCGAAGGTAATATACCGTTTACGGGCATGGCCTTTAAGAAATGGATTGATCCTTCGATTGAATCACCTACAGCTTCGACTCTGAGTGATCAGGACATCGTTAAGATGCGCTATGCCGATCTTCTCCTCATGTATGCCGAGGCTGTTTTTGAGAGTCGTGACAAGAATGGTGACAAGATGGATCTCGCGCTTGCATCTCTCAATGCCGTGCGTCAGCGTTCCGGTGTAAACATGCCTCCCAAGACAGAACTCACACGCGAGATTATCCGCAACGAGCGCCGCGTAGAGCTTGCCTATGAGGGCCTTCGCTGGAATGACCTGAAACGTTGGAAAATAGCTGAAGAGATAATTCCGACAATCGTATATAATGCCGGTGGTAATCACCGCACATTCGACGGTTATCTCTGGCCTATCCCGCAGCAGCAGATGGATATCATGGCCGGCGTATGGACACAGAACGAACCTTGGTAATCGACTGATTTTTTCATTTGATATTTCAGGGGTGTATCTACAATACAAGTGTACTGTATATACACTCCTGAATGTTATAAACAGCCTCTAAGCATACAGAAGAATATGGGAAATAAAAATTTGCGCCGTTTTTTCATTCTTCCGGGATTATTTTTAGCTTCAACTTCCATCGCGGCCGATTTTGCAACGGACACTGTCACGACCATGAATCTATCGGATGTCGTGGTGACGGGTACGCGCTCAGCTTCCAACCCTTCTCTGCTCTCACAGACAGTCACGATAGTCGGACATTCGGAGATTGAAAACTCTTTGCGTCCGTCGCTTTTGCCTGTACTCACAGAAAAGGTGCCCGGCTTGTTTACCACCGCACGCGGAGTTTATGGTTTCGGGGTGTCCGGGGGTGCGGCTGGGAGTATCTCGGTGAGAGGTTTGTCGGGAAGTTCCGCCCAAGTGCTGTCGCTGATTGACGGACATCCGCAATATAGCGGTATCTTCGGACATCCGATTTCAGATGCGATGCAGGATCTCATGGCCGAAAGGGTCGAGGTGGTGCGCGGACCTGCATCTACTATCTATGGCTCAAATGCTATGGGAGGAGTGGTCAATGTGATTACCCGTAAAATGCTTTCTGACGGGATGCGTACGACAGTGCGGTCGGGCTACGGATCGTATAATACACTGGAACTCCTCGCGACCAATCAATTGCGATATGGTCGGTTTTCATCGACTGTCAGTGCATCGTATAATCGCAGCGACAATAACCGTAAGGACATGGATTTCGGCCAGTTCAGCGCTTTTGCAAAGGCTGCTTATGATTTTTCAGATGACTGGAAGGTACAAGCCGAAGCAAACGTCACACGTTTTGAGGCTTCGAATCCCGGCCCTGTGACAAGACCTCTCATTGATGCTGATCAGCGTGTGACTCGCGGAAGTGTGGCGCTTGGAATTGACAACAGTAACGATGTCAGTCACGGAGGTGTAAGTTTCTTCTTCAACTGGGGGCATCATTGGATTAATGACGGACATGTGGCCGGTGCGGATCCACGTCTCTATCGCTTCATCTCCGACGACGACATGGCCGGGATCTCCCTACGGCAGAATGTCTCGCTTTTTGACAGGACTCTAATCACTGTCGGAGCTGATTGGTTCAGATATAGCGGCGAGGCATGGAATAAATTTGTCGCCGGTGCGCAGAATGGCCAGCGGAAGGAGATTGTTGATAAATATCAAAGCGAACTGGCCGCTTATATTGAGCTGAGACAGAGATTGGGCGCTTATCTGACTCTCACGGGAGGAGTCCGTGTGGACAACAATAACGGTATCGGGACAGAATGGATTCCGAAAGGTGGTTTCTCACTCTCCTTGCCCTCCGAAATATCGTTGAAGGGCTCGATATGCAAAGGATTCCGTTATCCGACGCTCAGGGAGATGTATATGTTCGGCCCGGCCAATCCCCGGCTGAAACCTGAGTCATCCATAAGCTATGAAATCGGCTATTCACAGTCGTTGCTTGACGGAGCGTTAGACTATGGAGTCAATATTTTCCTGATTGATGCAAAAAATATCATCATGACGGTGCCAAATCCGTCAGGAGCCGGAAATCTCAACATGAATTCCGGCAAACTTCTCAACAAGGGAGTGGAGGCGCAAGTGGCCTACCGTATAAATCGACCGTGGAGTGTTGACATGAATTACAGCTATGTCAACATGAAACATCCTGTAATTGCGGCTCCAGTTCATAAGCTGTATGCCGGTTGTTCGTTTGTTGACGGTCATTGGAATGTCTCGACCGGGTTGCAGTATATCGACGGACTCTATACATCAGTGCAGCCGGTGGGTGAGGAAAATTTTGTGCTGTGGAATCTGCGTGTGCAGTATCAGGCGACAGGATGGCTAAGTCTTTGGGCGAGGGGTGAAAACCTGCTGGCTCAGAAATACGAAATCAACCAAGGCTTCCCGATGCCGAAAGCCACTGTCACAGGCGGTGTTAAATTTACTTTCTGATAATATTAATTGACATATTCGAAATGAAATCAAGAATTTTAACGGCTATGTTTTTTGCGGCATTTATCGGATTCATTCCCGGTTATGCCAGAGATATTTCAACTATGTTTGATTTCCCTGAAGGAAGCCGACCTCAGGAGGTCGGGACAAGGATTGTGAACAAATTCCTCCGGACTCCCCACACCCGTTTCGGCAATCCCTGGTCTGAAACTCCACCCAAATACATCACTTATCCCGATGCATGTACATGGCTTGGTGCACTGTGGTTTGCGGATGCAGTCTCTGACTCTGACATGACTGAAAGGCTTGTGGAGCGCTTCGAACCGTTGTTCACGACGGAGAAGCATCTCAGACCTGCGATGAACCACGTCGACTATAACGTGGTTGGAGCCGTGCCTCTCGAAATATATATGCTCCGAGGCGGTCAGAAGTACTATGATCTCGGCATGGCCTACGCCGACAGTCAGTGGACAGTCCCGGCCAATGCCAAGCCGGAGCAACTTGCTTATGCCGAGAAGGGATATTCGTGGCAGACAAGAGTGTGGATTGACGATATGTTCATGATCACCACCATACAGTCTCAGGCATTCAAGGCAACGGGTAAGCGCATGTATATAGACCGTGCAGCTCGCGAGCTGGTCATGTATCTTAATGAGATACAGCGTCCCAACGGCTTATTTTATCATTCGCCTGAAGCTCCTTTCTTCTGGGCGAGAGGCAACGGCTGGATGGCGGCAGGCATGGCCGAGCTGTTGCAGGCGCTTCCCGCCGACAGTCAATACAGGCCCGAGATAATGAACGCCTATAAGAAGATGATGGATACATTGCTGAAATACCAAAGCGCCAATGGAATGTGGCGGCAGCTCATCGACGCATCCGATGCATGGGAAGAGACTTCAGGCACGGCAATGTTTACCTATGCAATGATAGTGGGTGTCAAGAACGGATGGCTGAAAGGGGACGAGTACATTCAGTCTGCACGCAAAGGCTGGACGGGACTGGTGTCATATATCAACGACGACGATAATGTGACTGATGTCTGTGAGGGAACGAATATAAAGAATGATCGTAATCATTACATGAACCGTAAGAGAATCACAGGCGATCTTCATGCCCATGCACCTCTTCTGTGGTGTGCGACAGAGCTTGTGAAGATTATCGGGGAACGTCGCTGATTTCATGTGTCGACTATGTGGGTTCTTGTAATTAAAAATTTATGCAAAGATTGTGAATATTTTCTAATATTCGCTATCTTTGCATAAATTTATGCCTGTAAATCTAATATTTGCTCATGTATATATTTATAAAAGCGCAAGAACTTCGCTTGATTATTATTGTATCCATTTTGCTGCTGCCATTCGGGTTTGTTTCGTCCTATGGTCGGGATAACAATGATATGGCATATTTCACCAATATCGGGCTTACTGACGGTCTGTCGCAGCTGTCTGTACTTAACATATGTCAGGATTCCAAGGGGTTCATGTGGTTCGGCACCCGTAACGGGCTAAATAAGTTTGACGGCCATTCCATCACGGTCTATAAGCATGACAATGAGAATCCTAATTCAATAGTCGACAATCATATCACAGCTATCGCTGAGTGTGGCGACTCTTTGTGGATTGGTTCTTCGAATGGCTTGACATGCCTTAATCTTTCGACTGACAAATTTTATAGGTTTGATTCGTCGGAATATGTATGGAGTAAATCCGGAGTGAGGTCGCTGTTTGTTGATTCATCCGGCCGGCTTTGGCTCGGGGCATCACACGGGCTATATTTATATGTTCCGGAAATGAACGTGTTTCAAAAAATAACGCTCAGAGGCGCGATAGATGATGATTATATTTCTGTCATAAGTGAGACGTCGGACTATAAGCTGCTTGTCGGGACTAAAAGCAAGGGTCTCTTCATGTCTGAGGGCGGCAAAGGGGCGGTGGTCAATTTTCGCTATGGTGGCTCCAATAATCTTTTGCCGGATAATGACGTGTCGTCTGTGTCGGAAGACCCTATGGGGCAGCTATGGGTCGCTACAAATGGCGGAGGGATGGCCGTGATTCGCAAAGATCGCAAAACTTCGCGGATATTCAGTGTGTCGAACAGTGCGCTGAATACTAATACGGTGCGCAGCGTAGCCTCTGATGGCGAAAGGCTTTATTTGGGGACGATGGAGGGACTTGCTTCAATTGACCTCAAGACTGAAGAGCTTGTCACTCATCCCGGCGGTAGGGGCAGGAAGGGTGAGTTGTCGCATTTTTCGGTATATTCGGTCATAATTGACCGTAGCGGCAGGCTGTGGGTCGGAACCTATTCAGGCGGAGTTGATTTCAGGTCGGGAAACAATGATCGTTTCATACTCCACAATCCAGTCAGCCATAAAGATATCGGGTTGGGCATATATGGGCAGATGGTGGTCGATAAGGATTGTCTCTATGTGTCTACCGAAGGTGGCGGTCTACTTGTCGATAATCTTATTAGTGGGGAGTCGGCAGTTTATCCGTATTCTACTGGTAAATACGACAATATAATGAAAGCCATAACTCTTGACGGCGACCGTATTTTGTGTGGGACAGCCAACGGTGATGTGCTTTCATTCGACCCATTGTCCAAAAAATATTCATTGATTGCAAAACTACCGAAAGCTACGGTCTATGAGATTGTCAAAGTCTCTGACGGTTCGTTGTATGTAGTCACGTCCAAATCTGATATGGGATTGGTGCGCATCAGTCCCGACGGAGAGGTGACCAACTGTTACAAGGATGGCTACGATGCTCCTGTTGGTGGGAGTGCCCGGTGTCTGTTGGCGTTGGATTCGGTGAGATATCTTGTCGGTACCCGTCATAACGGTATGCTTCTTTATGACAGTGACAAGCGTTCATTTAAAAGATATGCGTTTGAAAATAAAGGATATGAGAAACTCCCATCAAATTATGTGACAGAAATCCTCCGCACGTCGAAAGGTGAAATTTGGATTGCCACCATGAGCGGAGGATTGAGCCTCTTTGATCCTGACAAGGGAATCGTGAAGTCAATTACCGCCAAAGACGGGTTGGAATCCGATGAAATATCAGCTCTGATAGAGGATTGCAATGGCGATTTATGGTATTCGTCGAATAATTCGGTGTCATGCTATTCTCCATCGACGGGTAAGGCCCGGCTTTTGCCTGTCAATAATCTTGGCTCCTTCGAATTCAGCCCTCACAGTGCGGCGAGACTTCCTGACGGAACGATATGTTTCAGCACGAGCAACGGCTATCTGTCATTCGCTCCAGACAATGTGCTGGCTCCGAGAAAACATGAACCGCTTGTCTTTACAGGCTTGTCAATCAATAACAAACCTATAGTTCCCGGCGATGAGAGCAATGTGCTCCCGTGTGTGCTCGACGATGTGTCGGAGCCGCTGGAACTCAATCATACGCAGACTAACATTGCCTTATCGTTTAGCTATCTTGACTATGATGAATATAACAATGTGAGATATTTCTGCCGTCTGCAAGGCAATGATGACAATTGGATAGACATCGGCAACCGTACGGAGGTTTTCTACAACAACCTGTCGCCGGGTCACTACATATTCGAGGTCAAGGCAGCCGACGGTAATGGTGAGTGGCTTGGTGAGGCTCGAAGGATAGAAATCCATATCGCTCCCCCCTTATGGGCCACATGGTATGCCTATCTTTTCTATGCGCTGGTATTTTTCGGGACTTGCTATGCCCTGTTCTACTATCTTACCAAGAAGAAAGAACTGGAGCTTAAGTTGCTTCATAAATCGCTCGAACAGCAGCAGGCTGAAGAATTCCATCAGTCGAAGATTAACATGTTTACGAATTTCTCCCACGAGTTGAGGACACCGCTGATGCTCATTGCGTCGCCTCTTGAACATCTGTTGTCGATAGGAGAACTGCCGTTGTATATCAAAAATAAACTTAATCTGATTCACAATAATACCCAGCGGCTGTTGTTGCTTGTCAACCAGCTTCTTGACCTTCGCAAAAGTGAATCGGGCAAACTTCGCATAAGTGTGTCGAAAGATGAGATGTGCTCGTTCATGCAGGAGATACATTCCGCTTTCAATCAGATTGCCACTACAAGAGGCATAAAATTTGACTACAACTGTAATGAGACTCGCATAGCTGCCTGGTTTGACAAGTCGTTGATAGAGAAAGTGATGTTCAATCTTCTATCAAACGCTATGAAATATACCCCCGACAATGGACATGTCACTCTGACTGTCAATAAGATAAATCGTGACGGACTGCCCCCGCAGTATGTCGGTGCTCTGCCTGAATGTTCGAAATATGATATATTATTGTTGATGACAGCGGCATTGGTATTCCCGAGGGGGAGAGGGACAGCATATATGACCCGTTCTATCAGATAGGCGATGGACGAGGGAAGGGAAAGACGGGTTCGGGTATCGGTCTTAGTCTGACCAGGTCGATTGTGCAGCTCCATAAAGGTGTCACCTGGGTTGAGAACAACAGAGAAGGTGGAGCATCGTTCCGTGTGATAATGCCGATTGACAAGATGGTCTTCAGTGAAGAGGAATTTGATGCCGGGAGTGCCGGTCGGATTGTCGTAGACGTGATTCCATCGGAGCAGGCTGCGGAAAAAATCGAGTTTGATAAAAAATATACCGTGCTCCTTGTCGAGGATAATGATGAGGTGAGAACCTATGTCAGAGAATGTTTGGAATCTTGTTTCAATGTCATTGAAGCCTCTGACGGGGCTGATGGGTTTGAAAAGGCGGTCGAGAAATATCCTGACATAGTGGTCAGCGATATCATGATGCCTGTGAAGGACGGCCTTACAATGTGTAGGGAAATCAAGGAGGATATGCGAACCGGTCATATACCGGTCATACTGATGACCGCGCGTTCAATGGTGATGCAGATTAAAGAGGGATTCTTGTCTGGTGCCGATGACTATATAGTGAAGCCGTTCAATATGGACATGCTTCTGCTGAGGATGAAAAATATTCTTGGCTCGCGTGAAAAACTCCGCAACCTCTATGGGAAGAAATTTTCACCTGAAGCTCTTGGTGTGGAGATAGTTTCGAGCAACGACCGCTTCACACAGAAATTTTTCGAAGTCATCGAGGCAAACATATCCAATCCGGATCTTAACATTGATATGATATGCAGGGAGGTCGGTCTCAGCCGTACTAATCTCTACCGCAAACTTAAAGCCATAACTGACCTTTCGCCTGTAGAGCTTATAAAGAATAAACGTATGGAGATTGGTGCGAAGATGCTGCTTGAATCAGATTTAACCGTATCGGAAGTCTCGACCTATGTCGGATTCAACAGCCATGCCTATTTCACACAATGTTTTAAATCGGTCTATGGCGTTTCACCAACTGAATTTGTCACAAAGGACAGAATAAAACAACAGCAGTCTGATTTTGCTAATCATTGATACGATATTGAAAGTTGTTCAGCGTCTAGTTATTTAAATTTGCGTTGAAACTTTCAATGAATCATGAAACGCATTATCTTACTGCTATCGTTAATAGCCTTTTTATTACCGGCTGTTCACAGCCGCACGCCGGAAAAAATTCCAACGAGATATTCCGAAAGGATAGCCGCGACAGTGATGACCCGCTATCCTTCAGCGCTCAACATACCGTTCAAGGCTTGGTGCTATCCTCAAGGGTATTTCTTGATGGGATTGGAAAAACTTTATAGGACAACAGGCAAACGCTGCTACTATGATTATATCATGAGCTGGGCCAACAGTGTGGTGCGTCCGGATGGCTCACTCGTTTATTTCACCGGCCGCAGCATGGACGACATGATGGCCGGGACTGTTATAGTATGGGCTTATGAACAGACCGGTGATCCGCGTTTTCGGAAAGCAGCCGAAACCATTCGCCACAGTTATGATGACTATCCCCGTACATCCGACGGTATTTTCTGGCACGGACGCGGGACGGTCGGCCAAATATGGGTCGACGGAGTTTTCATGGGGCAGATGTTCCTGACACGATATGGAAAGTACATAGGCGATGCCGACTATTGTTTTGACGAAGCAGCCAAACAGATAATAGGAATGTATGATCACCTTAAAAAAGGTGATTCCGGCCTTCTTTATCATGGTTGGGACGAGGACAAGGATGCCCGTTGGGCAGATAGGACGACAGGTATGGCCCCGGAGGTGTGGAGCGAAGGTCTCGGATGGTATGCGCTTATACTTGTCGAGACTCTCGACCTGATGCCTCAATCACATCCGCAATATTCGAAGCTGATGTATATCACGCGTGAACTCATGGCCGGTTTGAAAAAATGTCAGGACTCATCAAGCGGTCTTTGGTATCAGGTGGTCGATAAGGGTGGATGGGCCGGTAACTGGCAGGAGACTTCTGGCAGCGCTATGTTTATCTACGCCATGCAACGGGCGATTGAAAAAGGAATAATACCGGCTTCGGATTATGTTGAAACCGTCAGGAAAGGATATTCTGGTCTGCTGACTAAGGTAAAAGTAAGTCCTGACGACGGACTGCTCGATTTGCATGACGCTAACAACGGACTTGGAATACAGAAGGATTATGAGGCATATGTCACCCGTCCCCGAAAGAAGAACGGTCAGGAGGTGATTTCCTCATTCCTTTGGGCTGCATGGTGTATGGAAAATGCCTATAAGGATTTGGCTCCGCTGTGCGTAAAGAAGCCGGTACGTTTCGCATGTACTGACTATTCGCAAGGGAAGGTTTTCATAATAGATAATGACAAAGTGGTCTGGAGCCATGATGCACCACTCTCCAACGATGTGTGGCCTCTCACTAATGGCAACATCCTGTTTACCACAGGGCACGGAGTCCTTGAGATGACTCTTGATGGAGACACTATCTTTGAATATCAGAGCGATTCTCATATTTTTGCCTGTCAGCGACTCCAGAATGGAAATACTTTTGTCGGTGAATGTAATTCCGGCCGTCTGCTTGAGATAAATCCTGAAGGCAAGATTGTCAAATTTATATCAATACTTCCTTCCGGCGTCAAGGACGGTAAGAAGTCTTTCATCAGGAATGTACGCCGCTTGTCCAATGGGCACTATCTTGTGGCGCATTACGGAGGGAAGAAAGTGGTAGAGTATGACGAGGATGGTAAAAATATCTGGGAGGCGCCGGTGAGCGGCGGCGCCCATTCTGTAATCAGGCTTCCGAATGGCAATACACTTGTAGCTGTCGCTGATTCTGACAAAAATCCAAGGATAGTGGAGTTTAATCCCCGTAAAGAAATAGTGTGGGAATTGTCGAACAGTGATTTCAACGGTAAGAATCCACTGAAATTTATCGGTGGCATGCAGTATTTCCCGGAGACAGACTGCATATTGTTCACCAATTGGCAGGGACATGGGATAGTTGAGAAATCGTCCCACATGTTCATGGTCAACCGTGATAAGGAAATCCTTTATGAGTTCGGTCTACGCGATGACATTGTCACTCTTTCGTCGGTCTGTACCATAGATTGCGGGCTTGAAAATGCTATCCATTGAATATTGGTATGAATTTATAAACTATAGAAATTATTCTGATAGCGCTTTCAATGACTTGGTATTAATTTTGCAATACGAACAACAGTAATAATTTGAATCTAATAATAGATATGAAACTATTTGCAGGCATTTTTTCAGTCAGCATTCTCTTTGCTTCATGTGGCACCACTGAAAAAGCGACTACCGATGTGGTTGCTGAAAGTTTTGACTTTGCTTCCGAGCAGTTGAAATATGCTCTTTCTGAGATAGACAGTATCAGGGATAATCTTACCACTGAGCAACGTGAAAAAATGATTTTTACCCCACGCAACATTCAGCCTGACGGCACGCTCAGACTCGTCGCATCAAGAGACTGGTGCAGCGGGTTCTTCCCGGGGGAACTTTGGTATATGTATGAATTCACGGGCGATGACTATTGGAAGGAAAAGGCTTGTGAATATACTGCTCCGATTGAACGTGAAAAGACAAATGGCGGTACACATGATATGGGATTCAAGGTATATTGCAGTTTTGGAAACGGTTACCGTTTGACCGGCGACAGCACCTATCGTGATATTATACTTGAATCGGCCAAGACGCTTACAACACGCTATAAGGATAAGGTCGGGTGCATACGCTCGTGGGATCACAATCGCGACAAATGGGAATGTCCTGTGATTATTGACAATATGATGAATCTTGAGCTTCTCTACTGGGCTTTCAAAGAGACGGGCGATTCTACTTATTATAACATTGCCACCAATCATGCGCTCACCACGATGAAAAATCATTTCCGCGATGACTATAGCTCGTATCATGTGGTCGATTACGATACTGTCACCGGCAATGTAATCAATAAGCACACTCATCAAGGCTATGCACATGAATCGGCATGGTCACGCGGGCAGGCTTGGGGACTCTATGGCTATACGATGTGTTTCCGCGAGACAAAGAAGCCGGAGTTCCTGCAACAGGCAAAGAAAATCTCTGATTTTATTTTCAATAACAAAAACATGCCCGAGGATTTAGTTCCCTATTGGGACTATGATGCCCCCGCAATCCCCGATGAGCCGCGCGATGCCTCTGCTGCCGCTGTCGCAGCATGTGCCCTCTATGAATTGTCGATGTATGATCATGACAACGCTGCCATCCATAAGGAGAGGGCTGACAAGATTGTCGAGAGCCTTTCCGAAGCCTATCGTGCGAATCTGAAAGGCGATCATGGGTTCCTTCTTCTTCATAGTGTCGGCTCCGGCAACAGCAAGTCTGAAATGGATGTGCCCATTATCTATGCGGACTACTATTTCCTTGAGGCATTGCTCAAAAAACAGAAGCTCGAGCATTCGGGCACTGCATTGCTCTGACGGCCCATTGCCATATTGCCGGATTGTTTATCAGTTCTTGTTGTGGTTCAGTATTTGAAAAAAGTATAAGCAATGATATTTGATAAAATAGGTAAAATTTCGATAGGTATTATTTTTTTGCTGGGCTTGAGCCTCAATGCTCAGTCCAAGGTTCAATCTATTCGGCTAAATGATGGATGGAACTTTATTAGACAGGACATAGGCGACATCTGGGAAGCTGTCAGGCCTATAAAAGAGGGCAATCCAGAGGATTACCCTATGTGGACCAATGTCAGTCTTCCGCATTGTTTCAATGCGGAAGACGCAGTGGACCCGGATGTGAATTATTATCAAGGTCCCGGCTGGTATAGGAATCTTCTTGATATAGACAGTCCGTATGAAGATGGCCGCGTCATGCTCGAATTCGAAGGGGCCGGTCCGAAAACGGAGGTTTATGTCTATACGACAAAAGTGGGCGAACATGTTGGCGGCTACGACGAATGGTCGGTCGATATAACGGATGCTGTCGCAGATTTTAAGAATAGTGATGCTGCATCACGTTTCGGAGGTAAAGTGCCCTTGTCCATACGTTGCGACAACAGTCGCGACATCGAGATGATTCCCTCCGATATGTCAGATTTTACAATATACGGTGGCATTTACAGGTATCTCAATCTCGTGTATTTGCCTTGTGTCTCAATGTCGGATTTACGGATTGAGCCGGTGCTTTCCGATAACATGAAGACTGCACACCTGTCCGTGAAAGGTCATTTCTATAATCCCTCGGATGTGAGGGAGGCATCAGTCGATGTTGTCATTAAAGACCCGGACGGCAAGATTGTGGCCGAGAACTCCCATAAGGGAGTCACTCCGCTTGGTGAAATCAACCTGATGAATGTCGAGTTGCGTAAACCGGCGGTGTGGGATGTCGATGCTCCACAGCTTTACACAGCGGAAGTCACAGTGACTGCTGCCGGTGGACAACACGTTTCAACGCATGATTTCGGCTTCCGACAGTTTGAATTTATTGACAAGGGCCCGTTTTATCTCAATGGACGCAGGCTTCTCCTCAGAGGCACACACCGCCACGAGGACCATGCCGGTGTGGGCGCGGCCATGACTCAGGAACAGATGACTCATGAGCTTAAAATGATGAAAGAGATGGGTGTGAATTTCATCAGACTTGGCCATTATCAGCAGTCAAGGATAATATTGAATCTGTGTGACAGTCTGGGTATTCTTGTATGGGAAGAAATACCGTGGTGCAGGGGTGGATTAGGTGGCGAGAAATATCGCTCTCAGGCCAAACGTATGCTGACAAATATGATAAACCAGCATTACAACCATCCTTCGGCCATCATATGGGGCCTTGGAAATGAAAATGACTGGCCCGGCGATTTTGAGATTTATGACAAGGGAAAGATTCGTGCGTTCATGAGCGAACTGAATACTCTTGCCCACAATACTGATTCATCGAGAAAGACGGCTATCAGGAGATGTGATTTCTGTTCGGATATTGTCGACGTGTACTCTCCAACCATATGGGCCGGATGGTATCGCGGTAATTATGAGGATTATGTGAAGTTTTCAAAGGAAGCCTTCAACAAGGTCAGACACTTCCTGCATGTAGAGTGGGGCGGTGACAGCCATCCCGGTCGACATGTGGAAGATTCCGTCCCGAGCAAGAAAGACTGGTCCGAAACCTATATCGTGAAACTCATAGACTGGCATCTCAAGGAACAGGAAAACATGCCTTGGCTGACGGGCGCCGCCTATTGGCCGTTCAAGGATTTTGCTACTCCTGTGCGTCCTGACAATCCTGTCCCTTATGTGAACCAGAAAGGTGTGCTTGAGCGTGATTTCGGTAAGAAAGAAGCATATTATGTATTTCAGTCATATTGGACTGACGAGCCGATGGTCCACATACTCGGGCACTCCATGCCCGACCGTTGGGGACAGGTTGATGAGGAGAAAGAATGTCTGGTGTATTCAAATTGCGGAGAAGTCGAACTTTTTCTCAATGGAGTAAGCCTCGGACGGAAAAAACGCGACAGCCAGGACTATCCGGCAGCTGGTTTACGATGGAATGTTAGGATGCGCCCCGGCGATAACATATTTAAAGCGGTGGGCTATAATCGCGACGGACACCAAGTCAGCGATGAGATGACACAGAATTACCTCACGACCCAATGGGGAAAAGAGGATAGATTAGATGTCAGTGTCGTTGATATGGGTGCCGGCCTGTCAAAAGTGAATGTCGTCGTGACTGATGCCGACGGTATTCCTTGCCTTGACTCCCGACGGGTGATAAGGTTCCAGCTTTCAGGCGATGGCCGTTTGATTAAAAATCTTGGCACGGCTGGCGGTTCGTCGAAGGTTGAGGCTGCCAACGGACGGGCCTCCGTATGTGTTGAGGGCAACAACGGGCAGTCTGTTGTCGCTGTGATGTCACCCGGCCTTCCTACACAGTTTGTAACAATAAAATAGAATGTGATTTTTGGAATTATGAAAAAACCGATATGTTCGACTGTATTAATAGTGGCGGCGCTTGTCCTATTGATAGGCTTCGGCAATAGATCTGACGATACATCGTTCTACTCCGAGCCGCTCGAATCGTACACGATAGCGATGGCCGATTCTCTCATGACTGTCCCCCCTGCCACTGTGACATGTTTCATTGCTGAAAGGAGTGAGGGTGGCATCCATGACTTTTATTCGGAGGGCGATTACTGGTGGCCGGATTCCTTGAACCCGGGAGGTCCGTATGTCAAGCGTGACGGGGAGAGCAATCCAGATAATTTTGTAGAGCACCGGCATGCAATGATCCGTTTTGCCGATATTGTGGCCACATTGACTTCTGCTTATCTCTTCACAGGCGATAAAAAATATGTGCCCACTGTCATGCGGCATGTCAACGCATGGTTTGTTGATGATGCTACCAAAATGAATCCATCGCTGCTTTATGCTCAGGCCATAAAGGGAATCGCATCCGGGCGAAGCATAGGCATAATCGACACAATTCATCTCATGGAAGTGGTGCAGTCTTTGATACGTCTTGAAAACGATGGTGTAATAAAGTCGGATAAACTTAGGCCGGTGAAGGACTGGTTTGCCAAGTATCTTGGCTGGATGACCACCCATCCTTACGGGACGCGTGAAATGAACGCTTCGAATAATCATGGCACATGCTGGGCTATGCAGGCCGCACTGTTTGCAAAGTTCACGGGCAACAAAGAGATAATGGCGCTTTGTACCGACCGTTTCAAAAACATATTTCTCGTTGATCAGATGGCTTCAGATGGCAGTTTCCCACGAGAGATGGCCCGAACCAAACCTTATGGTTATTCGCTTTTTAATCTTGATGCAATGGCTATTCTTTGTGAGATTCTTTCTGACAAGGATGAAAATCTTTGGGAATACACCACTTCTGACGGAAAGAATATGGTCAAGGCAATCAATTTTATGTTGCCATATATCATTGATAAAAGTAAATGGCCGCTTCCCCCGGACATAATGTATTGGGCTCAATGGCCTGTGGCCCATCCATCGATGTTGTTTGCCTATAAACGTCTTGGTAATAAGGAGGAGCATTACAAGGCCTGGCGTGAGCACGAACATTTTCCAACCAATGCCGAGGTGGTGCGCAATATGCCAGTGAGACACCCGGCAATCTGGATGTAGTCCAATCATATAACATCTATTATGAAAACGAAAATTTTCATTATTTTTGCTGTGGTGACGCTTGGTTCGGCTTTGTCGGCCTATGGGCAGACCTATGTCACAAATACCAAAGGATATGTCTCCGATGCGGACAACGTCACAAGAATTGTCACTCAGGAAGTCACAACCAAATTGCACCGGACCACTTCGCAAGGCAATCCTGATGCAAGACTCGGATATGAAGCTGGCTCCGTCCCGGAGACTTTGGCCATTCCGCTGGCTGAGACAGTGATGGCCCGCTACCCTGACTATCGTACGGCTTATTGGAAGGATTATACTTATGTACAAGGCTATATGTTTGAAGCCCTCTACCGCCTAGGCTCCCTTACTGGCGATAGCCGTTATTTTGAATATATAAAGAAATACATTGATAATTTCATAGATTCTGACGGTAATTACAGAGGAGGGCCGTTGACTAACCTTGATAATTTTATGACCGGCTCCGCATTTTGTACGGTCTATCACCACACCGGCGACGAGCGCTATCGGAAAGCAGCTTTGCAGATTCTTGATGCCACGCGCACCTATCCTTCGTCCGACGGCCAGTTTTGGCATGGGAACAAGGCTCCGAACATGTGGATTGACGGAGTCTTCATGATGCAGATATTCCTTATAAAATGTGGTGCCTATGTCGGTGAGCAGGACTATTGTTATGACACGGCATGTCGCAACATCATGGCTGCTGCAAAACATTAACAGCGTTCCGACGGCCTTCTGATTCATGCCTGGACCACCGAACCTCAAAAAGTCGAATGGGCCGATAGGACAACAGGGCTCTCTCCAGAGGTATGGAGCGAAGGTATGGGGTGGTATTCGCTTGTAGTGCCGGAGCTTCTTGCGGTTCTGCCTAAAGACCACAGACATTATGAAGCCATCCGTAAAATTTACCTTGAAATGGCCCGTGGCATCAGGAAATATCAGGATTGCAATACAGGAGGTTGGTTTATGGTGGTTGACAAAGGCAGTAACCCATTGAATTTCATTGACCCGTCAGGCACGGCAATGTTCACTTACAGCATAAGGCGTGGAATTGATCTCGGACTCCTTGACGCGAAAAATTACGCTGATGTCGCACTTCGGGGCTACAAGGCGTTGTTCCCTTTCATAGATGTAAATTCCAAAGGCCTTCTCGATGTGATAGGGGCATGTGACGGCGTCGTTATAAAAAAAGATTTCAAGTCATATGTGACTGTCGACAAGGTTCTTAATGCTAAGGAGGCAGTGGCAGGAATTTTGTGGGCTTCAGTCATAATGGAGAAAGATAAGATTGCTTTGGAGTAATTTGAATCTCTTTTCCCTACATTTTTTTAGCCCATCTTCCTACACATAAGAAAATCCTGCAATTCAGTGAGTTGCAGGATTTTTCGTTGTCTTTCATCTGTGCTATAACAATAGAAATGCTACAAAGCAAGTAGTCTTGTCAGACACTTCACTCTTGGGGGCGGTTTAGGCCGCCCCCGCCGTTAGGCATCCCCCTCCAGAAGGAGAGAGGAATTGTTTGCATGGCACCATCTATCTTCGCTTTTTCACTTCACCCTTGTTCTTTCGTTTGCAAAAAATCAGATATTCGTAATTGCGTGGTATGATTTCTTCTTCCGATTCATAAAAAGCCTCGGATACCACAGGCTGTATCGGCACGAGACTCTCTACTGATTTGAACTTCTGCCAGGGAGTCATCCCTCCAAGTGAGGAATGAGGCCGCTTACGATTATAGAAATCCTGCCATTCCATAGCCATGTCGTTTAGATTAAGTGACTTGTCTGAAAGATCAATTATATTCCAAAATTCAGTCTTGTCAGTCTGCTGTGTGCGCTCAACTTTCCCGTTAAGATGTGGTGTGCGCGGTTTTATCGGACGGAACTTTATAAAATGCTCATGCAGTTCATATTGGAAATCGTAATTGAAGAACTCGGTTCCCCAGTCAGTCTGTACACGCTGTATCGGGAAAGGAAAATCGGCAATCATCTCGTGAAGGAACAGTATGGTGTTGGATGCCTTCTTGTTCGGATATACCCGGATTACTTTCAGTCTTGTGCAGTCATCAATGGCAGTGAACTGATATGCTCCGCTTCTGAGCTTCGTCACATCCATCTGAACCCTCTCGCCGGGTACTTCTTTGTTGTAGCGGATGTAATCGGACTTGCTGTGCCGCCTTACCACAGGCTTGACCTCATGTCTGCGCAGCACGCGCCATACGGTCATTGGCGAAATGCTTGTTTTGTTGCGTAACAGGTGGTTGGAAATACGCTGGGCTCCCCAGCGGCGTGTTGCCCTCAATTCGAGTATCAAAGACTCAATCTCAGGCGTAACCTTCATGTTGGCAAGGCGTTGCGGACGTTGAGACTTATCTGACAATCCGTTTTCTCCGTGTTCCTTATGCCGCTTTATCCACCTGTAAAGAGTGGAACGGGCAATGCCGCAGCGGAGGGCAGTTTTGGTTACTGAACTAGTCTCCGCATAGATTTTCAGCCACTTACTACGACGTTGTATTTTCCTTTCTTTTTCTGTCATACCGCGAATATACAACATCGAATCAAATATCAATATATATATTGTAGCGCTTCTGTTGATACTTTACATTTTAAAGGTAATATTTAGCACTTAATTTATCATTTCTCTCATTAAGAGAAATACAAAAGTATATATAGAAAGTAAATATCTGATATTCAGCTATCAATCTATTTTAAGAAAAATAATAAGGCAACAATACTTGTTGTGAAAAAGGAATAAAATACAAATGATTAAAAAAATATGGTGGATTTTATAGCTGTTTAAGGAAATTTTTACTATCTCTGCCGGGTAGTTTCTCGAATTAAGTCACCTCTCCCCAATCGTGTAAACGGTGGGGGAGAGGTGACTTAATCTCAAGGATAAATGAAAAAGGTGTTAAAATTTAATGGGTGGTAATATCAATATTTAGTAACAGTTACTGTGGGCGGAGTGGAGAGGGCATATGTGAAATTAGTCATAATTTTATGCCAGGAATCTATATCTGAAATGGTTGACTTGCTCCAGCCGGCACCCCAATAGTACACAAATGGTTGTCGAGGTGATATTTTTACTTCGGCAAGTATATGCCCTGATGCATCTCCTACGCAGGACGCAAGAGGCTGAAGACGGGATTTGGCGCCCGGGGTTATGGTCCCGACGAATATTGTTCCCTGATCGGGTGCCCGTCTGTCGGTTGGGTCTGCATAGCCGATTACGGTCATATTATTGACACATTGGGTGAACAACGGAATTTTTGACTGTGGTTCAAGGGGATGATGAATCACTATTCCAGGAGCGACTGTTATAGAGTCGTTATAACCAAGGTATTGAATCTCTGTCCGATTGAAATATGATCCTGCATCAAGTGTGATTGTGCGCACTTCGTTTGGATAGTATAGCCGGAAAGATATGCGCAAAGGGCCGCAATCGAGGATTTCATAACGCTCGAAGCACCATGAATAGACGATGTCGCCATCTTCGTCTATGACTCCGGCAGTGCCGCAACCGAGAGTCGGTCCCACATTGTATACATCCATGCCGTCGCCGTGGTCAGTATGAAATGATATACCTTTTAGATTATCGTAATATCGTTGGTTTATAATCGGATAGCTTACGCTTTTAGTCCATACGTCGTAGCCAAATGCTTTTTCTCCATTGCGTTGAAGAGCCGGACCATATGCGCGATATGCCGAGCGGTCGTTTTCCCATGCGAAATCATCAGCCCGTTCCGGGACAAAACGACCGTAGGCCACTGTGTCATAGTCGGCGGGGTGGCCTTTCCAGATTTTGTATTTAACTATGGAATGAGGCGGAATGTCCATCTGAAAAATCAATTTCCCGTCATGAGTTAGTTGGGAGGGAATTTCCTTGCCAATGCTATCTGAAAGGAAGTATTTTCCATCTTTAATGAATACGGCATCAGTTTCGGCGATTTCCTTTGTCCGTGGAAAATCGTTATGGTTCGTAACTGTGATTTCGCCAAAAGGGATTGGCTTTTCGGCCTTATTTTCAGGATTTAATCCAATAGATAAAAGGGAAAGGGCGATAACCATAGATATAGCTAAATTCATGATGGCATATAGGGTATTTGATGGTTACTAATATAAATCATGGGGCGATATTTTTCCTGTCATATATCGGCTGACAGATTTTTGCGGACAAGCCAGCGTATGGCGTTGGATATTAGATAGTTTTGTGTCGCATCTGTAAAATTTAGCGGGCCATGACCGTAATTCATGTAAATCATATTGTAATGCGTATTGGTCCAGACGACAGGAGTGTCCCCACCGGGTATTTCATCTTTTAATCCTATGGGGTAATTCTCTGGAGACAGTGATGCAATCACCGTTATATCAGGATTCTCTCGTGGACTCGGTTTCCATTGATACCATTCGTTGGCCGGAGCTATATAGCTTTCAGGCATCCCCTTGGTGACCTCATGGTTTCCATCGTCAATAGTTATTTTTGCTGGTAGTGGAGGCCAGTTATTACGGTAAAATTGTCCGCCTCCGAAAAACTGCAAAAACCAGGGCCAGTCTGTACTTTCGATATTGAATCCAGCGGCATGAAAGCCGAGCCACGCGCCACCATTTTCCATATATTTTTCAAAAGCCTTACGCTGGGCAGGCGTATGACCGGGATTGTCGTCAAGTGATATTATCAAATCAAATGTGCGAAGGTATTCGTCATTAAAATCATCAAAATCGGTAGTATATTTGAATAACATTCCGTCACCTACTGACATTTCTTTAAAGTAATCAATAGCATTTTGGTCAAATTGGCGGTGGGCTGGTTCGACGGATGGATTGTGGACGACCAAGGCTCTGAAACGGGGGAACCATTTGGCTGGTCCAGAACTCCACATGACCGCGTTCCCGAACATTGTTGTAAAGTCCTTGTTTGTAAACAGCTCGGGGGCATGGCCTATCTGAAAATACACGTTGCGTGCCTTTATTTTTTCATTAATCCATATCACAGGATGATCCCCCATTCTGACATCGGTCTCTATATCGTAGGAATCCTCGTCGACACTCGCAAGTACGTTTACGTCGTGCCGGGGACTGTGGTCGTAGGTGTACCATTCTTCCTTGGTCACGTTGAAATCCGGGCTGACACCTTTCATAACTGGGTGGGAGGCATTGTTGACAGTCACCTTACCTGAACATGTCGGCGCAATATAGTTCTTATATTTTATTCCTCCCATGAAATCCGAGAAGAATTTCCACATTTTGAATCCGTCGAAATCACCTAAAAGAGAGGCATGGTGAAATCCGACCCATCCTCCACGTCCTTCGATGAGATATTTTTCAAAAGCCTGTTTAGCTGTTTCGTTCCAGTTGTAGGGCGGGTAATCCAATTGGATGAAGACTTGATAGGCAGAGAGGAAGTCTTCATTGATGGAGTCGGGAGTATGGATGAGATCAAATTCGAAATTATTCTCATCCGCAAAATCAGTAAGCCATCTGACAGCGGCTTTTGAGAACTCTATATGATGTCCGCCGCTTTCAGCTAACACGAGGGCTTTGAACTTTGGCGCGCCGGCATTGGCTCCGAACACTATTCCAATCAATATCAGGCACAAAAATATCTTTTTCATAATCATAATTTTATAAGAATATCTATTTCATAGCATCTTTGACCGCATGTCGTAATGTTCCTGAATCATCGTCTCCTGCATAGTCCCAATACATCACGCCGGCAAGCTTTGATTTCCTTGCGTAGCGACACTTTTCCTTCAGGCTTTCTGCATCATCATATCCAAGCACCACCTGTCCTGTCTTGTCAGTGCAATACGGTACTTTCGCAACCTTATCTCTCTTTTTAATAAGATTGTTCAACTCCTTGATATCACGGTAATTGACAAAATTGTCTGACGAGCTTCTAAGCCCTCTTCCATAGAAGGGGAGACCGAGGCAGATTTTCTCGGCGGGCACCCCCTGTGATAAGTGTGCAAGTACTGATTTTTCACAGGAATTGCCTTTGAATATGGTCGAGTTGAACAGTGGTGCATGATGCGCAGGCGCGGAAGCCATGTCATATGTCATAATATTTACAAAATCAACGACAGCTATAAAATCAGTGAAAGCATAATACTGACCTTCTGCATATGTAGCTATAGTGAGCAATTTTTCCTTACCTATGGCATCGCGAAGCTTCCGCATAAGAAGAGAGAAATTATTCTTATCAGACGTTGAGTGGCTTATACCTCCACCTGGAGAGCCGGGATACTCCCAGTCAATGTCAATCCCGTCGAGACCAAACCTTTCGATAATCCGATTAGCTTCGAGACAGAATTTTTTGCGGTTCAATTCAGAGGAAACCATCTCGCTGAAGCCTCCAGAGCCCCACCCACCGATAGATAGCAGAACTTTCAATTCAGGATTTTTCTCGCGGAGGAAAACTATCTCGGACAATCGGTCTGGGTTATCAATGTCTATCCCGTCAAAGGTCTTGTTGACATGCCCGAAGGCATAATTAATGTGGGTCATCGTATGCGGATCGGGCATAATATCACTCCACGAAGTCACATAGGCTATCACAAAGTGTTTCCCGTTTTGAGCGAGGATTCCGACGAAGGTGCTGCAGATGCATAGCATTGCAAGAAATAATCGAATCATGTCTGGTGAGGTTTATTTTATTGGTTGAATGATATATTTTTTTACTGTTAAGCAGGTGCAGTCCAATCGGCGGATATCCAAAGTTAGACAATTCAATTGGTCTGTGACTTATAAAAATACGAAAAACTGTGCCGTCTTTAACAAGAAAAAATAAGCCGGGCCGCAAATGCTAAAATTAATCAAATTTAACATATTTCGACTATCCCATATTGTGTTTACCTCCTGTCGACACAGCTAAATAAACCATTTAGAAATAGTTTACCAATAAAAGACAATAAACAGCCGTATATTAAATAAATAATTTTAAAAAATATTACCAAAGTTATTTACTTGGCGTTGCTGAATTGGCAAGGATATTGTAAATTTGCAAAATTATAAATGGTTTTACCATAACTTAAAATATTATAATAGCAGCAAATAATCAAAGCCTCTAATTCTATATCATGAGCAAGCTCCGATTAATCGTCATCACAACGATTTTTATGATGATGTTTTTTCATCGTCACGCTTATCCGGCAACCAAGGAATCAAGCCTTCTCTCTTGTGATGTGGCAAGTCTATTGGATTCCCTGGACGTTGAACTGGGTAAGAAAGATGTGTTTGAGAATATCAAAAAGTCAAGAATCGAGACTATGAGGAAAAAACTTCAGGGAGTCAGCGATCCTGAACATCTTTATTGGATTAATCGGGATCTTTATCATGAGTATTCTTTTTTCGACTCGGATTCAGCCCTTCGATATGCCAACATATGTTATGATATGGCAGTGCAGCAAAATCGTCAGTCATGGATAGATGAAATGAATTTAAACAAATCATATATCTATGCAGCCACCGGCCTTTTGGAGGAGGCAAAGCTGTGTATTGATAAAGTAGACATCAACCGACTGTCAAATGGGATGATTGTTGACTACTATGAGCGACTTCTTTTCATTGCGACGCATAAATACCAATATCTTGGAAAGAATTCGCTTGAGACTCCGATTCTCCCTGATATGGAACCATTATTGACAAATCTCGGAAGGGATCTTCCGGCTACTGATCCATTGTATTGCTGGTTCTTAGGCTGGAAAAGTTTCAATGACACCAGTATGGCTAAAAAATCCATTCCCTTGGTTGAGAAAGTGGTTAAAACCAGTAATTTTTCAAACAGAAAAGAGGCTATGGATGCCTGGGCGCTAAGTCATCTATACAGGAAAACAGGTGATACGGAAAATGCATTCAGGTATCTTATTCTTTCTGCGATTGCTGATGTCAGGATGTGTAACAAGGAGATTGCCTCATTGGAAGAGGTGTCAAGCATAGTTTATAGTGCCGGAGATCTGAACCGTGCGAATGATTATATCACCTACTGCCTCCAATGTGCCAACGACTACAATAGCCGTGTGCGAGTGGGACGTCTTGCAGATTTGCAATATCATATCGCTGAGGCGCTTAGCATGAAGAGCAATGAACAGGCCAAAAGAATCAAATCATACATCTATATACTGATAATCATCCTGATTATTTTAATAGGAGCCGTATGTTATATATATCGTCAGTTCAAGATATTGAAGAGTCAAAAAATTATTCTTGATAATACAAACAACGAGCTTAATTGCAAGGTGGCCGAGCTACAGGAGACACGACTCCAGCTCAAGGATGTGAACTCTCGTCTTGAGGAGTTGGTGCGCGAAACGCAACATTCGGCAAGTGAACTATTGGTCGCCAACAATAACAAGGAACGATACATCGCTGATATATTTTCGATATGCTCAAATTATATAAGCAAACTTGATGACTTCCGTCGCGATATATATAGGAAAATTATGGCACATAAATTTGAGGACGTCAAGGAATTGACAAAATCACCTGAGATTTCCCACGGCGAAATCAAGGAACTGTATTCTAATTTTGACCAGATATTCCTGAGGGTCTACCCAGATTTCGTGGAAGACTTCAACACTCTCCTACGCCCTGAAGAAAAGATTGTGCTTAAAAAGGGAGAATTGCTCAATACCGAACTAAGAATATATGCCTTTGTCCGGCTTGGTATAAATGACAGTGTGAAAATCTCAAAATTTCTCCATTGCTCTGTCCAAACGGTCTATAATACACGACAGAGAGTGAGAAACAAGTCTGATATTCCCAATGAAAAATTTGCCTCGGTTGTGCGGTCGCTTGGAAAGCCTTCAATCTGATTCCAGTCGCTTCCTAAGGGCCTATGAATCTCTTACCAATTACTTTAAAATACATTTTATAATACCCATTATAATAGCTGGTTGAATTCACAGAGCGTTTACCAAAACATATTACTTGCGCTATCTGTATGATGATTTCATAAGTAATTTTGCTCACAGAATTTTTTCAATCATTATTACCAAAAATTAACAAATGGAAAACTTTAAAATGCGATTAAAATCCTTTGTGGTTTTGTTTGCTATGATTATGCTGGCTGCTCCTTGCATAATGGCGCAAATAATTGCTACAGGTATCGTTCAAGATGTAGGCAATGAACCTATGATTGGTGTTGCTGTCAGAGAAAAGGGCACCAACAACGGTGTCATGACTGACATCGATGGTAAATTCAGTCTCAGTGTAAAACCGTCAAGTGTCCTTGAATTCACTTATGTGGGCTATAAATCTTTGGAGCTGCCTGCTAAAGCCGACATGGGCGTAGTGACAATGGAGGAAAACACTGAGGTGCTCGATGAAGTGGTTGTGGTCGGCTACGGTACACAGAAGAAGGTGAACCTGTCCGGTGCAGTCTCTGCAATTGACGGTGATAAAATTTCAGCCAAGCCAACCACCGACGTACTCACAGCGCTGCAGGGCGAGGTGCCGGGTCTCCAGGTGCTCCGTTCAAGCGGCGAACCCGGATCTGAGACGAGCGGCATGAGAGTTCGCGGATTCTCTTCGGCCAACTCTACATCCACCCTTGTTCTCATCGACGGTGTGGAAGGCGACATGACCCTTCTCAATCCTAACGATATCGCATCAGTATCAGTGCTTAAAGATGCTGCCGCAAGTGCAATCTACGGTGCGCGTGCAGCTGCCGGTGTCATACTCATCACGACAAAGAACGGAAGCGAGGGTAAAGTCAAGGTCAGCTACAACGGTTTCGTCGGTTTCAACAAGCCGGGTCTCATGCCCCAGCGTCTCCCGGCATGGGAAGAGCAGGTGATGATCAACGAAGCCCGTGTCCAGGCCGGTCAGAATCCAGAATGGAATGCCGAGCAAAGCTCATGGGTCGGCAATCCGAACTTCAACTATCGCCCCAACCACACGAATGGCCGTTGGGATCTTTTCGAGGCGACCAACTGGGTGAATGAGGGCACAAAAAGCCACACAACCCAGCAAAGCCACAGTGTCAGTCTGACTGGCGGTAAGAAAGAGCTTAACTACCTTGTATCTGGTGGCTATTATAGTAAAGACGGTATTCTTAAATACGGTCCTGACAAGAACGAGCGCTACAATCTCCGTGCCAAAATCAATTCTGCGATTAACGACAATATTGATTTTAACCTAATGGCGAGCTATGAGGGAAAATTCACAAAGAATAACCCTTACGGAGCCAAAGGGCTTCTGAGCCGCCTCTACCGTGTGCGTGGACGACAGCCGATATTAAACCCGGAAGAAGATATCAATGATAACCCCTATAATGGTGACTTGCAGCAAAACGCTATCGACATCATGCTCAATGGCGGAGAGAACAAGCAGAAATATGAATCATATATAGGTAAGGCCGAACTAAACATCCATGACTATTTCGTCAAGGGTCTCGCACTCACACTTCGTGCAAGCCGTCGCGCCGGTTATTGGTCGCAGGACATCGCCCGTCGCACTCTCGAATGGAAGGACCGCCTCGGACAGACCAACCGCCAGCAGGTCAACAATCCTAACTCGATGGAGCGTAAAAAGAACAGTGACTATCACGACAATGTCGAGGCCATACTTACCTATAACGGTCAATTCGGAAAGCATGGCCTGGGTCTTCTCGCCGGTACCTCATATGAACGTTACCGCAAGGAAGAAATGTATGCGAGCATCAAGAATCTGGTTTCAAACGACTTCTTCTCACTCAATTACTTTGATTCCTCCGATCCGGCCAATACCAGTGTGGGCGACAATATCGAGACTTGGGCAATGATGTCGTATTTCGGGCGTATCAACTATGATTTCGACCAGCGTTATCTTCTTGAAGCCAATGTCCGTTATGACGGCAGCTCACGTCTTGCCCCCCAGCGCAGGTGGCATGCCTTCCCCTCGTTCTCAGGCGCATGGCGTATCAGCCAGGAGCACTTTTGGAATGTTGACCTTATCAACAATCTCAAGGTCCGTGCCTCCTGGGGACAGCTTGGCAACGGTGCCATCCTCGGCCTATATGATTATATCCCTGTCATAAACAGCTCCTCGAGCATGGGTGTGGCCAACTATTATCAGAGCAACATGGCTTCTGTGGATAAGACATGGGAAATCATTTCTTCCACGAATGTCGGAGTCGACCTTGGAATGTTCAACAACCGACTCACTTTCACAGGTGATTACTATTGGAAGAAGAACGACAACATGCTTGCCGGTGTGACTCTCCCGCATATCGTAGGTATCACAGTTCCTAACTCAAACGTCGGCACCCTCAAGACATGGGGCTGGGAAATAGAGCTCGGCTGGCGTGACCGTTGGAAAGATTTGAGCTATAACGTAAGTTTCAATCTGAGTGACAGCGATAACAAAGTGGTGGACTATTCAGGACAAAATACAATTTGGGCCGGTTCTGTCGGTATCCTCGAAGGCTATCCTCTGAATACTATATGGGGATATAAGACAGAAGGTTACTGGTCAAGCCGCCAGGAATACCTCGATTACAAGGAAGCTCACCCCGGTTATCAGTCATTCAATGATGCCCGTGTCGGTGGCGGTGACGTGAAATATCTGGCTCAGGGCAATCCCGACCATCAGATTGGTCAGGGAGGTGGAACTCCTGACAATCCCGGTGATCTCGTATGTCTCGGTTCGTCTAACGGACGTTATTTCTATGGTTTCAATATCGGCCTGCAGTGGAAGGGATTCGACTTCTCAATCATGTTCCAGGGTGTGGCCAAGCGTAAAGTTGCAATCGACGCAGCTGAAATTGCGCCTCTCAACCGCACATATGATATGCCGTGGACCATCCACCGTGACTATTGGACCGAGGACAACCAGGATGCCTACTGGCCCCGCCTGTATAGTGGAAACGCGTTCAACTACAACACATCTGACCGCTGGGTCCAGGATGCTTCCTATATCCGCCTTAAGAATGTGACTCTCGGTTACTCGATTCCTCTTAAAAAGTTCCACATCGACCAGCTTCGTGTCTACGTCAACGGCAACGATCTCTGGGAACATACAAAAATGCTCAAAGTCTTCGACCCTGAGGTAGGAAATAATCCGAGTGCAAACTATTATCCCTTCTTCCGTACATGGACTGTCGGACTAAATCTAACTCTCTAAACCATTAATAACGATGAAACCTATATCTAAATATATAATTATGGGGGTATTCGCCCTCGCCGTTACCGGCTGTGATCTCGACATGCAGCCTGAGTCGACAATGACGGATAACGGCTTCTGGAAAACAGAGACTGACTTGCGCGGAGCTTGTAACAGGTTTTACGAACAGCTAAACGGCAATAATGAGCTTGGTGGGGGATTTTCTCATGACCGACGTTCTGATGAACTTGCATGGACTGACGGGGTGAGCCAGGGAAACTGGACTATACCTTCCACCAATGGTGCCTGGACCGATTCTTACTGGCGTATCAACATCGCTAACAATATCCTTGAAAAGGCTCAGAGGGCATCTGTTTCACCCGAGGTGCTCAACCGCTATCTTGCCGAGGCGAAATTTTTCAGGGCATATTATTACTTCGAGCTTACCAAGAAGTACGGAGATGTACCCCTTCTCCTGAGGACAATCGACAACACCAAGGATCCTGATCTCCATATGGGCAGGACTCCTCGCGAGGAAGTAATCAAGCAGGTCTACGACGATCTTGAATTTGCGTCACAGTGGCTCCCTGATATTGACAACATTTCCACGAAAGATTGGGGCCAGGTGTCCCGTCAGGCTGCTATCGCGATGATTCTCCGCGTCGGTCTTTACACCGGTACACATGGCAAATACCATAACGACCAAAATTGCGACCCTTCCGCGCACCTCAGCAAGGCTGTCGCCGCAGGACGCAATCTGATTATCGGTGATAACAAAGGTAAATTCGAGCTTTACTATGATTTCGAAAAACTTTTTCAGGATGAAGCCGAAGGTCGTGGCAACCGTGAAAACATTTTTGTCAAGGTCTATGGTCCCAACGGAGCTGCCACAACGGCCCATCGCAACTCTCGAGATTTGGAGACAAGCACCTGCCTGACCCGCAATATCGTCGATATGTTCCTCTACACCGACGGACTGCCCCGTGAGAAATCACCTCTCGCAATTATTCCTGAGACAAGCTATGATGACATCTTTACTGACCGCGACCCGCGTCTCGCCATGACTATTTACAAGATTGACGAGGATGCTTACAAGGGAGCCTTCAATCCTTTCGCATTTTCGACCGGATACAGTATAAAGAAAGGTTTCAGTCTTGCACAATGGACTACAAACGGCGGCGAGTGGACCGACAAGATGATTATCCGCTATGCTGAAGTGCTCATCTCCTATGCGGAAGCCCTTTATGAGCTTAACGGTTCAATCTCAGACGATGATCTTGACCTCACTGTCAACGCTCTCCGCCGTCGTGTAGGTATGCCCGCCATGCTCACAAATGCTTTCGCCACTGCCAACGGTCTTAATATCCGCGATGAAATCCGTCGCGAGCGCACCATCGAGTTTATTGATGAGAACAAGCGTTATGACGATATTATTCGTTGGAAGATTGCCGAGAAAGTTCTCCCTGTCGACATCATAGGTGCTAAATTCATTGATGATGAAACACCTAAGCAGCGCACTGACTATGATGGCAGACTGACAGAGGCCGACGGCCAGCTTCGCGGAAAGATTCGCTATGACCAGCTTGACATGTATGTCATGGAATTTGCTGAAGACCGCAAATTTGACCCCGCCAAAGATTACTTATATCCAGTTCCTCTATATGAAATTTCAAATTCAGGAGGTAATGTTACCCAGAATCCCGGTTGGAAATAAACACAATCACATAAAGTAAATTTGCAATGAAATTAAAAAATATATTTATACCAATGATTGCGGTCATAGTCGGCCTGTCCATATGTTCATGTGGTAGAGACAACGACTGGGACTATGACCATTCGCTCGAAAACGAGTTCTTCTTCGGCCCGAAGGAATGGGGTTATGAATCGACCAAACTCGGAAATAACAATGTGTTGACGTACTCTGTTATTGAAGGGCAGACAGTAGCAGTGCCTATGCACTTGTGGAGTGAATTCGTCAGGAGTTTCAATGTGGAAACTTTCTATTACACCACTCCGAAACCTGTTGATGAGAAGTATTATCCCACGCCTGAAGTTAACAAGAACCAGGTCGCATACGATGGCACAGTGCTTACCCGGGGCGTTGATTACGAAGTTGTTGACGCCAATGGCAATGTCCTACAGCCAGACAGCAACGGAGCATTTGTTATGACATGGCCTAATGCGAAAAAAGGAGATCAAAACATTTATATAAAGGCTCTTCCCGGTTGCAAAAAGGGATGCTTTAATCTCCAGACATTCGACCCTGCTTCAGATGTGACTCTCAGCAATCTTGACCCTGAGAGCACCTATCAAAGTCGCACTAAGCAATATTCGGTTCGTATCTTCACTCAGAATTATCGTGTGACTATAGCAATAAAATGATAGTGATTTAGTATATATAATGGTAAAAAAGGTTGTACTTTCAGCCTGTGAAGGTTGAGGATACGGAATATCCACCTTCCATCTTTTATAGTCAGGACTACTGATTTAAATTAGAAGGAAGGTGGATACTCTCCTCTCAATTTTAACCATTATTCAAACGATAGAAACTATGATAAGAAATAGATTATACACGTTCCTGATAACCATGCTTGCCGCATTGAGCGGCGGTTCCCAGTCGATGTGGGACTCCGGGCATCTTTCGGAGGTAAAGGCCGGGCTCGATCGTCCGTTCTATGGTGAGGCCTATAGAAATTTGATTAGCCACGCTGATGCTATTCTTGATGCAGAGCCCCTCTCAGTAATGATGAAGGACAAGATACCGGCAAGTGGCGATAAGCATGATTATATGAGTCAGGCCCGTTATTATTGGCCTGACCCTTCCAGCCCGGATGGACGTCCCTATATAAACAGGGACGGGGTGTCAAATCCTGAAATCAACCGGCTTGACCGTGTTAGGCTCGGTGTGACTGCTGATAGGGTTAAGACTCTTTCACTTGCCTGGTACTTCAGCGGTGATGAAAAATATGCCCGAAAAGCAACCGAGTTTATCCGTGTATGGTTTTTGGACAAAAAGACATCGATGAATCCAAATCTTGAATATGCCCAGGTCGCCCCCGGACATTATGGAGACAAGGGCCGTTCCTATGGACTCATTGATACCTATTCATTTGTTGAAATGCTCGACGGTGTGGCATTGTTGGAAGGTTCGGAGTCATTCACCAAAAAAGATAGTAGGAACTTGAAAAAGTGGTTTTCTGATTTCACAGACTGGATGATTAAAAGCCCGCAGGGTATTGAGGAATCAAAGGCTGCCAACAATCATAGTATCGCTTATGATGCCCAGATAATAGCTTTTGCTTTATATACAGGGGATTTGGCTACGGCTAAAGAGGTTATAGCTTCTGTGCCCGAAAAGCGTATTTCCAAACAGATTAACCCGGACGGGTCTCAGCCTCATGAACTAAAGCGTACACTCTCATACCACTATTCCAACTATAATCTTGAACATCTCATTGATATTATTTCAATGGCTAAGAAACTTGGATTGCGGATTGATAAGTCCATATCGGACGACAATCCCCTCTTCTACAAAGCTATGGATTTTCTTGCAAAATATGTGGGGAAAGATGTAAGCGAATGGCCGTATGCACAGATTAGCGGATGGGATTCGACTTCGCAGAATGTTTGTAAGAGCCTTTATAGATCAGCTATTTTTCTTGATGACTCAGACAATGCGGAGGACCAGAATCGTAGAAACCGCTACATAAGATTGTATAATGGCAATCGCCGACTCGATTATAATGATGTTTTCAATCTCGTTTATTACAATGCGGATGATGTCGACGATGCCATGACATTTGCCGCAGACCAGATGTCCGTTGCCGTCACTGATGCTGACAAGGCTCGTAAACAAGAGGCGAACTCATGTAAAAGGCGTGTCATACCGCGTTCTCTCAACCAGGATGGTTCACTTGCAATGATTCACCCACATGACTGGTGCTCAGGATTCTTTGCTGGTTCGTTGTGGCAGATTTATGATTTTACCAAAGATCCTGTCCAAAGGCAGCAGGCCATCTCCTGGACATGGCCCATTGAAGAAGCCAAATGGCACAAGGGCACACATGATCTCGGATTTATGATGAATAACAGTTTTGGCAAGGGGTATGAACTCACCGGCGAGCAGTCATATTACGATGTATTGATTCAGAGTGCTAAGACATTGGTTACACGTTATAATCCGGTGGTTAAAAGCATCCGTTCCTGGGATCACAATCGCGACAAGTGGTCATTTCCTGTAATCATTGACAATATGATGAATCTTGAGATGTTGTTCCGGGCTACACAATTGACCGGCGACTCTATATATTGGAATGTGGCTGTTAATCATGCCAATACGACTTTGAAAAATCATTTTCGGGATGACCATTCTTCGTATCATGTTGTGGATTATGACCCTGCGACCGGGACTGTTCGCGGAAAATTCACCCATCAGGGTTATGCCGATGACTCTTTCTGGAGCCGTGGCCAAGGTTGGGGCCTCTATGGTTTTGCGATGTGCTATCGCTTCACTGGCGATAAGTCATATCTGGATAAAAGTGAGGCGATTGCAGATTTTATACTGTCATTGCCGAATATGCCGGCCGACATGGTGCCTTACTGGGATATGAAGATGCCGGAAGTGAATGGTCGCACCCCCGGGAATGTAAATGAGAAAGTGCCTCGTGATGCGTCGGCTGCGGCTATTATAGCTTCCGGGCTGTATGAACTCTCCACTTATGTTGACCCCGTGAAGGGTCGGCGCTACAAGTCGGTTGCCGATAAGATAACTGACAGTCTCAGCAAGCATTATCAGGCCGAACCGGGTAGCCATCACGGATTTTTGCTCCTTCATTCTACCGGCCATCACCCGGGCGAGAGTGAGATTGATGTGCCCCTCAATTATGCTGACTATTACTACCTTGAAGCGCTTCTGCGTAAAAGGGAGCTTAAAAATAAGTAAGAAAAATTCGTTTAAAATTTGACAAATGATAAAGAATCAACAGATATATTCGTTATTAGCGGTTATAATCCTTCTTGCATCCGGGCTGATTTCATGCAAGAAAACCACCGTTGATGATGCCGCTGCTAACCAATTCGTAAGAATTGACGGGACTGACCTGATTCAGCCTGATGGCTCCAAGCTTTTTATTAAAGGAACAAATCTTGGCAACTGGCTGAATCCTGAAGGTTATATGTTTGGGTTTGGTAAAACAAACTCAGCGAGGTTTATAAATGAAATGCTGTGCCAATTGACAGGCGAGGATTTTGCATCGGATTTTTGGGAACAGTTCAAAGATAATTATATCACTCGTAAGGATATTGAATTTATCGCTTCGACAGGAGCCAATACAGTCCGACTCCCGTTCCACTATAAGCTTTTCACAGATGAGGACTATATGGGGCTTTCTGCCAATCAGGATGGCTTCCAGCGTATTGACAGCGTGGTGTCATGGTGTCGTGACAACGGACTTTATCTAATCCTTGACATGCACGATGCACCCGGTGGTCAGACCGGCGACAACATTGATGACAGCTACGGATACCCCTGGCTGTTTGAAAGCGAGAAGAGCCAGCAGCTTTTTTGTGATATATGGCGAAAGATTGCCGATTATTACAAGAATGAGCCTGTGATTCTCGGTTATGAGCTTATTAACGAGCCGATTGCTCCTTATTTTGAGAATATGGAGGATCTTAATAGCAAGCTTGAACCACTCCATAAGCGTGCGGTCGCAGCAATAAGGGAAGTGGACAATAATCATATAATCCTGATTGGTGGTGCGCAATGGAATGGAAACTTCAAACCATTCACAGATGCGACATACGATGATAAACTCATGTATACCTGCCATCGCTATGGAGGGGAGCCTACGGCTGAAGCTATCGGTGAAATCATTTCATTCCGTGATAGTACAGGTCTGCCTATGTATATGGGTGAGATAGGTCATAACACAGACCAGTGGCAGAATGATTTCTGTGAGGTAATGGAACAGAACAATATCGGCTATACTTTTTGGCCTTATAAGAAGATAGACCAGTCATGCATGTTGGGAATAAATCGTCCCGAGAACTGGAATGTTGTAATCGATTTCGCTGAAAGCGACCGTGGCAACTATGCAGCTATCCGCAAGGTGCGTCCCAGCCAGCATATCGCACGCCAGATTCTGTCTGACTGGCTTGAGAATATCAAATTTGAAAACTGCGAGCCGCAAAATTCTTATATCGAATCCATCAAGCTAAAAGCCCCTGAAAAATGAAACTGAAATATATATTTTCACTAATTGTTTTCACCGTTTTGTCAACTAAGGCGGAAAAACCGATATATCTTGACTTAAATCAGCCACTTGAAGACCGGGTGGAGGATGCTCTGTCACGAATGACTTTAAAGGAGAAGGTCAATATAATACATGCCCAGTCAAAATTCTGTTCGCCGGGAGTCCAGCGTCTCGGCATCCCGGAATTATGGACCACCGACGGTCCCCACGGTATCCGCCCTGAGGTACTTTGGGATGAATGGGAACAAGCATGTTGGAGTAATGATTCTTGTGTCGCATTTCCGGCCCTTACTTGCCTTGCCGCAACATGGAATCCTGAAATGTCAGCACTCTATGGAAAGTCTATCGGAGAAGAAGCCCGCTATAGGAAGAAAAGTGTCATTCTTGGTCCGGGTGTGAATATCTACCGAACTCCTCTTAACGGTCGAAATTTTGAATACATGGGTGAGGACCCATATCTCGCAGGAGAAATGGTGGTGCCTTATATCAAGGGTGTTCAGTCAAACGGTGTTGCCGCGTGTGTGAAGCATTATGCGCTTAATAATCAGGAATTAAACCGCCATACGACCAATGTCATTGTCGATGACAGGACTCTCTATGAGATTTATCTCCCGGCGTTTAAAAAGGCTGTTATCGACGGCGGTGCGTGGTCGATAATGGGTGCCTATAACTATTATAAGGACCAGCACCTGTGTCACAACCAATATATGCTGAACGACATTTTGAAAGGCGAATGGGGCTTCGACGGTGCGGTTATAAGTGATTGGGGTGGAACGCACAACACGGAAGAGGCCATTACCAACGGCCTCGACCTTGAATTCGGATCATGGACCAACGGTCTTTCAAACGGCCGTAGCAATGCATATGACAATTATTATCTCGCCGATCCCTATCTGAAACTCATCAAGGAAGGGAAGATCGGGACTAAGGAGCTTGATGACAAGGTGCGTCGCGTGCTTCGTCTGATATTCCGTACCGAGATGAATCCTTGCAGGCCTTATGGCAGCCTTTGCAGCGACGAGCATTATGCAGCCGCACGCAAAATTGCCGGTGAGGGCATAGTTCTTCTTAAAAACAAGGGCAACGTCCTGCCTATAAGATCTTCTATGCCGACGCGCATACTTGTCGTCGGAGAAAATGCGCTGAAGATGATGACTGTCGGAGGTGGAAGCTCCTCCCTTAAGGTTCAGCGCGAGATTTCTCCCCTCGAGGGAATAAGGAATTGTGCCGGAAACAATTGTGAGGTTAGATTTGTGCGTGGTTATGTAGGTGATGTCACAGGTGAGTACAATGGTGTGACCACTGGCCAGAATCTCAAGGATGACCGTTCACCCTCCGAATTGATAGCCGAGGCTGTCAGAGAGGCAAAGGGTGTTGATTATGTGATATTTGTAGGCGGTCTTAATAAGAGCCAGCATCAGGATTGTGAAGACTCGGACCGCGCCGGACTGGAACTGCCTTATGCCCAGGATGATGTGATTGAGGCTCTGGCTGATGCCAATAAAAACCTCATCGTCGTGAATATAAGCGGCAATGCCGTAGCCATGCCGTGGGTCAAAAAAGTTCCTGCTATTGTCCAGGCCTGGTTCATAGGCTCTGAGGCCGGCAATGCGATAGCCGACGTGATTTTTGGCAATGTCAATCCCTCAGGCAAGCTGCCCTTCACGTTCCCGGTCAAGCTCACTGATGTCGCTGCCCACGCAGTCGGCGAATATCCCGGATTGAAACGAGTGAATGAGGATATTTGGGATGAGCAATACGGAGAGGGAATCCTCGTCGGCTATCGTTGGCATGACACCAAAAATATATCTCCTCTCTTTGCTTTCGGACATGGTTTGAGCTACACGACCTTTGCTTTCGGGAAAATCAAATCGAATAGAAATGCTATTTCCGGTGATGAGAAGGTGACATTCACAGTCCCTGTGACCAATACCGGCGACGTTGCCGGCGCGGAAGTCGTGCAGCTCTATATTTCAGACCCGAAGTGCTCTGTGATGCGTCCGGCCAAAGAGCTTAAGGGCTTCGCAAAAGTATTCCTGCAACCCGGTGAGACAAAAGAGGTTTCCCTCGAGATAGGTAAGGACGACCTGAGCTATTTTGATGCAGGAAAACATGAATGGGTTGTTGAGCCCGGAGAATTTAAGGCTCTTGTAGGATCGGCAAGTGACAATATCAAGAGTTTCGCAACATTTAAATATAATTGATTGGTAAATAAGGAATAGATTAACGTCAGGATTGCCCGCCGAGATAATATTTGGTATCTTTGACGGGCAATTTTGACTTTCCCAAATCCCATTCGTGAGTATGAAACAGCAATTCACAATTACAATAGGCATACTTCTGTCATTGGCGACCACGGTTTATGCGCAAAAAAACATAAAGAGCCTCAATGACGGATGGTCATTCCGCTACCCGGATAGCGGTGCGGAGTGGGTCTTGGTCTCCCTGCCGCATACATATAACCTCGATGCATATTCCACAAGGGATTATTACAAGGGTGAAGGGGAGTATCGTCGTAATTTAAAGATAGATGAGAAAAATCCGGTCCGGAGGTATTTTATTAAATTCGATGCCGCAAACAAGGCTGCGGCCTTGAAGGTCAACGGCTCTGACGTAAAGGTGCATCTCGGTGGCTACTCCGCTTTTTGCTGTGATGTGACACCTTATATTGTGCCGGGAGACAACGAAATAAGTGTCATGGTTGATAATTCACGACTGGACATACCTCCCTTATCCGCAGACTTCACTTTCTGGGGCGGCATTTATCGTGATGCATGGCTGATAAGTACCCCTCTGCAACATTTTGATATCTGTGACTATGCTTCGTCGGGTGTCTACGCCACACCTATGGATGTGTCGGATGAGTCTGCCACACTCAAGGTTAAAAGTCACTGTGTGAATGAGTCGGATACAGATGTGAAAGTTGATATAGTCATGACTCTTGATAACCGGGCCGGAGAAAAAGTGGCATCCGTGTCTAAAGCCATTGATTTAGCCCCTTTGGCAAAGGAAATAGTTGAGCTAAACATGCCGGAAATAAGGAATCCGAAGCTGTGGAGTCCGGAGACTCCGTATCTGTATTCCCTAAAAGCCAGGATTGTGAATCATGAATCTGGGGAGATTATAGATGAAACAATTGTCCCGGTTGGTTTCAGGTGGTTCTCCTTTGAAGGTCAGGGGGGATTTAAGCTGAACGGTAAGCATTATAAACTCCGTGGCATCAACCGGCATCAGGACCAGGAGCCTATGGGTGTGGCACTTGATGATGAGGCACATCGCCGTGACATACGGCTCCTCAAGGACCTGGGATGTAATTTCATCCGCCTCGCGCACTATCAGCAGGATGATGCGGTTCTTGATGAATGTGACCGCCTCGGTCTGATTGTTTGGGAAGAAATCCCGGTTGTAAACATGGTGCCGGATGAGCCGGGCTTTGATGACAATTGTGAAAAAAGTCTCGTCGAGATGATACGTCAGCACTACAATCATCCCTCTGTGATGATGTGGGGCTATATGAATGAGATTTTGCTCCGTGCACCATCCGAGAACTCGCTGGAGTGGAATGAAGCCAAAGAGCGGATTATCTCACTTGCCAACCGTCTCGAAAATAAATTGAAAGATGTGGATTCGACGAGGGCTAGCGTTATGGCCTTTCATGGCTCTGACCGTTATAATAAAATCGGTCTGGGGATTACTGATGTGCAGGGTTGGAACCTGTATCAAGGCTGGTATGGTGGCGACTTGTCGGGCTTTGAGAAATATTTGGAGAACCAGCGAAGCCTTTACCCTGAAAGGTCCTTGATTGTCAGCGAGTGGGGTGCCGGTTCAGACAAGCGCCTGCACAGCTCGTCGCCCGTTCCTTTTGACTTCAGTATCGAGTATCAGCAGAAATACATTGAGCATTACCTCCCTTATATGGAAAAGAACGATTATATAAGCGGTGGCGCTTACTGGAATTTTATAGACTTTAATGTGGCTGAACGGCAGGAGTCAATGCCCAGAGTCAATAATAAGGGTATTTTTTACAATAACCGTCAGCCCAAAGACGTGGCATATTATTTCAAATCTATGTGGCGCAATGATATTCCAGTCGTGCACATAGCTGTTCGCGACCGTGATGCGTTTATCGTCGCGGATAGCTCCTTCATTAATGTCAAAGTCTACAGTAATTGCCCGGAGGTGGAATTATTCATCAACGGCGTGTTTCTTGAGCGCAAGGTGACAGATAATTGTTTTGCATTATTTAAAGTGCCTATCTCTAAGAGCCAAGTTTCTCTGACTGCCAAAGGGCAACTTGACGGTATGGAAGGCATTGATGTAGCAACAGTAGCCAGTCACGGCTTGCCTGATATAGCGAGTGGTGAAACTCTCTCTATTAATGTCGGGAGCAACTGTGATTTTACATCTGCTGTCAATGGGCAGATATGGTTATATGACCGTATGTACCAACCTGGGAAATGGGGATATTTAAATGGAGAAAGACGTGCAACCATCTCGGAAATATTCAATACGCATGATACTCCTATCTACCAGTCGATGCTTGAAGGTGTTACCGATTATTGTATTGATGCACCGAAAGGGCTGTATGAGATTGACCTTCTTTTCGCGGATATCAATAAATCAGGAAATAACTCTCCTTATTTACTTGGCCGTGATAGCGATAAGTTCGTGGATGACAATTCTATAAAAATGTCAGTCAATATCTGTGGCCAACTTGTCGAATCATCATTTTCTCCATCCGAAGCGAGCGGATTCCAACACGCAGTGCGGAAAAAATATATTATTGATAATGTGGATGGCCATATCCGTATAAATTTAACTCCCATTTCAGGAAAAACCAATCTATGCGGAATCTCTGTCAGGAAAGTATCCTTATAGTAATCCTATGGGATTTAACACCTGTTTATAATGATTTGAATTTTATTATAGCCTTCTTGCCAACTACTTATATATTAGTTTTATCTTTTATATTTTCGACGGATTGAGCCCTTGATGAAGCCAACGGCGGTCGGGTTGAGTGCATTGCTGCGGACACGAATGACTTTTCTGAAACTCCCCGGCTGGCGATTGCGCCCGTCAAAACGCACTCGAATCATGCTGCTGTCTCCCGGAGCCACAGGGCGGCGCTGGTAGGAGGGGACAGTGCAGCCGCAATCGGCAAAGACACTTTTTATGGCGAGTGTATCCGTCCCGTTGTTGACAATCACAAATATCCCCTCCTGAATACTATCTCCATCAAACGCACCGAAATCAATAGTCTTGTTCACAAACTCCGCTCTCGGCCCGCGCTCCACTGAGTCGACAGACTCAGTGGAGGCAGCCATTGTGGGGATTAATGATAGAAAAAACAATGTTGCAATAGCTCCTTTCATTTTTTCAATAATCATTATTATCTTACAAGTATCTTTTCTGTCCTATTGTGTGATGGATCTGTGGCTTTGACGATGTAGATTCCTTTACAGAGGTTAAATTCAGCCCTGTCAGAGCCGTCTGCATGGTTGGCGATGCAGCGTCCCATCGTGTCATATACATTGACTTCAAGCCCGGCCTCTGGCGAGGTCACCTTGACGGTACGGCCATTGATACTGATATCGATGTTCTTGCCAAGGGTAGAGACTATGTCGGTCACGATAAAGAGCCTGTCGCGAGCCTCACCGTGTATGCTATATTCCATACCGTCATAAATCGGCATATAGCAATCTTCCTGACGGTCGTGGAGCATAAGGCCGAGCTCACAACCGGCACCGCTGAAGCGAAGCGTGGTTTTGCCGGTCTCTGCTGCTATCACTCCGACTTCAGTCCCGGCAATATCTAGCTTGTTATTGATGCAGACAGCCATATTTCCTGCTATAGTATAGACAGTGGATGGGGATTCGAGTGTCGGATCGACGATAAGTGCCACGTCCTCGCTCCCGACATAGTCCTGCGAAGCCCCGGCTGACAATATTACCATTGCTTCCGAGCCGCTTTCCTCCGCGCTGATGCTAATGACCGTGTGGTCGCAGCCTCCGCTTCGCGGAGTGCGGTCGGTCTCTTCGGGACGCACGCACATCATATCTGAATCATAGTCCAGCGTCAGGCTGCACCCTCCGATGCCGTCTTTCTCGGTAGCTCCGTTGATAGCTTCGACGAAGAAACCCTGCATAGGCCCTACGACGTCACCTTCAGTGACTGTACCGACAATGTTTCCATCCTCGGTCATAATCCCTGCCTGCTGGCGGTCGCCCGTCATAATCCAATACTTGGACAAAATCTTGCCGGAATTTTTGTCAAGGAACTTTTTCATATCGAGGTGCGCCATGAACGGATTTCCGACAAGGAAATACTTATTACTCTCCGTCGCAGCCACGACAGTGATTTCTCCTTCGGTCGGATTGAGCAGGTAATGCCCGCTTCGGTCAATGTCTGTGTCATGCGACGAGTTAGTGGCTCCTGCCTCGGTGAAATATGAATACTTCATGTCGGCTTTCGGCAGGCGGAACAGTACCTTCTCAGGCTCATTCTCAAGCTTGCTGACATCGGCCTTCACCGAGAAACCCTGGCCGGCCCCGTAGGTCTCGTTCACGTCGTTAAACACGTTGCTCCACGTCGTCAGCACCCTCACATTCCTTGGCGCATCGCCGGCTGTGGCATCAAATTCATAGACCGCTGCCGAAGCCTTGTTCCACGAGCGCTGGAAGACTGCCGGCTTGAAACGGTCGTAGCCGGCGTCAGTGAAGTTTATCGCGGTGAAATATTCGGTATTTTGGCGGGCACCGGCGGTCGGGAGATACATATCGCCGGCCACAGTCGACCGCAGGGGTGATGACAGGGTGTACCACCGCGACGGGCTGACCTCCATGTCGACCCATGCTTTCTGATAGGTCAGATGCTGTTGGTTCATGATTTCAGAGCCGGATTCAAAATGAATCTGCTCGCAGGTATTGGCATACCACGGCCGACAGTGTACATTACCGTCAGCAAAATCCGATAAATCGTTCTTTTTAATGGTCGCAGCCATGTCATACTTGATGAAGAGTGTTGCTTCGCCGGCTGTCTTATCGTCAGATTCCGTAGACCAGTTGTAAATATTTTTTTCGACTGTTATGTCAGTTTTCTTATTTTCAAACAGATGCGGATATGGGTCATTCGGCTGATTGTCGGGTGCTTCTGATTGATTGGCAATAATTACTTTGGTGAAATCAAGTGGCGCATAGCTTGACTTGTTGTCATTGTCGGAATCATCTGTCGTGTATCCGGGTTTTGCAGCTGTGGCACATAGCTCTGTCGACGATATTCGTCGCCAGTTCAAATCATTGTTCCAGTTTTGGTTTTCAATGCCGGTCCATTTTTGATATTCAGGCACGACTTTGATTATGAAAACCACCTGTCCGTCACATACTTCTTCATCCGTAGCGGAATCAACCGGCTTCTCCTGATAATTGAATCGAAGCTTGTACTCGTAGCCCTCCTTAAATCTGAAGCTATTATTGAATTTCATTTTTATGATACCCTCTGATTCCAAGTCTTTGGTCGCGCTGAGTCCTGTCAGTTCTCCTATCGACATCAAAGCCCTTTCTGTGGCATTGGAGCCGTCATCAGACTTTGCATCCGGGTCTTCAAGCTCGATATATTCGGGGTCTGTCGAGCCGACAAGGTAGATTCCCCTGTCAGCAGACATCTGCATGGAGCTGACATTCTTTGTCACGGGCACGACTTTCCTTATCGGCATCCAGAGCTCTTTACCGACGCCTGACGACACATTGGCCAGCTGTCTGAGGCCGATACGCAGGGGAACCCAGTCAATGACGTCGGGATATGTTATGCCTTCCGGGATACCGTTGGAGAGGAGGGGTGCACGTTTGCGTACTTTTATGCCTACTTCCGTCGGCTGGGTACAGATAAGATACGTTTTGCCCTCCTTGACAATCGTTTTTTCGATTGGGATTGCAAGGACGTATGCTTCACCCTCGCTTTGATTGTCTGGCAGGTTTATTGGCGGGAAAATGTAAGAGCGCTGGTAGAGGTGTAGCCGGGGACGTATCTTGCCTTCAGGCTCCTGCTTGGCATATTTTTCAATAATCTGTTTCATTTCTTCAGTGAAATCATCAGTTGGTTCGACATTATAGTCTTCAGCGTCAGGATAAGCGGCTCTGAATTGAATCATTGCCTCCCAAAGGTCTGTCCCGCCCTCCTTGGTGCTTGTAAACTCCTCCATAGAACCGTCAAACCAGTCCATACAGGCATTTTCCTGCACTGGCACAATCTTGTCATCGCCGTTTTCCGCTTTTCCGTGAAGGTCGACCTGTATGACCGGCGACTGGTTCTTACAAATGTCGATTACGCTATTTTCAGTCACAATTTCGCCGTCAATCTTTATCGTATGGGCCGCTTTGACGGAGAATACACATGATTTGCAGCATTGGCCTCCGAGATCGAAGTCGTTGTAATCAGGACCGCCGGTGGGAATCGCTTCTTCGGTGTCAGTGGTAAAAAGTACAATCATGTATTCCTTGCCTGATTGCATGTTGTCATCGGTAGGAGAAGTGTTGAACACGATGAGACGGTTGCCGGCCTCGTCGGTTTCTTTAAAGGCTTTATGGCTGAGTTTTACATCATCAGGCTTATGGTAATCTTCATTATTGTCAAATTTGGTGTTGAATGTCAACCGGCCATAGTAGGTCTCCGTATCTTCTCCTCGGTACTTATATTCAAGTCGGGACTCCCTAAATGCTTCTTCAACCGATTTAGTATCGCTGTATACCAGGTCATACTTTTCTTTATCTATGAAAGTGTAGTATATGTCAATATCGTCGCCGGTTTCGCTTTCGGTGAGGCCGAGGCTCTGAAGCAATACGTCGAAACTTGCAGATATTTTGACAGTTGTGGAATTTGCCTTGTCGCATACCGGCTCAATCTGATTGGCATATACGTTTGGGGTAACGAGATAAACCCTTATGTCGTCAATCATATAGTCCGCCCCGTCTGAACTCTTGCAGTTATTATCAAGCTCAAGTTCGTAATAGTCAACTTCATAAAAATTTTTGTCTGAGTCCGGGAGATTTGTGCTGTCAATCTTGTCGCTGAGAATAGGGACAAAGTTGAAGTATACATACATCCATTTGCCTTGGTGGGGAACATAGCCTGTGACATGGGAGTGCAGCGGGATTCGCTCTCCGTTTTTAAGTCTTGCCACGAAGTTGAACGAAAGATTTGCCTTTTCCGGAGAGAGGGAACATTCCGCTATCCATGCGGAGACATGGATGGTCGTGCCCTTGCAGAAATTGTCAAGTCGGAGTTTTGCCATGACGCCGGGGTCAGCGGCAGCATTTACATAGTAAAAATAGCCGCTTTGATCACCCTTGGTGTCATAAAACAGTCTGTCATAGAGTCCGTAACCTTTGTTGAAATTTTTATCTTTACCAATATTATCGGTTGCGGCATGATAGGGTGTGCATAGGGTATTGTTAGCTACCATATACATGTTATAGTCCTCGCGTCTGTTGTAGCCGAAGGCATAGTTTGACTGCTCCCAGTCAATTGGCCATTTATAATATTTACTGATTTGTGAAAAGACAATGTCTTTATTTTCATCATCCTTTTCATTATGGTCATATGTGTTTGACCAGATGTATAATTGGGGGTCTGCGACACCTTCGGTATTGCCGTTTTCTCCGGTTTTTATTTCGAGGTATCTGTATTCGTCATAATCTATCTTCTGCTTTGGTTCACCATAGCGGTTTCCAAGAAATGCGGTAGTGGCTTTTTCATATTGTTTATCTTTAAGCTCCTCTTCTGTGACCATAACAGCGCCGGAAGTCGGAAGGAATGTGATTTGCATTTCCTGAACGATAAGGTCGTTATCCTTTCCGTCACAGATTTTGATGACGTTGCCGTTGAAGTCCTTGCCGATAAGCTGGACTGTATATCGTCCCGCTTTTGCTTTATCACTCTTGCAGGCGAGCATGCGGTAGTAGGAACCTCCTCCGCCGCAGATGTTATAGGTCACATTGTCAATGATGCGTGAACCCTGTCCGCTGAAACTTTCGGCAGGATAGAAGATGATATCATCATTAGGAATTCTATATATCTTGCCATTGCCGTCCACTCCTTCTTTTGACCATTCGTCTGGTCGGTCTATATCAAGTGTGATTTCTTTTCCATTCGGATCCACGATGCGTAACAGCATCGAACATACACGGCGATAGTCTGAGTCGGAGATTTTGTAATACCATTTTGAGCGGGTCTGTGTCTGGGCTGGGATTGGAGAATCGAATCGGATTTGAAAATCCTTGCCGGCACATGCAGTGATATGTCGCATGTTTTTGCGAACATATTCGAGGTTCTTCTCTGTGGACGATGAAAATTCTTCGGCAAATGCCTTACCGCCTTTAATCCTGAAGATATGGCGGAATTGGATTGTCGGTTCATGAATTTCCTTCGTCTCTTCAAATACATGTTGAGCTTGGGAAAATGTCTGGCTGAAATCAGCAGCTATGATATATTCTCCCTTGGGATCCTCGAACAATGGTTGCAACTCGGAATCTGCCAATGGGTCACGGGGATGGAAGAATGTGGCGACTGTGCCGTAGCTACGGGGGAGCGACACATTGCCGCAGGCATTTATGACAAAATCACTTTTGACACCCGGGGTCAGGATGCCGTCTTTTATTTTCCACGTTCCGCCCAGGCTGCTCACGAAATCGGGAGTATTCAGGCTTTCAGGCGTTGGGGGAAGTTCGTTATTTTTATTTTTGTCATAACAGGATTCGATTTTTGCGTATTTATCTTTACCTTGATCTGTACGATAAAAATTTGATTCTGAGCATGTGCCTGTGTTATAGCAGCCGCTTATGGTTGATTTGTTATCGCCTATCCAACCGGTGATGGAGCCGTTTTCTTTGCCTCCTGACACAGAGCCCTCGAACCCACAGTCGCTTATTATGACAGGGCCTGCGCCCCAGTTGCCGCCAAGTATTCCTCCGGCATTTATTACATTATTGTATTCCGTTTCGCCGTCTTTATAACTATGTATTTCAACCGAACCTTTGTTGATGACGCCATGTATGATTGCCGGTTTTTCAGCTGAATTCCTGGTCAGACCTACGACTCCTACACCTTGATAGCCGGTCAGCAGGCAGTTCTCGTCGAGTGTCAGATTGCATATTACGGCTCCGTCGGATATATTGCCGAATAAGCCGCTTCCAATCCAGTCTCGTTTAATCTTCAGGTTTTTGATAGTATGGCCGTTGCCATTGAATATCCCTTTATAGGGATTGCCTGCATAGCCTATAGGCTGAAAAGGGTTTACCTCCTCGTAAAAATCAATATCGGCAGTCATTATGGCATTTAGATATACTTCCCCCTCACCATTGACTCTCCAAGCAAAAGTCTTGAGATCTTCGGGGCTTTTTATTTCCATAGTCGTGCCGTCAAGGGTGGGATAGTTAACCTTGTATTCACGTTCCCCGACATCGAAATTAAACCCGTTTCCGGCGAAATACTCATATCCTTCCTCCTCGTTGCCGTTTCTCAGGATATAGTCGGGGTCGATAAGGAAATCAAGATATTTGCACCCTTTACCTGTTTGGTAATCATACCAATGCGAGAAATTTTCTTTATATTGATCTTGTTCCGACATCTGATAGTAGGGGTACAGTGCAATGGCATCTCCCTGGATGGCATACAATTCATGGACAGTCACATGGGTTGGCTGGCGGCTACCGTTTTTCACGTCCGGATCGTTGGTGCTGTCAAGCATCTTCATGTTCGGTATGATGATATTTTTGGCTGCGAGATAATCCGTGTCGTGACTCCATTCGCTATTCCCGTTATATCCGTTTTTCCACCAGTCATTTCCCTTATCGTCTTTCATTTCCATAGCAGTACGATTGTCTTCATTCAACACGCTCTGGGTGTTTATGAAAGTATAGCCCTGGAGGAAATCGAGATAGTCTGTTGTGAGGCGGAAGCGGTCCACGAGATTTTCCGAATAATTTTCCGTGCGGCCGATTCTGTAGAGCTGGAATTCTGACATGGCCATGCGGCGCTTCCCGTCTTCTGAAAGCGTCTTGGTATTGTTGGCCGTCACATAGAAGCGTAGGGCACTGACTCCCTTCGTGCGGAGTATTTCCGGGTTTATGCGTGCTGAATATTCCTTGGTTCTATTGCCTCGGAAGAGAAAGTAGGCATGGGCTATTACTTGCCAATCATCATCAACCTTTCCATAAATTTTAAAAGCTGTCGGTGCCATTCCGTGATCCTCGCTGCGTCGACGTAGATAGACCACGAGGTCTTCGTTGTCTCCGTCAAGACGGAATTCATAATCAAAACGGATTTCAATATATTGCCCGTCGGGATCCGTGGTCGCGTCGTGGATCGATTCCCAAGCGGTGTTCACGTCGTTGTCAATCAGCACACCAAGATTGTCATCTGGTTTCGTAGCGTTGGAACTGAGCTGGCTGACATCTTTTATAAGCGCCTCTCTTGCCTCTCCCGGGAGGAAGGTGAGCATTGTCAGTACTAATATGATTGGTCTGAATATCTTGTTCATGATTATGCGTGGCTATGTGGTAAAGGCTTGTGTTTATGTGCTTTGAATTCTATTTCGACGAGCGTATGATATAGAACTTTCGGCTGTATTTACGGCTCACGGCGTCATCGGCGACGGTGATTTCAACCGTCACCACGGCGTTGCCTGTCTTGTCGGACAGCTCGCCTATGATTTCGCCGGTGATAGCATCGGCTTTCGGGGTGCCTGAGGCGGTGAAGATAGACTCTCCGGGAGTGTCGGGTGTCTCTTCGGCCGATACTATATTGACATTGACTTTGTCGGGAGCGAGATAGTCGCCGCTCTCGACATCGCGCACTCGCGGAGTGACCACGAAGCGACCCTGCGTCCCGAAAATGAAGTATGACTCTTCGTTTTTGTGGTCAATCTCCACTGACGGATACCCGCCGATGGGGGGATAGAAGCTGACATCGAGCGTCACGTCCCAGTCGGTGATGCGGACGAGGATGTAGAGCCAGTCGTTGCGGTTAATCCACTCGGTCTTGTTGAGCATGGCGTGGAGGGCCTCGCTCCCGGCGGCTCCATCGCGGACGATTTCTATGTCGAGGTGGTAGTGCCCGGTGGGATGTGTGTTGCCGACAGCCCACTCCCTGACGTAGAAACTCGCCGAGCTGCTTTCATCCTTTGCGAGGGTCATGTCGGAGGGGCAGTGGTAGGTGAGGCGTCCGTGTCGGGTGTCGCTGACGAGCTGCGAGGCCGGGCTTTTGCCGAGATTCCCGTAGTCGGGGAAGAGGCTCACCTGCGAGGGGAGTCCGCTCGCATCGTCGCCGCTCCCTATGGCGTGGGGTAGGAGTGTGACACTCTTGACCGTGACATCTTTTGAGGTGCTGTTGGTGAAGTGAAGCTCTATTTTGCCTACCATTCTGACTAATTCGATAGTGCTTGGGCTGATTGCGCCCCCTTTCACGGTGACCTTGCCATAGCCGCTCATCGGGATGGGTTTGTCGCCCCATAGGTTGAGTTCCTGCTTCCATACGGACTTCTTGAGGGTCTCCACGTCCAAAGTCTTGGTTCCTGTGGCGTCAAACTCAATCCCGGCGGCCTCTTTCAGCTCGTCGGTGCTGATGTTGGCGAATGCGAGGATGCTGTATTCACCGTCGGAGAGTTTGAGCAGGGCCTGGTCGCGGTCGCCGGGTGTGGTGAGGGGCTTGTCATTGATGATGTCCTTCACTTTACCGTCGCTGTCGACCGCGACGGCCCACCAGTGGTGGATTAGTTCCTGTTCTGTCGGGGTCTTGCCCGTGGCATTGCCCGGCGTTTCAGGCGCGGAGCCGGCCTCGGTGCGCGTGTAGGTGGTGCTGACGCCGAGGGTCTGTGTGGCCTCGGCGCGACGGGGTTCGTCAGTAGTGCCGGAGCATGCTGCCGCGATGAGGAGCCATGCAGCCGGGAGGAGACGATGGAGTTTGCATATAATCATGGTGCGTGTCTTTGGATTGTTGGCTATTGTGTCAGATGATGATTTCATCTTCCTCGAGGTAGTTCCACTCGCGGAGGCGGACGCTGATTTCTGAGGAGCTGCGGCTGACTTCGAACTGGTACCAGTGGTTTCGCAGGATGTCGAAGCGCGTGCCGGGCTTGACCCCGGCCGGGCGGTAGGGATCGTCCTCGTTGTAATATTTGAAGTCGATGTAGAATTCCTTGCCGTCGTCGTAGGTGACTATGAGTCGGGTGCAGTCGCTGTCCGTGCGGCCGGCGTTGGGAAATTCGGGGATGTAGATGATGTGGTGTCCCTCGCTGTCGGCATGGATCTGCACATTCCCGGAGCTTTCGTATGGATAATGCTCGTTGTCAGGGGCAGGGGGGAGCGAGGGATAGCCGACATAGTCGCCCCAGTAGTTACCCTTGACGTAGTCTTTCTCGGAGTAGACGCCCGATGGGAGGGGCATAGCCTGAGTGGTGTAGCGGTTGAGGCTGACGCTTCGGATTTTATAGGCGTGGTCGCTGTCGTCGGCGCTCCACAGCTCGACTTTGGCGAGGGCGCGGATGAGGTCGATAGGCTCGAGGGAGTCGTAGGTGACGCCGGGGCTGACTTCGACGGCGGCATACTCGTGGACGCCGAACATGGCTATCTTGTCGGCCTTGGTCAGCTCGGGCTGTGGGAAGCGTAGGGTGCCTTCGGCGGCTTCGGGGCTGTCGCTGTAGAGGATTGGTGCCGACTGCTCGAAGAGGCCGCTGAGCGTCGAGCCTGCGGTGAGTGCGGGATAGTTGCCGCGCCAGTTGGCCATGATGACCACCTTGAAGCCGGCGGCGTTGATAGCGTCGCGGACCTCGGCGGGGATTTCAAAGTAGATGTAGTAGAGGTTGTCGGTGAGGGGGCTGATGGCGGGCTTTTCGGGCGTGAAGAGCCAGCTGCCGCCGGTCATGGCGTCGGCGGGTGTGTCGGCGGCGTCGGTGGTGAAGAGGGCCACCCTTATGTCGCCGCCACCTCCAAAGGTGAAGTCGATGTAGTTTTCAATGCCGCTTCCGGGAAGGTAGTCGGGGTCAGGGTCGTCGGCGCGCGACGCTTTACTGTGTGTGCCAAAGGCTGGGACTGCCCCGGGCAGGAGTCCTTGGCCTGCGGTGCGCGACGATGCCCTGCCGCTCCCGGAGGATGTCTGTAGGAGTAGTCCGATGGTGTACGTTGGTCCCTCGTCGGGGCGGGGGAAGGGCTCGTCAACTGACGCCGACGAGCATGAAGCGGTTGCTACAGCGAGGGCAGCAGTCAGGAGGAGGGCTAATATATGGTGGATGAATTTGGTGCTCGCACGTCCCGTACCGAACACCGACGGCATCCACGCCGTTAGTGCAGTACGGAACATAGCGAAGTTAAAAGCTTATAAACTAAGTATTTAATTAGGGGGGGGGGTAATTTGTCTTAAGAAGCAGGCATCAAGATGGTCTTCATTTTCTGAACCACTCCATTGAGAATTTTTTTGTACATTACCCCTTGTTATAAGGCTCACATCAAATGTAAAGAAATTCAAATCAAGTCCAATAGCCGTATTCTGTACAGCCCCGGTAGATTCTGTAGCAGATGCGATTGTCCTTGCCCAATATATAGCTCCTTTTCTCATATATAAATTTAAGAATAGAGGCATGTATAGATTTTGGAATGGAGCAGAACGGCCACATGAATAACGAAGGACTCCATTACGTCCATCGCCATCCCAATGTCGACGATGTCCATATCCTGATCTTCCCACAGGGAAGAATACATTATTATAATTTTCAGCTACATTATTAGTTTTGTCCCAATAATATATGAATACACCACACATCCCATATTTATCTCTATCTGTTTCAGGCATCGTATGTCGACACCACCCGTAAACTTTACCTGCATCGGTTTGGGTTTCAGTGGCACCGTCGGCATATAACACACCGAAGCCTTGTTGAATGTTTTTGGTGTTATATAACGTTTCAAAATCTTGCATTGTTGCTACATTTGTGTCTGTAAAACCACTGTTGCTACCTTTAATTTCATTCCAAGTTTTAGCATCAGTGGTATATTTATCTCGTTCAGTAGCGATATTTAATTTATTAGGAAGAGTAAAAGTATTTGGAACTTGTCCATTTTCTGTATAGCCTGAATAAAAATTGCTACTTACATCAATAGGTTCGGTTAAATTCCCGAATTTGAATAGTGAGCCTTCATCACGGGGATCAAGGCCTTCAGTATCATTACAAATAAGATTGCAAGTATGCCATTTGTTGCCTCCGGGTACAACAGACTGCGCATCATACCCTTGGCGTACAAATATAAGATGTACGCAAGAATAGTTGTGATAACGAATTCTAATAACAGCATTACGGACTTTATTGTCTGTATTCATCTTATTGAATCGGACATTAAAATCTATATTAGAATTAGTTGCTCCCTTTATTGTTTGTTTACCATTCAAATTTATAAAATTATCATCACCTAACACTTCTGCCATCCAGGGACCATCTGACTCAAATGCTTCAAATTTTGTGCCATTATCACTGTCTTTTTTAGTTAAGACAACATGGAAATTTTCATTATTGCCCGATTTTCTATATATCCCTTTGGGATTAGTGATGCGCGTAACTTGCTCCACGCGTATTATTTGACTTTCTTGCTTGGTAGCTTCTCCACTGCTTCCTATTTTTCGACAGTTGGCAGTCAATCTTATAAATGCGTATCGTGGAGATGATTCATAAGGGTTATTACCCGTGTATGCAGCTTCCTTTACTAAATTTTTAGTACGAGTGAATACTGGAAGATTGAATTTGAGTGCATTTCCTACGGATTCAACTTCATATCTTTCTCGTCCTTTGTTTGTTTCATCCGTTTTATTAAAATAGTATGTACGTTTACTACGGTCTACAAGTTTTTCTTTTATTGGTTCGGAATAATGAGTTTGTATACCATAGAAATAGTTATCATTCATATATTGATTCGGTTCAAAATTGGTCCATTCTTCACCTTTTACATCACCTGCTTTATTTGTGGTGAATTCACGACGTAAGACGACCATAGATATATCGGTTTCACGAAGGGAAAGGAACCCATTGCCAAGATATTTTGTTCTGCCCTTAAGTTTGTCAAATTCACTTTCTGTTGCGTTGGAATTAACAGGTGGTGCATCGTGTTCTTTACCACCTGGATATGTAGGATTATTAAATGTTTCCTTTAAAACTTTAATATCCTCATCTGTATATTTATTACGACTGAATGTCGCTGTTTCATAGTTGTCCTCCTCATTATTAAGGAATGGAGATTGTATATCCTTGGCCCCTGTGTAATAATTTCCTTGATCAGGCCACCAGTTGTTGCCGACTATTTCGGCGTCAAGAGTGGTTACCTCGTAGCCTTCGGGAGGGGTATAGCGGAATCGAATAGTGGAGTCATGGTTGTAGAGATATGACACATAATAAGGGTCACGAACCTCAAAGCCCGAGTCCTCATTGTATTCAATATGCCAGTCGACGTCATTGCCTTTACCACGGACACACATTGTCACTTTGTAGTGGTGGTTGCGCTCTACATCAAAGTTCTTGAGTGCATCTTTACCGAGCATGAAACGGTATATGATTTTTCCTTTCGATACAACTTTGTTGGAGGACATGTCATAATATCCCTCTACTTCAATATAGCTTCCGTAGGGGACTTGGTCCTTCATCTCGTCAGCACCAACGACGAGACCAGAGCCGTCAGATGTCGGTTCCTGCACTTTATTATCAGGGTCATTGTCAGAGTCTCCCTGCATATTTTCATACAGGAATAGAGCTTTGGCGTTCTCTGCATGAAAATCTTTCCTTTTGTCGCCATCCATTATATATGGATGGCCGTTTGAGATGTAGGGCCAGTTGAGATAGTCGTCCTCTTCGCTGTAATATATTACATCTGATTCGGCTGTGGGACGATAATCGTCTCCTTTATATGTGATAATCCCCGGCCTGCTTGTGTCGTTTGTCTCATTGCCGTTGGCATCTTTGTTGCCGGCAGCGTTTAGACGACCGATGGCACATTTATCAGGAATATCATGTATGGTGACGCGTCGGATATACACACGGATGTTGTCGAGGAGTCCTGAACCGTCAAAATCGACAGTAACCTTTGACGCACAGCGGCGCAGCCATGAATGTAGCTTCATGTGGTCCTTGTCGATTGAGACCGTCTTATTATTCATTGACGAGTTGTTTGTTGACGGCTCTCTTTTCTCTTTTTCATTGGTGAAATAGCCAAGCATTTCGCAGTTGTTGAGCATGTTGGTTTTGTCCCAATTCCTTTGTATTGATAGGAATGACTCACGTTCTTTGATTATTTCTGAGTATTCGTTTTTCAGAACATCAATGGTTTTTCCTCGTGTAGTCTCTCCCTCTGGTATAGTACCGAGATTAGCGATACCGTAAATATAATACTGGCCATAGGGCAGAATAAGGTCAAATTTAGCTGATTTTGTCCTGTTTTCGGCTTTTACTCCGTTGGAGGCGTCGTCATTTGTGCGGTCGGCATCTGAGACTGTCAGATTATGGTCTGTTTTTGTTATCTCTACGGGATATCCTTCCAATAACTTGCCGTCAGTGCCATACACTAGCACACAGAGGTCGTCAAGTCGGTCCATGAGTTTTCCATCTGCGCTTCTCGTGGCGGTTTGAACGCCGGAATATGGCTCAAAATCGAGCTGTGCATGTACGATAGTCTCCCCCTCGGGATAGTAGCCATTGTGTGGCCCGTAGGGTATGTCGTCAGTGCATCCAGCTATCAGAATAAATATCGGAAGCAGGAGTACAGTGTGTATGCTTTTTAAGAATGTCTTCATAATCAGGATCTTACTTAATCAATTGTAGGTTCAGCAAGGGCCTTAGGGACGCCTGTCTCCCAGTCTAACTTGCTTCCGTCCTTATAGTAGCGTAGCTCTTGGGTGGTTTTATCGTCATCGCCTTTGATTTCGACAACATAGGAACCTATATATTTCTTCATTTCATCCTTATTGCGGAATTGAAAGCCGTTGACCTGAATTATTTTGTCGCCTTTCATATCGTTTGGACTATATGACGGTTCCTTTGTCTCGGGATTGTATGTGACATAATAGAAATCTCCTTTTTTGTCGAGTATAAAGAGGGCGCGGTCATCCATGCCGTGGTCATGGGCATCGCTGTTGTCTATTTCGCCATGAAATGCCCCTCCAGCACTTTTTTGGCGGATGATAATCATGTTGCCTCCTGAAAATTCTTTTTCAAAAGGGAAAGCATAATCTTTTTCGGAATCATCGTGGATATAGTCTTTCTTTACAACTTCCTCACATAAGAGAGATCCATCGGAAAATTCTTTTATAACTTTATCTCCGTCTTTATCCCGTCTGATAGTTTCATTATTAACTATGACATCATAAGTTCCGTTAGGATACCTTTGGGTTATGATATTACCGTCTGGGTCACGGTCGAGACCGAGTGGAGGAGTAACCACAACTTCGGAGTAAGGCTGGATGTTGGCAACGACGTTCATAACCTTGGTAGTTTTCTTTATTTCGAACTGATACCAATAGTTACGTTTGACATCGAAGTAGTTTTTTACTTCTGTTTTTTGCGTGGAGGGTTTGAGTTCGTATTTGCCGAACTCGATATAGAATTTTTTTTGTATATAATTGTCTTCTTCGGTTTCGGCAACTGTTGTATTGTCCTTAATCGGATTACCTTGCTCCAATTCATCATATTCTATCTCGATGCGCATGCGCTCGGTTTCGTTGCGGGCGGTGGTGGAGGAGGTAAGGTTGCGGTATTCGGGGACGTAGATGATGAAGTGGCGTGAGGTGGTGCCGTCGTCGTTGGCCACGTCGACGTGCTGCATGGTTATCGGGTTGGAACTTTCGTAGTTGTCTGCGGAGGAGGTGCCGGTGCCGGGATTGCCGGTGCCGGAAAAGTGGGATGGGAGAGGTATTGTCGGGGCGGGGCCGTAGTCTTGGCCGTAGTCATTTTTGACATAGTCACCCTCGTCATAGACCTCGTGGGGAGCCATGTAGAGGCGGGTATTGTAGCGGGTGATGCGTGCGGAGCGGATGTGGACGTTGGAGTCGGGGGCGTCATAGACCTCGACTTTGGCAAGGGCGCGGAGGAGGTTGAGGGTCTCGAGCCAGTGGGTCTTGCCTGACTCGATGCCGGTGATTGTGCCGTAGTCATTGACTCCGAAGAGGGGGATGAGGTTGGAGCGGTCGGGCGCGGGCGTCATGACGGAGTAGTCCAGCATGGCCTCCCGGCACTTGACGAGGTCGGAGATTGTTGAGACGTCGGGTGTGAGGGTGGTCTTGGCGGTCGACGGCTCGGCTGGGGTGTCGCCCTCGGCTGCGCCTTCGGGGGTGGAGGCGGAGGTGCGGGGGGCTACGTCGGGGTAGGAGCCGTGCCAGTTGGCGAGCATGACGAGCTTGAGACTGTGGGTCTCGAAGAAGGTCTTGAATTCCTCGCTTATGGGGAAGGAGAGGACATAGTGGCGGTTGTCGGCCTCGAAGCTGAGGGGAACTATGGTGATGTCCTCGGGCGGGATGAGGCAGTAGAGCTTGCTGTCGGCTGTGGTGGTGCCGGAGGCGTCGGTTGTGCTGCCGTCGAAGGCGTAGAGGCGGAAGTCGGCGGGGTCTATATAGTTTTCGAAGCCGGAGCCGGGGTCGTAGCCCTGTCCCTTGTCCGGGTCGGTTAAGGGTGTGCGGGAGGCGGAGCGTGAGGGGGTGTAGCTGTCGCCCATGTTGAGGTAGAGTGATATTGTGCCGACTGGCTGGTCGGTGCGGGAGCCGCCGCCCGGTTCGTCGGCACGGTCGGTGCATGAGGCCGCGACGAGGAGGCCGACTGCGATGACGAGCCGGAGCAGGAGCGGGTGGAGGGTTGATATGTCAGTGTATCGTGATGACATTTGAGGGTTTAAGGTTGAAGGTTTGGGTTTAAGGGGAGGGTTTAAGGTTGAAGGTTTGGGTTTAAAGGGGGAATTTGATCTTAGGGAGTTTAGGCACCGGGCGGTCGGGGGCGGACGCTGCACGCAGCGTCCCTACAGTGAGCCGGACGGCTGAACCTTAAACCTAAACCATAAACCAATATTATAGTCCCGCGCTTTGGAGGACGATTTTCCAGGAGTTGATATAGATGTAGGCGTTCATCCAGCGGTCGCGCTCGTCGAGGAAGAACACGAGGTCATACTTGTCCTGGCGGTCGAGATATTCCTGGTCGGTCATGGGGCGGTTGTGCTGGCCTTTGACGAGGAGGGCGTAGTCGATAAGGGGGATGTCGACGATACATTCGCCCTTGCGGTTGTGGATGCGCACGCGGGTGTCGTTGCCCTTGACGAGGCGGCCTATGGTGTGCTCCGAGAGGCAGGCGGATACGGAGGTGACGGGGCCGCGACCTTCGGAGGCTGTCGAGCCGGAGGATTTGTGGCGGGCGTAGTAGGTGATCGGTTCGTCGGCGATGAGGGAATTGTCCCAGTCCATCGAGCCGTTGTCGGAGGTTATCGTGAAGGTGAAGTCATCCTTGTCGACGGTCTCACCCGAGAGGTGCTGGAGCACGATGTTGACGTCGTTGGTGTCCTTGATGAGGGGGACGGTGTAGATATATGTCCCTTCGTCGTCGGGGAAGAGCTGCGTTGCGAGCGAGCCGTCGTCGTTGCGGATTGCGCCGTGGTAGAGGCGGTTGATGTCGTGGCGTATATATGCCGAGCCGGTGGCTTCGTCACGGTCGCGGCCGAGGGTGCAGGTGAGGTGGGTGTGGTGTGTGGCGTCGGCGGGGACTGTGAAGTGGGGGCCGATGCCCTCGCCGCACCAAGCGATGAGCTGGTAGTCGCCCGGTGTGACGTCGATGTCCATGAGGTAGCCTTCGGCGCGGAGTGCGTCGCCGCTCTCGCTCTTCTGCCATACGATGTTGCCCGATGCGGGGTCGATGAGGTAGAGCGTGACGGCGTTGACCTGCTGCGGGAAGGCGTCGGCGTAGAGCATGTTGTAGTCAAAGATGAATCGGGCTTTGTAGTGCGGGTCGCAGTCGCCTTCGTAGTCATAGATCATCTTGTCGCAGGAGCTGAGGGCTGAAGCGGCGGCGATGAGGGCCATGAGGCGCGCGGCTATGTTGCGGAGTGTTTTCATCGGCTGGTGGATGATATGGGTTGGGGTTACTTTTTGCGGTCAGATATTATGTATATATGTGGTGGCTTCGGCGGTATGAGCCTCGGCTCGTTGTGGTCGGCGGTTGGGGAGGAGATTTTGAGAGTATAGAGATTTTTGAGAGTATAGAGATTAAAGTATAGAGTATAGAGAGGCTTTGGAGCAGGTCATCGGGGGTAGGGTCGACGCTGCGCGCAGTGTCCCTACAAGTGGCGGGGAAGAGGGTGGAGAGGTAAAAATGCCGGGTGGTGCGGGCGGTGCGCCTGCACCACCCGGCATTTCAGGGCTTATTATGAATTAGATTGCTGTCCGCGGAAGTTTAGAGGGAAACATGCTGTTTGACGAGCTTCCAAGAGAGGATTTTGATTCGTGCAGACATAGCGTATGTTTTGGGATTATCTTCGTCAGGCTTCAGGATCTGAGTTCCTTTGTCTGGCTCAAATAAACCTCGGCCTAATTTCATTATTTTATCAATTTTAAGCTCATACCAATGGTTTCGTACGACACCGTATTGGCCAAGTGCCGTTACTGTTCGTCCACTATTTTCCCAATTCTCTCCAAGAAGATGTTCAATAGGAACGAAATATTGCATTTTACCACCAGTAAAGGCAGTAGGGTAATCTTTTTCGGATTTAAAAATAGAGTTGATATTTGTATTGAGGGATGCTACACCAGCTGTCAATTGGCTAAAACTTGTAGTTTTCGTTATCTCGTCTGTAACTTTTTTATATAGTGGTGTTTCTGCGCCAATGGTAGACTCTAACTGTACACGGCTGTTGTCAGTCCCATAACGAACAATTTTGAAATCAGATGGGCCGACTTGTATGTAGTTTTCTGTTTTTCCCTTCTCTTCGTCAGTGTCAGTTCCCGTATATTTGTAGAAATTGAGCTTCCCTTCTTTATCAACACGCGAAAGAACAAATTGTGTATACTGCTCAGGTGTGTAATATAAAGAACCTTCTTGAATTAGATCCAAGTCTTTAGTTTTCCCATCTGTGTCTTTTGTGTATACAGTTGCGATTATGACAAAGTTAGGAGTTTTTTGGTAATTAAGTTTGTTTGTTAATGAACCCTTTTCTTTCAGTTTCAGAAGGTCAAGTTCTTTTGTCGTTTCAGTGGAATATGCAGCTTTTTTATCTGTACCGATAGAGCCGTATACCTGATTATAGGTCGGGCCACTTAGCTCAACATCTTTCTCATAATTGATAGATTTTCCCCAATAAGAGCGATGTTTGCCCTCTTCATTCCAAGGATTGTCGGTGCTATTCCAGGGTGCGGTTGTTAAAAATCCATCAATGTTTTTTGAAAGGTAAGATTGGGTTTCTACATTTGTTACATCAAATTTATCAATGCGAACATAAACTTGGGTATGTCCTGATTCTGTTTTATTACCCTCATTAGTATAACCTCCAATCGTTATTTCAAGTGGAAATTCGTTAGAATCAGGAACATCAAGTGTAAATTTGGCAGCAAGACGTTCAACATATATTTGCATTACATTCACTTTGCTAAAATCAGCTGTAGTGGGGTCTTCCTCGATTAGCTGCCCTTCCTTTATTATGTTGGCATAATAGTGGTCATTGTCGTAATCACCCTCAGTTCCATTATAGAAACTTGTTGTGGACATGACAAAGAGATTTTTCGAATCATTTTTAAATATGCCCACTAATTCTTTCCTCATGTCATCCATTGTTTTGTACTTATTGGCTGTAACATTATCGGTGAATTCAGAGGGGGCATTAATAACAGTAATAAGGTATTTAGGAAGATTGTCATTTGTTATATTTCGCAATACCAATATATTTTTACTTTCGAGTGTTACATTTGGCTTTTCATCGCTCCCTTCCCCAGACTGAGACCAAACGGTAGCTTCTGCCATATATATACCTTCTGCATTGAAATAATAAAATTTGGCATCGTTAACATTGTATTCAGGGGTGTCGCCATCAACAAGATCTCCTTCCGAGGGGTTACTGGTAGAAGGACTATCTTCTTCTCCTGCGCGACCCGCTGTATTGGCTCCTAAAATTTGGACTTGTAAGTACATATTAGTTCCTTGCCCGTCCTGAGGCCCGTCGGGGCCTTTTACGGCGGGGTCGTCGCTTGAGCAAGCGCTGAGGGAGATCAGTGCGGCGCTTGCAAGAAATGTGAATAGTTTGTTCATAAAACTAAAATTTTAATTGTTTTGTTATTGTTATTTATTGTTTTTTCGTTGTGTCGGGCTGTAGGGACGCGGCGTGCCGCGTGTGCTTTCAGCCGGTGCGATAGATAGTTATTGTTTCTTGGTTGTCGGGACGAGTATCGTCACGGTGTTGTGGTTCTGAATGGCGTTGAGGTTGTCGATGTAGGCCTGTGCCATTTCGAGTCCTGCGTCCTTGGCATTTTGGAAGTGGCGGAGTGCGTCGGGGATGAATCCCTGCTTGGCAGCAAGCACGCCGCGGGCGTAGACGGCGAGGGGCGATGAGCCGGAACGGTCGAGGTGGGCCTGTGCGCGGTCATACTCGCCACGTTTCATCTCTATGTTGGCGGCGTTGAGGTTGGAGATAGGGTCGTCGGGATAAATCTCGACAGCTTTCTCGAAGACGGCTGCATACTCGTCGCTCCCCTCGGGATAGCTTTGGGCGAGGGTGTAGAAGTCGACGTTGCGCAGGCGCGTGGGGTCGGTCATGAAGACTTCGCGAATCTCCTCTACGGTGGTGAAGGTGCGGATTGCGTAGGTGACGGTGTAGTCCGAGTGGCGCAGCCAGGGGTATATCTCTTTGAGAATCACGGCATAGTCGCGGGGGAAGCGGGTCTTGATTGCGCGGTCGCGGGCGTCGGGTTCGAGGTCGCTGTCGACGATGCCTATGATTTCCTGACGGTTGGGAATCGGGAGCGAGAGTGAGTCGGTGAGCCATGTGCGCAGTCCGGCCCAGTCCTCAGGCTCGTAGGAGGAGGTGATTGTCGTGTCGGGGAATGAATAGAGGTCGCGGACGTAGCGGCGGAGGGTCTCAGTGCGCCCCTTGGCGAGACGGACGTTGTTGTCATATGGGCCTTCGGGCGATGCGAAACCCTTGATGTGGACGTGGGTTATGGTGGCATCCTTGTCGTTGCGCACATAGTCAATCGAGTTGATAATCTTGGACAGCTCGCGGCGGTTGATCATGTAGTCTGGCTTGAGCTCTGTGCGGTTGACCACGAAGGTGACGAAGGCCGAACCTTCGATTGACTTGATGACGGGGCCGGCGTCAATCGGCGGGGTGAACACAAATTCGGTGATCACCGGCGGACGGCGGGTGTCAATCTCGGCGAGGTCCACATTGCCGCGGCGCCCGGAGGCGGGTATGATGTCGGGGCGGTCGCAGCAGTTGGCCATCTCCTGGCGCATGTCGATGAAGGAGTGTTCCATCCACGGCTCGAAGGGGACGTTGACCGAGTAGCGTGCGTGTTCCTGCGAGCCGGCGCGGTAGAGATAGGTGCCGGGGGCGGTGGTGTCGGTGTTGCGGATGTGCCAGTACCAGCGGTTGCGACCGGCTATGGTGATCGGGTCGAGTTCGAGTGAGTCGGTCCCGGCCTCGTTGATGAGCACGGGGGTGAATATCATTTCCCGGTCGCGCGATAGGCGATAGTCAGCGGCGTCGATGTCGATTACAATGTCGATGGTGCCTGCTTTCTCGTCGAGCTTCACGTCGATGTCGTGGACTTTCAGTGGGGCTGCCTGACTGAGCTTGACGTCGGCGGCTGTGGCGGTCGCGCCGGCGAGGGCGAGGACTGCTGTGAGAAGTATGCTGTTGGTATTCATGACGTCAGTGGGCTTAGAAGGTATACACGAGGTTTATAGCGGCCTTGGTCGGGCCGAAGTAGTTATGGTGCTGGTTGGAGCGTATTTTCTTGCCGCAGTTGGCACAGCGGTAGACGTCGTAGTAGGTGTAGACCCAACCGATGCCGATTTCGGCCTCGAGATTCCAGCGGCGGTCGAGAATCCATGAGTAGCCATAGGCTATGCCCGCGCCTCCGAACCATCCCTGGTGGCGCTCGTCGGTGAGCTTGGAGAAGTCTGTGCCGAGAAACTTGATGTTGTTGTGGAGGTTGCCGAAGTTGTACTGGCCTCCGAGCAGGTGCGCGCCGACGAAGTGGCCTGCGAATCGCTGGCAGAACCAGTAGCGTCCCTCGGGCATGAGCATCCAGTGCTTCCAGCTGTGGCCGTTGACTGTCCAGGCGTTAAGCTGGCCTGTTGCCTCGATGGTCCACTTCGGGGCAAGGCCGAATTCGGCGCTGACGTTTGGCGATAGCACCACGTCGTTAAGGATGTTGGTCTTGACGGCGGCCTCCTGTGCGTTGGCGGACGCTATGCCGATAAGACTTATCATCAGGACTGATATTATAGTCTTCAGTTTCATAGTCAGTTACTATGCCCGGGTAGGTTTCGTGTGCCGGGGCGGATACATAAGTGGTTGTTTAAGGTGAAATTACGGATACTTTTGTGTGGAGAGAGCGTGGGGGGAACATTGCTTTGCGGCCTCATCGAGGGGTGCGGCCGGAACGTGGCAAGGAAGCGGGAATGGATCAGGGAAGATTCTGTCGTCCGTGGTGGCTACATGCACGGACAGCCCACCGCGGTGAGCGACAGGCATACATGATTTGGGCCTCACGCTTTTGAGTGAATCTTTCTGAAAAGCGTAAGTAGCTGATATTCTGTATTTTATGACTGGGGGGGGGTAAAATTCCCTGTGTCATTTCGTGTAATCGGAACATATCAAGCGTGCAATTACTAAGTTTATGCAAAGGTTATAAGTATAATGCTATATCAAGTTATGAGTGTGGTTTGCAAAGGTGAGAGCCGAGGCTCGTGCTACTATTACTAATATGCTATTGCGTTGTCACGAATGTCTTGCAAAAGTAGTTAAAATTCTTTTATCGGCCAAGTGATTAGTTAAAAACTTTTAGTTAAAAATCGGTTAAACAATAGTTAAATCTATTGGCTGTCTATAGGCCGGACTCATCAATAGACATTCGGTCCTTTTTGTGGTGGTGGCCGGGTGCGCTCTTGGCCGGATAGTATGCTTTAGTCCCAAGGCTATGTTTTATTGGAAAATCTCTGACGGAGTTTGTTATTTATTGATAAATCGCTATCTTTGCATTTGATATGAATCTGCATGTCCGCAGTTTCCCCGGTCTTTTTGTGGACATGGAAATACCTGATGAAGGGCAATTAGTAACTAATTAAATTAATAAATAAGAATGAGAATAAAGACATTGTTTGTAGCAATGCTGGCACTGCTTCCCGTGGAAGCTTTCGCCTGCACGAGCCTTATCGCTGGTAAGAAGGCAACGCCCGACGGCTCGGTGCTCGTGACCTATGCAGCCGACAGCCACACACTCTACGGCGAGCTTTACAACCGCCCGGGCGGCAAGCATGCCAAAGGGGAGGTGCGAAAGATTGTCGAGTGGGACACCGGCAAGTATCTCGGAGAGATTCCGCAGGTTAGCGAGACCTACACGACCATCGGCAATATGAACGAGCACGGACTGACTATCTCCGAGAGCACTTGGGGTGGACGTGCAGAGCTTGAGGACACTACGGGCATCATAGATTACGGCTCGCTCATCTATGTGACTCTCGAGCGCGCCAAGACACCTCGCGAGGCCATCAAAATCATGACCGACCTGGTCAATGAATACGGCTATCATTCGAGCGGCGAGTCGTTTACGATTGCCGACTCCGAGGAGGCCTGGATTATGGAGCTTATCGGAAAGGGTGGCAAGGAGAAGGGCGCCGTGTGGGTGGCCCGCCGTATCCCCGACGACTGCATTGCCGGCCATGCCAACCATCCCCGCATCCACAAATTCCCCCTTGATGACAAGGAAAATACTCTTTACTCGAAGGATGTCATTGATTTCGCCCGCAAGATGGGCTACTATAATGGTAAGGACGAGGATTTCAGCTTCTCGCTGACCTACGGCGAGCTTGACGGCACTGCCACCCGTGGCTGTGACGGCCGGGTGTGGAGCTATTTCAACCGCTTCGCCGACGGCATGGACGCCTACCTTCCCTGGGTCTTGAAGGCCGAGGGAGAGCCCTTCCCCCTTTGGGTAAAGCCTGACCGTCTCGTGAGTGTCAACGACATGAAGTGGATGATGCGCGACCATTTCGAGGGCACCCCTATGGATATGACCAAGGATGTGGGCGCCGGACCTTACGCCGTCCCCTACCGCTGGCGCCCGATGACCTTCAAGGTTGACGGCAAGGAGTACCTCAACGAGCGAGCCATCGCCACCCAGCAGACCGGCTTCTCCTTCGTGTCGCAGATGAATTCTGCCCACCCCGAACTCATGCGCGGCATCCTTTGGTTTGGTGTCGACGATGCCAACACCTGTGTCTACGTTCCGATGTATAGCGGCATCACTTCAATCCCTCATGAATTTGCTGTCGGCAACGGTGACCTGCTCACACTTTCATGGGACGCCGCCTTCTGGGTGACAAGCTATGTCGCAAACCAGGCCTACCACCAGTACAGCAAGATGATTGACGACATCCGTCGCGTGCAGAAGGGTGAGGAGGCAACACTCGAGGCCGAGGTCGGCAAGATGATTGCCGAACTTCCCTCTCTCGACGCCGCCACAGCCCGCAAGCGCCTCAACGCCCACTCGGCAGCCGCCTCGAGCCGCTATGTGAAGCGCTACAAGGACCTCGGCGACTATCTGCTCGTCAAATACATGGACGGCAACATCAAGCGTGAGAAGGACGGCAAGTTTGAGCGCACCCCCGAGGGTATGCCCGTATCTCCTATCTATGGCGGATATGACGAGCGCTACTACCGCTCCATTGTCAATGAGACCGGCGACCACCTGCTTATAAAGTAGGCTTCGCTACAGTAATGATATGACAGAAAATTATCTTGACGAACTAAATGAACAGCAGCGCGCGGCAGTAGAGTTTTGCGACGGGCCTGAGCTTGTGATAGCAGGTGCCGGTTCGGGCAAAACCCGCGTGCTGACATATAAAATCGTTCACCTTTTGCGCCTCGGCTATGAGCCTTGGCGCATTTTGGCTTTGACCTTTACCAATAAGGCCGCCCGCGAGATGCGCGAGCGTATCGAGGCGCTTGTCGGGTCGGAAGTCGCATCGAAATTGTGGATGGGCACCTTCCATTCGATTTTTGCCCGCATACTGCGTTCCAACGCCGAGCGTGTAGGCTACAAAAGCAGCTTTACAATCTATGACGCGGCTGACAGCAAGTCGCTTGTCAAGACAATAATCAAGGATATGGGGCTTGACGAGAAGGTCTACAAGCCTTCGGTGGTGCTTTCGGCCATATCCGGGGCTAAAAATGCCCTTGTATCCCCCGAGGTCTATGCCATGAGCCGGGATGTCATGGAGGCCGACGCCGCAGCGCGCCGCCCGGAGCTGCATCTTGTATATAAGGCTTATTGTGAGCGCTGCAAGGTGGCCGGAGCTATGGATTTTGACGACCTGCTCTACTACACCAATATGCTCATGCTCGATAATCCTGACGTCCTGCGTCACTACCGGGAATTTTTCCGATATGTGCTTGTCGACGAGTATCAGGACACCAACTTCGCGCAGCATGTCATCGTCACGCAGCTCACCAGTGAGAGCGGGCGACTCTGCGTGGTCGGCGACGACGCCCAAAGCATCTACTCCTTCCGCGGGGCCAATATCCGCAACATTCTTGACCTGCGCAAGACCTATCCCACGCTGTCGACCTTCAAGCTTGAACGAAACTACCGCTCGACGCGCAATATAATTGACGCCGCCGGCTCGCTGATTGACAAGAACCGAGACCAGATTCCAAAGCAGGTCTATTCCAAAAATGAGAGCGGTGCGCCGGTTGAGATTGTAAAGTGCTACAGCGATTTCGAGGAGGCCTATCAGGTGGCCTCGCGAATCTCGCAGCTGCGTATGCGCTCTGGCGACAGTGCCGACGAGTTTGCGATACTCTACCGTACCAATGCCCAGAGCCGTGTGCTCGAGGAAGCATTGCGCAAGCGCAACGTGGCCTATCGAATCTATGGAGGTCTGTCCTTCTACCAGCGCAAGGAGGTAAAGGACGCCATAGCTTATTTCCGTATGGCCCTCAACCCCGACGATGACGAGGCTCTGAAGCGCATCATCAACTTCCCGGCGCGAGGTATCGGCGACACGACTCTCGGTAAGCTCGTGGCTCGTGCCATAGAGGACAATGTCAGCATTTGGACTGTGATACAGGAGCCTGACAAGCATCCGGCAGGCCTCAATGCCGGCACTCTCCGCAAGCTTGATGCCTTTGCCGGGTTGATAGTAGAGTTTACCGAGGCTAACCGCAAAGGAGCTGACGCTTACACTCTCGCGGAGAAGATTATCGACCGCACGGGTATCTTCGCTATGCTCGTCCATGACAGAACCCCTGAGAGTATCTCGAAGCAGGACAATCTCCAGGAACTGCTTGCGGGTGTGAAGGAGTTTGTCGATAACCGCCTTGAGGAGGGGGGCGATAACATTTCTCTCGGTGATTTCATGGCCGAGGTGTCACTTGCCACCGACCAGGACTCGGATTCCGACGGAGTCGAGGAGCGCGTCACCCTTATGACAGTGCATGCCGCCAAGGGGCTTGAATTCAACAATGTCTTTGTTGTCGGCGTCGAGGAGGACCTCTTTCCTTCGGCTATGGCGCAGGACTCTCCTGCGCAGATTGAGGAGGAGAGGCGACTGATGTATGTAGCTATCACGCGAGCCCGCAAATTCTGTATGCTGAGTTATGCAGGTTCGCGCTTCAGAAACGGTCAGCCGGCCGCCTGTCGGCCATCGCGTTTCCTCGGAGACATTGATCCGGCCTACGTCCGTCTTGCGACTGACGATGTCTTGGCTCCGGCAGCCGCGCGTGTGCGTCCGACAGCCAACTACTCCGCATCGCTTGCTTCGAGTGCCCGCAGCCTCAATTCTTTGCGCCGTCCTTCTACCGAGCCGCGCCGTCAATCGTCACTGTCGGTTGATGACTATAAGCGCAGTCCTGCCTCAGTCCCCGTGTCATCATCTCCTGCGGCAGCCTCAGGTGACTTTCGTCAGCACACTGTAGTAGAGCTTGCAGAGGGCATGAAAATCGAGCATGCCAAGTTCGGGGCCGGTGTCATTATCAACATAGACAGCTCAGGTCCCGACGCGCGCATAACCGTCGATTTTAATGCCACTGCCCAGCGAACTCTGATGCTGAAGTTCGCCAAGTTTGCCATTGTCAAAGAAAAAGAATAAGAATAATAAATATAATCATCAGTTATGAAAGTTGAAGAGCTACCCACGCCGTTCTATATAGTCTATGAGGACAGGCTTCGTCGGAATCTGGAGCTGATTACCCGCGTCGAGCGTGAAGCCGGTGTCAATATCATCATGGCCTTCAAAGCCAATGCCCTCTGGCGTACCTTCCCTATTGTCCGTGAGTATAATAAGGATTTCACCGCCAGCTCGCTCAACGAACTCCGCCTTGGCAACGAGGAGCTATGCGGGGAGGCGCACGTCTATTGCCCTGTCTACACAGAGGGGACAATCGACGAGTTTCTGTTGCGTGCCACTCATCTGACTTTCAACTCACTCGGTCAGTGGGAGCGATATGGCGCCCGTGCCATCGCCGCCGGAGTCTCTCCCGGTCTCAGGGTCAATCCCCAGTGCTCGGTGATTGACACTGAAATTTATAATCCCGCCCTCCCAGGCTCACGCTTCGGAGTCACAGCCGACCAGCTCGGGGGGATGTTCCCGGCCGGAATCGAGGGGCTGCACTTCCATGCGCTTTGCGAGAGCTCGAGCTACGACCTCGAAAAGGTGCTCACGGCATTTGAAGCCCAGTTCGGCTGCTATTTCAAGCAATTGAGGTGGGTGAACTTCGGCGGCGGACATCTCATGACCCGCGAAGGCTATGATGTTGAGCACCTCATAGGCTTGCTGAGGGACTTCCGTGCCCGCTATCCCTGGCTGCGTGTAATTATGGAGCCCGGCAGCGCATGGATGTGGCGCACAGGCGACCTTATTACCGAGGTACTCGATGTTGTTGACAACCAGGGCATACATACGGCAATAATTGATGCCAGCTTTTCATGCCACATGCCCGACTGTCTCGAGATGCCTTACAAACCGGCAATCACAGAGAGCGTCCCTGAGGCCGAGGGGTTGCCCGTCTATCGGCTTGGTGGCAATTCATGTCTGAGTGGGGACTATGTCGGCGACTGGAGCTTTGCCGAGCCACTGAAAGCGGGCGACCGTCTGACCCTCGAAGATATGAACCACTACACGACAGTTAAGACAACCATGTTTAACGGCATACAGCATCCTGCCATAGTCCTTTGTGACAGCAACGGTGACTGCCGCTACCTTCGCCAATTTGATTATATGGATTATAAAAACCGTATGAGCTGATGGATAAGCCCCGTTTCTCTATCATAATTCCTGTCTATAACCGTGTGGACGAGGTGAGAGACCTCATGGAGAGTCTTTCAAGGCAGTCTGTGAAAAATTTCGAGGCAATTTTTGTCGAGGACGGTTCGACGGAGCTGTGTGAGAGCGTGCTCGGAGAGTTTCCTGATGTCGATGCACATTATTATTATAAGGAAAACGAGGGGCGCTCTATTGCCCGCAACTATGGCATGGAGCGCGCGCGCGGTGACTACTTCGTATTCTTCGATAGTGACTGTGTCATCCCCGAGGACTATTTCAAGACACTCGCCGCTGAGCTTGACGCCTCTCCATGCGATTGTTTCGGAGGTCCTGACGCTGCACATGAGTCATTCTCGTCTACGCAGAAGGCCATCAATTATTCCATGACCTCCTTCCTGACCACCGGGGGCATACGCGGCGGCAAGGTCAGTCTTGAAAAATTTGTCCCGCGCACGTTCAACATGGGTTTCTCGCGTCGCGTCTATGACAGAGTCGGAGGCTTCCGTGAGATGTTCTCGGAGGATATAGACATGTCGACCCGCATCCGCAACGCCGGCTTTGATGTTTGCCTGATACGACCGGCCTTTGTATACCACAAGCGCAGGGTCGATTTCAAGAAATTTTTCCGCCAGGTCTATGTCTTCGGCATGTCGCGTATAACCCTGAAGTTGCTCTATCCCGGTTCGCTGAAGGTCGTGCACGCCCTTCCGGCACTAGCGGTGGTAATCGGTGTGCTGCTTGTGTTGCTCGGCATTATTGTGAGTCCCTGGTTCCTGCTCCCTATAGCATTATATCTGCTTGCAATCTTTGTGACCGCCTGGATTTCGACCTCGTCATTTATAATTGCGTTGAAGGCTGTTCCGGCGAGTGTGATTCAGATTTGCGGATACGGCTGTGGCTTCATCAAGGCTTATGTAAGTAAAATCCTCCTCGGTCGTGGCCGTGATATAAATGAGGAGATAGCCATAAGGAAAGGGAAATAGGTTATGGATGACAATCCCTTTACCTCTACCCGTATACAGGACCTCGGCGAGGACGACAAGCCGCGAGAGAAGGCACTCAGTCTCGGCATCCGTGCGCTCAGCGATGCGGAGCTGATAGCTATAATCTTCGGAGGCGGCCTCCCTGGGCTGTCGGTGGTCGATCTCGCGAGACAGATTCTTCGTGACTGCGACAACCGTGTCGACAATCTTGCACGCATGGGCATCAACGAGTTGATGAGCAAGTATAAAGGTGTGGGGCAGGCCAAGGCTGTGAGTCTTGCCGCGGCTTTCGAACTTGGTAGACGAAATGGTGAGCAGGGGCGAGCCAATCAGCGGCCGGTTATAAGGTCGAGCGAGGATGTGGTGGCGCTCATGCGCCCAATTCTCGAATCGCTCGACTATGAGGAGTTTTGGGTGCTGATGCTCTCGCGTAGCAACCAGGTTAAGTATAAACGTTGTATATCGCAGGGTGGAACGGCGTCTACTGTTGTAGATGTCAAACTGTTGCTCAAACGAGCTATCGACTGTCTCGCTGATGGGATTGTATTAGTGCATAACCACCCGTCGGGCAACGACAGGCCGAGCGGGGAGGATGATTCCATTACCCGCAAGATTAAGGAGGGGGCTAATATACTCGGTATACGAGTCGTCGACCATGTGATTATAGCCCGTCATAGGGCTTATTCCTACAATGACGAGGGGCGTTTGTGAACATTCATAGCGTCGGAGCTGTATAAATTTAACAGGTAACCAGGTACTAACGTTTCAAAATACACATGATGGATAAAACTAACAGGCTTGTCACTTCGATAACCGAACTGATTGGTTCGACACCAATGTTGCGGCTTGACGCATATGGCAAGACTGTCGCTGCACAGGCGACACTTTTCGCTAAGCTCGAATCATTCAACCCCGGAGGTTCCGTGAAGGACCGTGTGGCACTCAATATGATAAATAGGGCAGAAGCGGAGGGGGTGTTACTTCCCGGGAGTGTCATTGTCGAGCCGACGAGCGGCAACACCGGCATCGGGCTTGCCCTTGTCGGCGCAGCGCGTGGCTATAGGGTGGTGCTTACTATGCCGGAGACTATGAGCGTGGAGCGCCGCCGCCTTCTTGCAGCTCTCGGGGCTGAAATCGTCCTAACCCCTGGTAGGGAGGGGATGAAGGGCGCTATTGACGAGGCTAAGCGTATATGCGATATGACGACAGGTGCTGTCGTTCTCGGCCAGTTCGTGAATCCGGCCAACCCCGAAGCCCATAATCTTACCACCGGCCCTGAAATATGGGACGCTTTGGAGGGGAAGGTGGACTGCTTCGTGGCAGGCATAGGGACCGGCGGCACTGTCAGCGGCGTAGGCCGCTATCTCAAAGATTGCAACCCGCAGGTGCAGATTGTCGGCGTGGAGCCTTCGGATTCAGCTGTCATCAGCGGTGGTAAGCCCGGTCCGCACAAAATCCAGGGCATTGGCGCAGGATTCATTCCTGACACCCTCGATCTCGATATGGTGGACCGCGTCATTACGGTCGACTGGCAGGAGGCCTATGCGGCTGCGCGCAGGCTCGCGGCGTCAGAGGGTGTGCTTGCAGGCATCTCATCAGGGGCTGCTCTTCATGCAGCGACACAGATTGCCAAAGATGAGGAGATGCGGGGTAAGAACATCGTAGTGGTCCTCCCCGACACGGGTGAAAGATACCTTTCTACCGATCTTTTTGACCGATAGAAAGGCATATATCGTATGAAATAATTATTTATAGTGTTACCTCGCCGCAGATGTCTGTCGCGAGGCGGGTCGCTACTGCCGACGGTGTCAGTCCGAGCCCGAAGAGGTACATCAGCTTTGTGATTGCGGCTTCCGAGGTCATGTCGTGGCCGGAGATGACGCCTGCATTGGCAAGTTTGTCGCCGGCAACATAGCGACGGTGGTGTACACCGCCGTTGACACACTGTGTCACATTTACAATAACCATGCCGCGTTTCACGGCCTCGCCAATCTCTTCGATGAACCATCGTGATGTAGGAGCATTGCCGGCACCATATGTACGGAGCACAACGCCTTTGATGCCGGGTGTAAGGAGAAGGTGATGAAGCGTGGTCTGCGTCATTCCCGGATGCAGGTCTATGAACATCACGCCGCTCTCCATGTTGGTGTTGACGAGGAGGGGTTTTATTTCCTTCGGGCGCCACAGGGCCTCTTCTGAATAATGGATGCCGAGGCCGATTTTTGCCAGCTGGGGGTAGTTGTTGCTCTTGAAGGCGTTGAAGTTGTCGGCGCTCATCTTGGTTGAGCGGTTGCCGCGCCAGAGGTAGTTCTCAAAGAGGATTGCCACTTCCTGGACCATAGGGGAGCCGTCGAAAGTGGTTGCGGCTGCTATCTGGAGGGCCGTGATGAGATTTTCCTCGCCGTCTGTGCGCACCTCGCCGATAGGTAGCTGCGAGCCGGTGATTATGACCGGCTTATGGAGGTTTCCGAGCATGAATGACAACGCCGAGGCTGTATAAGCCATAGTATCGGTGCCGTGGAGGACGACGAAGCCGTCGTAGTCCTCGTAATGTTTTGCGATAGCATTGGCTATCTCTGCCCATCCTTGCGGATCCATGTCGCTTGAGTCGATTGGCTCGAACTGGATATTGTCAATCTCGTAGTCGAGTTTGCGTATTTTAGGCACATTGTCAATCAAGTGGCTGAAATCGAATGGCTGCAAAGCATGTGTCTCGGGATTCTCAATCATCCCGATTGTCCCCCCGGTGTAGATTATGAGGAGACGTGGTTTTCGTGTTGAAGTCATGGTTGCCTAAAAAATGTGTGTTACAAGTGCTAAGGTTAACTGTGTTGTGGAGGAGGAGTAGGATAGGGGGCAGGACGGTCTTTCCCGCCCCCGTTGATGTCCGAAAATATTGTGTTTTAGCCGATTTTAGCTCCGGGCGCTACCTGTGCGGAGGGGGAGAGGAGTACAATCGAGCCGTCGGAGTTCTCGGCAGAGAGAATCATTCCTTCGGAAACGATGCCTTTGAGCTTCCTGGGAGCAAGGTTGGCTATGAAGCAGACCTGCTTGCCAATGAGCTCTTCGGGCTTGTACCATTTGGCAATGCCGGAGACGATGGTGCGGCGCTCCAGTCCGTCGTCGATGAGGAAGCGGAGGAGTTTGTCGGCCTTGGGAACCTTCTCACATTCGATGACAGTGCCGACGCGCATGTCACATGCTGCAAATGTGTCGAAATCGACTGTCTCAGCCTGCGGGGCGGCTTTCCATGCGGCAATTTCATTGGCTTTCTTGGTGTCAAGCAGCTTCTGAATCTGTGCCTGCACGTCTGCATCCTCGATTTTTTCAAAGAGAAGCTCTGCGGGAGCGATTTCGGTCCCTTCGGGGACGAGGTCGGAGCCACCGAGCATGTCCCAGCTGATTTTGCCCACGTTGAGCATCTTGACAAGGCGTCCGCAGGTGAAGGGGAGAAATGGCTCGAAAGCTATGGCGAGGTTTGCGCAGAGCTGGAGGGCTACGTTGAGGATTGTCCCAGTGCGAGCCATGTCGGTCTTGGCGAGTTTCCAAGGCTCAGTCTCCTGGAGGTAACGGTTGCCGAGACGGGCGATTTCCATAGCCTGCTTGAGAGCCTCGCGGAAGTGGAATGTGTCAAGAGCCTCCGAAAGAGCAGTCTTTATGCGAGAGAGTTCGGCGAAGACCTCCTTATCGGCCTCTGTCAGCTCGCCACGGACGGGAGTTACGCCGCCGAAATACTTGTGGGTAAGGACCACGGCGCGGTTTACAAAGTTGCCAAGTATAGCGACAAGTTCATTGTTGTTTCGCGCCTGGAAGTCAGCCCATGTGAAGTCGTTGTCCTTGGTCTCGGGAGCGTTGGCTGTCAGGACATAGCGGAGCACGTCCTGCTTGCCGGGGAAGTCCTTGAGGTATTCGTGGAGCCATACGGCCCAGTTGCGAGAGGTCGAAATCTTATCTCCTTCGAGATTGAGAAACTCATTGGCCGGAACATTGTCAGGAAGCTGGAAATTGTCACCGTAGGCCATCAGCATTGAAGGGAATACGATGCAGTGGAAGACAATGTTGTCCTTGCCGATGAAGTTGATTATGCGGCTCTCCGGGTCTTTCCAGTATTTTTCCCAGCTGTCGGGAAGAAGCTCCTTGGTGTTGGAAATATAGCCGATAGGTGCGTCGAACCAGACGTAGAGCACCTTGCCCTCGGCGCCTTCAACGGGAACGGGGACGCCCCAGCTGAGGTCGCGGCTGACGGCACGCGGTTGCAGGCCGGCGTCGAGCCATGACTTGCACTGGCCGTAGACGTTTGTTTTCCACTCCTTGTGTCCCTCGAGAATCCATTCGCGGAGCTTGGGTTCCCACTTGTCGAGGGGGAGGTACCAATGGGTGGTCTCACGCATCTTTACGGGTTCGCCGGTGAGTGCCGAGCGGGGATTTATGAGGTCGGTGACGTTGAGCGATGAGCCGCATGCCTCACACTGGTCGCCGTAGGCGTTCTCGTTGCCGCAGCGGGGGCATTGTCCGACCACATATCTGTCGGCAAGGAATTCTCCGCTCTTCTCATCATAGGGCTGGAGGGCAGTCTGTACGGTGAACTCACCCTTGTCGTAGAGACGGCGGAAAAATTCGGACGCTGTCTCGTGGTGCAGCTCTGATGTGGTGCGTGAGTAAATGTCGAAGCTGACACCAAGCTCCTCAAGCGACTCTTTGATGATTTTGTGGTAACGGTCCACTACCTCCTGGGGGGTGATAGCCTCTTTGCGAGCCCTGAGTGTGATGGGCACACCGTGCTCGTCGCTGCCTCCGACCATGATTACGTCCTCGCCACGCAGACGGAGATAGCGGGCGTATATGTCGGCGGGGACGTAGACCCCGGCAAGGTGGCCAATATGAACAGGCCCGTTGGCATAGGGTAGGGCCGTAGTGATTAGAGTGCGCTTGAAGTTCTTTTCCATATTATATAATGTGAAATTTCATGTGTCGAGGGGCTGTATATCGGGCCCTTCTTGCTTTTAATGTGCAAAATTAGTGCTTATTACCGATATTTCCATGTCCATGCGAAAAATTATTTTATAAAAAGGTTTGTTTCGGGTATTTGGCGAGTGGTTGCGGCCTGATGTTGCTGGCGACCTGTCAATATTTTTTTAATAGAAGAAAAAGTCGGAAATATTTGGCAATTAGGAAAATAAGTTGTAATTTTGCATCGCTTTTAGGAGCAATCTGTCGTCACGGCGCCGTTAATTATTTGATAGTCAGCGGGGTTGGTGGCGAAAGATGTATGTAAAATCAGAAAAGACAAACACTAATCATTATTCAATAACCAAAATAAACTAAGATGCCTACTATTCAGCAATTAGTAAGAAAAGGACGTGTGGCTCTCGAAGACAAGAGCAAATCACCCGCACTCGACTCATGCCCCCAGCGTCGTGGCGTGTGCGTGCGTGTGTACACCACCACCCCTAAAAAGCCTAACTCGGCTATGCGTAAGGTGGCTCGTGTGCGCCTCACCAACGGTAAGGAAGTCAACAGCTACATCCCCGGTGAAGGTCACAATCTTCAGGAACACTCAATCGTACTCGTCCGCGGCGGTCGTGTGAAGGACCTCCCCGGTGTGCGTTACCACATTGTTCGCGGTACTCTTGATACCAGCGGCGTGAAGGATCGCACACAGCGTCGCAGCAAGTATGGCGCAAAGCGTCCCAAGGCTGCTAAGAAGTAATTAAATCAGTTCCTTTTCTGAAAAATTAATTAAATTAAAAACCGAGTCGTTAACCCCTCGTTTTTGATTTGATTGGAAGGCTAAATCACAGGTTGAGTAAATGGCTCCCGGAGGGGATGCCGTTGAAGATGAAAGATGCAGCAACCAAGCAACCAAAAACAAAACATTTGCTCAAAAATGAGAAAAGCAAAACCTAAGAAGCGGGTGATTCTCCCCGATCCCGTGTTCAATGACGTGAGAGTATCAAAGTTCGTTAACCACCTGATGTACGACGGCAAGAAGAACACTTCCTATACAATCTTCTATTCTGCCCTCGACCTTGTGAAGAACAAGCTCCCCAACGAGGAAAAGACAGCTCTCGAGATATGGAAGAAAGCCCTCGAGAATGTAACTCCCCAGGTCGAAGTTAAGTCACGTCGCGTCGGCGGTGCAACATTCCAGGTTCCTACTGAGATTCGTCCCGACCGCAAGGAGTCTATTTCGATGAAAAACCTTATTCTCTACGCACGCAAACGCGGCGGCAAGACTATGGCTGAGAAGCTGGCTGCCGAAATCGTGGATGCCTTCAATGACCAGGGCGGTGCTTACAAGCGTAAAGAAGATATGCACAAGATGGCAGAAGCCAACCGTGCTTTCGCCCACTTCCGCTTCTAATACTATACGGATTTTTTCACCGAACTTTTAGATTCACAAAAGAAAAATGGCTAAATCAGACGCACATTTAAAATATACACGCAATATCGGCATTATGGCTCACATTGATGCCGGTAAGACCACCACTTCCGAGCGTATCCTCTTCTATACCGGTCTTACACACAAGATTGGCGAGGTTCATGACGGCGCTGCCACTATGGACTGGATGGAGCAGGAGCAGGAGCGTGGCATCACTATCACTTCTGCCGCCACTACCACCTTTTGGAAGTATGCAGGCGACCAGTTTAAAATCAACCTTATTGACACTCCGGGACACGTCGACTTCACTGTCGAGGTAGAGCGCTCGCTCCGCGTGCTCGACGGCGCTGTCGCCACATTCTGTGCTGTAGGTGGTGTTGAGCCCCAGTCAGAGACTGTATGGCGTCAGGCCGACAAGTACAATGTCCCCCGTATCGGCTATGTCAATAAGATGGACCGCTCGGGTGCCAACTTCTTCGAGGTTGTCCGCCAGCTCAAGGAGGTCCTCGGCGCAAACCCCTGTCCCATTCAGATCCCTATCGGTGCAGAGGAGACATTCAAGGGTGTCGTTGACCTTATCCGCATGAAGGCTATTTTCTGGCATGACGAGACTATGGGTGCCGACTACTCTGTAGAGGAGATTCCCGCCGGCCTCGTTGAGGAAGCTGAGGAATGGCGTGACAAGATGCTTGAGAAGATTGCCGAGTTCGACGATGCTCTAATGGAGAAGTATTTCGACGATCCCTCTACTATCACAGAGGAAGAAGTCCGTCGTGCACTCCGCAACGCAACTCTCAAGATGGAAGTTGTCCCGATGATTTGCGGTTCTTCATTTAAGAACAAAGGCGTTCAGTGTCTCCTCGACGCTGTGTGCGCATATCTTCCCAGCCCGGTTGATTCCGGCGCAATCGAGGGTACTAACCCTGACGATCCCGATCAGGTTGAGACTCGCGAGCCGTCGTCTGACGCTCCCATGTGTGCTCTCGCGTTCAAGATTGCAACCGACCCCTATGTGGGCCGTCTTACATTCTTCCGTGTTTACTCGGGTGACGTTGTTGCCGGTAGCTACGTTCTCAATAGCCGTTCAGGTAAGAAGGAGCGCGTAAGCCGTCTCTTCCAGATGCACTCAAACAAGCAGAACGCCAAGGAGTCTATCGACTGCGGCGATATAGGTGCAGGCGTAGGCTTCAAGGATATCCGCACTGGTGACACTCTTTGCGACGAGAACCATCCTATCGTGCTTGAGGCTATGGAATTCCCCGATCCCGTTATCGGTATCGCTGTGGAGCCTAAGACTCAGAAGGATCTTGACAAACTCGGCGTAGGTCTCCAGAAGCTTGCTGAAGAAGACCCGACTTTCCGCGTTGAAACTAATGAGGAAACCGGCCAGACCGTCATCTCGGGTATGGGTGAGCTTCACCTCGATATTATCATCGACCGTCTCCGTCGCGAATTCAAGGTTGAATGTAACCAGGGCCGTCCCCAGGTAACTTACAAGGAAGCCATCACCAAGCCCGTCGAACTTCGCGAAGTATTCAAGAAGCAGACAGGTGGTCGCGGTAAATTCGCTGACATCATTGTCCGTGTCGAGCCCGTTGACGAAGGCTTCGAGGGCAACCTCCAGTTTGTCGACGAGGTCAAGGGTGGTAACATTCCTAAGGAATTTATCCCCTCTATCCAGAAGGGCTTCACCAACGCTATGAAGAACGGTGTTCTCGCCGGCTTCCCCGTTGAGCAGCTCAAGGTGACAGTCATCGACGGTTCGTTCCACCCGGTTGACTCCGACCAGCTCTCATTCGAGCTTTGTGCAATCCAGGCCTTCAAGAAAGCTTCCGAGAAAGCATCTCCCGTCCTTCTCGAGCCTATCATGAAGATTGAGGTTGTTACTCCTGAAGAGTCTATGGGCGACGTTATCTCCGACCTTAACAAGCGTCGTGGCCAGGTTGAAGGCATGGAGACAAGCCGTTCAGGTGCCCGCGTCGTCAAGGCCAAGGCTCCTCTTGCTGAAATGTTCGGTTATGTGACCGCCCTCCGTACAATCACTTCGGGTCGTGCCACTTCGACTATGACCTTCAGCCACTACGCAGAGGTAAGCAGCTCGATTGCCAAGAACGTGCTCACCGAATGTCAGGGCCGTGTTGACCTCATCAAGTAAGAAATACACTTTCATTCAACAAAGATATGGACCAAACAATCAGAATCAAACTTAAATCTTATGATTACAACTTGGTTGACAAGTCGGCCGAGAAGATTGTGAAGACCGTAAAAGCAACAGGTGCAGTTATCAGCGGCCCGATTCCCCTGCCCACTCACCGTCGCGTTTTCACAGTTAACCGCTCGACTTTCGTCAACAAGAAGTCGCGTGAGCAGTTCCAGCTCTCGTCTTACAAGCGTCTGATCGACATTCACAACTCCACCGGCAAGACCGTGGACGCGCTCATGAAGCTCGAACTTCCCTCAGGCGTCGAAGTAGAAATCAAGGTGTAATCCCCGGGTGATAGAATATTACCGAAAAGATTAAGTAATCACACAACACAACTCCCAAACAGTTCACATTTTTAAATCAAAGAGAAATGCCAGGATTATTAGGAAAGAAAATCGGAATGACATCCGTTTTCAGTGCCGACGGCAAGAACGTGCCGTGCACTGTTATCGAAGTAGGCCCCTGCGTAGTTACTCAAGTGAAAACGGCTGAGAAAGACGGCTACGAGGCTGTGCAGCTTGGCTTCATCGAGAAGAAAGACAAGCACACCACCTCGCCCATGGCAGGTCATTTCAAGAAAGCCGGAGTAGCTCCCCAGCGCCACTTGGCCGAGTTCAAAGGATTTGGTGAAGACGTCAAGCTCGGTGATACTTTCACCGTCGAACTCTTCAACGAAAACGACTTCGTGGACATCCAGGGAACCTCCAAGGGTAAGGGTTTCCAGGGCGTTGTAAAGCGTCATGGATTCGGCGGTGTAGGCCAGGCTACCCACGGCCAGCACAACCGTCTTCGCGCCCCCGGTTCTGTAGGCGCCTGCTCCTATCCCGCCAAGGTGTTCAAGGGAATGCGTATGGCCGGCCAGATGGGCAACGAGAAGGTTACAATCCAAAACCTCCGCGTCGTTAAGGTTCTTCCCGAACACAACGTACTCATCATCAAGGGTTCTATCCCCGGAAGCAAAGGTTCAATCGTTTTAATTGAGAAGTAATGGAAGTCGCAATCTACAATATCAAAGGTGAGGACACCGGCCGCAAGGCCCAGCTCGCCGACGAGGTATTCGCAGTCGATGCCAACGAGCACGTAGTTTATCTCGATGTCAAGCAGTATCTCGCCAACCAGCGCCAGGGCACTCACAAGTCCAAGGAGCGCAGCGAGGTTTCCGGCTCCACCCGCAAGCTCCACAAGCAGAAAGGTGGCGGCGGTGCTCGTATCGGCGACATCAACTCGCCCCTCCTCGTGGGTGGCGGACGCGTCTTCGGTCCCCGTCCCCGTGACTATCGTTTCAAGTTGAATAAGAAAGTGAAAGCTCTCGCCCGTCGCAGCGCGCTCACCTACAAGGTGCAGGATTCGCAGCTCATCGTGGTAGAGGACTTTAATTTCGAGGCTCCGAAAACTAAAGATTTTGTAAATTTTGCTAAAAATCTTAAAGTTGACGGCAAAAAGGTTCTCCTCGTTTTACCGAGTGAGAATAAAAACGTAACTTTGTCAGCCAGAAATGTGCCCAACGCCTCCACTATGGTGGTGAATGAGCTCAACACATATGCGCTGATGAACTCCAATGCTGTTATCCTCACCGAGAGCAGCCTTGATTTCGTGAATAAACTCTAAAGTCTCAACCGAGAAAACAACAGTAAAGAATGGAAATCTCAATCAAACCCATCGTTACCGAGAAGGCGAGCATCTTGACAGAGAAGCTCGGCCGCTACACATTCCGTGTTTCTCCCGAGGCCAACAAATTCCAGATCAAGGACCTCGTTGAGAAGCTCTACGGCGTGAAGGTCACCCGCGTCAACACAATCAATGTCCGTTCCAAGAACAAGTCACGCTGGACCAAGAGCGGTCTGCTTCGCGGCAAAACCGCTGCATGGAAGAAAGCCATCGTGGACTTGGCCGACGGTCAGACCATTGACTTCTATAGCAATATCTAATAAATAAAATGGCAGTAAGAAAATTCAAGCCCACTACCCCTGGGCAGCGACACAAAGTTATCGGTGTTTTCAAAGGTACCATCACTGCTACAACACCGGAAAAATCTCTTACAGTCGGCAAGAAGGCCTCCGGAGGACGTAACTCCGAAGGCCACCTCACCACTCGCTACCTTGGTGGTGGCCACAAGCGCAAATACCGCTTCATTGACTTTAAGAGAAACCACGACGGCGTCCCCGCTACTGTGAAGACCATCGAGTACGATCCCAACCGCTCTGCTCGCATCGCTCTTCTCTACTACAAGGACGGCGCCAAGGCTTACATCATTGCACCCAACGGCTTAAAGGTGGGCGATGTTCTTTTTTCCGGTCCCGATGCACAGCCTGAGGTAGGCAACTGTCTGCCCCTCGCCAACATCCCCGTCGGTACCCTCGTCCACAACATTGAGTTGCGTCCCGGACAGGGCGCCTTCATGGCTCGCTCGGCTGGCACATTCGCCCAGCTCGTGTCACGCGAAGGCTCCTATGTCATCGTCAAATTACCTTCAGGTGAAACTCGCAAGATCCTCGCCGAATGCCGTGCCACTGTCGGTGTCGTAGGCAACTCCGAGCACTCACTCGAACGTTCCGGCAAGGCCGGTCGCTCCCGCTGGCTCGGCCGTCGCCCCCGCAACCGCGGCGTAGTCATGAACCCCGTCGATCACCCCATGGGTGGTGGCGAAGGACGTGCCTCCGGTGGTCATCCCCGTTCACGCAAGGGTCTGTATGCTAAGGGTCTTAAGACTCGTGCACCGAAGAAGCATTCTTCGAAGTACATCATCGAAAGAAGAAAAAAGTAATCTGATTAACACGCAACACTTATATATATGAGTCGTTCACTTAAAAAAGGCCCGTTTATCAGCGTGAAGCTTGAGAAGAAGGTTGCAGCCATGGAAGAAAGCGGCAAGAAGTCGGTCATCAAGACCTGGAGTCGTGCTTCCATGATCGCACCCGAGTTCGTCGGTCACACCTTCGCAGTTCACAACGGTAACAAATTTATCCCTGTCTATGTTACTGAAAACATGGTAGGCCACAAGCTCGGCGAGTTCGCTCCCACACGCACATTCCGTGGTCACTCCGGTAACAGGAAGAAATAACTTTGGGCCCTGATATAAATAATTCATTTGTCAAAAAAGAAAGAATTAAGATAAAATGGGTGTAAGAAAAAGAAACTCAGCCGATCTTCGGAAAGCCGAGCAGAAGCACATCGCTTTTGCAAAGCTTCTCAATGTCCCCACCTCGCCCCGTAAGATGCGCCTCGTGGCCGACATGATCCGTGGCGTCGAGGTGAACCGCGCGCTCGGTATCCTGAAGTTCTCCAACAAGGAGGCGGCTGCCCGTCTTGAAAAACTCCTCCTCTCGGCTATCGCTAACTGGGAGGCCAAAAACGAACGCAAGGCTGATGCCGGCGAGCTCTACGTATCCACCATCATGGTGGGCTGCGCTCCCATGCTCAAGCGCCTCCGTCCCGCTCCCCAGGGCCGTGGCTACCGCATCCGCAAGCGTGCAAATCACGTAACCCTCATTGTCGATACTCTCGATAACAAAAACGCTAAAGCTTAACAAATGGGACAGAAAGTAAATCCAATCAGCAATCGCTTGGGAGTTATCCGTGGTTGGGACTCTAACTGGTATGGCGGTAAGAAATACGGCGATACTCTGCTCGAGGACTCCAAACTCCGCAAGTATCTCAATGTCCGCCTTGCAAAGTCAAGCGTTTCGCGCATCGTCATCGAGCGCACAATGAAGCTCATCACTATCACTGTCTGCACCTCTCGTCCGGGCCTCATCATCGGCAAGGGCGGCTCCGAGGTCGACAAGCTGAAGGAAGAGCTCAAAAAAATCACCGACAAGGACGTACAGATCAATATCTACGAGGTTAAGCGTCCTGAACTTGACGCGCAGATTGTTGCTTCGACCATCGCCCGCCAGATCGAAGGCAAGATTGCCTATCGCCGTGCGGTGAAGATGGCTGTCGCTTCGACCATGCGTGCAGGTGCAGAAGGCATCAAGGTCCAGGTTTCAGGCCGTCTCAACGGAGCTGAAATGGCCCGCTCAGAGATGTTCAAGGAAGGTCGTACTCCCCTCCACACTCTCCGTGCAGACATTGACTATGCACTCGTAGAGGCTCATACCAAAGTCGGTGTGATTGGTGTGAAGGTTTGGATCTGCCGTGGCGAAGTGTATGGCAAGCGTGATCTCGCTCCCCAGTACACCTCCAATCAGAAGGAGACTCGCAACGCATCTTCCAACGGAGCTCCCCGTCGCGGCGGTTTCCGTAAACCTAAAAACAACCGTTAAACCCACAATTGATTCAACACAATGTTACAACCTAAGAAAACCAAATTTCGCCGCGCGCAAAAAGGCCGCATGAAAGGCATTGCGCAGCGTGGCAACCAGTTGGCCTTCGGTTCGTTTGGCATCAAGACCCTCGAGTCTAAGTGGATCACCGGTCGCCAGATAGAAGCCGCCCGTATCGCTGTGACACGTTACATGCAGCGTCAGGGACAAATCTGGATTCGCATCTTCCCCGACAAACCCATCACCAAGAAGCCCGCTGAGGTCCGTATGGGTAAAGGTAAAGGTGCTCCCGAAGGATTCGTTGCCCCCGTAACCCCCGGCCGTATCATCATCGAGGTTGAAGGCGTATCTTACGACATCGCAAAGGAAGCCCTCCGCCTCGCCGCTCAGAAACTTCCCGTGACCACCAAATTTATCGTGCGTCGCGATTATGACCCAACTCAAAATGTGTAACCCGTCATGAAGAAAGAATCATTCACTGAAGTCAGCACTCAGGACCTCCGCGACCGTCTGGCTGAGATGGAGAAGGACTATGCCCAGCTCAAGATCAACCATGCTATCTCGCCCCTTGACAGCCCCGCTAAGATTACACATGCACGCAAGGCTATCGCTCGCGTAAAGACAGAGTTGCGTCAGCGCGAACTTAACAACAAATAAACTCCCCACAAATGGAAAAGAGAAATTTAAGAAAAGAACGCATCGGGGTTGTTTCAAGCAACAAGGGTGACAAGACCATCACCGTAATGGTGAAGTGGAAAGAGAAGCACCCCATCTATGGCAAATTTGTCAACAAAACCAAGAAATATCACGCCCACGACGAAAAGAACGAATGTTCTGTCGGTGACACCGTCCGCCTCATGGAGACTCGTCCCCTGAGCAAGACTAAGCGCTGGCGTCTCGTCGAAATCATCGAAAAAGTGAAGTAATTATGATACAGACTGAAAGCCGTTTAACAGTAGCCGACAACAGCGGCGCAAAAGAAGCGCTCTGCATCCACGTCCTTGGTGGTACCGGCCGTCGTTATGCCTCTGTAGGTGACATCATTGTCGTTTCTGTCAAGAGTGTCATCCCCTCATCCGACGTTAAGAAGGGCACAGTGTCAAAGGCAGTGGTTGTCCGCACCAAGAAGGAAATTCGCCGCCCTGACGGATCATATATCCGCTTCGATGACAATGCGTGTGTGCTTCTCAACAACGCGGGCGAACTCCGCGGAACCCGTATCTTCGGCCCCGTTGCCCGCGAACTCCGCGCCGCCAACCAGATGAAGATCGTTTCACTCGCCCCCGAAGTCCTCTAATCATTCTTAACCGTCAAAAACAGTAAACGTAATGAGCAAATCACATATCAAAAAAGGCGACATCGTCTATGTTCTTGCCGGCGAAGACCGTGGCAAGGAGGGTCGTGTGCTCAAGGTTCTCGTGCAGAAGCAGAAAGCTATCGTTGAAGGTATCAACATAGTGACCAAGGCTACAAAGCCCAGCGCACAGCACCCCCAGGGAGGCCTCGTAAAGATGGAAGCTCCCGTCCACATCTCCAACCTCTCTCTCATCGACCCCAAGTCAGGCAAGCCGACCCGCATCAGCTGCCGTCGCGATGAGAAGGGCAATGTAATTCGTATCTCAAAAAAATCAGGAGAGGAGATTAAGTAATGAGCACCCAGACAGTTAAAAACGACTATAAGGAACGCATCGTTCCCGCCCTGACCGAGAAATTCAACTACACCACACCCATGCAGGTGCCCAAGTTGAAGAAAATCGTTATCAATCAGGGTCTCGGCGCTGCCACACAGGACAAGAAACTTATCGAGACTGCAATCAACGAGCTTACTGCCATTACGGGTCAGAAAGCCGTAGCCACTCTTTCTCGTAAGGACATCTCGAACTTCAAGCTTCGTAAGAAAATGCCTGTCGGCGTCATGGTGACACTCCGCCGTGAGAAAATGTATGAATTCCTCGAGCGTCTCATCCGCGTCGCTCTTCCCCGTATCCGTGACTTCAAGGGCATCGAGAGCAAGCTCGACGGCCGTGGCAACTACACCCTCGGCATCACAGAGCAGATTATCTTCCCCGAGATCAACATCGACACTATCAACAAGCTCATGGGTATGAACATCACCTTTGTTACCTCGGCTAACACCGACGAAGAAGGTTATGCACTCCTTAAGGAATTCGGACTCCCTTTCAAAAACGCTAAAAACTAAGCTTCGATATGGCAAAAGAATCAATGAAGGCACGCGAGGTAAAACGCGCTAAGCTCGTTGCCAAGTATGCCCAGAAGAAAGCCGAACTGAAGGCCGCCGGCGACTACGAAGGTCTCCAGGCTCTTCCCAAGAACGCTTCTACCGTACGCCTCCACAACCGTTGCTCAATCACCGGTCGTCCCAAAGGCTACATGCGCCAGTTCGGTATTTCCCGTATTCAGTTCCGCGAAATGGCTTCAGCCGGCCTCATCCCCGGTGTGAAGAAAGCTTCCTGGTAATTCCAGTTTTCCTGAAAGTCGGCGGCTCGAGAGTCGTTACCTCTAAGCGGAGCATCGGCCCAATGACAGTTACTCATAATCCCGCCGGGCCGTCCCGCAGCCGTCTGACATAAAGGAAGCTCTTCCCGGAACAGAACGTCCGGCCCCAGTGCCGGCCACTCCACCCTCTCATCCTCTCCACAGCTCCAAAGAATCACAGTGAGTATTAAATATTGTTGGGAAAATCCCAATCAATTTAAACAATTTCAAAATGACTGATCCTATAGCAGATTATCTGACAAGATTGAGGAACGCAATCAAGGCCAATCACCGTGTGGTTGAGATTCCCGCCTCAAACTTGAAGAAAGAGATCACAAAGATTCTCTTCGAACAAGGCTACATCCTCAACTACAAGTTTGAGGAGAGCGAAAACACAGCGGGCACCATCAAGATTGCCCTCAAGTATGATCCGGTTGACAAGGTTAACGCCATCAAGAGCCTCCAGCGCGTTTCACGTCCCGGTCTCCGCCGTTATACCGGCTACAAAGATATGCCTCGTGTGTTGAACGGACTCGGCATCGCCATCCTTTCCACCTCGAGGGGTGTGATGACTAACAAGAAGGCCCGCGACCTCAAGGTAGGTGGTGAGGTTCTTTGCTACGTTTACTAATCAATAAGGAGGATACAAATTATGTCTCGTATAGGTAAAGCTCCCATTGAAGTCCCCGCAGGTGTACAGGTCACCGTCGATAAGGACAATGTAGTAACCGTAAAAGGTCCCAAAGGCACACTCACTCAGAAAGTAAACCCCGATCTCACCGTCAAGGTAGAGGATGGCCACATTACAGTGACCCGTCCCAGCGACGATCGCGAGCACCGCGCACAGCACGGTCTCTATCGCGCCCTCCTTCACAACATGGTCGTTGGCGTTTCGACAGGCTATCGTAAGGAAATGGAATTAGTAGGTGTGGGTTACCGCGCCGCCGCCACCGGTCAGGTGCTTGAGCTTTCGCTCGGTTACTCACACGCCATATATATCAAACTTCCCCCCGAAGTTAAAGTTGAGGCCAAGAGCGAGCGCAACAAGAACCCCCTCATCATCCTTGAGAGCGACGACAAGCAGCTCCTCGGCCAGGTTTGTGCCAAAATCCGTTCACTCCGCAAGCCCGAACCCTACAAGGGCAAAGGTATCAAGTTTGTGGGCGAAATCATCCGTCGTAAGTCGGGTAAGTCGGCAAGTGCTAAATAATTAAATTGATTAAAACAATGGTTTCTAAGATACAACGTAGAAATAAAATCAAGGCCCGTATCCGCGGCAAGATTTCCGGCACCGCCGCACGTCCCCGCATGTCGGTTTTCCGCAGCAACAAGCAGATTTATGTCCAGCTCATCGACGACCTCGCAGGCACTACCATCTGTGCTTCATCGTCAAAGGGTATCGAAGAGGGCACCAAGTGTGAAATCGCAGCCAAGGTTGGCGAGGCTATCGCTCAGAAGGCTCTCGCAGCAGGCGTGACCGAGGTCGTATTCGACCGTAACGGCTACCTGTTCCACGGCAGAGTAAAATCATTGGCTGACGCCGCACGCAAGGGCGGCCTTAAATTCTAAGAAGATATGGCAAATAAGAACAATAAAGTTAAATCCACTAACGATCTCGAACTCAAGGATCGTCTGGTTGCCATCAACCGCGTTACCAAAGTTACCAAGGGTGGCCGCACCTTCACTTTCGCAGCCATCGTAGTCGTAGGTAACGAAAACGGCATCGTCGGCTGGGGTCTCGGCAAGGCCAACGAAGTCCAGGCCGCTATCGCCAAAGGTGTTGAGTCTGCAAAGAAGAACCTCATCAAGGTTCCCGTTCACCGCGGCACAATCCCCCACGAGCAGGTTGCCAAGTTCGGCGGCTCACGAGTAATCCTCAAGCCCGCAAGCCACGGTACCGGTGTTAAGGCCGGTGGTGCTATGCGTGCCGTGCTCGAGAGCGTCGGTATCACTGACGTGCTTGCCAAGTCAAAGGGTTCTTCCAACCCCCACAACCTCGTGAAGGCCACTATCGCCGCCCTCGGCGAGATGCGCTCACCCGCCCAGGTGGCCCAGAACCGCGGTATCTCTATCGAACAAGTGTTTAACGGCTAATCCTCCATATATCAAATGGCAAAAATTAAAATCACCCAGACTAAGAGCCGCATCAACGCTCCTGCCGTGCAGAAGCGCACTCTCGATGCCCTCGGCTTGAGAAAAATGAATCACTCGGTTGTCCTCGAAGACACCCCCTCAGTGATGGGTATGGTTAAAGCAGTCAGCCACTTGGTAAAAGTGACCAACGCCTAATTTCAAAAATCATCAACACAACTATGGATTTAAGCAATTTAAAACCCGCTGTAGGCTCCGTGCAGAAGAAAACACGCATCGGACGTGGCGCCGGTTCCGGCAAGGGTGGAACATCTACCCGCGGTCATAAGGGAGCAAAGTCTCGTTCAGGCTACAGCCGCAAGATAGGTTTTGAAGGTGGTCAGATGCCTCTGCAGCGCCGTCTTCCCAAATTCGGTTTCAAACCTCTCAGCCGTACTGAGTACAAGGCTGTAAATCTCGTTGACCTCGAGAACCTCGCCAACACTGCCAACCTCGATAAAATTGGTGTAGCCGAGCTTATCGCGGCCGGCCTCGTGAATGGCAAGCAGCCTGTCAAGATTCTCGCCAACGGCAAGCTCACCAAGAAGCTCACTGTTGAGGCCAACGCTTTCTCCGCAGCAGCTGAGAAGGCCATCGTTGAAGCCGGAGGCACTATCAATAAAATTTAATCCCCCTCCTCCTCGAAATGAGATTTATTGAAACAATTCGTAACATCTGGACCATTGAGGAACTGAGAAAACGTATTCTCATCACCCTTCTGTTGGTGCTCGTATATCGTCTCGGCTGCTATGTCGTGCTTCCGGGTATCTCGCCCGAAGATCTCGACGCGCTGTCGAAGTTCACCAACAAGAGCGGTCTGATGCAGCTTCTCGACATGTTCTCGGGAGGTGCGTTCTCTCAGGCTTCAATCTTCGCTCTCGGTATCATGCCCTACATCACTGCGTCCATCGTGATTCAGCTCCTCGGCATGGTTGTTCCTTCTTTCCAGAAGATGCAGAGCGAGGGTGAGAGCGGCCGTCAGAAGCTCAGTCAGTATACACGTTATCTGACTGTGTTCATCCTGTTGCTCCAGGGTCCTGCATATCTTGTAAATCTCCAGGTCCAGGTGAGCGCCGCCACAGGCGGTGCCACTATGGGCTTTTGGACTATAGCATTCCTTACTGTTATACTTGCAGCCGGCTCGATGTTCATCATGTGGCTCGGCGAGCGTATCACTGACCGCGGTATCGGCAATGGTATCTCCTTCATTATCCTTGTAGGTATCATTGCCCGTCTTCCGGGAGCCTTGTTCTACGAATTCACCAGCCGCCTCCCGGGTGCCACCGGCAGCCAGGGTGGTCTGATTATGTTCGTAGTCGAGATTATCCTCCTCTTCGCCGTGACAGTCGGTGCCGTGCTCCTCGTGCAGGGTACACGCAAGGTGCCCGTACAGTACGCCAAGCGTATTGTGGGCAACCGCCAGTACGGAGGCGCCCGCCAATACATCCCTCTGAAGGTTAATGCCGCAGGTGTGATGCCTATCATCTTCGCCCAGGCAATCATGTTTATCCCTATCACTCTCGCCGGTTTCGGTAGTTCTGAGAGTTCATCCGGATTCTACGCAGCCTTCTCGGATATCAACGGCTTTTGGTATAACCTCGTCTACTTCATCCTTATCGTAGCCTTCACCTACTTCTATACAGCCATCACCGTGCGTCCCACTCAAATGGCAGAAGACATGAAGCGCAACAATGGTTTCATCCCCGGCGTCAAGCCTGGTAAGAAGACCGCCGAGTATCTCGACTCTATCATGTCGCGAATCACTCTTCCCGGTTCACTCTTCCTCGGCATCGTTGCCATCCTCCCAGCCTTCGCCCGTTTCTTCGGCATCAGCCAGAACTTCGCGCAGTTCTTCGGAGGAACATCGCTCCTGATTCTTGTAGGTGTCGTGCTTGACACACTCCAGCAGATTGAGAGCCACTTGATGATGCACCATTATGATGGCCTTATGAAGGACGGCAAGATTAAAGGCCGCACAACTGGTTCGGCATATTAATGTCGCAAACTCGATTACCGCAGATTTTTTCACCAGATAAATGATTTATCTAAAGACACCGGAAGAAATCGAAAAAGTGCAACAGGCATGCACGCTTGTGAGCCGCACACTTGGCGAAGTCGCCAAGTGGGTGGCTCCGGGCGTGACTACCCGTCACCTCGATAACATTGCCCGCGAGTTCATGCGCGACAATGGCGGCAAGCCTGCCTGCCTCGGCTATGGCGGCTTTCCGGGCACCCTATGTATAGAGGTCAACGAGACGGTCGTCCACGGTTTCCCCTCGGGCTACGAGCTGAAGGAGGGCGACATCGTCGGAATCGACACAGTCGTCGAGCTTGACGGCTATAACGGCGATATGTGCTACACATTTCCTGTCGGAGAGGTTGTTCCCGAGGTTCTCGCCCTATGCAAGACCACCAAGGAATCGCTCTATAAAGGAATCGCGGCCGCTCAGGAAGGCCGTCGCATCGGCGACATAGCCAATGCGGTTCAGACCTACTGCGAGCGCCACGGCTACACTGTCGTCCGCGAGATGTGCGGTCACGGTATCGGCAAGAAGATGCACGAAGATCCCGAAGTTCCCAATTACGGACGCCGCGGGGTAGGGCCGGTCCTAAAGAAAGGCATGTGTATCTGCATCGAGCCTATGATTAATCTCGGCAGCCGCAATATCGTCATCGAGAAGGACGGCTGGCAGTGTCGCACCAAGGACCGTAAGCCATCCGCGCACTACGAGCATACCATAGCCATTCAGCCCGAAGGCCCGCGCATCATGACCACTTTCGACTATATCGAGGAAGCCCTCGGAGATAGATTCATTTAACTATTAAAATCATTTGTTGAACCCGATATTCTATATGGCAAAACAGGCAGCAATCGAATTGGACGGTACTATCGTCGAAGCTTTGTCAAACGCAATGTTCCGCGTCGAGCTTGAAAACGGACATGAAATTACGGCCCACATCTCAGGCAAGATGCGCATGCACTACATCAAAATCCTTCCCGGCGACAAGGTGAAGGTGGAAATGTCGCCCTACGACCTCTCTAAGGGCCGTATAGCCTTCCGCTATAAGTAATCCGCTTTTTGGATGAACTAATAATCAAGAAAATTATAAATCACAATACACGCTAAAACAATGAAAGTAAGAGCTTCAGTTAAAAAGCGCACTCCGGACAGCAAGATTGTGCGCCGCAAGGGACGTCTTTACGTTATCAACAAGAAAAACCCCAAGTACAAGCAGCGCCAAGGCTAATGAGCTGGTTCCCGCGGGGGGATGCAGCTCTATTGTAGCACCTGATTAGTTAATATTTCCCAATGATTTCTAATAAGTGTTTCAAATAGCGCTACAACCCCTTCGCAGTCAGCAAAAAAGTATTACCTTTGCAAAAATTTTAAGTCAAGTAATCAAATAATTATATGGCAGTAAGAATCGTGGGAGTTGACCTCCCCCAAAACAAAAGAGGTGAAATCGCCCTGACCTATATTTTTGGTATCGGACGTAGCGCAGCCAAGACTATTCTAGGAAAGGCCGGCGTTGACGTCAATATCAAGGTGAAGGACTGGAGCGACGATCAGGCAGCCAAGGTTCGTGAAGTAATCGGTTCAGATTATAAGGTGGAGGGTGACCTTCGCAGCGAAATCCAGCTCAACATCAAGCGTCTTATGGACATCGGTTGCTATCGCGGCATCCGTCACCGTAACGGTCTCCCCGTCCGTGGTCAGAGCACTAAGAACAACGCCCGTACACGCAAGGGTCGCAAGAAAACTGTTGCAAATAAGAAAAAAGCTACTAAATAATAAATCAACATGGCAAAAAAGACAGTCGCAGCAAAGAAAAGAAACGTTAAGGTTGACGCCGCCGGCCAGCTTCACGTTCACTCGTCTTTCAACAACATCATTGTGTGCTTAGCCAACTCTGAAGGTCAGGTGATTTCCTGGTCATCGGCAGGCAAGATGGGTTTCCGTGGCTCGAAGAAAAACACTCCTTATGCTGCACAGATGGCAGCTCAGGATTGCGCAAAGGTTGCCTATGACCTCGGTCTCCGCAAGGTGAAGGCTTACGTCAAGGGTCCCGGCAACGGTCGCGAGTCAGCTATCCGTACAGTCCACGGTGCAGGCATCGAAGTTACGGAAATCGTTGACGTAACTCCGCTTCCCCACAACGGATGCCGTCCCCCGAAGCGTCGTCGCGTATAATACGCTTGAGACACGTCAGTCAGTACCGTTGCTTCCCGCTCTTAACTTTCATGAATCACTGAGAAGCATCCGGCTGACACAACAAAGTAAATTTTGATTCATCAATTTTACATTAGTCTCCAGTTCTTGCAGCGCTAATCTTCAGTCTCCTGAAGAGCAAGGGCTGTCCCCAGTGAAATAGACCATATTTTTTCACCTCTCTATGGTCGCGGCTGTCACCCCGGACATGGTTCCTGCAAGCCGCACGGCAGAACAATCGAGACAGACAATTTCAAACAAAAACTAAAATGGCAAGATACACAGGTCCCCGCACCAAAATCGCCCGTAAGTTCGGCGAACCCATCTTCGGTGAAGATAAAGTCCTCGCCAAGAAGAATTATCCCCCGGGCCAGCACGGACTAAACAAAAGAAGAAAAACTTCTGAGTATGGCGTTCAGCTCCGTGAGAAGCAGAAGGCAAAGTACACCTATGGCGTCCTTGAAAAGCAGTTCCACAACCTTTTCGACAAGGCTTCACGCTCCAAGGGTATTACCGGTGAAATCCTTCTCCAGCTTCTTGAAGGCCGCCTCGACAACGTAGTTTACCGTCTTGGCATCGCCCCCACCCGCGCAGCAGCCCGCCAGCTCGTACTCCATCGCCACATCGTTGTCAATGGAAAGGTTGTCAACATCGCCTCCTACGCCGTCAAGCCCGGCGACGTCATCGGAGTTCGCGAAAAATCCAAGTCTCTCGAAGTAATTGCCGACGCACTCGCCGGTTTTAACCACAGCAAATATCCCTGGCTGGAATGGGACGAAAGCCTCAAAGCAGGTAAGTTCCTCCACGTTCCCGCCCGTGAAGATATCCCCGAGAACATCAAAGAGCAGCTTATCGTCGAGTTGTATTCTAAATAATCAATAAATTAAGATCCATGGCTATTTTAGCATTCCAAAAACCTGACAAAGTCCTAATGTTGGAAGCCGATAACCATTTCGGTAAATTTGAGTTTAAGCCATTGGAACCGGGATATGGTATCACCATAGGTAATGCCCTTCGTCGCATCCTCCTCTCTTCGCTCGAAGGCTATGCCATTTCAAGCATCCGCATTGACGGCGTGAAGCATGAGTTTGACACTATTCCCGGTGTCAAAGAAGATGTCACAAACATCATCCTTAATCTCAAAAAGGTCAATCTCAAGCAGACGGTTGAAGACACCGAGGCTGAGAAGGCTACCATCACCGTGTCAGGCAAGGAAGAGTTTACAGCCGGTGACATTGGCAAGGGCCTTTCAGGGTTTGAGGTTCTCAACCCCGACCTTGTGATATGTCATTTGGATCCGAGCGCAAGCTTCACTATCGACCTCACAATCAACAAGGGTCGCGGATGGGTTCCCGCCGAGGAAAACCGTAATGCCGGCGATGCAATCGATGTCATTGCGATAGACTCCATCTACACCCCTATCCAGAACGTGAAGTACACCGTGGAGAACTTCCGCGTTGATCAAAAGACCGACTACGACAAGCTCACACTTGAAATCACCACTGACGGTTCAATCCTTCCCAAGGACGCTCTCAAAGAGGCTGCCAAAATCCTCATCTACCACTTCATGCTCTTCTCCGACGAAAAGATTACTCTGGAGACGGACGAGACTGACGGCGAGGAGGAGTTTGATGAAGAAGTGCTCCACATGCGACAGCTCCTCAAGAGCAAGCTCGTGGATATGGACCTCTCGGTTCGCGCACTCAACTGCCTCAAGAGCGCCGAGGTGGAGACCCTTGGTGAACTGGTGGTCTTCAATAAGACCGACCTCCTGAAGTTCCGCAACTTCGGTAAGAAATCGCTGACAGAGCTTGATGAGCTCCTCGCTAATCTTAACCTCTCGTTCGGAATGGACATTTCAAAATATAAACTTGATAAAGAGTAATTATAACGATGAGACATAATAAAAAATTCAATCACCTCAGTCGCAAGAAGGCTCATCGCGACGCTCTGCTCGCCAACATGACGATTTCGCTGATTATGCACAAGCGCATCTTCACAACTCTCGCCAAGGCCAAAGCTCTTCGCGTCTATGCCGAACCCCTCATCAACCGCGCTAAGGAAGACAGCACACCCAACCGTCGTCTTGTCTTCTCACATCTCCAGAACAAGGAGGCCGTGACTGAACTTTTCCGCGAAATCGCTCAGAAGATTGCCAACCGCCCCGGTGGCTACACCCGCATCCTAAAGACTGGCAACCGCCTTGGTGACAATGCCAAGACTTGCTTCATCGAGCTTGTTGACTACAACGAGAATATGCTCAAGGATAATGCAGGCAAGAAATCTACCCGCACTCGCCGCTCACGTCGTGGTGGCAAGGGCAGCGCAGCTGAGACTGCAGCCCCTGCAGCAGAGGCTCCCAAGGCTGAAGCACCCGCCGCTGAGACATCTGCCGAATAATCTAACGGTAACATCAGATAAAATCATCGTCGGATTCAACAATCCGGCGATGATTTTTTATATACCTAATAATAGTCTGAATCTATGGCTTCATCTGGACGGTTCACAGGCGGCGAGCGCCGCGGGCTCATAGCCCTTATAATCCTCATGATTGTTGTCACGCTTCTCCTGACTTTATGCGGGCGCTACGGGCATCGCAGTCGCTCGCATGGCAATGATTCAGGCCCGGCTCTTGCTATCGAGGCCGTCGGTGACAGCGCCGCAGCCGTTAAAGACGGAGTTCCGAAAGGTCGCGCAAAGAAAAAGAAGTCCGTGAAGGCCCCAGCCGCCCCTCATGTGCCTCGCAGTCCTCTTGATGAAGGTCTGAACTGATTTGATTGTTCATCGCGTCACAGCTCATATAAAGCCTCTCTATGGCTATGTTATCAAATTCTCAAATGGATTAGAATATCAAAACCCGGTTTGCTTGCGAGCAAACCGGGTTTTATGTTTTGATATATGAATATAATCGATGTTATAAGTCCGCTAATCTCTTAGTCTTAGAGATTGCGGGCGTCCGGAGTCTCTTCGTCGACAGGAATGTCAGTATTGACGTTCTTGCTGCCGATAAGACCGTAGTAGAGCAGATATGCAAGCATTGCCACCACGAGCCAGTAGGAAGCCATATAGCCGCTTGATTTGGCAATGGCGTTCTGGATAAGAGGCATCACGCCGCCGCCGACAACCATCATCATGAAGATGCCCGAAGCCTGGGCGGTGTACTTGCCGAGACCCTCGACGGCGAGGTTGAAGATGCCGCCCCACATGATAGAGGTGCAGAGACCGCAGAGGATGAGCAGGAAGGCACTGACGGGTACGCGGGCGCCTCCTTCGTAGAGGAATTCAGGCACGGGGAAGGTTGTGGTCTTAGGGATGAAGATAGCGAGGATGATGAGTATGATTGCAGTAGTGGATACGGCGATGAGCTGCGCGCGTGAAGATACTGAGCCGCTAATCATACCTGAGAGCGTACGGCCGATGAGCATGAAGAGCCAGTAGACGGCCACGATAGCGCCTGCAATGGCTGAAGCCTGGCCCTGGACCCCTGCGCCGTTGGCGCTTTGGTCGGCGAGGTAGAAGTTGAGCGTGCCGGGTATACCTATCTCAATACCTACATAGAAGAAGATACCGATGACTCCGAGCACTGTGTGGCGGAAGTTCCAGGGTGAATGTAAATACTGCACCTTCTGTCCGCTCTTGCTCATGTTAGGCTCGGGAATAGAAACGAAGCATAGAATTACGAAGGCCACTGCAAAGATACCGATACCGAGGAAGAGCAGGGGGTTGACGGCCCCAATCTGGGTTTGCTTGCTGAGCACTCCGATGAGTACACCGACGAAGAGCGGAGTGAGTGTGCCGGAGAGAGAGTTGAGGGCGCCGCCGAACTGGAGGAGCTGGTTGCCCTTGTTGCCGCCACCGCCGAGGAGGTTGAGCATCGGGTTGACCACGGTGTTGAGCATACATACACAGAAACCGCAGATGAAGGCACCGAGGAGATAGATGAAGAAGTTGAGAGTGATAGGGAAGGAGGTCGCGACGCCTTCGGCGTTGGTGGATGAGAATGTAGTCACGACAGTGTCAGTGCCGACAATACTTGAGAGGAACTGTACGAAGAGGCCGATGACACCGACAGCGAGTGCCCAAAGAGCAGTCTTCTTGTAGCCGATGCGGACGAGCATGTTGCCCGCGGGGATGCCCATGAATAGGTAGGCAAGGAAGTTCATCATGTTGCCCATCATACCGAGCACCGAATTTCCTTCGAACTGATAGCCCCAGATTGTACCGATAGGGGCCGCAAGGTTGGTCACGAATGAGATCATAGCATAGATGAAAAACATCACCACTATGGCCACAATGCGCGTGTTACTTTTTGCAGTAGTTTCCATTTTTTAGCTGTAAAGTAAGAAAATTTTATTGATAATAATTGATTTTGTCCTGTTGTCGTGTTGAAACGCCGTATTATTTAGCAAAGTTAGTTATTCTTTTGGTATTTGGCGGTACAATATTTGATATATTTCAAGGGTATATTTGTCAAATTTTGGTTAAAACGGCATTATTGTTTTATGAACAGAAGACTATTCACGGACTTGGCGAATGATGGGTTATTAATTGTTCGATTTTTCTGTTTTTATGTCGATACCTATGCTTGGAAGTGCTTCGATTGAATTTTTTTGAAAAAAATATTACAGATTATTGTGCACAATTCGTCAACATTATTTAAATTTGTGTCGCAATTCTGTAGACGTTTGCCGCGGACGTCCCTTGTTGATCAAATCGGGATTCGCCCTTTGGGGCAAAAAGCGCAAACTAATCATACAATCTTAAAAATTACATATTCTAATTCTAACTAAGACATAAAAACATTACTCTGCTTAATGAAACTTAGATTAATCGGTTTTATTTAAATGAAATGATTCCCTCCGCCATCATGAGGATTCTGCGGACTTTGAAAATTATAACTCCCGACTTGTTCTATCGAGCCATAATTGGCTCTCCACCCCTATACCCCCATTCTTTTGACATAACTGATGTCTGAAGGACATTGTGTCATTCCAATAAGGCTTTTATATATATCCGACGTCAGTCGGTGACAACGGCCGAAAGAATGTTGCCACTGTTATCAAGGGGGCTTCATCCAACGAGCATATAGACCGGTCTTGTTTCTGAACATCTCCGACCGAAGTCCCCTTCACTATTGTCGTCCCCTCTTCAATTTGTTTAGGGGCAAAAAACAGGACTAAAGATTTTGATCTTAGTAAATTGGCTCAAGATCAAAGCATAGGTGATAATCCTCTTTGTGAAAAGCGGTGCATCTATTATTTATTACTATTGTGTGTCGAATTCCTTGTCATCATGACAAGGAATTCGTTTTTTATTACTAAATTTGCAAAATATAGTATTTCACATTTCAACAGAATTTTAACTTACTTATTTTTCATTTTTATTCCATGAATCTGACAGCAGTTAACCGCGCGGCGGACAATATCCGTATCCTCGCCGCGTCGATGGTTGAGAAAGCCAAATCAGGTCACCCCGGCGGTGCTATGGGCGGGGCAGACTTTGTTAATGTCCTTTATTCACAATTCCTTATCACTGACCCGGACGATGGCAAGTGGCTCGGACGCGACCGCTTCTTCCTTGATCCCGGCCACATGTCGCCTATGCTCTACAGTGTTCTTGCCCTCTTCGGCCACTATTCGCTCGAGGAGCTTGCACAGTTCCGCCAGTGGGGGTCTCCGACTCCCGGCCACCCCGAGCTTCATCCCGAGCGCGGTGTCGAGAACACTTCGGGTCCCCTCGGACAGGGCCACACTATGGCTGTCGGCTGCGCTATCGCAGAGCGCTTCATGGTAGCACGTTTCGGTGAGTGGATGAGCCACAAGACTTACGCATTTATTTCGGACGGTGGTATTCAGGAAGAAATTTCACAGGGCGCAGGCCGCCTCGCTGGCTATCTCGGCCTGAGCAACCTCATAATGTTCTACGACAGCAACCGCGTGCAGCTCTCAACTATGGTCGACGCCGTCGACCGCGAGGATGTGGCTGCCAAGTATCGCGCATGGCACTGGAACGTGATTGAAATCAACGGTAACGACCCGACAGAGATTGCCGGCGCCATCGTGGCCGCACAGAATGAGAAGGAGCGCCCGACTATCATCATCGGCCACACCGTGATGGGCAAGGGCGTTGTCAAGGCCGACGGTTCAAATTTCGAAGGCCAGTGCTCTACCCACGGCCAGCCCCTGAGTGCCTCCGGCGCGGACTATGCGGCCACAATGAAGCACCTCGGTGCCGATCCCGAGAATCCCTGGGTGATTTTTGATGACGTCAAGGCTCTTTATGACGCCCGTCGTGCCGAGCTTCGCGAAATCGTCAAGGCAAAGCGTGCCGAGCAGGCCGCATGGGAGGCTGCAAATCCCGAACTCGCCAAGGAGCTTCATACATTCCTCGACAACAAGCTTCCTGAAATCGACTGGAAGGCTATCCCCCACAAGGCAAACATCGCTTCGCGCCAGGCTTCGGCCGACGTGCTCGGTGTTCTCGCCGAGAAGGTCAACAATATGATTGTATCCTCTGCCGACCTTGCCAATTCTGACAAAACCGATGCCTTCCTAAAGAAGACACATCCCTTCACCAACGGTGACTTCTCAGGCGCCTTCCTCCACGCCGGTGTGTCAGAGCTTACAATGGCAGCCGTGATGAACGGTATCGTCCTCCACGGCGGTGTTATCGGTGCTTGCGGCACATTCTTCGTGTTCAGCGACTACATGAAGCCCGCAGTCCGCATGGCAGCCCTCATGGAGCTTCCTGTGAAGTATATCTGGACTCACGACGCCTTCCGCGTAGGTGAGGACGGCCCGACCCACGAACCGGTGGAGCAGGAAGCACAGCTCCGCCTCATGGAAGAGCTCCGCAACTTCAACGGCGAGCCTTCGATGCTTGTCCTCCGTCCCGCCGACGCTGCCGAGACTTCTGTGGCATGGGCTATGGCAATGGAGAACTTCAAGACTCCCTCCGCACTTGTGCTCTCGCGTCAGAACCTTCCCGACCTCCCCGCTGCTTCCGGCGACCGCTTCGCCGAGGCCAACTCCGGCTGCCGTCGCGGTGGCTATGTCGTAGTCGAGGCTGCCGAGCCCGATGTAATCCTCGTTGCCAACGGTTCTGAGGTATCGCTTCTCTGCGAGGTGGCTGAGAAGCTCGCTGCCGAGGGCAAGAAGGCACGCGTGGTGTCAGTTCCCTCTATCGGCCTCTTCTTCCTTCAGGATGCAGACTACCGCAAGGCAGTCATGACTCCCGGTGTCCCCGCTTTCGGTCTCACAGCCGGTCTTCCCTCGACCCTACGCGAGGTTGTGGGTGCCGACGGAACGGTGTTCGGTCTCGACCACTTCGGAGCTTCTGCCCCCTACAAGGTGCTCGATGAGAAGTTCGGATTCACAGTTGACCATGTCAAAGGTCTCGTAGACAAGTTTCTCGCATAACTATTAGCTACTATAGAAAGCCAACTCCCGCACTTGAAAGCCTCAAGGCTCCGTGCGGGAGTTGGTGTTTTTTTACGCTATGTCTTTAGATTATTTCTTAGCCCTGCGCGCCACTTCGAAGAGTCGTGGGTCGACATGGCAGTAACCGTCAGGATTCTTGTCGAGATAGTCCTTGTGATAGTCTTCGGCCGGGTAGAAATTCTGTAGCTGCTTTACTTCTATGGCGAGAGGACGGTCATATTTTGCCGCCTCCTTAGCTACCTCTTCGAGAGCCGTGCGCTTCTGCTCCTCGTCGGTGTAATAGATGCCTGTGCGGTACTGCGTGCCGATGTCGCCACCCTGGCGGTTGAGCGATGTCGGGTCAATGGTCATGAAGTAAAGGCTTATGAGGAAAGGAAGGTCAACTTTGCTCGTGTCGAAATCCACCTTTACGCCCTCGGCAGCATGTGTACGCCCTGTGCATACCTCCTTGTAGGTAGGATTGGGGACTATGCTGTTGGCATAGCCGACCTCGGTGCTGACCACGCCGTCAATCTGCTTGAAGAAGTGCTCTGTGCCCCAGAAGCAGCCTCCGGCGAAGTATACAGTCTCGATATTAGCCATAATTCAGCAGGTTTAGCGTGCGAGGAGTTTTGATACCTTCGAGCCGGCCTTGACAATGTAGACTCCGGGGGCGGGAAGGATGAATTTATGTGTACGTCCCTTGTGTACGAGCTGGCCGGTAACGGTGTAAATCTCGACATTGGCATCGCCCTCGACATAGAGGATACGGTTTTCGATGCGCACCTTCACGTCGGCCATGTTGACAGAGCCAATCGATGCCATTTCATGGTCAAACTCTGCTTCGCTGACGAGCTTTATATTGGCTGGAGAGCCGGCGGGAACCTCGAGATAGGCTTTGTTGCGGGGGAGATACTGGATGTCGGCTGTGACGAAGCCCACGGAGCCGTCGGCGAGAGTGCCGAGCACGCGCATGGTTTCCTTGTTGTAGGGAGTCCTGTTGTAGTGGACAATCTTGTCGGGATTATCGAAATATACGCCTTTAAGTTTGTTGTTATGGATAGCATTTGCCGAGCCTCCGAGATTGAGTTTGTTGCCGGCGGGAGTTGAAGCCTCGCAGCGTATGATTACAGGTGTACCTGAAGGAACGGTGCCGTTGATTTCTTTAAGTGCAGCCATGCCTCTGCCGACCTTGCTTATATAATAAGCTTTCATTCCCTGCGAAGCAAAAGAGAAGGGGAAACCAGCGTAGATTGTCGCATAATAGTCGACACCTGAACGCATTTCAGGCTTGATTCCGAAATACTGGTCTTCATTCGTGGTCACCGGGTGGAAATACCAGAGATTGAATTCCTCGTTGCCGGTACCCTGTGCAGTGACAAAACCTTGGTCTTTATTGATTACACTGGGAATGTTGGTGCCGTCGCCGATATACTTGGACATGCCGCTGTTTCGGCCAAACACTCGGTGTGTGACTTTGGGAGTCTTTGTGTTTTGGATTATGCTTACAGGGTAGTCTATGATTTTATGCACTCCCGTACCCTGGGTCTGAAGGTCGTAGTCACGCCCCTTGCCGTCAAGGTCCTTCACATATATGATAGTCGCGGGGTCGGATATTGTCTTGTCGTAGTTCTTCCAAAGTTCGATAGCTCCAAGCTCAGCTGTAGTTGCCTGGAAATTCAGCGAGCCTTTGTCGTCAGTAACATAAATATAGCGCTCGGTCAAATAGTTTTGGACACGGTAGTATCCTTCGCCTCCTACTATTTTGGCCTGGGCCGAGAGGGCTATGACAGATGCAATAAGTGTGGTAAAGATTAATTTCATAAGCTACATTTTTTCAGGCCGTAAAATTACTACAAATTGCCCAAAGCCCGAAATTATAGTTGTTAAAAAATGACTCTACAGCCATTTATGGCGCCATCCTGGCATAAAAAATCCGGGTCTGCGGCGATTCGCAGACCCGGACTATCGTGATTTCAGTAAAATCTGTCCTTCAGGGGGAGATTACTTGGCCACGCAGATAGCCACACGGTTGAGTTCGGGCTTATCATAGGGCTGGGAAGCTTCCTCACCCATGCTTGCAGCCTTGATGCGGCTTGCAGAGATGCCGAATTCCTTTGTGAGGGCGTCAACGACGGCCTGGGCGCGCTGGGCGGCGAGGCGCATGTTGAGTGCGAGGCTGCCTGTACCCTTGTCGGCATAGCCGGTAACGGTTACAGTCGCATCAGGATTCTCCTTAAGGTAGCGGGCGATTTCTGCAACCTTATACATTTCGTCCTTGGTAACCTTTGTGGTAGAAATCTTGAAGAAGACGTCGCGGGTAAGGGCTGCGGGCACTTCCTTGATGACTTCCTTGATGACTTCCTTGACAACGGGCACTTCGACAATCTTCTCGACAACCTCTGTAGCCACGGGGACAGCGACCTTGCGGGTCACCTTGCGTGAAGAGGGGCCGAAGGCGTACTTCACACCTACGAGGCCGTTGAAATACCAATCGGCATTGCCTGCCTTCTTGGAGTTGTAGCCGTCAGGGAGGACGTTGGCCTGGAGTTCGAGGCCGAGCTTGATGTTCTCGGTGATAGCGTAGTCACCATAGATACCGAACTGGCCGAGGAAACGAGCCTTTGTGCCGCTCCAAATGTTGCGGAGCACGTTGGGACGATTCTGCATGTTGGGGAAGAGCTTGTTGCTGAGCTGGGCGTTGACAGTGTTGGCGCGCCAGTTGTTCCAAGCGATGTTGGCACCGATACCTGCGAAGATACCTGCGCTGATCTTGCGCTCGGGGTTGAAGCCGCCGATGAGGTTAACGAGGTCGGCAGTGATGTTGACAGAGGGCGCGATGTAGTTCCACTTCCAGTTGCGACGGTTGCCGTCGGCACAGATAGAACCCTTGCTGGTCCAGCTGTTGAGGATTAACCGGGCGCCGAGCACGGGGTTGAAGTTGTAACCACCGCCGATCTGGGCATTGAACGAAGCGAGTTTACCGAAGCTTGTTTCGCCCAAGGTCTCCTGCATACCAACCTGGCCCTGGACATACCAGTGAGGCTGGAAGACATATTCAGTCACCTCTTCTTCCGCTGTCTGTGCGGCGGCTCCGAAAGCTGCACACAGGGCGAGTGAGGCTGTTAGAAATAACTTGTTAATTTTCATGTTGATAGTTTTCTAAAATTTTGAGCCTTGACGATTCTGTTTATCTTACAACCTGGACGTAGCACTTCACGGTCGAAGTGTGGCCGGTGTAGTCGAGTGCCTGGTAAGCAAGCTCGTAGGTGTAGACGCCGTTGGTAGCGCCGGCAACGTCGAGAGCCACACGGTTGCGGTCACCGTCAAGTACGGTAGCCATGAAGTTGGCCGACTTGTTGGCAGCTGCCACGAGTGAGGGCTGCTCTACGCCGTTCTTCTTGACGCTGGTCACACCGACGAATTTCTTGAAGGCGGGAGCGATGGTCTCGAAGTTGTAGGTAGTGGCCCAGATTTCGATAGCGTTACCGTTGCCCTTGAACTGAGAAGGCTGGTTGGGGTTGGTGCTGAGGAGGTGGAGCTTGCCCTGTGCGTCCTTGTAGAGCATGGCAGCCTGGAGGTAGTGGTTCGGGTTGGCGAGGAACTTGTTGATGCGCTCTGCGACGCTGTTGTACTTGTCGATGATGCTGTTGACCTTGCCGAGGTAGTCGCTGTTGATTTTGTCAACGAGTGAGTCGAGCTTGTCCTGGATAGAACCCATCATGTCGTTAACCTGGCCTTCGATATTTGTGATAAGACCGTTGGGGCCGTTGAAGGCTTCGTCAACTGCATCCTTGATGGCCTGGTTGATCTGGTCGTCAAGACCACCTACCCATTCGTCGATAGATTCCTTGAGGCTGTCGACAACTGCCTGGAGGTCGCCAGTGATGTCAACTTCGATTACGTCATAATACTCGGGGTTGTCTTCCCAGTTATCAGGAAGGACTGCTTCGCCTTCGCCGGTATTGGTGTCAACATCAACGTCGAATTTCTTAGGAACTTTGACCTTGATGATAGTCTCGCCTACATTGTTGATTTCAATACCTGCGATGTTGAGTTCGATGTTAAGAGTTACGTCGCCAATCTCGAAGGGCTTAAGGTTGAGGTCGACGAGGCTCTTGTCGAGTTCAATCGGGTCAATAGTGGGGAGTGAGCCTAATGATTCGCCGTAGAGAGTAGCGAATGAGAGGGGCTTGATGGATGTGGCAGCGATGCCGTAGTTAGAGTAAACGCGGTTCTCGAAGTCAACCCAGTTGCCGGCTGCGTCCTGGTTCTTGGAAGTCCAGGTGTAGCGGAGCGCATTGAGTTCGCAGATGTTCTGGAGCTGGTTGTAGACAGCCTTGAGCATGTATGCGATGTCAGTAGCGGTGTGGTTCTTGACAGCGTTGATGAGGGCGTCTTTCAGACCAGGCTCGATGTTGACCTTGATGGCGTCGAGCGATTCGGGAGCCACCTTGGCGTCAGCGCGGTAGAGACCGTTGCCGTTGCCTTCTGCACGGGTTGTGATGCCGAACTTGAATTCTACGTCGTCATCCTTGACAATGTTGGAGAGGCTAACTTTTGACTCTACTTCCTTGCTGTTGACAAGAGCGAAACCGTCGAGGTTGATATTGTTGACAGTAGCGGGGTTGACAGTAAACCAGAGGTTGCCGAGGCTTGCCTGGCCTTCTGCGTCAAGGGCGATGAGGTTGCTGTTCTCAATCTGATAGGGAGTGTGGGGGATAGCAGCCCAGTTAACATCGACGTCCTTACCGCTATATTCGGCACCTACGCCTGTTGCGGGGAATTCGCGAAGCTGGGTAGCAATCTTGCCGTAGTACGACATGAGCACCATAGAGTTGATGCCGAAGGGGGTGTTGATAGCGCCGAACACGGGGTTGCCTGTAGCCTGGAGAACGAGGCTGGTCACCATGTCGTTGATGCGGCCGAGGATATAGTCAACATCCTTCTGGAGGTCTTCGATAGCCTTGGTGTTGGCCTTGATGTTGTCCATCACCTGCTGGTAGTTCCACCATTCGCCCTCAGTTCCGTTGGGGAAGAGGATGCTGTACATAGGCTCAATCTTTGAGAGGTCGGCCTGATATTTGTTGAGAGCGTCGAGTGCGGTAGCATTGAGCTTCTCAATTTCGGCTTTCTTTGCAATCACGGCGTCGAGAACTTCCTTGTTGTTCTTGACCCATGCACCCTGCTTTACATATTCCTGGAAAGTGGGCTCGTCGATGCCGATGCCGTCGAACCATTTCTGGAGATTCTGTACGGACTGGTTAAGGCCGAGGAGGGTCTGAGCCTGGGCGGCGAGTGCCTTGAGGTTGTTGACCTGGTCGGCGGTGAGATTTGTCACGCCATTGCCTGTGAGTTTGCCCATTTCGTCCTTGAGGTGCTGGAGGGTGTAGGTTGTGGCGAGTTCGTTGGCCTTGTCGTTGATCCACTGCTTAACCTGGGCCTCGGTGAGAAGCTTGTCGGCGCAAGTGCACTTGTTGGCTTCGAGGTCCTTTCTAAGCTGGTCGAGAAGGTCTTTTAGTCTTGCCTGGTCGGCTTCAACAGTTGACCACATGTCATCATCAGTGTCCTTACACGATGTGAATGTGCTAAATCCCGTGGCAGTTACTGCCAAGAGAAGCAATCCTGTGATGAATTTTTTCTTCATTTCAGTTTTGTTTAAAAAAAGATTTAATTATGATTTGTTGTAAAATAGTCAAAGGTGATTGATAGTTTTATAGTATATAAAGTATGGACGCGGGTCTGTCGTCGTGGACTCGCTTTTGTGGCTTGTCACAAAGCAACTTAATGTTAACCAAAGCTTGATGTCGTCATGTATATCTTAGGGTTTATTCCACTTTAAATAGTTCCTATTGGACGGCAAAGTTAGTAAAATTACCGCAATAATAACATACATTAATGAAAAAATGTTTTGACAAGCCTTTCTTTAAGCTAATTTTTTAACATTTTAAGAAAAAAAATATCATGATTGTTAAATCTGCCCAAAATTCAGTCCGACAGGGTTGTGAGAGGGGGTATGCTAAAATTTAAAGGTGAAAGCAGCGACTATTTGAGGGAAATGACTAACTTTGTAGCTTGAATAAGCCAGACCATAAATTCCAACAAACTGACCAATCCCAATTTATCACATGTCAAATCTCTCTACTACGCTGTGGCGTTTCTCGGCCGCATTGTTGCTTAACATTTTATTATTGTCGCCCATCCATGCGGCGGAAGGTCGTGACTCTCTGTCGGTTTCGTCGGCCGAACTGCCGCGCGTGATGTTCAAGAATCTTGATGTCGGAGTCTCTGTTGGCACGACAGGCATCGGTGTCGATGTCTCTTCATATATTAATAGGTATGTCCGTGTGCGCACCGGGGTCGACTTTATGCCCCGCTTCAATGTCCCCCTCTCTTTCAGCCTCCAGAGCTATACTGACGGCGGGGTCCATAGCGGTAACTTCGAGACTCTCCAAGGCTATATGAAGCGTCTGACTGGCATTGACGTGGATGACCGCGTCGAGATGGACGGCAAGGCCACTATGGTGAACTTCAAGCTTCTCGTCGATGTCTATCCCTGGAAGGACAAGGGCTGGCGCGTCACCGGCGGCTTCTTCTTAGGCTCGCGCCGTGTAGCAAAGGCTCTCAACACGATGCGCGAGATGCCCTCGCTGCTCGCTGTCAATATCTACAACCATTTCTATGACTACTTCATGGAGACGGATTTCTATGAGACACCTATATATGGTGATTACTATCTCGACCCGTTCCTCGTGGAGGATGTCAGGGCCGAACTTTCGGAGAACGGCCAAATGGGTATCCATATAGGAGACTTCAAGGATGGCACCCCATATATGATGCAGCCCGACAAGGAGGGCATGGTCTCGGCATCGGCCTTTGTCAATGTGTTCCGTCCCTATATCGGCCTCGGCTATGAGGGGAGCCTGACAAAGGACAAGCGCCTGAATTTCGATGTCGACTGCGGCATCATGATGTGGGGAGGCACTCCCAAGCTTCTGACCCATGACGGCGTGGACCTTGCCAGCGAGGTTAAGAACATCAAGGGTAAGCCGGGCGACTATGTTGATTTCATCAAGGGCATCAAGGTGTTTCCTGTGCTTAATTTCAGGGTGTCTTACAGGCTTTTCTAAAAATGGATGTACTGAAAGTAAGGGCTGTAACAATTTAACAAAAATTAACCACAAATACCTAATAGGTTAGTTGTAATATCTACCTATTAGTTTTATCTTTGCGGTAGCAAGCGGGAATGCTTGCTGCCGCAAAAATTTTGCGTACAATATAAATTACTCACTCAAAAAACTTATAAATTTATGAAAGCCGGACGTAAAAGACAGTTAATCACAGAGAAAGAATTAGTGTTGATGCAGATGCTATGGGAGCGAGGACCATTGTTTGTTCGCGAGATGGTTGAGCTTTATCCCGAACCCAAGCCTCATTTCAACACACTCTCGACCACAATCCGCATCCTGGAGGAGAAAGGACATGTGGGGCATGAGGTGTTTGGTCCAACACATCGTTATTATGCCATTGCAAAGAAGGATGACTTCCGCCAGAAGTCGGTAGCACGCCTCGTCAGCGACTATTTCAACAATTCTTACAAAAATGCTGTCTCAGCGCTTGTCGAGGAGGAGAAGATCTCTGTCGACGAGCTTCGCGAGATTATTGACCTCGTGGAGAGCAAGAATAAATCAGGGGAGGCCCAGGCATAAGGGCCTCCTCCATCTCCTCACAACCCCTTCATCACAGTTTCTCTATTGCCCACCAATCACATTATCCCCTCTCTTTAGCCAATGGGTGCCTTATTGTCATATTCAATCTATAGCTCCATACTCCTGTCGATACTCTATCTTTCCTATAAATGGGTGCTGGCAGGGGAGAACCAGTTGCGCTTCAACCGCGCGGTGCTGTGGAGCATCTATGTGGTGTCGCTCGCAGCTCTTCCGCTCAGCGGTCTGCTCGAGTCTTTGCAGCATGTCCAGTCCGTGCCCCTTGCGCCGATAGATTTTGAAAATCTCGCTGTGACAGAGGTCCCTTATACGGATTATGTCGAAGAGGAAGTTCCGCGGCAGCCGCTGTATCTCACCGTCATGCTCTGGCTCTATCTTGCGGGCATGGTCGCGGTGTTGTGTCAGACTCTGGGGATTGCCATTCGCCTGGGACGGATTATTTCGCGGGGAGTGACTGTCGAGGAGGGGCGTTTCCGCGTCATAGTGATCGACGATGAGGGGATTGCTCCTTTCAGTTGGTGCCGCTATGTTGTCATGTCGCGTCGCGATTGGGAGGAGAACGGCCGCATGATTCTTACGCATGAGTTGCAGCATCTCGGGCTGCGCCATTGGATTGATTTGCTCGTAGCGCAGCTCGTCGGGATTTTCCAGTGGTACAATCCTGCCGCATGGTTGATGCGCGAGGAGTTGAAGGCCGTCCATGAGTACCAGGCCGACCGCGCCGTGCTTGAATCGGGCGTTGGCGCGAGGGACTATCAGATGCTGCTGATTCGCAAGGCCGTCGGGGCGAAGTTTCCCTCATTGGCCAACAGTCTCAACCATAGTAAGCTCAAGAAACGCATCACCATGATGTATGCCGGGCGCACATCCGCGCGGCGCCGTCTGCGCGGGCTCCTGCTCCTGCCGGCGCTCGGGGTGGCCATAGCCCTTACTGGCTTCTCGGTAGTGGCATCGGTGATATCAGACACTGCTTCGGCTGAATTTATGTCGGACAGTGATTTGTCGGAGACCCTTTTGAAAGAGGCTGGGCCTGTCGAACCTGTTATGGATGAGGCTGTTCCTGCCGAGGAGGTTTCTATTGTTTCCACTTCCGCGACTAAAGCCGCTGTTGAAGAGAGAGGTGGGGGCGCCGAGGTTAAAAAAGATGTCCCGCCGCCGGTTTTGAGGAATGAGGCAGGCGAGGCTGAGGAGCCGGCGTTGCTTGCTGCTTCCGAAGCAAGCCCGAAAGTAGCTGCCGAGTCTGGGACTGTCGCCGAGCCGGCACCCGAACCTTCGGTGCAACAGCCTTCGGCCGCCGCTCACTTTGAAGGCAATGTCGAGAAAGTGCTTACAGTCGTTGAGAAGAAGCCCAGGTTCCCGGGAGGGGAAAAAGAGTTGCTTAAATATGTGAGTCGGAATATCCGTTATCCCCTCGAGGCTCAGAAGAATAATATCCAGGGGCGCGTCGTGGTCCAGTTCGTTGTCAAGAATGACGGCAGCATAGGCCCTGTCAGGGTGATACGTCATAATGATCCGCTTCTTGATGAGGAGGCAGTCAGGGTGGTGAAGAGTCTCCCGTCGTTCATCCCCGGAGAGCTTAACGGCGAGCCTGTCTCCGTGTGGTACACACTTCCTGTCTCTTTCAAGCTTAAAGACGATGTCCCCGCAGAGGTTAAGAAGCTGAAAGAGGAGACGAAAATCCTCAGTTATGAGTCGCATAGTGACGGGACTACCAAAAAGATAGTCCTAAGTGGCAGGAAGCTTCTGTCTGACAGCGTCGATATTTATATTGATGGCAAACCTTATAAAGGAAATCTTGACAATGTCAATCCGTCACAGATAGCCTCTATTGATGTATGGAGAAAGCCAAGATCTGTCATACACATAAAAATGAAGGAATTTTCAGACAGTAGCTTATAAAAATAATCTAAACAACATTTAATCAAACTATTATTATGTCAAAATCCATATCGGCAGCAGTGCTGGTAGCACTCGTCATGTCCCTCTCAGCCAGCGGACAGGATGTAAAAGTCATTGGAAGCGGCTCTGGTTCGAAGCCAAAGTCGCAGGTCGCTGTGAAACCTAAGGGTTATGACCGCCTCGGTACGGCTGACTATGAATGTATCTATGCCTACGACGTCGTGGCTACTAAGAAAAACGGTGAGAAGGCCGACGAGCGATATGCTACAATCCTCCAGTTCAGCCCTTCGCTTGCAAAGTTTACAGATATGTCCTCTTTCCTCACAGATTCCGTGGCCTCACAGTCTGGAATCAATGTGAATATGACCGACCTTAACGAGAAATACGGCAGGGGAGAATTTTTCTTCACCGGCGAGGTCTATCAGAACTCTCCCGAGGGGAAGACGACCTATATCGACGTAATCACGCCCAATACAGTCAAGTATGAGGAAGATTTTGCGCCCTTCGGGTGGTCGCTTGAGGAAGATACGCTGACAGTATGCGGTTATCCATGTATGAAAGCTACCTGTGAGTACGGAGGGCGGCAGTGGACAGCATGGTTTACGGAAGAGATTCCTGCCTCTTTCGGCCCTTGGAAATTTTCAGGTCTCCCCGGACTGATATTGAAGGTTGCCGACAGCGAGGGTGTGCACACCTTTACTGCTACCGCCTTCCGCAAGGCATCGGATGAGATTGTCCGCGTGCAGAATAGCGAGGTGCAATCGACTTCGCGCGAGAAGTTTATAAAGAACAAGGCTTACTTTGAGGAGAAGCCTATGGAGAGAATCCCCGTTGAGAGTATCCGTGATATCACGGTCTTCAAGGGCGGTGCAATAATGGTCAACGGTGTCCGTCTGCCAAAGCGCACCAACGGTTATACCCCTATCGAACTGGAATAATCTATGATGAGGCATATCATTTCCGCGCTTCTTGTATTCGTCGGTGCCGTCAATGTAATCGGTCAGGTAAGTGTGACGGGTTGCATGTATGATTCGGAGACAGGCGAGCGGCTTCCGGGAGTAGTGGTCAGGGCTTACTCAGGCGGACGCCTTAAAGCCTTTGCTACAGCTAAGACCGACGGCAAGTACACGCTCAGGATTCCGGCTATTGCCGTCGACTCCGTCGAGTTGCGCCTCCAGTGCATCGGCTATGAGAAGCAGCAGATGATGATTGCCAACCGAACAGCCGTCCATGATTTCCGGCTCAGTCCATCGGCCACTGCCTTGCGCGAGGTGCAGGTGAGCATCCCGCGCATAAAGCAGGTGGGCGACACCCTCACATACAATCTTGCCTCCTATCTTGGCAAGGGTGACGTCACGCTTGAGGACGGCTTGAAGAAACTTCCGGGTGTCGAGGTCGAGAGCAGCGGTAAAATTAACTTTCAGGGGCGCGGGATAAGCAATTTCTATATCGAAGGTATGGATATGCTGGGAGGACGTTACAACCAGGCGACACGCAATCTTCCGGCTAACTATGTCACTGATGTGGAGGTGCTCAACAATCACCATGACGCAAAAATTGACAAGGAGAAGCATACCGACGACGTGGCTATAAATGTCAAGCTCAAATCAAAAGTCAAATTCAAGCCCGTGGGAACGAGAGAGATGCTCGTCGGATATGGCGACAAGTGGCTTTACCGTCTCGCAAACACGAGCATGATGTTTACTCCTCAATTTCAGTGCCTGCTCTCGATGAAGGGTGGCAACTTCAACCGCTTCGCACTTGGCGAACTGACTGAGCATTTCGTCATTGGTCGCTATTCCGGCTCTAAGGAGGGCCTTGCTGCGCGCTTCCTTGGTTCGCCGGGGGGTGGCAAGCCCCCCATGAAGGCTGACCGCTATATCTCGCCCAACGACTGTAGCGTCAGTGCCAACTTTATGCGTAAGTTTGATGACGACCGCTCGCTGAAGGTAAATGCCTCCTACGCCTACAGCTCGACTGACTATGGCTACTCTCAGACGAGTGAATATTATGCCGGAGAGAGTGCCGTCGTAGTCAAAGAGCATAGCTATCCCGGTTCGCGTGTCAACAAGCCCTCACTTGACCTCGACTATCGCGAGAATGGCGAGAGCCGTTATGTGGCCAACCGTTTTTCAGCCTCCGCAATATTCCAAAGAGATGATTTCAACACGCTTAGCGAGGGGCTTGACCTGCGACAGAGGCGGTCGCTCGATGTCTTCGATGTCAGCAACGATTTCTCGTGGCGCATAAAATCTGGTGGTCGCGACTGGAGCCTCGGACTCAATCTTGCTTACAATAATTCTCCTGAAACAGACCTCCGCGTCACCTCTGTCACCGACCCCTCACTGTCTGCTGTGCAGACCATGTCGGGTTCCCGCTTCTACAGCAGGGTCGGTGCCAGTACCAACATCAGCTATGGAGGCTGGAGGATATACTTACCGATTAATGCTGAGTTTACTGCCGACCGTATCAAGAGTGCGCTCGATGCTGTAGCGTCGGTCAATGACGTCATGGGCAACACTCTTCGCTTAGGAGTCTCTCCTAATTTCGAGTACACTGCTCCGGCACGGCGCTTCGAACTGTCGGGTAGCATTTCTGTCGGCCTGCTCTCTTTTCATGGTCATAATAAGCATGGCGAGGGTAGGGCGGAGTATGACCGTCCATATCTGAATCCGAGGCTCAGGATGAAATACAGTTTCAATCCTAATTTTGCCCTCCTTCTCAATTCTGATTTTTCGGAGAGCATCGGCGACGTGCTTAACCTTCTTACCGAGCCGGTCATGACATCGTGGCGCAGCCGCAGGGCTTCGTCGGGCATACTCGCGCGCGACAAGGTCTTCTCCTCTGGACTCGGAATTGATTTTAAGAAACCGATGGAGTTATGGTTTGCCAAGGCTGACGTTAGATATAGCGACACACGTCGAAATATCCTCGGCTCTCAGTTCGTCACCTCCTCCCAGGTCTCTGTCAGCGGCCTGGCCGCTGACAACTCTTCGAAATCATTCCGTAGTAGCCTGTCTGTGACCAAGCATGTTATAGGTATTGGCGGTAAATTTACTATTTCCGGCAACTATTTGTGGTCACAGAGCGAAATTATGCAGCAGGAGAGGGTGATTCCCTACTTCGGACGCTCATTTTCACTTTCCTCGCGCATTGTGCTGGCTCCCTGGAAGTGGTCGGAGCTTAATACGGATGTTTCCTTCTCGAAAAACTATAGCCGCTATCTCACCGTGCGTGAGTCGTATGACATGCTTGGCTGCAATGTCAAGCTATCAGTCTTTCCCGCTGCAGGTTGGGAGATATTCGGTGTGGATGAGTATATGCGCAAGCAGCTTGCCGACGGCCGACGCAAGAATTTCTCGCTCTTTGACCTTGGTGTGAGCTATAAATATGAAAAATTCAAGTTTACGTTGCGAGCCGACAATCTGCTTGACACCCGTGACTATTATTATTCAGTCTATGGCGGCCTCGACACCTATTCATATAGCTATACCCTCCGCCCGCGCACGTTCAGTCTCGCTGTGACAATAACAAGATAAGCCTGATGTTTAAGAATTTTTAATGTAGGTGTGCGCGATTCAGGCTCATCATCGTGCTACCTTTGCGGCATTATGACTGAAGCAACACTTGAAAAACTGAAAATTCTGGCTGCGGCTGCAAAGTATGATGTGTCATGCTCATCAAGCGGTACTGTGCGCCGAAACGACGGCAAGGGTGTGGGCAATACCGTGGGAGGGATAGGTATATGCCATAGTTTTGCCGCCGACGGACGCTGCATTGCCCTTCTGAAAGTGATGCTGACCAACTATTGCAAGTATGATTGCGCTTATTGCATCAACCGTCGTAGCAACGACATTCCGCGAGCCACCCTGTCGGTGTCGGAGGTGGTCGACATCACGATGGAGTTCTATCGGCGCAACTATATCGAGGGACTGTTTCTCAGTTCGGGAGTGGTGCGCAATCCTGATTATACTATGGAGCGCCTCGCGAGGATAGCGAAGGATCTGAGGGAGGTTCATCGCTTCAACGGCTACATTCATCTGAAGAGTATCCCGGGAGCTTCGCGTGAGCTGGTGATCCTGGCCGGGCGCTATGCCGACCGAATGAGTGTCAATGTCGAGATTCCGAGGGAGGAGAGTCTGAAATATCTTGCGCCGGAGAAGGATCATAAGAGTATCTACGAGCCTATGGGCTACATTCGCCAGGGTGCGCTCCAGTGTCAGGAGGACAGGAAGACAATGCGCCACGTCCCGCGATTCGTGCCTGCGGGACAGAGTACGCAGATGATTGTCGGGGCTTCAGCCGACACTGACCGCGACATCCTGCTGACCTCGTCGGCTCTCTATGGGATGCCGACCATGCGTCGTGTCTATTATTCCGGTTATGTCGCTGTCAACAGTTATGATTCCCGTCTCCCGGCGTTAAAACAGCCGCCCCTTGTGCGTGAAAACCGTCTTTATCAGGCCGACTGGCTGATGAGGTTCTATAAATTTCGCGCTGACGAGATTGCCGACGAGAGCAATCCTAATCTCGACCTCGAGGTTGATCCAAAACTCGGCTGGGCTTTGCGTCATCCCGAGGCCTTCCCGGTTGATATCAACCGTGCGCCCTACGAGATGATACTGCGTGTGCCGGGAATAGGTGTTCGCTCTGCCGCCCTTATCATCAATGCACGCCGCTTTCGTCATCTCTGTTCCTCACACTTGTCTAAAATAGGTGTCGCCATGAAGCGTGCCAAGTATTTTATCACCTGTGGCGAGCTTACAACCGCGTCCATTGCCGACAGCTCCCCTGAATATGTCAGGAGTATCCTTGTGGCCAAGAAGCATAAGGGGGAGAGTCCCTTGCAGTTGTCGTTTGATTTCGGAGACGGGCAGTCATGATAGTCTATAGTTTCGACGGAAGTTTCGATGGGATGTTAAGCTCCGTATTTGATTCCTTTCTGCGAAAGGAGCGTCCCGACATGCTCCTTGCTCCCGAAGGAGAGAGGCCGTTGTTCTATGATGTGCTCCATGAGGTAGTGACCGACGGAGAGAAGGCCTCCCGTGTGTGGCGCAAGGTGGAGCAGAAAGTATCGCGGACGGCGCGCTCTGCACTGACAGCCGCCTTTCTCACTGACAATGCAGACTTTCCTCTCCATGCCCTACGTTTTATCAGCCGGGCCGTGACTTCGGATGCACCTGTCGAGACTGACTTTTCTGACCCGGCTGTGCTGGCGCTCTTGAAAGAGGCGCGGAGAGTCAGGGGGGAGGCTCACAGGCTTCTACAATTCATTAGGTTTCAGAAAGCTGTCGACGGGACATATTTTTCAATGGTGGAGCCGATTTTCGACGTACTTCCTTTCGCAGTTAGTCATTTCACTGACCGTTTTTCCGACCAGCCTTTCATTATCTATGACCGTGTGCGGGACTACGGCTACCATTACGACGGAAAGGATGTGGCAAGGATTATTCTCAGCTCCGACAGCTATCATATGTCGACCGGGCGCCTCTCGGATGAGATTGCAGCTCCCGACGAGAAGCTATACCAGCAGCTGTGGCGCGCCTATGTGAAGCACATTGCCATCACTGAGCGCTTCAATCCCCGCAAGCAGCGTCAGGACATGCCGGTGAGATACTGGAAATATCTCACTGAGATGCAGTGATAGAAATATGATTTGAGAAACGTTTTTTTGAAAGAAGCGTTTATATATCAAGTAGAATAGTTATCTTTGCAAATGTAACAATACAGTCGATGAAGTTAATCGAACATAATCTGCAACGAATTTTCGAACTTTGCCGTAAGCACAAGGTGAAAACGCTCTCAGTCTTTGGCTCTATCCTAACGGATAGATTCAATGATGATAGTGATGTGGATTTGCTCGTCAATTTTGAGCCTCATGACCCTGATAGCTTTGAGTTTGATTATGTTACGAACTATTTTGACTTGCGTGACGGCCTGGAGAGGCTTTTTAGGCGTAAGGTTGATCTGATTGAAGAGGATGGGTTGCGAAACAAATACTTTATTCAGAATGTAAATCGTACTAAACAATTAATTTATGGCTGATGAATACATACTGACATGCCTGAATGATGTTATAGATGCTATAAATGATATGGAGGTCTGCTTTGCAGATTTTCCAAGACGGTATGATTTATTTGAAAAGAGTATACCATTAAGGTGTGTGGTTGAACGTAAGGTTGAAATAATGGGAGAAGCAATAAATCGTATAAAAAAGATTGCTCCCGATATTCAAATACCCAATGCAAGAGCTATAATAGATACTCGTAATAGAATTATTCATTCTTATGATAATGTCAAGCCGGAATTTTTATGGGGCTTGGTGATACGTCATATCCCGATTCTAAAAAATGATATTGAGCGTCTTATTGCAGAGTTAGATTAATTGGATTTTAGTCTTGTTTATTTTATGAAAACAGGTCTTGTTCTTGAAGGTGGTGCTATGCGCGGGCTTTTTACCGCTGGGGTGATTGATGTGATGCTGGAGGAAGGTATTAGATATGACGGTATTGTGGGGGTATCGGCCGGTTCGAGTTTCGGATGCAACTATAAATCGCATCAGCCGGGACGGGTGCTTCGCTACAATCTGCGCTTCGGTAAGGATCCGCGCTATATGGGGCTGCGCTCGCTCTTGAAAACAGGTAATCTTGTCGGAGCCGAGTTTGCCTACCACACACTCCCGCTCAAACTTGACATTTTTGATATAGAGACTTTCGAGAAAGACCCTACAGAGTTCCATGTGGTGTGCACTGACGTCACGACCGGCGAGCCTGTCTATTATGTCATGGACCGCGTGGACTATGATTCGCTCGAGTGGCTGCGGGCGTCGGCCTCCATGCCGATTGTCACCAAGCCTGTCCGTGTCGATGACGGGCATCTGCTGCTCGACGGAGGGATTAGTGACTCCATTCCCTTGAAATATTTCCAATCGAAGGGTTTCGGGCGCAACGTAATTGTGCTTACCCAGCCGAAAGATTATAGAAAGACCCCGGCGAAGGCCTGGGTCTTTAAGCTTTTTATGAAAAAGTATCCTAAGATAGTCGAGGCTATGGCCCGGAGATATGAGATGTACAATGCGCAGCTCGAATATGTCGACAGCCAGGTGCGCGAGGGCAACAGCTTTGTCATAGCGCCTGAAAAACCTCTACCTATAGGACGTGTGGAGATGAATCCCGAAAAAATGAAGGCTGTCTACAAGAGCGGGCGCGACGAGTGCCGACGGCTTATGACCGAGCTCAAGGCCTTCCTTGCCGGTAGTTAGAGGAAGGCTTTGTCATTCATGAGTTTTCCTTCGAGGGCTGCGAAGTGGCGGCGTGCATCCTTGGTCAGGAGATAGGCGTCAATGGCATCGGCGTGGCGGAAGTTGTGGAGGTCGGTGCCGATGAAGTCCACATAGCCTTTCTCAATCAGCTTTTCGGCCACTCGCTTTTCAACTTTGGAGTATGCCCCGGCGAGGGACAACAGATTGATTTGGAAGAGCGTGCCGGCGCGGTGTATGGCGTCGTAGCGCTCCGGGTGCTCCTCGAAATAGTAGTGATAGCGTTCCGGGTGCGCGAGAATCGGGCGATATCCCTGGATTTTCAGGTCGAATAGGAATTGGTCAAGCTGCCAGGGTTCCTGGATGAAGGAGTTTTCGACGAGTATATATTTGTTGGGAAAGGTTGTAATCTGGCCTGCCGCGAGCTGTTCGCGGAAGAAATCGTCAATGCGGTTCTCCGAAGCGCGGCTCACAGGCATGTCTATCCCGGCCTTCTTAAGTCCTGTCTCCAGCTCTTCAAGGGCCGGGTCGAGGATGTCGGGAGTGTTTTGGAATGTACCTTCAGTGACGTGGGGGGTGGCTATGATGCTCTTGATTCCCCATGCGCCCATGCGCCTGACGAGTTCGACGGAAGTTTCTACGTCTGGGGAGCCGTCGTCGACTCCGGGGAGGACGTGGCAGTGTATATCCGTGGTGAAAGGGAGCTTTGCAGGCTCGTTTTTCTTAGAGAGAAAGCTGAATAGTGCCATATATGATTGTAATGTAGGACTAAAATTTTAACGATAAGTGGAGGTAAATATTGTTCAGAGCACTTGTGTCAGGGCAGGAGATAGTCGGTGACGATGTAGTCCACGCCATAGTCCTTATAGCGCTGATAGTCTTCGGGTGTGTTTACAGTCCAGATATTTACCTTTGCTCCGACGTCATGGTAGCGCTTCACACACTCGGCGTCCACGAGGTCGGCGCGTATCTGCACGTCGAGCTTGCGGGCCTTTGCCCAGTCAAACATTTCCTGCCACTTCGTGTCGGCCTGATATTGGAGCTTGACGCGGGGATGATTCTTCATGAGGTAATCGATGTAGTCAGGCTCGGAGGTGAGTATGATACAGCTGTCGGCAAGTCCCTTGCTATCGACAAGGTCTACGAGGTGGCTGAGGAAGCCACAATCCTTGGTATTCTTCGACAGGGTTTTGAGATGGAGGAGCGGTTTTACACTGTTGGCGGCACAGATGTCGAGAAACTCTTCAACAGTGCATATCGTCGAGCCTTCGTAGCGTCCGCTGTCACGCACCTGGGTGTAGCGCTCGGCACGGAGGGAGTCAAGCGTGGAGTTTGCCACTTTCATATGTCCTCCGAGACGGTCGGTCTTGCCGTCGTGGGAGGTCACGAATACGGAGTCAGCTGTCGCACGCACATGAGCCTCCATAATTTTGTAGCCTCTGCGCGCTCCCTCGTGATAGGCTTCGGCTGTGTTTTCGATAGCATAGCCGCATCCGCGACGCCCGATAAGGACAGGGTCGGCGGCTTGGAGCAGCAGCGATGAAGCGAGGGAGAGGAGTGCCAGAGTGAATATTTTTTTCATGATTATGATTGGTGAAATTTTTTATACTCGTATAAGCGGTAGGAGGATTGAGTTTGACATGAGCCATTTTTCTTCAGGGATTGAATAGCGGTCGCCGTCTGTGACAGTCAGAAACCCTTCAGCTATGAGGGGACGGCTCTCGGTGAGGAAGTCGTTGACGTATGTATCCCCGAACTGCCCTCTGATTTCCGACAACAGCAGTCCTTGGTGGGTTCGAAGGCGGGTGATGAGCATGTCATTGAAGCGGTTGTCATCATCTTCCTCTTCAATGACACCGAATTTCACACCGGCGGCATTGATATAGGCATTGAGATTGGAGGGATTGGATGAACGATGCGTTCCGTCCCAGGAATGGGCGCCCGGCCCAAGCCCTATATAGGGTGAGCCGTCCCAGTAGGAGGAATTGTGTATGGCTTCGCGACCGGGAAGGGCAAAATTGGATATTTCATAATGGTTATAGCCAGCCTCGGCGGTCTTGTAGCAGAGCGTGGAATACATTTTTTCAACCGTATCGTCGTCAGCTTCATCGATTTTGCCCTGCTGTAGTCTGACATATAGGCGCGTACCCGGTTCGTATGACAGTAAATAGGCTGAGATATGCTCGGGACGCAGACTTATAAGTCGGTCAAGTGATTTTCCCCAGGAAGTAATGTCCTGGCCGGGGAGTCCGTAGATGAGGTCGCAGCTTATATTTTCGATACACCCTGCGCGAAGGGTCTCAATGGCACTGACTGCATCCTCGGCGCTGTGGCGACGGCCTATGGCTGACAGTTCTACGTCCGAAAATGACTGTATACCCATGCTGACGCGCCGGAATGGTGTCTCATTGACGATATATCTCACCCACTCAGAGCTGACATCCTCCGGGTTTGCCTCAATAGTGGCCTCCCTAATGGCATTGGTGAGCGGGAGGGCTGAGAGTAGTCGGTCGAGCAGTTGCGTAGGGAGTGAGGAGGGTGTGCCTCCGCCGAGATATAGTGTATCAATCGGCTCTGCGATGTTCAGAGAGCGTGATTTCCATTCATTGATGACCGAGTCGACGAAACTATCCATGAGTTCGCGGCGCGGGGTTGAATAGAAGTCGCAGTAGGCGCACTTCGAGTTGCAGAAGGGGATGTGGATGTAGAGCTTCATGATCCTTTCCTGCAAATGGGTTTGAAATTACAGAAGTGGCAGCTGTGGTCGCACTCTGCCTGGGTGAATGGCACCTCCGGGTTAAAAAGTTCGAGCACCTTGGCCCGGAAACGCTCGAGAAACTCCTCGTTGACTTCGCGGTAGTCATTGAAGACGGCCCCGTCATATTTTAGAGCCTGTAAGCCTGAGGTGGAGATAGTCTTGAACGAATAAATCTGCGGGCGCACGGCCTCGCTGTATTTGATTTTTTCAGCGTAGGCGTTGCAGTAGAACATCAGTTGCAATATTGCCTTCGGACGGTCATCCTTGGGAGTGAAGAGCTCTTCGACTGATTTGAAATCCGTGCGGTCATTGCCGGTCTTGTAGTCGACGATGCGCAGCAGTCCGAGACCTTCGCCGTAACGTCCGCCGGGATAGATGCGGTCGATGCGGTCGATAATCTGGTAGATGTTGATTGAGAGCGTGTCGGATATCTTCATGGCCTGTCTCACCTCGTGTTCGCCGTCGATGAAGTCAAAGGGCGCATAGTCCTTTTCACGGGTGAACATAAGTTTCAGGAAATGTTTCATGACATTGGCGAGCACAAGGCTCTCACCGACAAGTGGAGTCCTGTCGCCCGCCGGGTAACGGTTGTACTTCTCGTTGATGAGCTCAGTTATGATAGTGTCCATGCGAAGTTCGTCGCGTATGAATCCGTCGAGAATCTCAGAGGTGATTTTTACCTCGTCGCGGTCGCCGCGGAGTTCTTTGTAGAGGCGCTCGGCTGCGGCATGGAGGATGCTGCCATAGGTGCCGGAGTCCATGTAGTCCATAGCGCTCTCGTCAAGGTCGAGATGGCAGATGCGTTTGAGATAGAAGGCTAGAGGACAATTTATATAGTCGTTAATGGCTGTTGCCGAAAGGGTCCTCGTGCCTCCGCCGACAGTGAATTCACGCAGTTTCGCCATGATTTCGGGTGTCTTAGGTATGGCTATGGCTTCCTCATCCTCGACTTGAGAGTGGAGCATGGCGAGGTCATGGCTGATTTCACATTCCGGGAAGAGGTAAACGAGCTGGGCGATGTATCGCGAGATTTCGCTTCCCTTGGCACTCATCGTGCGCCCGTCGTAAAAGAGTCTGACCTGCGACGCACGGGATATAAGGCGGTAGAAGGAGTAGGCAAATATCGACTCCTGGAGATCGGCGGTGGCCATGCCGTAGCTTCGACGGAGGGAGTCGGGGATGAAGGAGCGGGTATACTGTTTCTGAGGGAAGACACGCTCGTTCATCGAGAGGATGATGAGCTTGTCGAAGTCAAGTGCGCGGGTCTCGAGCACGCCCATGACCTGGAGTCCAGCCAGTGGCTCGCCTGTGAAGCGGACGCTGACGGATGATATGGTTCGCTGTAGAAGCTCGATGAAGGTGCGGTCGCGCATGGAGATGTCCCACCTCTTGGCGGCAGCGCGTATGTTTTCAAGCTCCACGAGGTATGTTTCCAGGAAGTAGTTCTCGATTTTTCGCTCAGGATTGCCGAAGGTGTGGGCTCGCAGGCCTGTGATGAGCTTGAAGAAGTAGTCGCTGACCTCCTCGATTCCGTTGGGGTCGTCCACAGGCTGGAAGATGAAGGCGAGCGCGGGGGCTGTATCTGCTATTTTTGATGCCTGCACCATGTAGAGGCGCTGGTTGAGCATCAGTTTCAGTAGTGAGTTGCATCCTTCGGCGTCGACCGACTGGAGTAGTGGGTGGGAGACCACCTTGCGTATGTCCTCGTAGAAGAAGCACCACTCTTCGTTGATGCGTCGGGCGCGCAGGGTCATGTTGACAATAGCTGTCATCAACGATGATATAGAGGTGCTTTTCAATGGAAAGCCCATAGTCACATTGAGCGCCGTGATTTCAGGGGGGACGGCGTGAATCATGGGTATGAAAAGCGACTCGTCGGGGAGGACTACCGCGGCGTCGATGGCATTGGCAGGATTGGCGATAGATTTGTCGGCTATCCATTCCTTTAATTGCAGACCGGCCCCTTTGGTCTGTCCGAAGGCACTTGGAACGCCTGTGATGTGGATTTTCGGGAAGGTCACAGGTTCGGGAAACAGTTCGGCGAGGTCATAGCGCGAGGGGAAGCACTCGACATTGCGTAGCATAAAGTGTGATGCGCGGTTTCCATCGGCTCGCAGAGCCGGCGATGCACAGTCCCAGTAGAAGTCAGCACGGTCACGGGCCATGAGCTGTCCAAATATCTTGGCTTCGGCAAGGGTGAGGACGTTGAAGCCAACGAATATGTAGCGCCTGTAGGGGAGGGTGTCGGGATCGACATGGCGCAGATAGTTGACGGCATTGCGGGCAAACATGCCTCGCGAGGCCATGCCGTTGTCGAATAGCCTCTGCCTGAAGCGTTCATATAGCTCGTCGAGCACCTCCCACAGCTTCAGAAATTTGTTCTCAAGTTCTGTCGGCTGTTCCTGGTGGAGGTGCTTCCAGAATTCGTCGGGGCTCGTGTGGACGAAGCGATCCCCCCAGTAGCGGTTGATGATCTCAATCTGCTCTTCGGTCAGATAGTTGGAACTGACCTCGCGGAAGCGTTTGAGATTGACGAAAAGTTTGTGAGGGTCGATGAGATAAAGGTCGACGTCGTTGAAATCGTTGAGCAGCATCTCTCCCCAGTAAATGAAGCGGTCAAAATCAACCACATCCTCGCTCAGTTTGCGGTATTCATCGTAGAGGATGAATAGCTGGTCGAGGCGCGGGGCTTCGGTCAGGGCCGAAAAACGGCTCGTCACCTCGGAGATAGTCCCGATTTCGGGCATGATAAAGGCCTGCCCGCGGGCTTCGAGGGTGAGATAGTGGCGGAAGAAGACACCGCTGCGCTTGTTGGGAAACACGAAACAGTAGTCCGGGAGCGATGAGAGCTCGTTGCGGATATATGCTGCTGCTACTTGCTGCAAGAAGGGGGTCATGGGCGCGTCCTTGTGTTTTCAGAAGTTCTTGATGAGTATGATCATCTTGATGGCGAGGTCGAAATTGACAATTTTCCCGTTGGCGTTGCCGGCAATGTCTGTTGCGGCGCGGTCCATCTCGGCTATGATGCGCTCGGCGTTGTTCTCACTAATGAAACGGGCAAAGTTTTTGCTGAACTGGGCCTCGGTGCGGTTGAGATAGAGGAGATCGGGGATTCCGAAGTTATAGACGAAGTTTTCGCGGATGAGGCGGCGGGAATAGTCATAAAATTTTATTGACTGCTCGCGTCCGAGCGCAGCAACGTCGCTGCTCCATTCCTTCATACCCTTTACGTCGCGCTGATAGGCGAGGCGCATGAGGCGCACGAAGAGGTCGAAGAACATCCGGCTTGCGCTGGTGGCATCCATGACGCGCAGGGCTGCGTTGACGTCGCCTGCTGCGATGTGGGCCATTGACATGGCATCCTGCGGGTCGACCGCCAGGCGCGCCGTCAGATATTCGGCCACGGTCTCGTCGCTCAGGCGCTTCATCTCGATTGGTCGGCAGCGTGAGTAGATGGTCGGCAGGATTGCGGAGGCATTGTCGGATACGAGGATGAACACTGTGTCGGAAAATGGTTCCTCTATTAGCTTCAGCAGCTTGTTGGCCGTCTGCTCGTTCATTTTTTCCGGGAGCCATATCAGGACAGTCTTGTATTTTGAGACTGTCGTCGTTACGGCCAGACGCTGTTCGAGAGCCTCGCTCTCGCTGACGTATATGACCGGCTGCGCATTTTTTTTGTCGAAGTAGCCGGTCCAACGCTCGAAGTCCATGAAAGGGCTGCTGTCGACAAATTCTTTGAACTCCCCCATGTAGTCGTCAGACACGGGGGCTTTCAGCTTCTCGGTCTTGACGACGGGGAAGACATAGAGCGAGTCGACATGGTTGAACGACTCGTATTGCATGCAGGAGGGGCATCTCCCGCATGGCTCGCCGTCAGCCGTGGGCGCCTGGCAGTGTAGATATTGGGCGAAGGTCCGTGCGAGCATGAACTTGCCTATACCGGTAGGTCCGTGGAGGAGGAGGGCATGGGGGATGCGGCGGTCGGCAACCATGTCGCGCAACTGCCTTTTGACATTGTCGTGTGATGGAATCTGGCTAAACTTCATTGCAATGCAAATTTACTCATTAAACTTGACAATCGGAAATTTTAGTACCATTGAATCGTCGGTCTTTGTCCCCGGAAAAGTCCAAAGCAAACTATGCCAGTATCAAGCACGCGGCAAAAATAAACGTGGTGAATTTCACAGCGGTTATTTTTGTAATTAGTCACCTTTGTTGTATTTTTGTTGAAAAAACATGGAAATGAACGAAATATTTGAAATGCTTGACGGTGGGGAGTGGGTTCACGGCATTAGGCCTGATGTCGGTGCGGAGCTTATGAGGGTCAAGGACCTGTGTTTCGAGTTGAACGCCATTCGGCCGTCTGCGGTTGATGAGCGCGAGGCTTTGATAAAACGGATTTTGGGCAAAATAGAGAAGCCTTTCTGTATCCATAGCCCGTTCAGATGTGATTTCGGATACCGTATCAGTATCGGACGTAATTTCACAGCCAATTACAATCTCACGATTCTCGACGAGGCTAAGGTGTCGATTGGCGATAATGTGTTTATCGGGCCGAACACTGGTATATATACAGTCATACATGCATTTGACGGCGCCCAGCGACTCGAAGGTGTCATGCGTGCTGCTCCTGTGCATGTCGGTAACGACGTATGGATAGGGGCGGGAGTGAGCATCCTAGCCGGTGTCACTATCGGAGACGGTGCGGTCATAGGCGCGGGTAGCGTAGTCACACGCGACGTGCCCCCTCGCACATTCGCAGCAGGCAATCCTTGTCGCTTTATTCGTGAAATCACGCCTGCCGACAGGGTGAAATGTGCCGATGATTAAAAAATCCAGTCTATAAATGACTGGCGGGAGGGTGTCGGTTCAGAAAAAAGTTGTAAATTTGCAACCGCCATGCTTGATATGCTTAAATTTTCAAGAAAGCCTTATAAGGTCGGGCTTGTCCTTAGCGGAGGAGGAGCCCGTGGTTTTGCACATGCAGGTGCTCTGAAAGCACTTGAAGAGGTGGGCGTCAGGCCCGACATCATTGCCGGCGTGAGCGCCGGGTCGGTGGTCACTGTCATGTATGCCTCCGGCATGGCTCCTGAAGACATCATTGCGGCTTTCAGCAATGTGAAGTTCGGTGATTTTGCCGAGTTGGGTGTTCCGCGCGACGGATTCTTTTCGATGGACGGTTTCAAAAAGTTTCTGAAGAAGCAGGTGCCTTACGAGCGTATAGAGGATCTCCCGATCCCGGCCGTGGTCTGCGCGACCGATCTTGACCACAACAAGCCGGTGGCCTTCGAGGAGGGAAGTATTGTCGACTGCGTGGCTGCCTCGTGTAGCATCCCTATCGTGTTCAAGCCTGTGAGAATCGACGGAGTAACCTATGTCGACGGCGGTGTCCTCGCCAATCTTCCTGCCTGGGCCTTGCGTGACCGCTGCAAGTACCTCATCGGCATCAATTGCAGCCCCGTGCCTCCGCGCGGGAAGCCGAAATCACTCATGGATATAGCGCATCGTACCTATGACCTGCTCGTGAAGAACAATTCCCGCCCGCAAATGGAGTTGTGTGACCTTGCCATAAGTATTGACGATGTGGCCTCATATAAAGTCTTTAATCTAAAGGAAATCAAGAGGGTGTTCCGCTCAGGATATGACAACACCCTGTCAGTCATGCTTGATGCCGGATTCTCACATCGCGGCGCGGGCATGAAGAAACCGTGACATTCACACAAATTGTAGCAATATAATAACTCCAATGGATCATAAACCAATAATCTATCAACTTCTACCCCGTCTTTTCACCAACACAAACAACCACTGTGTGCCGGGCGGGACTTATAAGCAAAACGGTTCGGGTAAGATGAACGACATCACTGACGCGGTTCTGTCGGGAATCAAGGAGCTTGGTGCCACACATGTGTGGTATACCGGCGTAATCGAACATGCAACCAAGACTGATTACAGTGAGTATGGAATCCGTCCCGACAATCCCCATGTGGTCAAGGGGCAGGCCGGTTCACCTTACGCCATAAAGGACTACTATGACATTGACCCGGATCTCGCTGTCGATGTCAACAACCGTATGGCTGAATTCGAGGCACTTGTGGCTCGCACGCACGACGCCGGACTCGATGTCATAATTGACTTCGTTCCCAACCATACCGCGCGCCAGTACTATAGCGATGTCAAGCCTAAGGGTATCAGGGATCTTGGCGAGGATGACAATCCCGAGATGTTTTTTAGCCCGAACAACAACTATTACTATATAACCAGACAGCTCTTTGCCCCGTCGGTTGACATGGGCACAGGTAAGAAGGCCTATATAGAGTTCCCTGCCAAGGCCACTGGAGACGACTGCTTCTCGGCTTTCCCGGGCGTCAACAACTGGTATGATACCGTGAAGCTGAACTATGGTCGTGACCCCGGCAACTGGTCGACTCATTTTGAGCCGGTTCCCGACACATGGCTGAAGATGCTCCACATCCTGCGCTACTGGGCTTCAAAGGGTGTCGATGCCTTCCGCTGCGACATGGTCCACATGGTGCCGCTCGAGTTTTGGCAGTGGGCTATTGCTAATGTCAAGGATCGCTATCCGAGGGTTAAGTTCATTGCCGAGCTATATGATGTCAAAATCTATCGCGACTTCATCGATAAGGGCGGCTTCGACTATCTCTATGACAAGGTGAATCTCTACGATACACTACGCGGTATCCAGTGTTCCAACTATTCGGCGGCCACTATCACCAACTGCTGGCAGACCGTCGACGGCATTTCCGGCAACATGCTCAATTTCCTCGAGAATCACGACGAGCAGCGCTTCGGTTCGAAGTTCTATGCCGGAGATCCGGCTAAGGTCGTGCCCTCGCTCGTGGTCAGCTCCATGATTTCGACCGGCCCTATGATGATTTATGCCGGCCAGGAGCTTGGCGAGCAGGCCACTGACATGGAGGGCTTCAGCGGTTACGACGGACGCACCACTATATTTGACTACTGGAGCGTGGCCACGCTGCGCCGCTGGTACAACGACGGAAACCCCGACGGCTCGAAGCTTACCCCCCGTGAGCGCTGGCTGCGTGCGAAATATTGCACCATTCTCACGCTCTGCAACCGCGAGCGGGCTATTTCCAACGGCCGATTCTTCGACCTGATGTATGTCAATTATCAGAATCCGACCCTCAATCCCCACCGTCAGTATGCCTTCATCCGCAGTTGCGACGGCGAGACGCTGATTATAGCAGTCAACTTCTCGGCTGATTCCTGCGACTTGGCAATAAACATCCCGCGTCATGCCTTCGAGATGCTCAACATTCCCGAAGGGGAGGCTGTGGCTACCGAACTTCTCACCCGCGAGCAGGATGTAAAGGACCTGAGTGCCACCAAGCCTTTCAGAACCATGATTCCCCCCTACGACGCAGTCGTATGGAAAATCCGCCACCGCCAGGTGAAACCCTCCTCCGACCGCACGCTGAAATCCTGAAAACACGATATTTACTTATATAACAAAATGCCCGCCACGGATAAAATTTGAACCGAGGCGGGTATTTTGTTATCAAGTTAAGTCGCTTACTTGAGAGTGCGGTATTGCTTGGAGTAGCGGAGCACTTGGGGAAGGTAGTCTTCCTCGTAGGTAACGGTGACGTCGGTGATGTTGCCGTCCTTGTCGGTCACAGGTGTATAGACGGGGTTGACGAAGCCCTTGTAGGGGGCGATGTCGAGGCTTGCATAGCGGTCGAGCACTTCCTTGTGGAGCTGCGGGTCTACTTTGACTGCGTAGGTCTCGACGAGGTCGCGTCCGGCGGCATAGTCACCCTCGCTCTTGATACGCTGCACCTCTGCGAGGAGCTCGCCGAAGAGGCCGCGGAGCTTCTCGTAGTCGTTGATTTTGATGTAGGTCTTTCCGTCGCGCTTCACGAGCTCGATGACATTGTCGGCCTTACCTTTTTCATAGACCCATGCGGAAATGAGTTGGCGGTTGCGCATGTGGGCTTCTTCGACATCCTTGCCCGGCTCGATGCGCATGAGCTGGGTCATGAGGCCGTTGAGGATATATTTATAGTAGGAAGCCTTGTATGCGTCAGGGTTGTCGAGGAGGCCGAGTTCGACGAGCTTGGGATCGGCGAGATAGTAGAGGGCGAAGAGGTCGGCGCGGGCTTCCTCAAGGGTCGAGCCGTGGGCTTTGAGCGCGTCGGGGTCTATTCCGGGGAGAAGGCGGCCTGAACCGTGGCCGAGACATTCGTGAAGGTCGGTGTGGAGGTTGTCAGTAATGAAGAGATACTTGTCCATGAGGTCGGAAGTCTCCTTGTCGATGACGAATTCCTCGTTGAAGCCGTTGCCGTGAGCTGCGGCGTCGTATGCCTGGGTGATGTTTTCAAGTGTCACCGATTTCGAACCGTGGGCGGCACGAATCCAGTTGGCGTTGGGGAGGTTGATGCCGATGGGTGTTGCGGGATAGGCATCGCCGGCAAGAATGGCGGCTGTGATAACCTTGGCGCTGACACCCTTCACCTTTTCCTTGCGGAAGCGTGAGTCAACCGGGGAGTGGTCCTCAAACCACTGAGCGTTGGACGAGATTACCTCCGTGCGGTGCGATGCTTCGTTGTTCTTGAAATTGACTATCGACTCCCACGCACCCGTCATGCCCAAGGGGTCGTCATAGCTCTCGATGAAGCCGTTGATGAAATCAACCTGGGAGGCGGTATCCTCCACCCACGCGATAGAGTAGTCGTCGAAGAGTTTGAGGTCGCCGGTCTTGTAATAGTCGATGAGCTTGCCGATGACAGCCTTCTGATTGTCATTTTCAGCATATTGCTGAGCCTTGGTTAGGTTGTCGACAATCTTTGTGATAGCGTCGGAGTATACACCTCCGACCTTGTACTGCTGCTCAGTCACCTTGCCGTTTTCCTTGACGACGCGGGTGTTGAGACCCCATGAGACGGGCGTGGCATCGGTTGTGTCCTTGAGAGCGTTGTAGTAAGCTTCCACTTCGGCTTGGGTGACACCCTCATAGAGGTTGTTGGCCGATGTGAGGATGAGGTCCTGACCCTCTGCCTGGTTGACTTTCTTGGGCTTGACAGCTGGGTCGAAGATTACCGACATGATGGTCTCGAGTTCTTCGGGCTTCTGGTCCTCGGGGAGGACAGCTATGCGCTCCATGAGGAATTCCTTGGAGAAGCCGGGCTTGAACTTGTCCATCGAGTAGTGGTGGTGTATGCCGTTGGCAAACTCAATCTGCTTAAGATAGGTCTCGAGCGCCTTGAAGTCGGTGTTCTCGCGGTCACCGTCATAGCCGGTGTAGACGTTCTCGATGAGGTCGCGGATAGCGAGGTTGTATTTGCCGTTCTGGTCCCAGAGGATGTCGCGGCCGGTGAGGGCTGCCTCGGTCAGATAATAGATGAGGATGCGCTGCTGGGGTGTCAGCTTTTCGAAGTCAGGCACCTTGTAGCGCAGGACCTCTACGTCGGCAAAGCGGTCGACGGTGTAGTCAAAGTCGTCGGCGCTGTTCTCTGTGACCCCTTTGGAGGTACAGGATGTGATGGCTAATGCTGCCATAGCGGGATAGAAAAATTTTGAAAGTGACATTACGGGTATAAGTATTAAGGTTAAAGTATCCGTACTGATTATTTGCTTTATTCTACATACAACACCAGTCCCTTCAGGTATTCACCTTCAGGGTGGTAGATATTGACAGGGTGGTCTGCGGGCTGGGCCAACTGGTGGAGTATCCTCACCTTGCGGCCCGACATGGCCGCTGCCGTGAACACTGCCAGTCGGAACTGTTCCTTGCTGATAGCCTGGGAGCAGGAGAAGGTGAAGAGGATGCCGCCCGGGGCAATCTTCTCAAAGGCGGCCGCGTTGAGTCGGCGATAGCCTATCATGGCGTTGCGGATGGCGCTTCTGTGTTTCGCGAAGGCGGGCGGGTCGAGGATGATAAGGTCGTAGCTTCCTTTTTCCATTCGTGCTAGGAACTTGAAGGCGTCCTCGGCGTATGATTTGTGGCGTGCGTCGCCCGGAAAGTTCAGCTCGATGTTTGCGTCGGTAAGCGTTATGGCCTTTGCCGAGGAGTCGACAGAGTGCACGAGTTCAGCGCCGCCGCGCATGGCGTAGACGGAGAAGCCTCCCGTGTAGCAGAACATGTTTAGCACCCTCGCACCGCGGCTGAAGCGCTGTAGAAGCATGCGGTTGTCGCGCTGGTCGACGAAGAATCCCGTCTTCTGACCTTTGAGCCAGTCGATATTGAATTTCAGGCCGTTTTCGATAGCGACATTGGTCTCGAAGCCGCCGATGAGGTAGTCATTGACAGGGTCGAGGCGTGCTTTGTAGGGTAGGGTGGTCTCGGACTTGTAGTAGACATTCTTTATACCTGTCCCGTCAAGGCTGACAAGCGCTTCGGCTATAGTCTTGCGGGCGTAGTGCATACCCGGACTGTGGGCTTGGAGGACCGCTGTGTCGCCGTAGATGTCGACCACGCAGCCTGGGAGGAAGTCTCCCTCGCCGTGGACGAGGCGGAAGGTCGAGTTATCCTCACGGATGAGTCCTAATTTCTTGCGCAACTCCCATGCATGTGTGAGGCGCTCGGCATAGAAGGCGGCATCAATGTCACGCTCGGTGCTGTCGAGCATACGCACGGCTATAGAGCCGATTTCGTAGTGCCCTGTCCCGAGCAGGCGTCCGTCGGATGCCTCGACTCGCACGGTCTCTCCCTCCTCGAGTCCTTCGGGGAGGCGGGCTATAGCTCCTGAGAACACCCAGGGGTGGAAGCGCAGGAGTGATTCTTCTTTCCCTTTTTTAAGGGTTATTGTTTTGAGTGTCATGTCGTGTCAAAAGAGAGGTGTTGCGGTTATTTGAAGAAGGCCCGGAAGACGTCATTGCCGTTGGCATATAGCAGAAGCACGAGTATGAAGGCCATGCCGATATACTGGGCGGCGATGAGCACCTTCTCGGGAGCCTGCTTGCCGGTGATGATTTCCCAAAGGAGGAACATCACATGGCCTCCGTCGAGTCCGGGGATGGGGATGATGTTCATGAATGCGAGTGCCACCGAGAGGAAGGCGGTGATTTCCCAAAAGCTGAGCCAGTTCCACTTTTCGGGGAACATATTGCCGATAGCACCGAAGCCGCCGAGGCTTTCAGCACCCTCCTGGGAGAAGACATGCTTCATCGATCCTACATAGTTGGTCAGCGTGGTGGTACCTATTTCCCAGCCCTTGGGGAATGACTGGAAGAAGTTGTAGTTAATGGTGACAGGCTCGTAGACGGCTGTGATGGGACGCAGCTGGAAGCCGAGTTTTCCGTGTGAGTTGGGTGTCACGGCAAGACGAAGCAGCTTTCCGTCGCGCTCGACGGTTACGGATGTCTTCTTATCTGCGAACTTGGTGAGGGCGGCTGTCAGCTCCGTATAAGAGGGAGTGGGAATGGTGTCGATAGCTACTATATGATCCCCTTCCTTAAGTCCGGATTTGCCTGCAGCCTCTCCGGGGACTATACGCTCGATATATACCGGCAGTCGGTAGGCGAGGAAGCCCTTGTCCTCGTTGAGGCGGAAGAGGAAGTCGTCGGGTATCTTGATGTCTACCGTATCCTTGTGGTTGCGAATCACAGTCACCACGTTGGCGTCAGCCATTTGGTATGGATAGTCTCCCTGCGAGGCGTCGAGGAGCTTGCCGTCGGCCATATAGGGGATGTCGCCGTTCTTGAAGCCGACTTTCTGTGCTGCCGGGGCGAAGTCAAATCCCTCGGTGGCGGCATCGAAGGGGATGTATTGCGAGCCCCAGTGCATCGCTATGCCCGCATAGATGAGGATTGCGAGGATAAAGTTGAATATAACGCCGCCGAGCATCACGAGCAGGCGCTGCCATGCCGGTTTTGTGCGGAACTCCCAGGGTTTGGGTTCCTGCTTCATCTGTTCGGTGTCCATCGACTCGTCAATCATGCCCGCAATCTTGCAATAGCCGCCGAGCGGGAGCCAGCCGATGCCGTATTCGGTGTCGCGCCATGAAGTTTTATTCGGATCGGCACCCTCCTTGGCCTTGGGTTTCCATTTGAAGAGCGAGAAGTAGGGGTCGAAGAACATGTAGAACTTCTCAACCTTGATGCCGAATATTCTTGAGAATATAAAGTGGCCGAATTCGTGGATGGTTACCAGAAAGGCCAGTGCGACAATGAGTTGGAGCGCTTTTATGAGAAATGTTTCCATAAATTGAATCAGGGTGTATAGGATGTACGTTATGGCAGCATCGGGCTTAGAGCCTTATCTTGCAGCCTGTGAGATGTTCTGTATATGAGATTGTCTCTCGGTGGGTGGCCACATAGTCCTCGAGCGTCGGGCTTTCGATGAACGGTATCGCTTCGAGGGCGCGGGTTATGCTGCCGTAGATTTCAGGAAAGCTGATCTTGCCTTCGAGGAAAGCACGGACGGCCACCTCGTTGGCCGCATTGATGATACAGGCCGCGTTGCCTCCTCGTTTTAGGGCGAATGGCGCGAGGGTCAGGCAAGGGAACTTCTCCTGGTCGGGCTTCTCGAAGGTGAGCGTCGCATAGTCGCTGAGGGCGAGCGGGCGCTCCGAGGAGGGGAGACGTGAGGCGTCGCCGAGGGCGTATCGTATGGGTAGACGCATGTCTGGGATGCCGAGCTGGGCTTTGACCGCACCGTCGATAAACTCGACCATCGAGTGGACGATTGACTGCGGGTGCACGACGGCCTCGATTCTGTCTGGGGTGATGTCGAAGAGCCAGCGGGCCTCGATGATTTCGAAGGCCTTGTTGAGCATGGTCGCCGAGTCGATGGTAATCTTTGCGCCCATGTTCCAGCGAGGGTGATGCAGGGCCTGTTCGGGTGTCACGGTGGCAATCTCCTCGCGGGTGAAGGTGCGGAAGGGGCCGCCTGAGGCGGTGATGATAAGTTTGTTGACAGTGGCAGGGTCCTCTCCGACGAGACACTGGTAGATTGCCGAGTGTTCTGAATCGACAGGTATGATGCGGGTTGATGACTCTGCGAGGAGGCGGGTGACGAGCTCGCCGGCCACGACGAGGGTCTCCTTGTTGGCAAGCGCAATCTGCTTGGCCGCCTTGATGGCGCGGACTGTAGGGAGGAGGCCGCTGTAGCCCACGGTCGCTGTGACGACTGTGTCGAAATCAGGACGTTCCATCGCATCTGCCATAGCCTGCGAGCCGGCGGCAGTCTCTATGCCGAGTGGTGCGAGAGCCTCGCGGAGCCGGTCGTATTTTGACTCGTCGGCAATAATGGCGAGTGCGGGCCGGAATTTTACGGCTTGTTCGATGAGCCGGTCAACATTTGAGCCGGCTGCGAGTACGGTCGCTTCAAATCTGTCGGGGAAGCGTGATATAACATCGAGTGTCTGCGTTCCTATCGACCCCGTGGAGCCGAGGATTGCTATTTTGTGTGGCATGAATATGTATGTCTGGTTTTTTGGACGCATTGCGTTTAATAACTGCAAAAATACGGAAAAATCCTCATTTTGGCACGATTTTTGCGGAAATAATAGTAAATTTGCATATACTACGAATCCTATGAACCACCATATAGATATTTACAAAGATATAGAGCGGCTGCTGTCGCAGCGTAGAATCAACGACGCTCTTGACCTCGTCGACAACGCTGCCGCCACTCTAGGCCCTGTCGATTCACTGCGTTCAGCCACTGACCGCCTGCGCGAGAGCTACGCTTTCATGACGCAGTATGCCCTAAGAGGGATGCCCGACCCCTCGCGTCCCGAGCTTTATGCCGGAATCCTTTCCGACATAAGGGCTTTGGCCGATGAGCTCCACCGCCGCTCGCGCATGGCTGACGCCCCGACCCTTTATTTCAACACCTTGCGCTACGCCAGGATGAACCGTGGGAGCGGCATTGCCTCTCTGCTTGGAGAATACCGGCGTATAAACCAGCGTTTGCAGATGGCTATGCTCACGGAAGATAGCGAGAAGGCCGGACGCGAGTTCACAAGCCGCACGGAGGATTTGGAAAAGCAGATTTTCAACCTGATATGGACCATATATCCGCTGTCGGTCGACGAGGCGGCTGCCGTTGGCGACGCATTGGCCGACATATCGCTCCCATCGCATCTCAAGCAGCTCTGCATCGCGGCAATATTCATGGGGCAGTTGGAGTATTATGACGAAAGACGTCTGCGCCTCCTCATGGATGCCTATGCCTCGGACGACGCGGAGATTTCAGTCAGGGCACTCTGCTCGCTGCTCATTGCCATGTCGGTGAGGCGCGACCGCCCCTTCTCTCCCTCGCTCATGCGTCGTTTCGAGTCCCTGTGTGAGGACCCGCGTTGGACTACAGATGTAAAAATGGCCCTGCTACAGTTCATCCGCTCGCGCGACACCGAGCGCATAGGGCGGAAGCTTACCGAGGAGGTGATTCCGGAGATGATGAAGCTCCAGCCCGAACTTGAGAAGCTCGGACGTATGCCTGTCGACCCCGAGTCGCTTGAAGAGAACCCCGAATGGGCCGAACTTCTTGATAAATCTGGTGTTGCCGGCAAGCTCAAAGAGCTACAGCAGCTCCAGGAGGACGGTGGCGACGTGATGATGGTCACTTTCAGCAAGTTGAAGACATTCCCCTTTTTCAATGATATTTCCAACTGGTTTCTCCCCTTCCACAGCTCCCATTCCTCCGTCAGCGGCAGCGGCGACGACTCTGTAAAGATGCTTGGCGAGATAATTGAAAACGCCCCTATCTTCTGCAATAGCGACAAGTATTCCATAGTCCTCTCCCTTTCCCAGGTGCCCGCTGCACAGAAGGAGATGATGGCCTCGCAGCTGAAGGCCCATTCCGACCAGATGGCGGCTATGAGCTTCGGCGATATGAATCTCTCGCAGAAAGGGCGTGAGCGCATCGCCGGCAGGTATGTGCAGGACCTCTATCGCTTCTTCCGTCTCTTCCGTCGCAAGGGGGAGTTCTCAGACCCCTTCGCGACCACGCTCAACCTTGTCACCGTCCCGCTGCTTGCCGATGTGTTCAGGGACAGCGACACCCTTATGCTCGTGGGCGAGTTCTACTTTAAGCACAAGCATTTCAGTGATGCCTTCGAAATATTCGAGCGCCTCTCGGAGCAGACGCCACCCTCGGCCCAGCTCTTTCAAAAGCTCGGCTACTGCATGCAGATGCTTGGCGCTGTCGATGAGGCTGTCAAATACTACGAACAGAGTGAACTGCTGAATTCCGAGAGCCGCTGGACTCTAAAGCGTCTTGCTATCTGCTACCGCAATATGCGCGACTGGGACAAGGCTGTGGAATACTATTCGCGCCTTGCCGCAGTGGAGCCTGACGATTTGTCCGTAGCCTTCAACCTCGGCTGCTGCCTCTTTGAGAGTGGCAAGACAGAGGAGGCTGCCGGGTTCTTCCATAAGGTTGAATTCATGCAGGGTGAGTCAGACCGCACCTCGCGCTACCTTGTCAGATGCGCCATTGCGGAGGGAAACTTGGATAAGGCGCGGCGATATTCGGCTGCTGTGCTGTCACGTCAGCCGAACTCGGCAGACTATCTCTATGCCGGCCACATAGAGCTGCTTTCGGGGAATCTCGATGGCGGCGTCGGGCGCTATGCCGAGTCCGTCGCGGCTTCAAACTTTGACAAGGCTGCCTTTGTCCGTGATTTCAAGGCCGATTCCAAGCTTTTCAAGGACATTCCCGAACTTGACCGGCTGACCCTCGGGTTAATAGTCGACGAGGCCATACGCCGCTCTTCGTCACTCGGAGGCTCGCTCTGAACCACTAACCAAGCCAATCATTAATCATATAAAAATACATGCGTAAAATCCTATTATCGGCTTTAGCAGCCACAAGTATTATGATTCAAGCCCAAAATCCGTTTTTTGAGAACTTTACCTCTGCTCCCCACGGTGCGGTCCCTTTTGACAAGATTAGCTTTGCTGACTATGAGCCGGCTATCGACCGCGGTATAAGGCTCGGTCTCGAGGCAGTCGACGCCATTGTCAACAATCCCGAGGAGCCGACATTTCAGAATACCATCGTCGCCCTTGAGCGCGCCGACGAGGATCTCAACCGCGTGCTCATGGTCTTCGAGCCGCTGCTCTCGGCTCTCAGCGACAATGACATGATGGACCTTTCGATGAAGATTACACCCCGTCTTTCGGATTACGCTACCTCAATTTCCCTCAATTCAGGGCTGTGGAAGCGCGTAAAGAGCGTCTACGACAACCGTGAGAAATTTAATCTTGACAAAGAGGACCAGATGTTGCTCAAGCGTACCTATGACTCCTTTGTGCGAAGCGGAGCCCTTCTCGAAGGTGCTGACCGCGACACTTATTCTCGCCTATCCAGCCGTCTGAGCGAGCTGACCACCCTATTTGGCCAGAATGTGCTCAAAGAGGTGAACACCTATGAAATTTGGCTCGGTGCTGACGACCTCGCCGGCCTTCCCGAGAGCTCTGTCGAGGCAGCCGCTCTCGCAGCCAAGGAGAAGGGGCGCGAGGGTGAATATCTTTTCACGCTCGACCAGCCGGTCTACATGGCCTTCATGAAGTACAGCGACCGTCGCGACCTGCGTGAGAAGATGTATCGTCTCTACACCGGTCGCAATATCAAGGGTGAATATAACAATCTTCCCATCATGAAGGAAATAGCTGAGACGCGAATGAAGATTGCCAACCTCCTCGGCTATAAGAGCTATGCCCACTACGGTCTCGAAAAGACTATGGCCAAGTCGCCTGAGAAGGTCTACGAGCTTCTCCACTCCCTGCGCGATGCCTATCTGCCTGCCCAGAAGGCCGAGTTTAAGGAGCTTTCCGACTATGCGTCCAAACTCGAGGGCAGTAAGATTGAAATCAAGCCCTGGGACTACAGCTACTATGCCAACAAGCTTAAAAATGCCAAATATGCTTACGATGAGGAGCTTCTCCGCCCCTATTTTGAGCTTAACAATGTGATTGACGGTGTGTTCGGTCTCGCGACCCGCCTCTACGGGGTGACTTTTAAGAAGAACCCGGATATACCCGTCTATCATCCCGATGTCAATGCCTTCGAGGTGACTGACCGTGACGGTTCTTTCCTCGGTGTGATTTATACTGACTTCTTCCCCCGCGCCAGCAAGCGTCCGGGGGCATGGATGACCGAGTTCAAGAGCGAGGAGATCGGTGCCGACGGCAAGATGGTGCGTCCGCATGTCTCGATAGTGATGAACTTTACCAAGCCCACCGGCTCGAAGCCCTCGCTGCTCACTCCTTACGAGGTCGAGACCTTCCTCCACGAATTCGGCCACGCCCTCCACGGCCTTTTTGCAAGCACACGCTACGCCTCCCTCTCTGGAACCAACGTGCTCCGCGACTTCGTCGAGCTTCCCTCGCAGTTCAATGAGAACTACCTCACCGAAAAAGAGTTCCTTGACGGCTTTGCGCGCCACTATCAGACCGGCGAGGCTATCCCTGAAGAGCTTGTGAAGCAGATTGTCAGCTCGTCGCAGTTCGGCGCTGCCTACGCCTGCCTCCGACAGCTCAACTTCGGCCTTATCGACATGGCCTGGCACAGCATCACTGCTCCTGTAGATGACCCTGAGAAATTCGAGCAGGAGGCCGGTGCCTCAGTGGCCATGTTCGAGCCTATTGCCGGCTCTGTGACAGGCAGCACCTTCTCCCACATATTTGCCGGAGGCTATGCGGCCGGCTATTATAGCTATAAATGGGCCGAGGTGCTCGACGCCGATGCCTTCGCCCACTTCAAGGAGCATGGTATCTTCGATAGCGCCACTGCCGACTCTTTCCGCAAGAATATCCTCATGCGCGGCGGCACCGAGGATCCCGACGAGCTTTATCGTCGCTTCCGTGGCAAGGATGCCTCTATCGACGCGCTTCTTGAGCGTGACGGCATCCGTCCCGCCAAGTCCGACAAGCTCCCCATGCCGATGGACAGATAAGATTTTCTTAAGCATACAAAAAATTGCCTGGCTGCTTCGGCGGTCAGGCAATTTTCATATATTGTATTAAGCGCAAATCCTGTTTATGACATGGATACCATTTTAGCAAATGAGGCTGGCACAGGGGTTGAGAAGTTCATGTCCTTACGGGTCATGGGGTGGACGAAGCGCAGGGTCTGTGCATGAAGGGCCATGCGGTGGATAGGCGAGCTCTTGGCTCCGTAGCGGCGGTCACCGGCTATCGGGTGGCCGAGGTCCTTCATGTGGACGCGTATCTGGTTCTTTCTGCCCGTGTCAAGCGATACCTCCATGAGCGAGTAGCCGTTGCGGCTTCTCAGGGTTTTGTAGCGCGTGATGGCGAGTTTACCCTCATCGGGGTTATCGGTTGAGTAGACCTCGAAGCGGGAGTTCTCGGCAAGGTAGCTGCGCACCTCCCCTTCAGCCGGTTCGGGCTTCCCTTCGACTACGGCGAGATACTTGCGGGAGATGACCATGTTGTTCCAGTTGTGTTGCAGGCGTTCCTTGGCCTCCTGCGACTTAGCGAAGACCATGAGCCCCGATGTGTCGCGGTCGAGGCGGTGGACGATGAAGAGCATGTTGCGCGGATCCTTCCATTTCAGGTAGTCGCGGATAATGCTATAGGCAGTTCCCTCTTTGACCTTGTCGGTGCCCATTGAGAGGAGTCCGTAGCCTTTGTTGATGACAATGATGTCGTTGTCCTCGTAGACGAGCTTGACGCGGCGGTTGTAGAACACACGAAACTCGCGTGTGAGGTTGGCTTTCACTTCGTCGCCCTCTTTGAGAGGCGTGTCAAACTGGGTCACCGGGATGCCGTTGACCGCAATCTGGTTATGGCCTAAAAGATTCTTTATGGCAGTACGCTTACGCTCCGGCATGGCCTGGATTAGAAATTCGAGCAGAGTGACGTCGCGGTCAGCCGTGTAGCTTTCGATGACGTCGGGTTTGAAGCCGTTGCGCTCTGCGCCGGGTTTGGTACTGAATGTCTTTTTTGCCATTTTTGAATTGATGTATAGTGTAGGTTCGTCCTTATGATTTTTTCGTGCGTGTGGTGCGGCGGACGGGGCGTTTCGGAGCCTTGTCCTGCTCTTCGATGAGCTTGCGAATTTCCTCGATGCTCATGCCAGCGGGATTCTCTACGCTTTTGGGGATTTTGTAGTTGTTCTTCTTGTAGGAGATGTAGACACCGTAGCGTCCGTTGAGAATCTGGAGATCGGGGTCTTCGTCGAATGTCTTGATGACCTTGTTGTTGTCGGCTTCGCGCTTAGCCTTGATAAGCTCCTCGGCCTCTTCGAGTGAAATCGAGGTAGGGGATAGGTCCTTGGGGATGCTGACGAACTTGCCGTCGTGGCGCAGGTAAGGGCCGAAGCGCCCGATAGCGGCTGTAATTGGCTTACCTTCGAACTCGCCCACCTCGCGCGGCAGGTCGAAAAGTTTCAGCGCGTCCTCAAGCTGTATATCAAACACGCTCTGGTCTTTTCTAAGTGATGCGAAGCGCGGTTTATCCTTTGAGTCGGTGGAACCGATCTGCACAATCGGGCCGAAACGTCCGATTTTGACTGATACGGGTTCACCTGTGGCCGGGTCGGTGCCGAGCACTCGCTCACCGATTTTATGTTCGGTGTGAAGATCGTTGGCCTTCTCGACTTCGGGGTGGAAGAGGGTGTAGAAATGGGAGATTTCTTGGTTCCAGTTGCTCTCACCCTCGGCTATGCGGTCAAACTTCTGCTCCATGTCGGCAGTGAAGTCATAGTCAAGGATATCGGGGAAGTGCTGCGTGAGAAATTCGTTGACGATGATGCCGGTATCGGTCGGGATAAGCTTCCCTTTTTCGGCTCCGACGTTCTCGCTGCGGGTAGACCTTGTGATTTTACCGTCTCCGGCAAGGGTCATGGTCTCGAATTGGCGTTTTTCACCGGCCTTCTCTCCCTTGACTATATATTCGCGGTGCTGTATGGTGGAAATGGTCGGTGCATAGGTCGAAGGACGGCCGATGCCCAGTTCCTCCATTTTCTTTACGAGTGACGATTCGGTGTAGCGTGGCGGGGCGAGGGTGAAACGCTCTGTGGCAGTAACGTTTTCCTTTGTCAGTGTCTCCCCTATTTTCAGCGGGGGGAGGGTCGATGCCTCGTCATTATCGGCGCTTTCATCATCGTCGTTCCCTTCGAGGTAGACTTTGAGGAAGCCGTCAAACTTTATGACCTCTCCTGTCGATGTGAAGTGCTCCTCACATTCGGTGGGCTGTATGCTTATGGTAGTCTTTTCAAGCTCTGCGTCGGCCATCTGCGAGGCCATAGTGCGCAGGCGGATAAGGCGGTAGAGACGTTTCTCCTGGGCGGTTCCGTCGATAGTCTCTTTGTCGATATATGTAGGGCGGATTGCCTCGTGTGCTTCCTGGGCACCCTTGGAGTGGGTGTGGTAGCGGCGTACTTTCAGATATTCCTCTCCGAGTTCTTCTGTGATGAGTTTCGAGATAGATGCGACGGCGAGGCTTGAGAGATTGAGTGAGTCGGTACGCATGTAGGTGATGTGTCCGGCCTCGTATAGCTTCTGGGCAATCATCATTGTCTGCGACACGGTGAAACCAAGCTTGCGTCCGGCCTCCTGCTGGAGTGTGGAGGTGGTGAATGGGGGCGCCGGTGACTTTTTAAGGGGCTTGACGCTGATGTCGCTAACCGAGAATACAGACTTGCGGCATTTTTCGAGGAATTCGCGGGCGCTCTCCTCGTCTGGTAGGCGCTTCGACAGTTCGGCGCGGAGCTGGCTCCCGCCGGGTATGTTGAAAAGTGCCGTCACGCGGTAGTAAGGCTCGGATTTGAAATTGTTGATTTCGTTCTCACGGTCGACGATGAGGCGCACGGCCACAGACTGCACGCGTCCGGCCGACAGAGCCGGCTTGATTTTCTTCCAAAGCACCGGCGACAGCTCGAATCCTACGAGGCGGTCGAGCACTCGGCGCGCCTGTTGGGCGTCGACGAGGTTGAGGTCGATGTCGCGCGGGTGTTCGATGGCGTTGAGGATTGCGTTCTTGGTGATTTCATGGAAGACGATGCGCTTGGTGTTCTCCGGCTTAAGCCCGAGCACTTCATAAAGATGCCAGGCAATAGCTTCCCCCTCGCGGTCCTCATCGGATGCGAGCCACACGGTCTCCGCCTCCTTGGATGCTTTTTTCAGTTCTGCCACAAGGTTTTTCTTGTCAGCAGGAATTTCATAGACAGGCTGGAAATCAGAGTCAACTTTGATGCTTATATCCTTCTTTCTGAGGTCGCGGATATGACCATAGCTCGACATGACTTTAAAGTCCTTGCCGAGGAATTTTTCAATAGTCTTGGCCTTTGCCGGAGACTCTACTATAACGAGGTTTTTCAACATATTCTCAAAGAGTAAGTGATGCCGCCGCATGGCTTCACGTCAGGCGGTAGCTGCGGGGCGGACAGGTGTATACTCCCGCGTTTCAGACCGCAAAGGTATAAAATCTATTTAAATCTGCACGAAAGATTTAACAATTTATCACATTTCGTGCGGACGAAGCAGTTCTATGAGCTTTGCGACACCCACTGTGGCGGGGTCGGAAATGACATGCACGTTTCCGGGGACGGGCGCCGGACGCGGGTCAATATAGTAGACCGGGACACCCGGACGCACATAGTTTAGCAGCCCTGCCGCGGGGTAGACGGCGAGCGACGTGCCTATCACGGCAAAGATGTCGGCCTGCTCGGTCCACTCGATAGCCCTCTCGATGTTGGGGACGGCTTCCTGGAAGAAGACTATGTGGGGACGCACCGGGTCGCCATACTTGTCGCGGGTCTCGGGCGAGGTCTCGAGGTGCTCCTCGTCGAGGGTGTAGATATGTGTGTCGTCGCGGGTCGACCTCACCTTCATCAGCTCGCCGTGGAGGTGTAGTATTTTGGAGCTGCCGGCTCGCTCGTGGAGGTCGTCGACATTCTGGGTGATGACATAGACGTCATACCACTTCTCAAGTTCGACGAGTCCTTTGTGGGCGGCGTTGGGTTTGCATCCGAGGAGGGCTTTGCGGCGCTCGTTGTAGAACTGGTGGACGAGCGCCGGGTTGCGGGCAAAGCCGTCGGCGCTACACACGTCCATCACCGGGTAGTTCTCCCACAGACCGCCTGCGTCACGGAAGGTTGACACACCTGATTCGGCAGATATACCGGCTCCAGAGGAAATGACGAGTTTCGGTTTTGTTGACATATATCGGGCTATTAAGGTGATTCGTTTCTATATCTAACGCTTTGGTTTGAAAAATGTGCGCATAAGTTTCGCACATTCATCCTCAAGGACTCCGCCGGTGACCTCTGCGCGGGGGTGGAAGGGTGACTTGGAGGTATATGTGCTGTAGCCGCGTTTGCTGTCGGGAGCGCCGTAGACAATCCTGCCAATCTGCGCCCAGCCGATTGCTCCGGCGCACATCAGGCACGGTTCGACAGTCACATATATCGTACAATCCTGCAAATACTTCCCGCCAAGTGTCATAGCTGCTGCGGTGACGGCCTGCATCTCGGCGTGGGCCGACACGTCGGCGAGCGTTTCGGTCATATTGTGGCCGCGCCCTATCACCATGCCGCGAGGCGATACTACGACGGCGCCGATAGGCACCTCGTCGCGGTCGAAGGCCTCGCGGGCCTCGGCGAGTGCCATGCGCATGTATCTTTCGTCGGTTTCAAGCTGTGTCATGGCTGCGTTTATTTTTTATTGCGGGTCAGGACGAGGGTCATGACCGCACATATTATCAATACGATGCCGGCTGAGGCGCGGAAGGTCAGGACTTCGCCGAAAAGAGCCACTCCTACCAGGACGCCGGTGAGCGGCTCGAGTGCTCCGAGAATCGAGACAGCCACCGAGCCGATGCGCTGTATGGATATAGCGACAGTCATGAGCGACACGATTGTCGGCACCACTGCTATGCCTGCGATGCAGCCCCAGGGTATGAATCCCGACGGCACGGCCTGTACCTCCGTGAAGCAGTCGGTGCGCACGAAGAATACAATCATGCCGAAGAGCAGGGAATAAAAGGTGATTGTCGAGCCTGAGAGACGCCGGATGCGGCTCTTGTTGATCATCACCATATATATCGCATAGGCGAGCGATGAAAGTATCACTAATGTGGCTCCTATGGACGTAACATGCGCGCCTGGACCCGGATTGCAGAGGCAGATGATACCTGCCAGGCAGATTGCTATAGAGATAATTGTCCAGTGGGATATTCTCTCATGGAAGAATATCCACAGTATCAGGGCTATGAAGACCGGCTCGACAAAGAGCAGGGTCGAGGCGAGACCCACGTCCATGTATTTGTAAGCCTCGAACAGCAGTACCGACGAGAGCGCGAAGAAGATACCGAGGAAGACCATCATGGCCGTCTCCACACGCATGAGGCGGAAGCTCTCCTTTCGGATAAGCATTATGATGCCAAGTATGATTGCGGCAAACAGATAACGGTAGAAGAGCACGGACGACACGTCCATGCCCCTCTCGTAGAGAGGCACTGCGAAGAGCGGGTTTGTGCCATAGCTCACGGCAGCAACCGCCCCGAGGATGTAGCCTTTGGTGGCACTTGTCATAAGTCAGTCAGTTTCAGTATGGTGAAGCGGGTTAACTCCTCATAAATGGTAGGAGGAGGTTATTGAGCTGGTTGTATTCAACGAGGAACCCGTCGTGTCCGAAGGGTGAATGGATTTCTCCATATACCGCTCCCGGGATTTTGGAACACAGCTCCTGCATCTCCCTCGGTGGAAAGACGATGTCTGTCTCAAGCCCGACCACAAGGGTGCGGGCCTTTATACGCTTGAGTGCCTTCTCGAGACCTCCGCGTCCGCGCCCTACGTCGTGTGTGTCGAAGGCGTTGAGAATCGCATAGTAGGAGTAGGCGTCGAAGCGGCGGCACAGTTTTTCGCCCTGATACTGCTGATAGCTGCACGCGCGGTGCGTCTCGGGCAGCTCCTCTGTGTCGCGTTGGGTGAGGTTGTAGCCATAGTAGCCGCGATAGCTCAGAAGGCCTATCGCGCGTGCGGCTGCAAGCCCCTTGCGTCCGGCTTCGGGAGAGGGCTGGCCGAAAGTGGCGTCGGCCTCTATACACATTCGCATTGTCTCGTCGATTGCGATAGTCCACGGGGTGGCTACGGCATCGGTGGCCATGAGGACGAGGCGGTCAAACCTCTCCGGCTCCATGACAGCCCACTCTATGGCCTGGAACCCTCCGACCGAGCATCCGACGAGGGTCGAGACATGCTTGATCCCGAGGGCGTCGGCAAGCAGACGGTGGATGTTGACTATGTCGCGTATAGTGTATGGTGGGAAGTCGCGGTAGTAGGGCATCCCGGTTGCGGGATTTGTGTGGAGCGGTGCTGTGGTGCCGTAAGGGGAGCCGAGAATGTTGGCACAGATTACGAAATTCTCTGCCGGGTCAAGAAATTTACCCTCCTCGACCGTGTGTGGCCACCAGTCCTTGACATCGCTGTTGGCGGTTAGGGCATGGCACACCCAGACGACATTGCTCTTGTCGGCGTTGAGTGTCCCATATGTGTGGTAGGCCACACGGAGGCTTTCGAGCGTGCCTCCGAGTTCGAGTGTGAATGGCTGATTGTGATGATAATAATTGATCATATCCGAGTTGACGCGCTTATAAGCCCGGCAAAGTTACGCATTTTTCTCGGATTTCTTAGAATGTTACGTTATACTTGTCGAGCATCTCTGCCGGATGGTATGACTCCTTGGCATGGCGCAGTCCGGGGTCGCCCACATCCTCCTCGCGGTTGATATAGATTACTTCGGGATGGCGCCCGGTCATCATTGCGGCAAAGAATTTATTGACACTCTCGCCAGCGCCGGCCACCTCGTGGTTCATCTTCTCGATATGGACATAGAGTGTGTCACCTTTGACCTCTCCAAGGGTGAAGGCGACGATACCCTCCGCAGGGGTTGATAGCACGGCACCCTCGAAGCCGTAGAGGTCGAGATTGTCGAGGACGTGTATCACCTGCTCGCGCTCGATGTCGGCGAGCGCGGGTTTTGAGAGGGGCAGATGTGTGGCGGCGAAAAACTTTTTCACTTGCGGGAGGTGCTCGCGTGTCAGCGGCTCGAAGGTGTAGCCTGGATTGTCGGTCTCGAAGCGGTTGACATGGTTGCGCTTCTTGCCGAGCTTCTTGCCGCTGAGCGTGGCGAGGGCGGAGGCATCATAGAGATAGTCGCTCCAGTCCTCGAGCTTGTCAATCTTCGTTGCGCCGAGGGCCTTCAGTGGCGCCACATAGATTTCGGGAACGGCGGAGAATATGAGCTCGCATCCTTCGCGCCGGCAGTAGTCACGCAAAAGACCGACCGACTCCTCAAGCCCCATTTTTCCTACGGGGATTGAGAAAGCCGGTCGTGTGACGTCGTCTTCGGTCACCCCCTTGATGAAGAGGGTGTCGTTGAAGATGCAATAAGTATAGTCGAAGTAGTCGACCCACATGAATGTGCCGCCTATGGTGAAGTCGCATGTGCGGCATAGGGTCTGGGTGTATAGCAAGGGGCGCAGCGACTTGATGTCGGCAAGCGTCAGCGGCTTGAACTTCAGACCGTTCTCTCTGTGTGTCCGGGTTGTTGTTATTACAGCGGTAGTGTACCCTCTGGATTGACGAGGCGTTATCATAATAAAAATAGTTTGTGCGTTTTTTATTAATGATAAACGCCGTGCAGCCGTGTCGGGTTCACACAGGGAGCCCCTTGACGGGATTACTGGCGTCCCGAGGTGGCTACTTCGCGATTGATTTTGCTGACGAGGCCCTGGAGCACTTTGCCCGGACCGAGTTCGATAAACTCGTCGGCGCCGTCGGTAATCATGTTCTGCACGCTCTGGGTCCAGCGGACGGGTGCTGTGAGCTGGGCGACGAGGTTGGCTTTGATTTCAGCAGGGTCTGTGTGGGGCTTGGCGTCGACGTTCTGATAGACGGGGACCGTCGGAGTGTGGAACTCGGTCTTCTCGATAGCCTCTGCAAGCTCGGCGCGGGCCGGCTCCATGCAGGGTGAGTGGAAGGCACCGCCCACTTTCAGGCGCATGGCGCGCTTCGCACCCGCTTCCTTGAGTTTCTCACAAGCGGCGTCGATAGCCTCCTCCTCGCCGGAGATTACAATCTGACCGGGGCAGTTATAGTTGGCACATACGACCACGCCGGGGATGGATGCGCAGATTTCCTCGACCTTCTCGTCGGGGAGGGCGATTACTGCCGCCATTGTCGAGGGCTTCAGCTCGCAGGCCTTCTGCATGGCCTGTGCGCGGGCCGACACGAGGCGCACACCGTCTTCGAAGCTGAGCGCGCCGGCAGCCACGAGTGCGGAGAACTCACCGAGCGAGTGTCCGGCCACCATCGAGGGGTCGAAGTCGTCGCCGAGGGTCTTGGCGAGGATTACCGAGTGGAGGAAGATGGCGGGCTGGGTCACCTTGGTCTGGCGAAGGTCTTCGTCAGTACCTTCAAACATGAGGTCGGTGATGCGGAAGCCGAGGATTTCGTTGGCTTTCTCAAACATTTCCTTTGCCACTGCATTGGTCTCATAGAGGTCTTTGCCCATTCCGACGAACTGGGCACCCTGACCGGGGAATACATAAGCTTTCATAGATAAGTCAGTATGATTGTGTTACAGTTTTTCTTAATGTGATGTGGATAATAAGCTTATCGGGGTGCAAAGTTACTGTTTTCCTGCCATATTTTAAGGTTCAAAAACCATTTTTAACATCCGTGCGCCCTCCTGAGCCCCCTGAAGGATGTGTGATGATGAAAAAAATCACTAAATTTGCATCTTCGATACCGATTATAAACCAATCCTTAACCTTTAAAACCTATATAACTTGACACTCAATATGCTACCATGTTTTCTCAACCTCGGAGCGGGGGAACTCGTGATTATATTCATAGTCATACTCCTGCTCTTCGGCGCCAAGCGCATCCCTGACCTCGCCCGCAGCATGGGCAAGGGAATCAATATGTTCAAACAGGGTATGAACGAGGCTGTCACCGAAATAAAGAGTGATGTCCCGGCCGACAAGGCTCCGTCAGCCACCACAGCCGACAAATCTTCGACAGAGGAGGCTGCCGGGAAGTGAGTTCAGAAATGGGATTCTGGGATCACGCCGAGGTGCTGCGCGGGGTATTAATCCGCGTGGCGCTTTTGCTCGTGCTGTTCACGGGCGTGCTCTTCGCCGTGATGCCTCAGATTTTCGACTCGGTCATTCTCGCTCCCTGCCGCCCGGACTTCGTGCTCTATCGTTGGCTCGACTATCTATCGGCCTCGTCGCTGCTACCTGATTCCGTCGCGGGCGATTTCGAGGTGGAGATTATCAACATCCGCCTTGCCTCGCAGTTCTTCATCCATGTCACAAGCTCCTTCTGGCTTGCCCTTGTGCTCGCCTTCCCGGTATGCGTCTACATGCTGTGGGGCTTCATAGCCCCCGGGCTTTACGAGGAGGAGAAGCGCGGTGTGAGGGGGGCCTTTTTGGCGGGCAACCTCATGTTCTACCTCGGCGTGGCCGTGGGCTACTTTCTCGTATTCCCGCTGACGCTCCGCTTCCTTGCCGACTACCGCCTCAGCTCGCTCATCGACAACCGCATCTCACTCGATTCGTATATGGATAATTTCTATATGCTCATCCTCGTCATGGGGATAGTGTTCGAGCTGCCTGTCGTCGCATGGATGATAGGCAAGACTGGGCTGCTGACGCGTGAGTTCTTCGGGCGCTACCGACGCCACGCCATTGTCGTGCTTCTCGTTGCCGCGGCGGTCATAACCCCTACGGGCGATCCGTTTACGCTCCTTGTGGTTTTCCTCCCGCTCTATATCCTGTGGGAGCTTTCGGCCTTTGCCGTGCCGGCTTCGCGCAGAGGGAGCATAGTTACATTGTAGGGACGAAAATAATTTTAACCATCGTAATCATTAGTTTATGAAAATAGGCATAATCGTGGCCATGCAGAAAGAGCTGGCACTCATACTTCCGCTTCTCTCCGACAAATCAAGCTTCACAAAGGGCGCTGTCACCTATCACTGTGGCCGCATCGGCGACAACGAAGTCGCTGTCATGCAGTGTGGCATCGGCAAGGTCAATGCCGCTGTCGGAGCCGTTAGTCTCATCGACTCTTTCAGCCCGCAGCTCGTCATCAACACCGGCGTGGCCGCAGGCGCGGGTGACGATGTGGCTGTCATGGACATCATCGTTGCCGACCGCCTCGTCCACCACGACTTTTGGTGCATCGGCGAGGAGTGGGGCAGGGTGCCCGGCTCGCCGCTCTTCTTCCCCGCCCGTATTCCCGAGGGAATTGCCGGCAAGGAGGGCGTGAAGACCGGCCTGATAGCCTCTGGTGAGCTGTTTATCAGTTCCAAGGAGGAGATTGACCGAATCCGCGGCCATTTCCCGGAGGTGATGGCGGTCGACATGGAGTCAGCCGCGATAGCGCAGGTCTGCTGCCAGCGCGAGGTGCCCTTCATGTGTATGCGTGTTATCAGCGACACTCCCTGGTGCTCCCACGACAACTCCCGCCAGTATGAGGACTTCTGGGAAGAGGCGCCCCAGCGCTCCTTTGCCCTCGTGAGCGACATCCTTTCAAGTCTCTAACCTCTTCAGCCGAGCGAATAATGGAAAAGATACCGAGTTTTACCATCGACCATAACCGCCTTCTGCGCGGCATCTATGTCTCGCGTCGCGACACCACTCCCGCGGGCGATATTCTTACCACCTTTGACATCCGCATGACCGAGCCTAACCGCCAGGAGGCTCTGACTCCACGCACGCTCCACGCTATGGAGCACCTCGCGGCCACATTTCTGCGCAACCACCCGATGTGGCGCGAGCGGATTGTCTACTGGGGCCCTATGGGCTGCTGCACGGGCAACTATCTCATTGTCCAGGGTGCTGCCGAGCCGGCTGAGATTGTCGGTCTCATGAAGGAAACCATGCGCTTTATAGCCGGCTTCGAGGGGGAAATCCCCGGGGCGAGCCCGCGCGACTGCGGCAACTATACATTTATGGACCTCGAGGGGGCGCGCAAGGCTGCCTCATGTTATCTCGGCGAAGTCCTTGAGGGGATTCGCCCCGAAAACCTCGTCTATCCAATCTGATGAAGGACCTTAAAGGAATAAAGGGAAAATTCTATATATCCTCCCTCATAGAGGAGGGTGAACACGAGCACCAGGATTTCAAATTCGCCATATCGGACGCGCGCAAGATTGCCCGCAGCATCTCTGCCTTCGCCAACAACGATGGTGGGCGCCTTCTCGTGGGCGTCAAGGACAACGGTGTCATTGCCGGCGTGCGCAACGAGGAGGACATCTATGTCATCGAGCAGGCCGCGGAGATGTATTGCCGCCCGGCGCAGGAAATCCGGGTGACGGCCTTCCGCACGGAGGGGGACAAGACGGTGTTCCGTGTCGAGATCTCGCGTGCCGATGTGCGCCCCGTGGTGGTCCTGGAGGCCGACGGCTCGCGCCGGGCCTATTACCGTGTTAAGGATGAAAACATTGCGGCTCCAGATTTGATGGTGCGCGCGTGGATTGCCGCCGCCTCGGCCGGGGAGGGAGTCTTGCTCTCCCTGTCGGAGTCAGAGAGTAGGCTGATGGCCATGCTCGACGGGGGATCAGCGACGGTGGAGGATTTCATGATTGCCGCCCGCATATCGCGTGCGACAGCCGAGGATACCGTCGTGCGCCTACATGCCATGAACCTGATTGATTTCCGCTACGACGGCCACCGCTTCCTCCTACACGCCAGGGATTAGGCTACCGTTTTTTGCTACCTGTAGGGACGTTGTGTGCAACGTCCGCCGGGAATGTGCTGGTTACATGAAAATTTTCACGATGGCTCGGAGAGCCTTGACAGGAGAAGCCCCAGGGTAAGCGTAGGCCGCAGGCCGAAGCGATGCCTGGGGTGATAGTATACATGGATATGGCCGTGCATCGAAGATGCTAATCATTAGAATGGTCAGGCTCTCCGAGCCATGAGCTGTTCTGCTTCTATCTACCCCAGGCATCGCTTCGGCCTGCGGCCTACGCTTACCCTGGGGTTTCTCCTGCCTAAGGTCTTCGACCTATTGGCTAAAGGGTGGGGGATTTTGTAACATCTGACATAGTCTGCATATACTGTCCCTACAATCCGATTTTCGGTTTCAACAAAAAACGGTTTCGACAAAAAATAAAGCGGAGGTGGCTTCACAGTCACCTCCGCTTCGCTTCTTTTGATGTTTAAGTAGGCTTCCTTGGGGAAGAAAGCTTTATCATATATTATTCGTAGACTTCGGGAATGTCAGGATTATTCCAACCTCTGACAGCTTCATTGTTATTTCCTTCGCTCTGAACCATCACCATGTTCACCCATGCGGGACGACCGACGGTATTGAACTCTGACCCGGGGTAGAAGTTGGTACCCTCGTAGTTGCGGGTCACAGAATAATTGAGGCGCTTGATGTCAAATAGGGTATGGCCCTCGCCCCAAAGCTCTACTCGCTTCTGGAAGACGATTTCTTCAACGACGGCATCCTTGTCGCTGACTTCGCACACATAGTTGGGGTCACGATAGTTCTTCATGAAGTCTTCGACAAAGGCCTTGCCCTGGGCCGGGTTGCTGTGGGCGAGTGCTTCGGCCTGGATGAAGTACATTTCCTCGACGCGCATCACCGGAACTGCCGTAGCAGAGCCTTCGTTGTAGTCGGAGCAGTTGCCCGCGCCCGGACGGAATTTGATTGTGCAATAGGGGAAATTATTCACAAAGTAACCGCGGTATTCCTCGTTGCAGAGGGGGAAGTCATAGACGAGGTCGGTCACACCCGGAGTAATCCAGGAGAGCTTGCGGAAGTCGGTGTCGGAGATGCGCGCATACATAGAGGCGTCAATTGTAGGACAAGCGCCTACACCTGCATAACCATACTCGGCTTCGGGCGACATCATAGAGGTCCAGTTGCAGATACCAGTCTGAACTGCGTCATTCTCCTTGAGGAACTGCAGACCCCACATCCATGAGGCATTGTCAAGAGTGTTGAAGCCGCTCTTGGGATTGGTCCACTCATCCTTGGTCAGAGGACGCTTGCCGCTGGCAGCGATAGCCTTCTCGGCATATTCTGCTGCCTTGGGATAGTTCTCGTCCCACATGTAAAGACGGGCCTTCAGACCGTGTACACAAGCGAGGTCAGGAAGTAGGGGAGTGCCATAGCTGGCATAGCCGATATTTTGCTCCGCATAGTCGAGGTCGGCGAGGATGAAGGCTGACATCTCGGCATGTGTGGCACGGGGATTGTTGCGGGCTTCTGCCTCTGTGGTCTTTTCTGTCACAATGGGCACGGTAAGGCCGGTGACGTCATGACCGTCCTTTGTAATTGCCGAAGTGTACTTGTTGGGGAGAAACTCATACCAGCGTGCGAGGTCGAGATAGATCATGGCGCGGAAGGCAAGAGCTGTAGCGCGTGCACCCTTGGCGTCGTCCTCGGTTACATCTTCTCCGTAATATTCGAGAGCCTTATTGCAGGCGAGCACCTGCTTGTTGTAGTAGTTCCACATGCGTTGTACGGACTGGTAGTCTTGACCGAGATAACGGATGCCGGTGTAGTTGCTCCACTGGTTGTAGTTGAGACCGGCTTCGAGGAGCGACATATCACCTGTCATACAGTCGCGGATGTGCATCATTGATGAATAGCCGAAATCGCCGTGCCATTCATCATTGACAGGACGTCCCAACGAATTAAAGTTGACCATGAAACCGGGCATTGCCATAATCATGGCTTCGCCGGCTTTGACCGATGACTCAAGCTGCTCCTGCGACACGCTGCTTGTGGGATATACCTCGTCGATACAGGAGGTAAAGGCCACTGATGATGCAAGAGCGATGAGATAGGTAGTTTTAAATATATTTTTCATCGTTATGAATCTGTTTGTGATTAGAAAGAGATATTAATACCGCCTGAGATTGTACGGATAGGAGCGTAGTAGGCGTTGGTTATAGAGCCTGTGATGCTCTGGCGGGGATCAAGACCTTTGCGCTTGGACCAGAGAGCCACGTTATCGCAGCTGAGGTAGAGACGGATTCTTTCGACTTCCATTTTCCGGGTCAGCTTCGAAGGAATGGTGTAGCCGAAGTTGATGTTCTGGAGTGCGAGGTAGGAAGCGCTTATGAGGAAGCGGTCGGATTTGGAATTCGTATATTGGTCACCGAATACCATTGCGGGAATGTCTGAGTTGGGGTTGTCAGTTGACCATGCCTTGTGGAGGTCCTTGTGCATGGCGTATCCCTTTGATTGTGCGTAAGGGCTTGCCATAAGTCCGGCGTAGGTGCTGTCGTAAACCTGGCCGCCGAGCTGGTAGGTGAAGTCGATTGAGAAGTCGAAACCGTAGGCATTGACCGATGTACCGAAACCGCCGTAAGCATCGGGAAGGGCTGTGCCGCAGAGGTAGAAATCAGCCTTGCTGTAATCGGAGGTTATATTTCTTTCGCCGGTAGGTATGCCGTTTTCATCTTTTACGTTGTACCACCACTGGGATTTACCTGTCTCCTTGTCGACTCCTGCAAATTTCTTGGTGCGGAAGGTGTAGAGAGGCTCGCCCTCGCCGTAGTAATATTCACCGTTGCTGTAGCCGTGAACACCGTCGACTGTCATAGTCTTGCGCTCGTCGGGGAGGCGTGTGATTTTGTTCTTGTACCAGGTGAGGTTGAGATTGGCGCTCCAGGTGATGTCGCGGGTGCGGATAATGTCACCGTGGAGGTCAATTTCAAAACCATTGTTGGTCATGTCGCCAATGTTGTCATAGTAGGAAGTGTAGCCGTAGCTCGGGGGGAGTGGGAAGGAGAAGAGCATGTCGGATGTCTTGCGGTAGAAGCCTTCGATAGTACCGTTGAGGCGCTCGTTGAAGAGTGAGAAGTCAACACCGTAGTTGAGATTGCCACCCTTTTCCCATGAAATGGTCTTGTTGCCGAGGGTGTTAGGCTGTGCTGCGGCCTGACCGCCTGAATTGATGACGGTATATGTGTTGGTATAGCGGAAGTTACCGATATTGTCGTTACCCTGCTCACCATAAGAGATCTTGAGCTTCAACATGTCGACCCAGTCAGCCTGGAAGAAGGCTTCCTTGTTGATGATCCATGCGGCTGAAGCAGACCAGAATGTACCCCAGCGGTGGTCGGGATGGAAGCGCGATGAAGCGTCGCGACGGAGTGAGCCGCTGACGAAGTATTTGCTGTCGTAGTCGTAGTTGACGCGGCCGAACCAGCCTTCGTTGTTGTACTCTATCATGTAGGATGAGCTGCCGCCGTCGGTGACAGCGCCGTCGAGTTCCTCATTGCTCGGGAGGAGCATGTTGCTGCGGTTGGCCATGAGGTAGCTGTACTTGTTCCAGTAGTTTTCGTGACCGAGGAGTACGTTGACATTGTGGTCACCGAACTGGCGGGTCCAGTTGAGGAGCTGCTGGAAGGTGTAGTCGATACGGCGGGTGCTGTACTTGTAGAGACTACCGTTCATAGAGGCATACTGGCCGTAGTAGGGGTTGGTCACATTGGTTTGGCGCTGCTCGCGGAAGTTCATAGAGTTGTTGGTTGTGAACTTGAAGTCGCGGAGGAAGCGGATTTCGGCATAGCCGCTGGCAGTGAAGGCGTTGCCGTCATATTTCGACACGTCAAGAATGTTCTGCGAGAGGGGGTTGGCCTGTTCAAATACGGGACGTGAGGGGAGGCCGAGATCCATGCCGTCACCATAGTCATACATGGTGTTGCCGTAGCGGTCCTTCATGATGTTGCCCTGGCCGTCGCGGACGTAGAGGGGGTAGATAGGTGCAAGGACGTTGTTGACAGTGAAGATATTGCCAGATGATGAAGAATTTCCGTCATCACCGTTGAACGTTGAGCTGAAGTTGGTATACGACATGTTGGCGCCGACTTTGAGCCAGGACTTGGCCTGGAGGTCGGCAGCAAGACGGCCTGTGAAGCGCTTGAAGCCTGAGTTGACGGTGATACCCTCGTTGTCGAGGTAGCTTGCAGAAGCGTAGAAGGATCCCTTGTCGGTAGCCTGCGATACGCTGAGGTTATATTCCTGACGGAGGGCGTTCTTATAGGCAGCGTCGGCCCAGTCGTCGGGCATGAGGGTGTACTCTACACCATTAGCTGTGATTACACGGCCGAGAGTGGCATTGGGATTGAACTGATAGCCGGGGAGGAGGAGGTCTTCACCCTCGGGAACGTTGAACACATTGTAGCCGAGCGAGGAGCTGACGCCGAGACGACCTGCCGCATTGTGGGCGGGGACATAGTAGTTGCCGAAGAGGAGGGCGTTGACGTAGGGCATAGCCTGCTCCTGGGTCATCTGGAAGACGTCGTTGGGGTCGGTGAGGTAGTTACCGATAGCGCGACCGTAGGTCTCGATGTATTCCCGGGGTGAGGAAATCACGTCGTAGTCAGAGATAGCGCGTGAGTTCTGGCCCCATTTTGCATCGAGAGTCACGCGGGCGTTGCCCTGCTTGCCTTTCTTGGTGGTGATGAGGATGACACCGTTGGCACCGCGGGCACCGTAGAGTGCGTTGGAAGCGGCGTCCTTGAGGACTGTCATAGACTCGATGTCCTGGGTTGAGATATTGTCAAGGCCACCGTCGTAGGGAGTGCCGTCGAGGACGATAAGTGGCTCTGTACCGGCGGTGATTGAAGAAATACCGCGGATGAGGACTTTGGTAGTCGAATTGCCGGGAGCACCTGATGCCGAGTTGATCTGCACACCTGACACCTTGCCCTTGAGAGCGTCGACAGGGTTGGTTACCTGGACAGCCTCGATTTCGGAAGCGTCAAGGACTGATGCCGAGCCGGTGAAGGCCGAGCGCTTAGCCGTGCCGTAGGCCACGGTGATGACTTCGTCGAGGAGGTTAGTGCCGTCGAGGATGATGTTCATCTTCTGGCCGGGGGTGATCGCCACCTCCTGCGAGTTCATTCCGACG
>CAJUIX010000007.1 GCA_910586665.1 uncultured Duncaniella sp.
AGAGGAGAATGAGTAAATTGTTGAGCTTCGGCTCTCATTTACTCATTCTTTTTTTATCTCCACGCCTAAACCAATTAAATAGTCGTACAGCTTTATGGAAAAAGTAATCATTATCGGATGTCCGGGAGCCGGGAAGAGCTGCTTCGCGCGGAGACTTGCGGCAGCGACCGGGCTGCCACTGTATTATCTCGACTTGATCTGGCACAATGAGGACCGCACTACGGCGGAGCGCGACGAGTTTGACCAGGCCCTCCGCTCAATCTGCCTCGGCAATCGCTGGATTATCGATGGGAACTATATCCGCACTCTCGAGATGCGCCTACAAAGCTGCGACACTGTCTTCCTCCTTGACTACCCCCTCGAGATCTGCCTCGCCGGGGCGGAATCACGCCTCGGGAAGCCACGCGTGGACATGCCCTGGACCGACGAGGAGCTTGACCCGGAGTTCCGCGAATTCATCGAGGGCTTCCCCGATTTCCAACTGCCGGTTATCCGCCTTATGCTCGAGCGCTACGAATCCGAGCGCGAGATTATCATTTTTCATTCGCGTGAGGAGGCCGAACATTGGTTCGACAGCCGCTTTCCCGACCACGGAAAGACAAATCCGGCCGCGTGCAATGGATGATCGTCTATAAAATCCGGCGCTTTAACATAATTTATTCAATATTTTCGGAAAACACTTGCACAATTCGAAAAACACTCGTAACTTTGCACTCGCAAAACGGCAATAACCGCAAGGCGATTGAACGTTACGCCTCTTAAACTTGGTGTGGTAGTTCAGCTGGTTAGAATACCTGCCTGTCACGCAGGGGGTCGCGGGTTCGAGTCCCGTCCATACCGCTGAGGAGAGAGGAGAATGAGTAAATTGTTGAGCTTCGGCTCTCATTTACTCATTCTTTTTTTTACTATCTATATATACGTCCGCCGCCCCGCGCATACAAACATATATAAACATATATAAAGCAACACAGGCTGTCGTTCTCGACAGCCTGTATGAAAATGTGATAAATCTTTGGTTTTGTCTACTAAAAAAACTATTTTGCAACCGTAAAATTTTCGTGTTTGGTATTCGATCTTTATATCTTGTCAGCTTCTATCGTTTTTTCATTTTAGCAAGAAGCCGTATTTGTTTCACATTGCAAAGGTAGGGCCGGGATATTACAGAATTGTTACAATCGAAACACAATGTTGTTACACGGCTCAATATTGACATTTATTAACATTATCGACACAATATTCCCCTATAAGTCGACAGCAAAGGCACTGCCCCGCCACCCGCGGCAAACCAAAGTCAGTCTGAAAATGTTTGGGTAGATGAAAGAAATTGAGTAATTTCGCGTCAGCAAATCGGTGCGATACACCTCAACATATAAATTAAATACACCTCAATATATAATACAGGATGAGCAACAAACTACTTGAAGTTCGCGACCTCCACGCCTCAGTAGAAGGCAAAGAGATACTCCGTGGTGTCAACCTAAGCATCAACGAAGGGGAAGTCCATGCAATAATGGGCCCCAACGGCTCAGGCAAGAGCACCCTTTCGGGTGTCCTCGCAGGCAACCCGGCCTACAACGTCACCGAAGGTGAGGCATGGCTCCACGGCGTCAACCTTCTCGAGCTCTCGCCCGAGGACAGAAGCCATGAGGGACTGTTCCTTTCGTTCCAATACCCGGTGGAGATTCCCGGCGTGTCGATGGTCAACTTCATGCGTGCAGCCGTCAATGCAAAACGAAAATATTTCAACGAAGCCCCCCTCAGCGCAAGCGACTTCCTCAAAATGATGCGCCAGAAAAGAGCCATCGTCGAACTTGACAACAAGCTTGCCTCCCGCTCCGTCAACGAGGGATTCTCCGGCGGAGAGAAGAAGCGTAACGAAATCTTCCAGATGGCCGTCCTCGAACCCCGCGTGGCTATACTCGACGAAACCGACTCCGGCCTCGACATAGACGCGCTCCGCATAGTGGCCGGAGGCGTCAACAAGCTGAAGACCGACCGCAACGCAACCATCGTCATCACCCACTACCAACGTCTGCTCGACTATATCCGCCCCGACTTCGTCCACATCCTATACAAAGGACGAATCGTCAAGACCGGCGGTCCCGAACTCGCTCTCGAGCTCGAGGAGAAAGGCTACGACTGGATCAAAGAAGAAAACGACCTATGAGCAACGCACTCGACCAATATATAAAGCTCTATGAGGAAAACCGCGATATAATCTGCTCCAACTCCGCCGGCAGGCTCAATGCCGTCCGCGAGGAGGCTTTGGAAGCGCTCCGCGGCAAGTCGCTCCCCGACAAGAGCTGCGAAGGATATGAGAAGACCTCGATTGACGAGATGTTTGCCCCGGACTACGGCGTCAACATCACCCGCGTCAATATCCCCGTCGACGTAGCCGCGAGCTTCCGCTGCGATGTCCCCGCACTGTCGACAATGATGGGACTGGTCATCAACGACTCCTTCCACCCCACTTCAATGCTTGAGTCAAAACTCCCCGATGGTGTCTACTTCGGCTCACTCCGCTGTGGCGCAGAACTGTATCCGGCCCTCATGGAGAAGTACTATGCCAAGATTGCCCCTATGGGAGAAGCATCTGTGGCGCTCAACACCATGCTTGCCCAGGACGGGGTGATGATCTACGTCCCGCGCGGCGCGCGCCTCGAGCGCCCGTTGCAGTTGGTCAACATCTTTTCCTCCCCGGTACCTGTCGCCGCTTTCCGCCGTATGCTCATCATAGTCGAGGAGGAGGCCGAGTTGCAATTGCTCGTCTGCGACCATACCCAAGACGGCGAGAACGCCTATCTCGCATCGCAGATTGTGGAGGTGTTCGTCGGAGCAACCGCAAAATTCGAGGCTTGCTCTATCGAGGAATCGTCGGCCAAAACCTCGCGCTACTCGCGCCTCTTCGTCCGCCAGGAAGGCCACTCACTCTTCTCATTCAACTCGACCACTCTCACCTGCGGCACCACCCGCAATGACTTCGAAGTCGAGCTTACAGGTGAACACAGCGACACCAGACTCGTCGGCATGGTCATAGGCTCCGACAAGATGCACATCGACAATAATTCCGACATCCGCCACCTCAGCCCCCGCTGCAAAAGCGACCAGCTCTTTAAATATGTCCTCGACGACGAGTCTACTGGAGCCTTCGAGGGGAGCATACTCGTGGCTCCGGGAGCGCAGTTCACAGAGGCCTACCAGAGCAACCGCAACATACTCGCATCCACCGAGGCGCGCATGCACTGCAAGCCGCAACTCGAAATTTATAACGATGACGTCAAGTGTTCCCACGGTGCGACAACCGGCCAGCTCAACAACGACGCCCTCTTCTACATGCGCTCCCGCGGTATCCCTGAAGCCGAAGCGAGGACCATGCTCATGCAGGCCTTCATGGTCGACGTGATTGACAACGTCCACATAGTCGGCCTGCGCGAAAGGCTGCTCCACCTCGTCGACCGCCGCTTCTCAGGCACACTCGGCGACTGCGCAACCTGCCGCTCGAAAGACACCCACACAAACTGCTAAACCAACCTCACCGCGCCCCGCACGCACACATACATTATGGAGGATATTGAAAAAATCCGGGCCGAATACCCGATACTCGACCGTATGATTTACGGCCGTCCCCTCGTATATCTCGACAACACAGCCACCTCGCAGACCCCCGACTGCGTGGTCAATTCTATCGTCTCGGGCTATACACAGACCAAAGCCAACGTACACCGCGGCGTCCACACCCTCTCGATGGAGGCCACTGAGCTTCAGGAGAGCGCCCGCCGCAGAGTCAAGGATTTTATCAATGCCCCCTCGACCGAGGAGATAATCTTCACGCGCGGCACCACCGAGTCAATCAACCTCGTTGCCGCCGCCTACGGTGGCGCCTTCCTCCGCGACGGTGACGAGATAATACTCTCCGTCATGGAACACCATTCCAACATAGTACCCTGGCAGCTGCTCCAGCGTCGCGCCGACATCAGAATCCGTGTCATCCCAATCCGCGAGGACGGCTCGCTCGACATGGATGAATACCGTGCGCTGTTCAACGAGCACACGCGTTTCGTCAGCGTCTGCCACGCCTCCAACGTCCTCGGCACCGTCAATCCTGTCAAGGAAATCGTGGCTGAAGCCCACGCGCATGGTATCCCGGTGCTCATCGACGGCGCGCAGGCCGCCCCGCATCTTAAAATCGACGTGCAGGATATCGATGCAGACTTCTATGCCTTCTCAGCCCATAAGATGTATGGTCCAGCAGGTGTCGGTGTGCTCTATGGGAAGCGCAAGCTGCTCGAAATCATGCCTCCCTACCAAGGAGGAGGCGAGATGATAGAATCCGTCAGCTTCGAGAAGACCACATACGCGGAGCTACCCTACAAATTCGAGGCCGGCACCCCTGACTTCATAGGCATAGCCGCCTTCCACCAGGCTATAAATTACATGGAGCGCCTCGGCATCGAGAAGATTGCTGCTCATGAGCACGAACTGCTCGAATACACCACGCGCCGTATGCTCGACGAGATTCCGGGCATGCGCATATTCGGCACTGCCCCGGGCAAGTGTGCCATCATCTCCTTCCTCGTCGACGGCGAGCACCACTACGACATGGGTATGCTCCTCGACAAGCTCGGAATAGCAGTGCGCACCGGCCACCACTGCGCACAGCCGCTCATGACGGCGCTCGGAATAGAGGGCACAGTGCGCGCATCATTTGCCGTATACAATACCAAAGAGGAATGTGACCGCTTCCTCACCGCCCTCCGCCGCGTCAGCGAGATGTTGAGGTAAGCGGGAATAGCAGCCGCGCGAAAGCCCAGGTAAGTCTTTTGAGATATCGGTTGTGGAGATAGATCATCTTCATGCGCAGCGGTGCATCGGACCGTGCGAGCACCTCGGCACGCAGTCTCGCAGCCTGTGCGGCAGCATTGCGCCCGCTCTCGGTGGCAGGGTCAGCCTCGGCCATGTATTGCGAGGCGAGAATCATCCTCCGCGCGTCGACCCAGCGCACCAGTTCATCGCGTCCGGCAGCTAAAAAATGATGCTCGACCTTGTCGAGTGAACTCTCCCAGTGTTCAGGCCGTGTGCTGAAAGAAGTACCCGTGAGTGACTCTTCGAGTCGGTAGGTAATCACACTCGGCTTCCCATCAAGTCTGCGTACCTTGTCGGTGGCAAGCAGCAGACGTACCCCGAGTTCATAGTCATCCCACGCCGAAAGACTCTCATTCCACCCACCAACTCGTCTGACAAGCTCCGTGCGCACAACAATACGGGCTGTCGCCAGACATGCACGGAAGATATGGTTGAAAATCGCACTGTTTGCAGTGTAATAATGGGTCTCACGTCTGCCATCCAAGTCGAGACAGTAAATATCGCGTCCAAATATGTCACAATCCGGGTTGGCGGCTATCGCAGCACTAAAATCTGCGACGTGCGACGGCAACATCTCATCGTCAGAATCAAAAAACATCACAAATTCAGACTTAACTGCACGCAGTCCGCAGTTACGGGCTGCGCAGGCACCGCGGCGATGTTCAGAGAGGACAATCACATCGAAGCACTGCTGCCGCGCCGCCCACTCCTGCATAAAGGCAAGTGTAGAGTCTGTCGACGAATTGTCGACAAGCACCACTCTAGCAGGTGCGGCAGTCTGTCGTTCTACAGATAGCAATGTACGAGGCAATGTATGCGCTCGATTGTAGGCCGGGATGACTATTGTTATAGGATTATTCATAGCGATACGGCAAAGTTAGCACAATTTTTATCGACAATCAACCAAAAGCTGACCAAAACGGTTTTTACAGATATAAATAATTTCATATCTTTGCATTACTAACTAAATACATATACACATCTTATGGAAATTGGCGATAAGATTCCCGAAGTCCTCGGTCTGGATGCCGAAGGCAGGGAGGTTAAGAGTTCGGATTTTGAGGGCAAGCCCCTGATTATCTATTTCTACCCCAAAGATAACACCCCCGGCTGCACTGCCGAGGCCTGCTCGCTGCGCGATTACAATGCCGAGCTTGCCGCCAAGGGCTATACGATCATCGGTATAAGCAAGGATTCAAGCGCGAGCCACATAAAGTTTGCCGACAAGTATTCCCTCCCCTTTATCCTCCTATCCGACACATCGACCGACGTCAACCAGGCTTTCGGCGTATGGCAGAAAAAGAAAATGGCAGGACGCGAATATATGGGCACTGTCCGCACGACATTCGTTACCGATGCCGACCACCGCATCACCCATATCATCACCAAGGTCGACACCAAGAAAGCCGGCGAACAGCTTTTGGGCTTGATTTAAATGATAGGAATATAATTAAAACATCTATGAGGGCGTTGCTAAAACAAGCAATACCCTCTTTTTATCCACACCCACTTGAAATAAGGGAATTTTGGATAAGATATTTGCATGTTTGGGAAGTATTGCCTACATTTGCAAATAAGAGACTGAAAAATAGATTAACCGTCCATGCCCTGTATCACACTTTACAAACAATAGTAACCTTACATACTAATCACCCAAAATTGTCATATGCTTATATATAAAGTGATGAATTATCCGATTAAACTGCTTTCGGCGTTTGCCGGAGTGGCTATATTATTGTCGGCAGTGATTTCGTGCAGTGGCAGAGATGCGAAACAGTCGGATACGGCCACCGAGCCGGATACTGTCGCCTATGAGGATACACACTGTGACAGTCTGTTTGTTATCTATGGCATCGACATGGCCTCGAAACGAATTGCCAATGGTGATTTCATCAACCTCCGTGACCTTCCGGGAAGTGACAGACCCGATTCTTCCTACGAAGGCTTCCTACTCCCCTACTCTGACTGTGTCATAGCCTTCCGAAAAGATATTCTCGTGGCCCTTGTCCCTGACACCAAGCTATATGTCATCGACGGCAAGGAGGCTCCCAAAGATAATTATGACGCACTGACAGCATTTGAAATCAAGAAGGTTACTGTCAGCGGCGATAAAATGCACATCGAGACCCGGACTCCGGCCCCGCATGAAAACACAGCCGTGGCTGAGGCTATTGACAATGAGACCCAGCGAAAGAAAGGTGTCAGGAGCTTCTTGCAATAAAGGATATGACCTAATACTGACTTACCTCACAGAGGTCAGATTGAACTCGGTCATGAGCCATTGGTGAGATTTTTCGTTTTCAAAACGGAATTTTTTGTATAGACGATATGTGACAGGTTTATTGCGGTTAAGTCCGGGATGCAGACGGGCACTGAAGGAGCGACTTCCTCCCTTGCCGAGACCATAGCCTATGTCATGCCATACACCCGGATTGGGTAGCCGGTACCAGTTACCGTCCTCGCCAGGATAGGCCACCATATAGTCCTCGCCAAAGAGTATGCTTCTCTCGCCGATGTTCGTAACAACGAAGCCAATTTCCTCCTCTGTCACCGGGTAAGTTGATTTTCCAAGCACAAGACTTATACTGTCGCCTTGATAGAGCTGTTCCGGCTTTATGTCTACCTTTGTCGGCTTAGAATTTCCTTCAAATTTTATGTAGGGGGAAGCTGTAACAAGTCGTCGGAACTGCCCACGCCAATATTCAGTATTGATTGAAAGATGAATGATGACCGCATCCTCTCCCAGGCTTGTAGCATAGATATTATGTGCCAGCGGATTGCCTTTCAATGCGGATAATTTTCTGCTGACATAGTCATGAAGACTGTCGAGATCGCATATATCTTGGACCGGGGATGTCTTAGGCTCGTCGCAAAGCACGCTGTCACTGACCGCCTCATTTGCGACAGGTTGCAACACGCTGTCGTCCTCAGCACAAAAAACACTATCACCAGAAGTATTTTGACGGGATGAACTTTTACACCCGGCCAAAATCGCGAGAAGCGTTATTATAAAAATAATATTTCGCATATAAGACATAGGCTTATTCAATAATAAGAAAAAATGCAGCCCGGATTTGCGGATCCGGGCTGCATCATGTTATGGTCTATGCGGCAGGATTAAGCCTGGGGCATTTTGGTCTTTTTGCCATAGCCGTAAGCAGCAGCCTCGCCGAGTTCTTCCTGGATACGGAGGAGCTGGTTGTACTTGGCCATACGATCAGAACGGCTTGCAGAACCAGTCTTGATCTGACCGGCGTTGGTAGCGACAGCGATGTCAGCGATAGTAGCGTCCTCAGTCTCGCCTGAACGGTGAGAGATGACAGCAGTGTAGCCATTGCGCTGAGCGAGCTCAACTGCGCGGAGTGTCTCGGTGAGTGAGCCAATCTGGTTAACCTTGACGAGGATAGAGTTGGCGCAGCCAAGCTCGATGCCCTTCTTGAGGTACTTGACGTTGGTCACGAAGAGGTCGTCGCCGACGAGCTGGCAACGGTCACCAATCATGTCGGTGAGGAGCTTCCAGCCTTCCCAGTCGTTCTGGTCCATACCGTCCTCGATAGAGTCGATAGGATAGTTCTCGACGAGTTCCTTGAGATACTCGGCCTGCTCCTTGGAAGTGCGCTTGGGAGCGTCGGCACCCTGCTTCCAAGTGTAGTCATAGAGACCGTCCTTGTAGAATTCGGAAGAAGCGCAGTCAAGACCGATGGTCACGTCCTTACCGGGAACGTAGCCGGCGAGCTCGATAGCCTTGATGATGACGTTGAGGGCATCCTCGGTACCGTCGAGTGCGGGAGCGAAACCACCCTCGTCACCTACAGCAGTAGAGAGGCCGCGGTCATGGAGCACTTTCTTGAGGTTGTGGAATACCTCGGTGCCCATGCGGATACCTTCCTTGAAGCAGCATGCGCCGATAGGACGAATCATGAATTCCTGGAAGCAGATGGGGGCGTCAGAGTGAGCACCGCCGTTGATGATGTTCATCATAGGAACGGGGAGCACATAGCTGTTGCAGCCACCGATGTATTTATAAAGGGGAAGGTCGAGATAGTCGGCAGCAGCCTTGGCAACTGCGAGCGACACGCCGAGAATTGCGTTTGCGCCGAGGTTTGACTTGGTCTCAGTGCCGTCGAGGGCGAGCATGGTCTCGTCAATCTTGATCTGGTCAAGAGCGCTCATGCCGCGGAGGGCGTTTGCGATAGGACCGTTAACGTTGGCAACAGCCTTGGTAACGCCCTTACCCATGTAACGGCTCTTGTCGCCGTCGCGAAGCTCGAGAGCCTCGTTCTCGCCGGTAGATGCGCCGGAGGGAACAGAAGCACGGCCACGCGCGCCTGATTCGAGGATTACGTCAACTTCTACGGTAGGATTGCCGCGTGAGTCAAGGACTTCACGACCGATAATTTTTTCAATTTTCATAGTCTATATTAAATTATAGTTGAGTTTTTTACCTTTCTGATTGGAAGCGAATTGATGATTTCGTAAATATGTGGCAAATTTACAAAATATCACGTCGCCCTGCAATATGCCGATGTTTAAATTTTACTTTATATTCTGAGATTCTATAAAATTTCACATCGTTTAGTATTCGTCCCAGCTCTTAATCTCGATTTCATCGAGTGGATGGGTGGTGAAGGCGTCGATGTAGGCCGAGGCAAGGCGCGCGTTGGTCAACAGCGGGATGTTCAGGTCGATGGCTGCGCGACGAATCTTGTAGCCGTTGGTCAGCTCGGTTGTCGAGAAGTTTTTGGGAATGTTGACAACCATGTCGACCTTGTGCTCATGGAGAAGCTCGATGGCCTGGGGCTGCATGTCGGGCTGCGAGGGCCAATAGACACGGATAGCGGGTATGCCGTTGTCGTTGAGATAGGCGTGGGTGCCGCCGGTGGCGTAGATTGTGTAGCCGCGGTTGGCAAGCTCGTGGGCTGCGTCGAGAAGGTCGGCCTTCTGCTTGGCCGTGCCTGTCGACATGAGTACCGCCTTGGAGGGGATGCGGTTACCGACGGAAATCATGGCCTTGATGAGAGCCTCGGAGGAGTCTGTGCCGATACAGCCGACCTCGCCTGTCGACGCCATGTCGACACCGAGCACCGGGTCGGCACCCTGGAGGCGCGAGAAGCTGAACTGCGAGGCCTTGATGCCGACATAGTCGAGGTCGAAGGCGTTCTTGGAGGGCTTCTCGACGGGGAGGCCGAGCATCACGCGGGTTGCAAGGTCGATAAAATTGATTTTGAGCACCTTGGAGACGAAGGGGAAGCTTCGGGAGGCGCGGAGGTTACACTCGATGACCTTGATGTCGTTGTTCTTGGCGAGGAACTGGATGTTGAAGGGGCCTGAAATCTCAAGGGCCTTGGCTATCTGACGCGATATTTTGCGGATGCGACGCATGGTCTCGACATAGAGCTTCTGCGGCGGGAACTGGATGGTGGCGTCGCCCGAGTGGACGCCGGCATATTCGATGTGCTCCGAGATAGCGTAAGCCACAATCTCGCCGTTCTGAGCCACGGCGTCCATCTCGATTTCCTTGGCGGAGGAGATGAACTGCGACACGACGACGGGGTGCTGCTTGGAGACGTTGGCCGCGAGGCGGAGGAAGCGGGTGAGCTGCTCCTGGTTGTGGCATACGTTCATAGCGGCGCCGGAGAGCACATAACTCGGGCGCACGAGCACCGGGAAGCCTACCTCGTCGATAAACTCATTGATGTCCTCAAGGCTCGTTAGCTCGCGCCAGCGGGGCTGGTCGATGCCGAGACGGTCAAGCATAGCCGAGAATTTGTTGCGGTCCTCGGCATTGTCGATGCTGCGGGCAGTAGTGCCGAGGATGTTGATGCCCTGCTCGTCGAGACGGGTCGCAAGATTATTGGGAATCTGGCCACCCACGGAGAGAATCGTGCCGTGGGGCTGCTCAAGGTCGAGAATGTCCATGACACGCTCGAAGGTCAGCTCGTCGAAGTAGAGTCGGTCGCAGATGTCATAGTCGGTTGAGACGGTCTCGGGGTTGTAGTTAATCATCACCGAGCGCCAGCCCTGCTTCTTGACAGTGAGGAGGGCGTTGACCGAGCACCAGTCAAACTCCACGGAGGAGCCGATGCGGTAGGCACCAGAACCGAGGACGACTATAGAGCGGTGGTCGTGGAGATAGTTGACATCGTTCTCACGACCGTTGTATGTAAGGTAGAGATAGTTGGTCTGGGCAGGATATTCGGCGGCAAGGGTGTCAATCTGCTTGACCACCGGGAGTATACCGAGGCTCTTTCGCAAGGCACGAACCTCGAGGAGGGCTTTCTCGGGAGAGGTGAGGCGCTCCTGATATACCTCGCGGGCCACCTGGAAGTCGCTGAAGCCCTGTTCCTTGGCCTGGCGGAGGAGCGCCTCGGGGAGTGAGGCAAGCTCATCATATCCGCGAAGCTCACGGGCGGTGTTGATGATATTCTGGAGCTTGTAGAGGAACCAGCAGTCGATTTTGGTCAACTCATGAATCTGCTCCACGGTGTAGCCCTTGAAGAAGGCCTGGGCTATGGCAAGGATGCGCTTGTCGGTCGGCTCCTTGAGGGCGTGTTCCAGTTCGGGAATCTCGCGCTGGTTGTTGCCGACGAAGCCGTGCATCCCCTGCCCTATCATTCGGAGGCCCTTCTGGATTACCTCCTCGAAGGTGCGGCCGATGGCCATGACCTCGCCGACAGACTTCATCGAGGAACCTATCTCTCGACGGACACCGTGGAACTTTCCGAGGTCCCAGCGGGGGATTTTGCAGACGACGTAGTCAAGCGCCGGCTCGAAGAAGGCCGATGTCTCCTTGGTGACTGAATTCTTGAGGTCGAAGAGGCCGTAGCCGAGGCCGAGTTTGGCGGCGACGAAGGCGAGGGGGTAGCCGGTGGCCTTCGACGCAAGCGCCGACGAGCGGCTGAGTCGGGCATTTACCTCGATGACGCGATAGTCCATCGAGGTGGGGTCAAAGGCATACTGGACGTTACATTCGCCGACGATGCCTATGTGGCGTATAATCTTGATGGCGAGCTTGCGCAGCCAGTGGTAATCTTCATTGGAGAGGGTCTGCGAGGGAGCCACGACGATTGACTCGCCGGTATGGATGCCGAGCGGGTCGAAGTTCTCCATGTTGCAGACGGTGATACAGTTATCGAAACGGTCGCGGACAACCTCGTACTCGACTTCCTTCCACCCTTTGAGCGACTTCTCGACGAGCACCTGGGGGGAGAAGGCAAGGGCTTTCTCTACGAGGGCCACGAGCTCCTCCTCATTGTCGCAGAATCCGCTGCCGAGGCCGCCGAGGGCGTAGGCAGCGCGGACGATGACGGGGTAGCCGAGAGCCGAGGCGGCGCGCTTGGCGTCGTCGACAGTGTTGACGGCCTCGCTCTTGATAGTCTTGACGTCAATCTCATCGAGCTTCCTGACGAAGAGCTCGCGGTCCTCGGTGTCCATGATTGCCTGGACGGGAGTACCGAGCACCTCGACGCCGTATTTTTCAAGTATACCCGAGCGGTGCAGCTCCACGCCGCAGTTGAGCGCGGTCTGGCCGCCGAAGGCGAGGAGGATACCGTCGGGCTTCTCCTTGCGGATCACCTTCTCTACGAAGTATGGGGTTACGGGGAGGAAGTAAATCTTGTCGGCAAAGCCCTCCGAGGTCTGGACGGTGGCGATGTTCGGGTTGATGAGGACGGTCGTAATCCCCTCCTCCTTCATGGCCTTGAGCGCCTGCGAACCTGAATAGTCAAACTCGCCGGCCTCGCCGATCTTCAACGCGCCGCTACCAAGCAGCAATACTTTCTTGATGTTCTCGTTACGCATGATGCAGGATTAAGTGTGTCCTATGGATGTGGGAGGGGTTAAAGCATGTTGATAAACTCATCGAAAAGAAACTCCGTGTCCTTCGGGCCGGAACTGGCCTCGGGGTGGAACTGGGCGGAGAAGAAGGGGAGCGACTTATGGCGTATGCCCTCGTTGGTGCCGTCGTTCATATTGATGAAGAGCGGCTCCCAGTCGGCGGGCAGGGTGTCGTTGTCGACAGCGAAGCCGTGGTTCTGCGAGGTGATGAAGCATTTCTCAGTCCCGACGCGGCGCACGGGCTGGTTGTGGCTGCGGTGGCCGTATTTGAGCTTGTAGGTCTTGGCTCCTGCGGCCTTGGCGAGGAGCTGGTTGCCCATGCAGATGCCGCAGATAGGCTTGCCGATTTCCATTGCCTTGCGGATATTGACGACCGTCTCCTCGGCCATGTCGGGGTTGCCGGGGCCGTTGGATATGAAGAGACCGTCGTAGGGGATGGTCGTGAAGTCGTAGTTCCAGGGGACGCGCACAACCTTCACCCCTCTGCGGGCGAGACAGCGGATGATGTTGTGCTTCACTCCGCAGTCGACGAGCACCACCGTCTTTTCGCCGTCGCCGTGGTGCTCGACCTCGGTGCAGCTCACCTTGCCGACGAGGTTTTCACGGTTGGGGTCATAAAAATCGACATCGCCACATCCGTCAATGATAATCTTTCCGAGCATCGAACCATGTTCGCGGAGATGCTTGGTGAGCTGACGGGTGTCGATGCCGTATATACCTGGGATTTTTTCTTCTTTGAGCCACTGAGCCAGCGAGCGGTCAGCCTGCCAATGGGAATGGTCATAGGAATAATCCTGGGCCACGATGGCGCGGCAGTGGATCTTGTCGCTTTCGTAATATTCGCTGACGTCGTCCTTCTCGCGCCGCGGCGGGACGCCGTAGTTACCGAGAATCGGATAAGTGGTGACCAGGATCTGCCCTTCGTAGGAAGGATCCGTAAGACTTTCGGGATAGCCGGTCATAGCGGTGTTGAACACCACCTCGCCGGCAGTAGAGGCTTCATAGCCAAAGGATTTTCCTTCAAAAGTGGTGCCGTCTTCGAGGACAAGTACGGCGCGCTTAAACTGTCGCATGCGATGGAATGATTATGAAGTTTGCGGGGCTACACTGCATCCCCGCTGCAAAGTTACGACTTTTTTATAATATATCAAAGACAAAGTCCGACGCTCATCGCCGGCAAAATTTTATGAGCTTCCGACCTATCCGATTGTGCACTCAGTGAATACACAATTTGCCACACTCTCTGTCGCCCAGTTGGAAACAGGGAGCAATCTTCGATGCTAATTTATTTGTTCAGTGGGAAATATATCGTATATTTAGGCCGGTATTTTATAATCATCACTTCATATCCCTCCCCAATCCCATGAGCCGAGTGTCGCAAATCATGCACATAGTAATAAACACCAAATCACGCCGCATGGTAATCCCCGAGGCGGCCTGCCGCAAACTCTATGCTGTTGTGGTCGGACTCATGAAGGAAAAACGATGCTTTGTCTATCGCGTAAACGGTATCGGCAACCACCTCCATTTGCTCGTGGATATCCATGCGACAGTGCGCCTCGACGAACTTGTGCGACATCTCAAACAGAATAGCAGTCTGTGGATGCGCCGCTCAGGATTGTTTCCTGATTTCGAATGTTGGGGAAGGGAATATTTTGCCGTATCCGTCTCGCCGACGGCGCGAGAGAGCGTGATGCGGTATATCAGTAACCAAAAGTCGCACCACCTATGCAAACCATTCGAGGAGGAACTGAAAGAAATCATCAGCCTGGCCAATATGGAGTGGGACGACCGGCTTTTAACCTAACATCATAAGTGAGGCAGTAGGTCGGGGGGAGGGGGCGCCGTATACATATGCGGGTAGGCCGGGGGGAAGGGCGCCGTACATATATACGAGTAGGTGGAGAGGAGGGGCGCCGTACACATCTGCGAGTAGGTCGGAGACCTTAGGCTCGAGAAGCCCCAGGGTAAGCGGAGGCCGCAGGCCGCAGCGATGCCTGGGGTGGAGGAGACGAAAAGACGGCACCTGGCTCGGAGAGCCTGGCCATTACGAGGGTTAGCATCTCCGATGCACGGGGGCGATGGGGGATTCATACTACCCCAGGCATCGCTGCGGCCTGCGGCCTCCGCTTACCCTGGGGTTTCTCCTGCATAGGCTCTTCGAGCCATCACCAACCGGCATGCGCAACACGGTAGGCAGAACGGACATATGACTTCCCCCAATTGACAACTACTATCGAAGAGTGAAGGAAATCACACCTGAACCACAATCTATATCATAACGTAAGTATCCATTATAATGTAATTACCCATTATAATGGAGATTAAATAAAAACAGGCCGCATCCCGAAGGGAGATGCGGCCTGATATTAGATATAAAATAATCTCAGTGATTAAAAATCACATTATTTAGTGAGCATTTTTGAATCGAAGAACATCGAATCCATAGCGGCCATAAGCGAGATAAATAATATCACCCTTAACTGCTACATAGTTGCATGATGCCTCAACTTCTGCGGGATCACCTTCACCAGGGTTGGGATAAGGCTCCTCCCTACCTACATGAGTATACTTAACAACGGGTTTCGAGAAATCATTCTTATCATAAATGTAGAGACCCTTACCGAAAGCCACATAGAGATATTTGCTATCAATAGCAAGTCCGTTAGCCGGGCTTCCGCTCTTTATCTCAACATAAGAACCATCTTTGTATTTTCTTACACCGTTCTTGCTAAGACATACATACATTGAACCGTCACTATCAAGAGCGATTGTATTCTTTCCATCAACAGGTGAAATTTCAAGATTGGAAGCCACAATCGTGGGATTACTCCATTTGTAGTCTGTTGCTTCGAAAAGACGTAGTTCGGCTGTAGAGGATGGCAAATCCGCTCCACGCTGCGTGAGATTCAATTCAAGGATAGAGTTACCATTTATTGAGAGATGTTTGGCTGAACCAGGAGTTTTTAATGCACCTGTGAGGCCCTCATTTATTCTAGTAAGGTCGCTATTAAGAGTATGGAGGCCGCCATGAGATGCTACAGAGATATAATTACCATTGCGAATTATACAGTTACCATCACCACCGTAGAAGTCATTCTTATCCTGACCTGGCTGGCGATTACCCTTAAGATGTTCGTAACGAAGAGTGGAACCCTGGTCAAAAGTACCTCCTTGAAGTTCAATTTCACCAATAATACCATGTTCTTCAGTATGACCGGCAACAAGAAGTCTGTTTCCGTCTAAGAGAATATGATTGTAGTCAGCCATAGGATCTTCGGCCCAAGCAAGAAGATTAAGCTTATCAGCAGCATTATCAAATTCAACTACTTCAACACAACCATGAATACCTTTGCCACGTTCATGCCATGACACATAGGCCTTGCTGCCGTCTTCCGAGAACTGGATGCAGGTAGCGGAAATTGGGTGCTTGTGGTCTGTAGTGACAGTGCCGATAGTTTCAAGAGAGGGCTTTTCATCTTCTCCTTCGTTAGGATCTTTGATGAATATTGGAGCGCAGGTGTTGTTATTAGTATTTTCATCTTTTATCAAATCGAATTTATTCAACTTAACACTTGCATTTAAATCGCCGTCGTTAACAGTACATGCTGCGTCATTGTCTTGTTCCCATTTGGTACAATTTATATAAACATCTCTAAATGCATGCATCAAATTCTCTCTGGATGCATAATTCAAACGGATAGTACCTACTTCTATAAGAGCTTTGTCATTATTTTCTGTATAAATCTGAGATACGTCAGGATTTCTGATATCCAAAATATCGGCGGTCATATATCCACCATCCATCATTATTATATCAGGAGTTGACGACAGTAAAATTTTTTCTGCCGTTATATAACCAACATGGAAAACTGAGGTACAATCAAAGTGCAACTGTTTTGTAACTTCAATTTTACAATTAACCCATACATCAGAAGTACATTTCAAATGAACATTGTCTGCAATCAAAGCTCCATCTGTCCAAAACTCACATGCCAAGGCAAGTTGTTTTATAGCAATATCTTCTGATGAAAATATTGCCAAATTACCACCTAAATTACATTCTTGAGTATCACTTCCACTCTTCAATGTACCATAATTATATATCGTGAGTTTCCCGTCGCCAATCCAAAAGCCAGCAGCAGGTAATTCAAGAGTTGCACCAGGTAGAACCCATACAGTTGCATCCGAACTGCCATATACTCCTGTTAATTTCCAATGTCCAGACACATAAACATTTTGATTTACCATCTTTAACTGAGATTCCTGATCTTTTGAAATCTGGGTATTCGCAGAAGACCCCTCAACATATTCGTCGAGACTATTATAATCCTTTTCATTGGGTTTAGGAGGCATCTTAAAATCAGGCGAAATCGTGCGGGATGTCTTATCTTTACTGTAGTAATTGAACAGATTTAGAGGCATGCCCGCGGGATCTGTAACAACTTTCAGATTTGAGGTCTGAAACTCGGGCTTTTCAGGTTCGTCTCCGCCACCGTTTGTAATATCATCGTCACTACATGCGGGGAGGATTGCGAGGGCAAGGGTCATGGCGCCCAAGCCGAGCACTTTGCGTACATTCAGCGAATGAAAGTCAAAAAATGTTTGTTTCATACGTTAGGTGAAGAATTTATTAATTTTTAGTTATCTTTATACACTATAAAAATGCAGGTTTAAAAGCTGGTATTTATACTTAGGTTTGTAAAACTGCACAGGTTTGCATGGAATAAGGTCACAAAGATATGGATTTTTTCACATAAAAACAACTCTTTTTGTCTTTTATTTCTAAGCTTTTAGCTAATTGTTGATTTTGGATAAAAAGAATATATGCGCACGAAGGCTCTATACATAGCTGTGGTGCGGTTTTTCCATTCCAAGCCGTAGAAAGGCGGTAGGGACGCTTTTCAAAGCGTCCGCATCAGTAGAGGGTGATATTTATAGGTGGAGGATGGGGGCAATTATGCGCATGGAGGATGTGGAGGACTATGCGCACGGACGATGCGGACGCTTTGAAAAGCGTCCCTACAAGTCCCTTACATTTAAGATTTTACTCGTAGGAGCGGACGCGGTCAGCTTTGCGGACTCCGTCGATTTTGAGGACGGATTTGCAGAGGGAGGTGACTGCGGCGGTGTCGGAGACGAGTACGTCGAGGTCGCAGGTGAAGACTTCCTTGTCGGCCTCGATGTTGAGGCGGCGGATGTCGATGTTGAGGGCTGTCGAAATCATGCGGGTCAGCTCCTGGAGGATACCGTGGCGGTCTATGCCCTCGATGCGGATGTTGGCGAGGAAGCTGCCGGTGACGTCGTCCCAGCGGGTGGCCACGATGCGCGGACCGAAACTGGCTTTGAGAGCCTGGGCGCGCGGGCAGGTGAGTGAGTGGACCTCGACGGTGCCGTCGTCAGTGATGAAGCCCATGACCTCGTCGCCAGGAATCGGGCGACAGCACTCGGCGAAGGCGAAGTTGCTCTCCTTCTCGTTGAAACGGAGGACGTAGGTCTCCTTGGTATTGATTTTCGGCTTGTCGTCGGGCGCCTCGGCAGGCTTCTCGGGAGCCGAAAGGAGCTTCTTGACTTTAATCTTCTTGTTGTCGCCACCGAATCCGAGACGGAAGAGGCGCGAGACGAGGGAGCGGGCGCCACGGGAGGTATTGACGTTGAGATAGTCGTCAATCGAGGCCTCGCCGCTTCCGAGTTTGTAAAATAAATCCTCGCGCGAGGCGGCATGGTAGATGCCGAGAATCTTGGTCATCACGCTGTTGTTGAGGATGATGTCGTTCTGCACGAGGAAGTCGTCGAAAATCTTCTTACCCTCCTCGATAACGGGCTGCTGCACGCGGCGCAGCTCCTTGCGCAGGCGAGTCTTGGCCTTAGCGGTGGCGAGAAAGGCCATCCATTCGGGCTTGGGGGACTGGGAATGGGAGGTGAGCACCTCGACCTGGTCACCTGAGTTGAGACGGTGCGAGAGGGGGACGAGCTTGTGGTTGACTTTGCCGGCTATGCAGTGGATGCCGAGCTCGGAGTGGAGGGTGAAGGCCACATCGAGCACCGTCGCACCGGCCGGGAGGGTGAGCAGCTCCCCCTTGGGGGTAAAGACGACAATCTCTGTGGCGAAGAGGTTGAGTTTGAGGGTGTCGAGGAAGTCGATAGCGTTGGGCGTGGGGTCGTCGAGGATGTCCTTGATTGTCTTGAGCCAGACGTTGAGCTCACTCTCCTCCTCGTGCTCCCCTATCTTGTATTTCCAATGGGCGGCAAAGCCCTTTTCGGCTATCTCGTCCATGCGGCGCGAGCGAATCTGCACCTCTATCCAGTTGCCGTCGGGGCCCATAAGGGTGACGTGGAGCGCCTGGTAGCCGTTGGCTTTGGGATTTGTAATCCAGTCGCGGGTGCGGTCGGGATGAGGGCGGTAGAGGTCGGTGAGGGTCGAATAGAGCTTGAAACACATCTCCTTTTCGGACACCCCTTCCGGCGGGTCGAAAATTATGCGCATGGCGTAGAGATCGTAGACCTCCTCGAAGGGAATATGCTTGGTGTCCATCTTGCGCCATATCGAGTAGACCGATTTGAGGCGCGCCTTGGCCTCGTATTGCAGCCCCATAGCGTCGAGGCGCTTGAGAATCGGAGAGGCGAAGTCGTTGTAGACCATCTCGCGGCCGGCCTCGCTTTGGGAAATGAGGCGGGAGATGCGCTCATATTCCCCGGGGTGCTCATATTTGAAGCTCAAATCCTCCAGCTCGGTCTTTATGGCGAAGAGACCGAGGCGGTGGGCGAGGGGGGCGTAGATATAGAGGGTCTCGCCGGCAATCTTATACTGCTTGTTGGGGGCCATAGAGCCGAGGGTGCGCATGTTGTGGAGGCGGTCGGCCATCTTGATGAGCACCACTCGGATGTCCTCGCTCATGGTGAGGAGGAGTTTGCGGAAATTCTCGGCCTGTGCCGAAGCCTTGTCGCCAAAGATACCGCCCGAAATCTTGGTCAGACCCTCGACTATGCGGGCAATCTTACGTCCGAAGTGCTGCTCTATGTCCTCGACGGTATATTCGGTGTCCTCGACGACATCGTGGAGCAGCGCGGCGCATATCGACGTGGAGCCGAGGCCTATCTCCTGCGAGGCAATCTTGGCCACGGCTATGGGGTGGATGATATACGGCTCGCCCGAGCGGCGCCTGACGCCCTTGTGGGCCTCCTTGGCGAAACGGAAGGCACGCTCGATGATCTCTACCTTCTTGCGGTGGTTGCTCGCGAGGTAGCCGTCGAGCAAATCCCTGAATTGCTGCTCGACATGGGCATCTTCCTGCTCGGGAGTAAGATTATATTCCTGCATTGTGGTCTAAGGGGATGGTGGTTTCGGGGGATGCTTTGTACTATTGTGTCAGAGATATTTGTCGCCGTAGGAGAGCTTGGCATCGTTGACCATCTGCTTGATTCTCTGCTCCTCGGATTTGGGGCAGATGAGGAGGACGTCGTCGGCGTCGGCGATGATATAGTCCTTCAGACCCTGCACGACCACGAGCTTTTCGGGACGCTTGACGGCGAAGATGTTGCCGTTGCTCTCGTAGGCGAGGACGTGGCAGTTCTGAGTGACGTTGGCATCGCTGTTGCAGGGAGAGTTGTCATAGAGCGCGCTCCATGTTCCGAGGTCGTTCCAGCCGAAGCTGACACACTCGACGTAGACATTCTCGGCCTTCTCCATAACGGCGTAGTCGATTGAGTTCGGGGGGCAGGAGGTAAAGTTCGCGTTGATGAATCCGGTCTCACTCTCCGTCCCGAAGTCGGCCTTGCCGCGGTCGAAGAGGCAGGTGAGGTCGGGGTCATACTTGTGGAGGGCGTCGATGATTGTCGATGCTCGCCAAAGGAAGATGCCTGAGTTCCAGAAGAATTCACCCGAATCGAGAAAGACCTTCGCCAGGTCGATATTGGGCTTCTCGGTGAATGTTTTCACCTTCAGTATGCCAGGTTCGGCCTCGCGCCCTATCTGAATATAACCGTAGCCTGTCTCGGGGCGTGTCGGGGTGATGCCGAGAGTCAGAAGTGCGTCGTGGCTCTCCACAAATTCGAATCCGCGGCGGACACAGTCCTCGAATACAGCCTCGCGGGTGATGAGATGGTCACTCGGGGCTACAATCATCGAGGCCTCGGGGTCGAGGGCGGCGATATGGTAGGCGGCCCAGGCGATGCAGGGAGCCGTGTTGCGGCGAGCCGGCTCGAGGAGAATGTTGGACGGAAGAAGCTCCGGGAGCTGCTCGCGGATAAGCGAAGCATACTTGGCATTGGTCACGACGATGATATTCTCCTTGGGGACGAGCGGCAGTATTCGGTCGTAGGACATCTGGAGCAGCGAGCGGCCCGTGCCTAAAAAGTCTATGAATTGTTTGGGACAGTTCTCGCGCGAGTAAGGCCAGAAGCGGCTTCCGACGCCTCCGCACATTATCACGCAATATCTATGGGTCGATGGACTTGTCATGACGGTCTCTGTGGGTGAAAATTGATGATAGATTAGATTAACGATGAATGAAACTTACAATTTCTTTCGTATGAATTATAAGCCCGGCTAAATTACAAAAATAATCGGCAAATACCAAAAGTATTGCCGATGATTTTTATGCCAATAAAACTAATTAAGCCATTGTCACCGCTTGTCACGACATCTTGTAAGGGGGACGGACGGCGCGCGAGGCAATCAGCCCCGCAAAAAATCCTATCACAGACACCACAGCCGCAGTGATTAGCACGTCGGTCAGGCGCAGGACGCAGGGATAGGTGACGATTGACATCTGCGAATGGTCGCCGCCGAGGGTAATAAACCCGTAGTGCTGCTGTGCGAGGCAGAGACAGACTCCTATTATTATACCTATGGCGCCGCCGGTCAGCCCGACGAGTATTCCCTGGTCGAGAAATATGCGGCGCAGCATCTTGTCGGTCGCGCCGATAGAACTGAGTATCATCAGACTCTCCTCTTTCTCGATTATGAGCATCGAGAGCGACGACAGGATGTTGAACGAGGCCATTATCAGCACGAACACGAGCATGAGGAAGGTAATCCACTTCTCAATCGAAATCATACGGAACGAGTGTGACTCCTGGCGCAGACGGTCGGCCACGAGATAGTCGCTGCCGAGGCGTTCCTCGAGAGCGGCCACGACGTCGGCCTCCTTTACGCCTTCCGTGATACCTATTTCTATAGCCGTCGCCTCAGTAGTATAGTCAAGGAGCTTGCGCGCCATAGCGAGAGGTATGTATATCATGCCGTTGTCAAGCTCGGTCTGGTTGGTGCGATAGACGCCGGTGACAATCAGCGTGTCGGTCGTGAACGCCGCCATCGGGAAGGCAGGATTGATGCGTCCGATGCGTCGCGGCACCGTCAGCAGCAATGTCCGCTCCATCGACGGGCGCGCACCGAGCTGCACGGCGACACCGACTCCGAGGACTGCTCCGCGAAGGTCGTAGGTCGAGGGATTCATCTCTCCGTCTATCACCAGAGAGCCGAGTGCCGAGATTTCGCCAAAACCTTTGGGGACGCCGACGATGTTGACAGGCTGCTGCACGTCGCCATATATGGCAAGGGCCTCCGCCCTAAGCGTCGGAAGAGCCGAGCGCACCCCGGGCATACGCCCGATTTCCTCGGCAAGCGAATCGGCATTGCCTATCACTCGCGCCGCGCGATAGGACACCTTGATGTCCGGGTCAACCATTGAAAGCCGCTCCGAAGCGAGGTCGGAGAAGCCGTTGAACACCGAGAGCACGCAGATCATAGCCATAGCCGCGACCGCGATTCCCGCCATAGAGATATAGGAAATCACATTGACCGCCGTATGGCTCTTTTTAGCTAAGAGGTAGCGTATGGCTATCCTGAGTGAGATCATCAAGAGATGTCGTGATAATGACTGACATAGGGACACCCCCAGTTGGAGCGTCCCTGTATCAGAATAGGTTTATAAATGGCTGCACGCTGCTTACTTTGTGAGCAGCTTGTCGATATTGTCGATGTAGTCGAGCGAGTCGTCGAGATAAAAACTCAGCTCCGGGCACTTGCGCAGCTGGAAACGCACCTTCTGTGCCAGCTCGTAGCGCACGGTCTTGGCGCTTTCTCGGATTCCTTCGAGAATCTCCTGCGCCCTCTCCGAAGGGAAGATTGACAGGTAGACTTTGGCGATGCTAAGATCGGGCGAAACTCGCACAATGCTCACCGACACCAGCGTGCCGTGGGTCTTGGCCGTTTGCTGGCGGAAGATCTCGCTCAACTCCTTCTGGAGGAGCCGGGATATTTTTGCTTGACGTGTTGATTCCATAAATGATAGTGTTTTATCATAAAAACGCCCGCGGCGTCGCAATGTTTGACCCGAAGGCCGGATTAGCACTCTCTGCCGGCGCTCAGTCGATGATGTCGAAGCCTGTGTACTTGCGCAGACACTCGGGCACCACGATTCCATGCGGGGTCTGATTGTTCTCAAGGAGCGCGGCCATGATGCGCGGGAGGGCGAGTGCCGAACCGTTGAGCGTATGGCAGAGGCGTGTCTTCTTATCCTCGGCACGGTAGCGGCACTTCAGGCGGTTTGCCTGGTAGGTCTCGAAGTTGGACACCGACGACACCTCGAGCCAGCGACCCTGGGCTGCGGAGTAGACCTCGAAGTCAAATGTGATGGCCGAAGTGAAGCTCATGTCGCCGCCACATAGACGAAGTATGTGCCAGGGGAGACCAAGCTGTTCGAGAAGACCCTGTACATGGTCTTTCATCTCTTCGAGAGCGGCATAGGAATTCTCAGGCTTCTCGATGCGCACGATTTCAACTTTGTCGAACTGGTGGAGACGGTTGAGACCGCGGACATCCTTGCCATACGAGCCGGCCTCGCGGCGGAAGCAGGCCGAATATGCGCAGTTCTTGATAGGAAGCTGCTCTGCGGGGATTATGACGTCACGGTAGAGGTTGGTGACGGGCACTTCGGCTGTAGGGATGAGATAGAGCTTGTCCTCGTTGATGAAATACATCTGTCCTTCCTTGTCGGGGAGCTGGCCCGTGCCGTAGCCCGAAGCCTCATTAACAACGTAGGGGGGCTGCACTTCGAGATAGCCGGCCTCGCCTGCCTTATCGAGGAAGAATTGGATGAGGGCGCGCTGCAGGCGGGCACCCTTGCCGATATATACGGGGAAACCGGGACCTGTGATTTTCACACCCAGGTCAAAGTTGATGATATTGTATTTCCTGGCGAGTTCCCAGTGTGGGAGCGCGTCGGCGGGAAGCTCGGGCATCGGGCCGCCGGTCTTCTCGACCACGTTGTCCTCGGCAGTCTTTCCTTCGGGCACGGCGTCGCAGGGGATGTTGGGCATACCCAGGAGGATGTCTCGGATAGCGTTTTCAGTAGTGGCCAGGCGGTCAGCCACCTCTTTCTGCTCGGCCTTGATTTCGGCCACCTTCTTTTTGGCTTCCTCAGCCTCGTCACGTCGGCCTTCCTTCATGAGGCGGCCGATAGAGTCGGCCTGCTTCTTGAGCTCGGCGGCGAGATTATCATTCTGATACTGAAGGCTGCGGCGCTCGTCGTCAAAGTCGATTACGTCGTTGACTCCCTGCTTTCCGTCAAAGCCCTTGACGGCGAGGCGCGCTATAATGCGCTCGGGATCCTCTTTAATCTGCTGAAGGGTTAGCATTTTCGTATCTTGATGCGATTAAAAATCAATTGTTGAGAAGTTCTTTCACCTTGGCGGAGATAACCTTGCCGTCGGCACGTCCGGCGAGGGCCTTTGAAGCCACACCCATTACCTTGCCCATCTCCTTGGGAGAGGTGGCGCCTACCTTGGCTATGATATTTTTAAGCTCGGCAGTCAATTCCTCGTCGCTGAGCTGCTTGGGAAGGTACTCCTCGATTACGGCTGCCTCGGCAAGTTCGTTGTCACGAAGTTCGGGACGGTTCTGTTCGTCATAAATCTGTGCTGTCTCCCTGCGCTGCTTGGCCATCTTGGCAAGAATCTTGGTAGCTGCCTCGTCGCTCAGCGAGCCGTCGCCGCCCTTGGCGGTCTTGGCCTCCAAAAACTCTTTCTTAATACCGCGAAGCGTCTCCAGACGCACCTTCTCCCGTGCGAGCATCGCACTCTTTATATCTGAGGAAATCTTTTCAAACAAGTCCATATTCTGAATTATTAAAATGTTTATGAATGTTGCAGGACATGCAGGCAACCGCGCCGGACTGCAAAGAATCCGGCACAGTCGTCTGCAAAGTTACACAGAAATTTGAGTAATTCCTCAACTTGCCGCCTAAAAAATCGCATCTTCTCTCTTTTTAGAGGGTAAGACATAGAGACCAGCTATGTCATACTGCCTCAAGTGCCCTCTCCAAGTCCCCGATAATGTCATCAATATGCTCCGTGCCTATACTCAGGCGGACTGTGGATGGCGTGATGTTCTGACGTGTAAGTTCCTCCGGCGAAAGCTGCGAATGGGTAGTCGTGTATGGGTGTATGACGAGGCTTTTGACGTCGCCGACATTGGCGAGCAACGAAAATATTTTCAGCGAGTCGATGAAGCGCCATGCTTCCTCCTGTCCACCCTTGATTTCAAAGGTAAAGATGCTTCCGCCCCCTTCAGGGTAGAGCTTCCCGTAAAGTTCATGGTCGGGATGACCCTGGAGGGAGGGATGGTTGACCTTGGCAATTTTGGGATGCGCCGCAAGATAAGCGACCACTTTCAATGCGTTCTCCACATGTCGTTCCAGTCGTAGCGACAGCGTCTCAACGCCCTGAAGAATAATAAAGGCGTTGAACGGGGAGATTGTCGCCCCGGTATCACGCAGCAGGACAGCACGGATACGAGTGACGAAGGCCGCCGCTCCTGCCACCTCGGCAAAAATTGCCCCGTGGTAGCTCGGATCGGGCTGGCCGAGATTAGGAAACTTGTCGGCATTGGCTTTCCAGTCAAATGTTCCACCGTCGACAATGATTCCGCCAAGGCTCGTCCCGTGGCCGCCGAGGAATTTGGTGGCTGAATGTACAACCACATCGGCACCATGCTCTATAGGACGGAGATAGTATGGAGTGGCAAATGTGTTGTCAACAATCAGTGGGATATTGTGACGGTGGGCAATCTCGGCAAGGGCATCAATATCAGTCACATCACAATTTGGATTACCGAAAGTCTCGACAAAGAGCACCTTGGTCTCGGGACGTATGGCCACCTCCACCCTTTCAAGATTACGGACATTGACAAATGTACTACTGACACCGCGCAAGGCGAATGTATGGGCTATCAGGTTATAGCTTCCGCCGTAAAGATTATCGGCAGCGAGGATGTGGTCACCCGTCCCGACTATATTTCCAAGCGCGTATGTTATAGCAGCTGCACCACTCGCCACCGCAAGACCGGCAACGCCCCCTTCGAGCGCGGCAACGCGTTCCTCGAGCACACCTTGTGTAGAGTTGGTCAGACGACCGTAGATATTACCCGCGTCACGCAATCCGAACCTATCGGCGGCATGCTGTGCATTGTGGAAAACATATGAAGCACTTTGGTAAATGGGGACCGCGCGTGCATCGGTAGCCGAATCGGGTTGTTGCTGCCCTACATGAAGTTGAAGAGTCTCGAAATGTAATTTTTCTGTTGTCATAATTATATTGATTTAATATTATTTTATGCCAACAAAATTACTATCATCAAAATATTCATCCAACAAAAATAAATTATTTAGAAAATTTATCTACTTTTGCCTACTATAACAAAGCATATTCTCTAATTTCAATATTCAATATTCTCTTTTGAAGAATATTATTCCATTGCAAAATTCCAATGAAAATATCATCTGACCTTGACCTGACCGACATCCGCATACTTGCCAACCTTCAGGAGAACTCACGACTGACAGTCAAAGAGCTTGCCGCAGCCATACACCTCTCCCCCACCCCGACCTTTGAGCGCGTCAGACGCCTTGAAAGAGAGGGTTATATCAAAAAATATGTCGCCGTACTCGACGCTGAGAAAATCAACTGCGGCTTCATGGCCTTCTGCTATCTCAAAATGAAGCAGCACACCCATGAAAATGCCATGCGTATCATGAATTCAGTACAGGATATTCCTGAAATCGCTGAATGTTACAATATATCAGGCGACTATGATTTCCAGTTGAAAATCTACACCCGTGACATGAAGTCGTATCAAAACTTTCTCCTGCGCATCCTCGGCGACCTCGACTGCATCGGTTCCCTCAAAAGCTCATTTGTCCTAGGCGAAGTCAAAAACACCCATCGCCTTCCCCTCCCGGACGAAAAATAATTGACAACGGGAATAAAAAACACCTATATTAATTAGCCCCTATTATATCTTTTTACTAAATTTGCACACCAAGCAATTTCTATTTAATACCATACACCATGATAACACGGATTATAGAATGTGTCCCTAATTTCAGCGAGGGACGTGACCAGACTGTAATTAAATCCATAACTGATACCATCGAGAGCATCAAGGGTATAAAACTACTTGATGTTGACCCCGGCGAGGCGACAAACCGCACCGTCGTCACCTTTGTCGGCGAACCTGAGGCTGTTGTCGAAGCCGCATTCCAGAGCGTGAAGCGCGCCGCCGAACTTATCGACATGCGCAACCACCACGGCGCACATCCCCGAATGGGTGCTACCGATGTCTGTCCTCTCATCCCGATAGCAGGCATAACGCTCGAAGAATGTGCAGAGCTGTCGCGCAAGCTCGCCAAGCGCATATCCGACGAACTGGACATCCCCACTTATTGCTACGAGGCCGCGGCCTTTACCCCTGAGCGCAAAAATCTCGCCATATGCCGCGCGGGTGAATATGAGGCCCTTCCCGAGAAGATGAACCATCCCGGAAAGGCCCCGGACTTCGGCGACCGCCCCTTCGACGAGAAGGCGGCACGCACAGGAGCCACTGCCGTAGGTGCCCGCGACTTCCTCATAGCTGTCAACTTCAACCTCAACACCACTTCCACCCGGCGCGCCAACGCCATTGCCTTTGACGTGCGCGAGAAGGGGCGCCCCATGCGCGAGGGTGGCAAGATTACCGGCAAGCCGCTCAAAGACGAGAACGGCAACACCATCATGCAGCCCGGCACGCTGAAGGGTACCAAGGCTATCGGCTGGTTCATAGATGAATACGGTATCGCCCAGGTGTCGATGAACATCACCGACATCAGCGCCACTCCCCTCCATGTCGCCTTCGACGAAGTGTGTCGCGCCGCCCAGGCACGCGGACTGCGCGTGACGGGCACCGAAATCGTAGGTCTCGTGCCCAAGCGTACCCTCATCGAGGCCGGACGCTACTTCCTCCACAAACAGCAGCGCTCCACGGGTATTTCCGAGAGCGAGATCATACGCATGGCTGTAAAGTCAATGGGACTCGACGAACTATCGCCCTTCAAACCTGAAGAAAAGGTGGTGGAATACATGATTGCTCCCTCCGACGGCGCCAGGAAGCTCACCGCCATGACCTGCGCAGGATTTGCCGAGGAGACAGCCTCCGAGTCTCCGGCCCCCGGCGGCGGCTCTATCTCAGCCTACGTGGGTGCACTCGCAGCCGCCCTCGGAACTATGGTTGCCAACCTTTCGGCCCACAAAGCCGGCTGGGATGACCGTTGGAAAGAGTTTTCCGACATGGCCGACAGCGGTCAGAAACTCATGACACGTCTCCTCCACCTCGTCGACGAGGACACCGAGGCCTTCAACCGTATTATGGACGCCTTCAAGATGCCCAAGTCAAGCCCGGAGGAGAAAGAAGCCCGCGCCCGGGCTGTCGAGGCTGCTACTCTTTACGCAACCGAAGTACCTCTCTCTACAATGGAGGCCGCATGTGAGACCTTCCCGCTACTCGAGGCTATGGCCCTCAACGGAAATCCAGCCTCAGTCAGTGATGCCGGTGTGGGAGCCCTCGCCGCCCGCTCGGCTGTGCTTGGCGCCCAACTCAACGTGCGCATCAATGCCGCAGGACTTAAAGACCGCGAACAGGCCGACCGTCTGACAGCCCGCGCCGCCGAAATTGCCGCCCGCGCTATCGAGTCTGAAGCCAAGGTGCTTGAAATAGTCAACAATGTTCTCTTAAAATAATACCACGCCATTAATATGGATAAAAATAATTTCCGCATTGCTGTCTCCGAAGGTATCCCTGAGACTCTTCCCCAGGCCAAAGCCTACGACAACAGCGTCAACCACGCCCCGAAGCGCAAGGATATACTGACCCCGGCCGAGAAACAACTGGCCCTTAAAAATGCCCTCCGCTACTTCCCGACCCACCTCCACTCCGAGCTTGCACCTGAGTTCGCCCGCGAGCTTAACGACTACGGACGCATTTACATGTACCGTTTCCGTCCTGACTATGAGATGTATGCCCGACCGATTGACGAGTATCCCGCCCGAAGCCGCCAGGCAGCCGCCATAATGATGATGATCCAGAACAACCTCGACCCGCGAGTGGCCCAGCATCCCCACGAGTTGATTACCTATGGCGGCAACGGAGCCGTGTTCCAAAACTGGGCACAGTATCGTCTGGCAATGAAATACCTTTCCGAAATGACCGACAACCAGACACTCGTCATGTACTCCGGCCACCCGCTCGGTCTCTTCCCCTCCCACCCCGACGCCCCCCGTGTCATAGTAACCAACGGCATGGTCATACCCAACTACTCCAAGCCTGACGACTGGGAGCGCTTCAACGCCCTCGGCGTCTCACAATACGGACAGATGACAGCCGGTTCCTATATGTATATCGGGCCGCAGGGCATCGTACACGGCACCACCATCACCGTCCTCAACGCCGGGCGCAAACGACTCAAGGAGGGTGAGCACGAATTGGGAGGTATGCTCTTCGTATCTGCCGGACTCGGAGGCATGTCTGGCGCACAGCCCAAGGCCGGCAATATAGCGGGCGTGGTCAGCATCATAGCCGAAGTCAATCCCAAGGCTGTCGAGACCCGCTTCCGCCAAGGCTGGGTCGACGAGGTCTACACTTCGCTCGACGAGCTTATCGCCCGTGCCCAGGAGGCCCGTGAGAAACGCGAGGCCGTCTCGCTCGCCTACCAGGGCAATGTCGTGGACCTCTGGGAGCGCCTTTCCGACGAAGGCATCCGCGTTGACCTCGGCTCCGACCAGACATCGCTCCACAATCCCTGGGCCGGAGGCTACTACCCCGCAGGACTCGGTTTTGAAGAGGCTAAGAAGATGATGGCTGAAAACCCAGGGGTGTTCAGAAGCCGCGTGCAGGAATCGCTCCGCCGCCAGGTGGCAGCTATCAACCGCCTGACCGAAAAGGGGATGTACTTCTTCGACTACGGCAACGCCTTCCTGCTCGAATCCTCGCGCGCCGGAGCCGACATCATGAAGGCCGACGGGACCTTCCGATACCCCTCCTATGTCCAGGACATCATGGGTCCAGGATTCTTCGACTACGGTTTCGGTCCCTTCCGCTGGGTCTGCACTTCGGGTGATCCGGCCGACCTCGCCAAGAGCGACGCCATAGCCGCAGAAGTACTCGAAAATATTTTGAAGGACGCCCCCGATGAAATCAAAGGCCAGCTCCGCGACAACATACACTGGATAAAAGAGGCCGGACGCAACCACCTCGTCGTAGGCTCGCAGGCCCGCATCCTCTATGCGGACGCCGAGGGACGCATCAAGATTGCCCGCGCCTTCAACGAGGCCATAGCCCGTGGCGAGATTTCTGCCCCGATTGTCCTCGGACGTGACCACCATGACGTCTCAGGCACGGACTCACCCTATCGCGAGACCTCCAATATCTACGACGGCTCCCAGTTTACAGCCGACATGGCCGTCCACAACGTCATCGGCGACTCATTCAGAGGTGCCACATGGGTGTCAATCCACAACGGAGGAGGTGTCGGCTGGGGCGAGGTCATAAACGGAGGCTTCGGCATGGTCATCGACGGCTCCGAGGACTCCGCACGCCACATCGACGAGATGCTCCTCTGGGACGTAAACAACGGTATCGCCCGCCGCAGCTGGGCGCGCAACGAGGGTGCTATCTCGGCAATCAAGCGTGAAATGGAGCGCACACCCCTGCTCAAAGTCACCCTCCCGAACATTGCCGACGATGCTGTGATAGCATCTGCTCTCGAAAATATATAACTTTAACCCACTTACCTTGAAAATCACAAACCAAATACAACGGTATGATACATTATATAAGTCCCGAGCGCCTCACAATTGAACGTGTAGGCGAAATCCTTGACAAAAACATGACTCTCGCCCTCAGTGACGAGTCGGTCAGACGCATCAATCGCTGCCGCGAATACCTCGACGAGAAAATACGCAACTGCGACCGCCCAATCTATGGTATCACCACCGGCTTCGGCTCCCTCTGCAATATCTCCATTGACAGCAACGACCTCTCCATACTCCAGGAGAACCTCGTCAAGTCACACGCCTGCGGCTGCGGCGAGAAAGTGGAACCGATTATCGTCAAGACCATGCTTCTGACCAAAGTCATGTCGCTATCATTCGGCAACTCAGGCGTGCAACTCTCCACAGTGCAACGCCTTGTCGACTTTTTCAACAACGACATCATCCCCGTGGTCTACCAACTCGGCTCTCTCGGAGCCTCAGGCGACCTCGCGCCGCTGGCCAATATGTGTCTTCCCCTCCTCGGTCTCGGTGAGGTCTTATATAAAGGTGAAATCCGCCCGGCAGCAGAAGTGCTCGAAGAAAAGGGCTGGGAACCTGTCAGACTCGTCTCAAAAGAGGGTCTCGCCCTACTCAACGGCACCCAGTTCATGTCATCACACGCTGTCCACGCAATCCTGCGCGCACGCCGCCTCAGCGCCCTTGCAGATAAAATCGGCGCTCTCTCGCTCGACACCTTCGACGGCCGCATCGATCCCTTCAACGACGAGGTCAACGCCGTGCGCCCGCATCCGGGACAGCTCGCAACAGCCCACGCCGTCCATCGTCACCTCGAAGGTAGCGAGCTCATCCGCCAACCCAAGAAGCATGTACAGGACCCCTACTCGTTCCGCTGCATGCCGCAGGTCCACGGTGCCGTCAAAGATGCCCTCAACTATGTCGGCAACATTATCGAGACCGAAATCAATAGCCCGACTGACAATCCGACAATCTTCCCTGAAGAGGATATAATTGTCTCTGCCGGCAACTTCCACGGCGAACCTATCGCTCTCCCGATGGACTATCTCGCACTTGCCCTCGCAGAGCTTGGTAGCATCTCGGAGCGCCGCATCTACCGCCTCATTTCAGGCGCACGCGGCCTTCCCCCCTTCCTTGTGGCCAATCCCGGGCTCAACAGCGGGTTCATGATTCCGCAATATGCCGCCGCCTCGATTGTCAACCAGTCCAAAGGCCTCTGCTGGCCGACGAGCTGCGACTCCATTCCCTCCTCGCAGGGCCAGGAGGACCACGTCTCAATGGGTGGCAACTCGGCCACGAAGCTATGCCGCGTCGTCGACAACACCGAGCGCGTACTTGCCATAGAGCTTTTCAATGCTGCCCAGGCCCTCGACCTGCGCCGTCCGCTCAAGACCTCTCCCGAACTTGAAAAGTGGCATGAGGAATACCGCTGCATGGTACCCTTCATCGACAACGACACCGTCATGTCACCCTACATCGCAGCCTCTGTCGAGTTTATAAGAACCAATCCTTAAAAATACCAGATGCTCATAAAAAATATAGGTGTCCTCGTCGGTATCGACGGCGGGGACACCCACTTCAAAAGAGGTGCCGAAATGAAGCGCCTCGATCTACTCGAGAGCGCGTGGCTCCGCACAGAGGGTGAACGTATCGAAGCCTTCGGCCTGATGCCGGCCCTCCCCGAATCCCGTACCGATGAGAAAGTCATTGATGCCGAAGGGGGCTGTCTGCTCCCATCTTTCTGCGACTCGCACACCCACCTCGTCTACGCCGGGAGCCGCGAGCGCGAGTTCATCGACAAAATCAACGGTCTGAGCTATGAGGAAATAGCCAAACGCGGCGGAGGCATACTAAACTCCGCCGACCTCCTACACGCCACATCCGAGGAAGAACTTTTCCGTCAGGCGATGGAGCGTGTCCGTGAAATCACGGCTATGGGTACCGGCTGTGTAGAAATCAAGAGCGGCTACGGCCTGACGACTGCCGACGAGCTGAAGATGCTCCGCGTCATAGCCCGAATAGCCGAAAGCTCCCCCCTCAAAGTCAAGGCTACCTTCCTCGGAGCACATGCGGTCGGACGAGCCTACAGCGGCCGCCAAAGTGAATATGTCGACCTCGTCTGCGACGAGATGATTCCAGCCGTGGCTGCCGAGGGTCTTGCCGAGTTTGTCGACGTATTCTGCGACGCAGGCTTCTTTACCGTCGAAGAAACTGACAAAATCCTTTGTACGGCGGCAAAATTCGGCCTTCGCCCCAAGATTCATGCCAACGAGCTTGCTGTCTCAGGCGGCGTGCAGGTCGGAACGGCCCACGACGCACTCTCTGTCGACCACCTGGAACGCATCGGCAATGAGGAGATTAAAATCTTAGCTGAAAGCCGGACCGTGGCCACAATGCTGCCCGGAGCCTCCTTCTTCCTCGGTATGCCCTACGGTCCCGCCCGCCGTGCCATTGACAGCGGCGCAGTTGTAGCCCTCGCCTCCGACTACAATCCGGGCTCCTCCCCGTCGGGCAACATGCGCATGGTCATGTCACTCGGCTGCATAAAGATGAAGATGACACCCGCGGAAGCTATCAATGCGACAACCCTCAACGGAGCATACGCTATGGACGAAAGCCGCGACTACGGCTCTATCACTCCCGGTAAAATCGCAAATTTCTATCTTACGCGCCCCCTGCCCTCGCTTGATTTCTATCCCTACGCCTACGCGACCCCGGTCATAAGGCGTATCTTCCTCAAAGGAAAGGAAATATCATAAAACTGGCCGTCAGTAAAAATGTTATTCTCCGACAAGCACTATGCTCTCCGGGGCAGTGCTTGTCACGGTCACTGTCTCCGTTTCTCTAATCGGCTCATAGCTACCTGAGCCACCCTTCAATACCCTCAGCGAAAGTCTGTTTTCGCAGTCCACGGCACATGGGAAGGAGTAAACCGCCTCCTTGCCTACCTTCAAATCAATAGTATGGGTCATACATACCCACCCATCCTCGACATAGGAGCCATCAGGTATCCTGTCACCACCATATTTTATATGGTTATGTATTGCAAATTCATCCCCGGGACCAATATTTTCGACAGTAGGCACAACGACATCGACCATACGTTTGCGGGGAATCTCGATGCTCTGCCTATAGGTCTCGGCAGGCTTTAAATCATTCCCATAATAGAATGACAGCCTCGTAGATTCCCACTCCGGGTTAATATCCGAAGGCATGATGTAATCGTCGGCCGGCAGTCGCTTCAAGTCAAGCGTCAAATCATAGTGCTTGCTGACACCGCCATCCGACGGCTCATTCTTCTCATCAGCCTTGATTTCGAAGAACATCCGAAAATAGCCATCCTTGTCGGTCCTGCATTTGGCCTTGTGACGGGTGACCATACCCGCAAGCCACACGGTCTTCACATAATCAAAACCGACCTCCAGTCCGGCAATCGGTGCCCCGTCAGGTGTCGACACGCGCCCCTCGATTATGGTGCTGGTAGCCGTCGGGTGTTTCACATAGTCATCCTCCTCCTTCACACAGCTTGTCATACAAAGGAAGAGAGCGACAAAAATCGACAACAGGGAAAATAGTCTATACTTTTTCATGAGAGAGTTATGAAATATGATAATGAACCGCAAAGATAGACATACCACTACCTAACTTCCAAATTTCTCACCGATTATTTAGGGTCGGGAGGAAGGCGTCGGGGATATGTTCGATAGTGTAGTTCATCGGGTTGCCTATCACGAGCACTATGTCGAAGCGCGGTTCAAGCGGAATGTCGTAGGAGTGCATGTATGCGTCGGCAGCTCGCACGAGCCGGCTGCGCTTGCGATTGTCGATAGCTCCAATCGGATCAATGAAATCGCTACCACGGGTCTTGACCTCCACAAAGCATATCCATTCATCCTTCATGGCTATAAAATCAATTTCCACGCCCGCGACACGGATATTCTCCCCGCCGATGGCATAGCCCTGCGTGAGGAGATACTCACGAGCTACCTCCTCACCCCATTTTCCGAGTGTGTTATGGTCTGCCACAACTTAGCATCTATTTCTTAGCATATATTTCAGCCTTCGTAATCGTCCTCGTCGAGCATCTCGTAGCCGTAGTCCTCACCCTCGAAATCCTCGTCATAGATTTCCTCATCATCCTCGGGCATCGACGGCACATTTTCAAAGATAAACTCATCCTCCTCGCGCACACGGTGGTGGCCGTCGAGCGGACGGTGGGTGATAGGCGACACCTCTATGCGGTTGCGCTCATCGGTTATCTCGCTCCAAAGCATATCCTTGAGCTGCGTAAGCCCCATGCCGGAGACAGCAGATATAAAAATATGGGGCACACCCTGGGGAAGCGTCCCTTCAATTTCATTCATCAGCTCCTCGTCGAGCATGTCGCTCTTGGATATGGCGAGCACACGCGGTTTGTCGGCCAGCTGAGGATTGAAGCGCTCAAGCTCTCCGACAAGGATGTCATACTGCGCCTTGATATCATCGGCATCAGCCGGAACCATGAACAAGAGCACGGCGTTACGCTCAATATGGCGCAAGAAACGCAGTCCGAGCCCCTTGCCCTCGCTCGCGCCCTCGATGATACCCGGGATGTCGGCCATGACAAAGGACTGGTCGCCGCGATAGGACACGATGCCGAGCTGCGGCTCCATAGTAGTGAAGGGATAGTCGGCAATCTTCGGACGAGCGGCCGAAATCGACGAGAGCAGCGTCGACTTGCCCGCGTTGGGAAATCCCACGAGACCCACGTCGGCCAGCAGCTTCAGTTCAAGTATGATACTTTTTTCGATAGCCGGTTCGCCCGGCTGCGCATAGCGCGGAGTGCGATTGGTGGCACTCTTGAAATGCCAGTTGCCCAGGCCGCCGCGACCGCCGCGGAGCAGCTTCACCTCCTCGCCGTCGGAAGTCACCTCGCAAAGGTATTCACCAGTCTCGGCATCGAAAACCACTGTTCCGCAGGGTACATCGACTACGACATCCTCCCCGTCCTTACCGAAGGAGCGTCCGCCCGAACCGCTTTGGCCGTTACCTGCAAAAATATGGCGCCGGTAGCGCAGCGGAAGCAGAGTCCACATGTGGGAGTTGCCGCGAAGGATAATATGGCCACCGCGGCCGCCGTCGCCGCCGTCAGGTCCCCCCTTCGGGATATATTTTGCACGATAGAAATGCCTCGAACCGGCACCACCCTTTCCTGAGCGACACAGGACTTTCACATAGTCGATAAAATTGGAATCTGCCATAGGAACGGACGAATATAAGTTTTGAGTTGATGATTATTAAACAAATTGAAGCTGCAAAATGATTAAGCCTCTACGGACTGCCGCAGGTGGCGCATCAGTTCACAGGCATGGGCGAAGTCGGACGGAGAGCCTATGTCAATCCATGTCCCGTTGATAGGGAAATAGCTTACCCTCTTACCCTCTGAGAGTGCCTGCTCGATAAGGTCGGTTGCGTCGGTGCGCTCTCCTTGAGGGAGACTGCGGAGTAATTCGTTGGAAAAGATATAGATACCCGCGTTAGCGTAGTAGGAATAGGTGGGCTTCTCCTCCAGAGAGGTCACCATTTCACCGTCTGTGTCAAGAATGGCATATGGGACGGAGACATTATATGGCACGGCAGCAATCGTGATGTCGGCGTCCTGCTTTTTATGGTGCAGATAGAAATCCTCGAATGAGATAGTCGTCAGCAGGTCAGAGTTCATCACTATAGTTTCCCCTTCAGCGGGAATCTCAGCGAGAGTGACAGAACCGATTGTACCCAAAGGACGATTCTCGCGCACGCATTTCACATGCACACCACCGACGGGCCGGCTGAAGTGTTCCTCAAGCTGCTCGGCGAGATAGTTGACAGTCACAGATATATCATCGATTCCCACGGTGGCAAGGGCCTCTATATTATAATCAATGATAGCCTTGTCGCCCACCTTCAGCAGCGGCTTGGGAGTCTCAAGAGTCATAGGGCGCAGGCGCTCCCCTTTGCCTCCTGCCATAAGTATGGCGCGCACGGGCAGGATAGTCCTGGTTACCCGCGTGTCAATCACTCTGCTCAGCTTTCCATCAGCGTCGAGCACAGGTATAAGAGCAAGCCTGTGGCGGCGCAGCCCACGCAGGCTGTCAGGACTGACCTCCCCCTCTTTAAGATAACGGAAATCATGGAACATCGCATCCTCCACTAGAGCCTCGAGCTTCACGCCACGCAGCAACGCGCGCCGGACGTCACCATCGGTGAGGGTGCCGCACATGCGTCCATCGCTGTCAGTCACAAGCAGCGTCATCAATCCCCCTGAAAGCTCATTAAGGCGGGCAAGTGCCTCTACAAGGGGGGCGTCATGCCCTATCAGGTGTCTGTCAATATTCATGGTTCCATTATTTTTTCAACAATCATCCAGTCGAGTGGAGTGTCGAGGTCGACGGATCTCTCACGAGGCATCTCGTAAGGGATACGTTTAGGGAATTCCCCCAACTTCATGCGACGAATCGAGGCAGGGTTGATAACATAGACTGCTCCATTCATCTGCCATGCCTTCGGAGCGTCCTGACGGCGGGTGTAGCGTCCCTCCCCTTTAGCCACATGCAGAGAGCCGTCCTTCCCGGTCTCGAAGCAGTCGTAATAAGGGTTGCAGGCGGCGGCTGTGACGCTCACAGCCATATCAATATCGGGACTATAGAGCCTCATACACCCCTCGACATCCTCCACTGTACGCAGCGGCGAGGTCGGTTGCAGGAGCACTACTTTATCATACTCCACCCCCTCACCGTCGGCCCAGTCCATGACGTCGAGTATCACCTCACGCGAGCCTACACGATCACCGCCAAGTTCTATCGGACGTCTGTAGGAGACCTGTAATCCCGTCTGCGCAGCCACCTCACGAATTTCATCATCGTCGGTCGAGACAATAACATGGCTGTCGGGCGCGAGTGTCCTCGCCACATCTATGGAATAGTGTATCAGCGGGCGTCCACACAAGTTTTTGATGTTCTTGCGCGGGATACCCTTGCTGCCTCCCCGGGCAGGGATGATGAAGAGTGCCTTACTGTCGTATATCATAAAATTTCTTGCTGCGAAGGGTTTCAATCGGGGTATCGGCTATCGCGCGAACCATTATGTCAAGGGTATCGGCCTTGGCATAAGGATTTTCGGATTCAACGGCCTGCCGCTGCCCTTCAAGGCTGAGTGCGAAGGCTATAGCCGCAGTTATCTCATCGGTGGAGTCACCACAATGAATGACGCTCCTGCCGCACAATCGTCCACGCTGGCGGATACCGATGTCGACAGTCGGGATTTTCATCGACGGCACCTCCACGATGCCACTCGACGAGTTGCCCACGACGGCGCTCACGCACCGTAGTGCCGACAGATAGCGCGTCTTGCCGAGCGAGGGGATTACCCTCACACGCCCGGGATTGCGCCTGCCGTAGGCCTCGATACGCTCGATTATCACCCGTCCGCGCGCATCGTTGTTGGGATAGGTGATGATGACATTCGACTCCGGGAAACGGTCGAGCGCTTCAAGGAGCGCGTCGCAGTATTTTCCGGGGTCGCCGTCATCAAGAGTGGCGGGATGATATGTCACAAGCAGCGAGCCTTCCGAGAGCGGAAGTCCTACGGACTCCTCCAATTCCACGCGGCTCATCAGCGGCTCGTGCATTATGTTGTAGACGCCGATTGCACCCGTGTTTATAATCCTATCAGGCTCCTCACCCATAGCAATGACTCGCTGACGATAAGGTTCCGTGGCAGTCAGGTGGAGGGCGGCCATCTTGGTTATGGCATGACGTATGCTGTCATCAACAGCTCCTTCGGAAATTTCCCCTCCGGCTATGTGGACTATAGGTATGCGCAGCATCAGTGCCGCCGTCGCCGTGGCAAGCATCTCGAAACGGTCGCCGAGTATCACTATCAAGTCAGGCACGAGGCGCGAAAGCTCCGCGGCCATCCCCTCCATGCAGCGCGCCATAGCAGCCACCGCCTCAGCAGGACTGTCGGTGGCCTCAGGCATAGGCACGAGTATGGGATTTTTGAAGCCGTCGGCTATGATTTCGTCGATAGTGTGGCCGTAGCGCTCGCTGAGGTGCATGTTTGTGGCCAATATGTCGACATGGCAGTCAGCTCTCGAGTCAAGCGCGCGTGCAATCCCGCTGAGAAGCCCCCAGTCGGCACGCGTACCTGTCGCCACGGCTATTTTCCGAATATGTCCTGCCATATTTTTCATAATTAATATTCCCTCTCACCGAAGATCGAGGTACCGACGCGAATCATATTACCCCCCTCCTCGACAGCGATAGGCCAGTCATGGCTCATGCCCATGCTCACTATGTCAAACGAGGGCTGCGAAGCGAAGACTGTCTCTTTGAGTGAGTCGAAAGCGGAACGGATAGCCCGGAAGTCGGCGCGGATGCGTTCATCATCGTCGACATTCGAAGCCATGCCCATTACACCTCTGATTTCCACCCCTTTGAGCGAGCTGACAAGCTCCGGGGTGACAAAGGCTGCCAGCTCTTCGGGTGTGAAACCGAATTTCGTCTCCTCTTCGGCGACATGGAGCTGCAACAACACTCCTATGCGGCGCCCGGCCCGGACAGCCTCACCGTCGACCGCCATCAGCAGGCGCTCGGAGTCAATGCTGTGGATGAGCGATGCGTGGGCCACGACTTTGCGTACCTTGTTGGTCTGGAGATGTCCGATAAAGTGCCACTCTATATCCTCCGGGAGCTGCGAGGCCTTGGCCTCCAACTCGAGGGCTCGGCTCTCGCCGAAAATCCTCTGGCCGGCACCATAGGCCTGCATCAGAGCCTCTGCCGGATGAAATTTCGACACGGCTACAAGCTCAACCCCCTCGGGGACTGACTCGCGCAGACGACGCAGGTTATCGCTCACAAAGTCTGACATAGCTGTTGCTCTTAATTTTAGTTATGACTCGCTCTTCTCTCCGCTCAGGTCGGCGTCATAGACATCCATGATTAGGGTTTCCTGGATAGTGTTGATTTCAAAATCAGCCATAGTACCCTTCATGCCCTCCATGAAATTGTCGAAAGCCTCCTTGAAGCTGTCGGCTGCAACGAGAATCTGTGAGATTGATTTCTTCTCGACAGCGGTTTTTTCATCGAGAGTGATGAAAGCCACCTTGACAAGATACCACTTGTCGCCGGTCTTCTCACGGAAGATTTCGGCTATCTTAGTGCGCTTCACGGCCGACACCGAGAATTCAGATGTGAAGTGTGAGATTTCTTCTGATATGCGGGCTTCGGCCTCGGTAAAGGAGAGTGCGTCCACCATATACGCTTCAGTCACCTTCTTTATTGCGCCGTTTTCCATTGTCTTATCGTAACGGACCTTAGTCTCAAACCAGTTTGCCATAGTTAGTTTATGTATTGGTTGTTATTATATATGTATTGTGTTGTTCAACTGTCAAGGGTGCAAAGGTACGCAAAAAAATCAATGTATGGATGTTTATTTTTCCATGAATAATGCTTATATTTGCGCAAAACATAAAAATTCTTAAAAGTTTTCTATATAGCGAGCCAAAAATCAATATTAACAACCTAAACAATACACAACAAAAACTATGTTCCAACGTCAAGTTCCATTCAGTGAAGCCGTGCAGCGCGCGCTCACTGTCAACTATTGCAACTTCAACGGACGTTCTTCACGTTCCGAATTTTGGTGGTATGTACTCTTCACTTTCGTCCTCGGATGTGTAATCTCGATAGCTTTCTGCTGGAGCGACACAATCGAGTATATAGTCTCGGGTATCGTCAACCTCGCCCTTCTTCTTCCCGGTCTTGGTCTTGCAGTGCGCCGCCTACATGACACCGACCGTTCCGGCTGGTGGGTGCTCATCAACTTAGTCCCTTTGGTAGGATGGATTATATTCGTCTACTTCACCGTCCAGGACAGCCAGCCCGTGCCCAACCAGTATGGCGGGGTACCCAACCTTGCTTAAAAAGCAAAAAATTCAGGCATTTTTCCTAATCACACCATAAACCCTATGCAGAGTCCATTACTTTGCATAGGGTTTTATTTCATGGCATCACACGCGCCTCTAAGCCACCGGCTCGAGGAAAACATTCGGCAGCTTGTTGCGCGATACGACTTTTTTGACTAATTTTGTCTTAGGAATACACAGAAAATGGCAAACGGAGCTTTAAACGACAGGATAGAGAATCCTGAGATCTACAACCTGTTGCTGCGCGTCGGCACCGACGCGCTCCACGCGGTCATCTACTCTATTGTCGAGGACAATTCGCTCATCTACCGGCGTTTTGACCTCGACCCTGCCGCTACGGCGCGCATCGGCGCGGTCGAGAACGTCATCTATGACAATCCGGCACTCCTGAGCGACTTCCGACGCGTCTACTGCGTGGTCCAGACGCGCAACTATGCCTTCGTTCCTGCCTCATGCGAGAGCGAAAACGACCGACGCCTCCTTTTCGGGGCCGCTTTCCCCGAAAAGAAGCTTGAAATGCGCGTGGAGGATAGCGGGACTTCCAATGCCGTCATCCTCACAGGCATAGAGCCCGAGCTGCGTGCCTTCGTCAACCGCACATACCAGCGTGCATCCATAATGAGCCACATATCATCGCTCTGCCGCTACGCCACCCTCCGCACCGGCCAGGGCAATAAGGTGAAGATGCTCGCCAACATCCGGCGCGACTCGCTCGACATCATCGTGGTCGACGGCCGCACCCTGCTTTTGGCCAACACATTCAGCTTCTCAAAGCCGGAAGACGCGCTCTACTATCTCCTCGCCTGCCGCAAGCGCCTCGGACTCGATCCGCGAACCGACGAGCTGCTCCTCGCGGGCGACCACGCAATGCGCGAGACACTTACACCAATGTTGCGTAACTTCGTCGGGCGCGTCATGCCCGTCATCTTCCCCCCGCAGATGTTCAAGGCCGGGAAGGACGCCATGCTTGCACCCTTCGACCTTATAATCACACCACTATGCGAATAATCAGAGGAAAATACGGCCGGCGGCGCTTCTCCGTCCCGACAAATATCACAGCACGTCCCACGACGGACTTCGCCCGCGAAAACATATTCAACGTCATCGAGAACATCTTCGATATCGAAGGCTCCCGCTGTCTCGACCTATTTGCCGGCACAGGCGCTGTGAGTTTCGAACTGCTCTCGCGCGGCGCGGCTTCAGTCACCTCTGTCGAAAAATCGCCTATACAGGCGCGCTTCATCGAGAAGGTGAAGAGCGAGCTGGGCGACAGAAACCTCCGCGTGCTCCGCACCGATGCTCTCCGCTTCATCCGCGACAGCTCGTCGGCCTTCGACTTCGTCTTTGCCGACCCGCCATATGACCTCGAGGGCTTCGGCGACATACCGCAGATGGTCCTTGACTCGTCGCTACTCCACCCGGGAAGTATTTTCATCATAGAGCACTCCAAGAAGTACGACTTCTCGCAGCTTCCACACTTCGCCGACCACCGCACCTACGGCTCGGTCAACTTCTCCATATTTGAAATCCCCGCCGAAGAGGGCGAGGATGATGTAAAAGAAGGCTAAATCAATTATCTTATTTGAAATTATAGGTAATAGTGCCGGTCTGTGAGGCAGGTGCATCATTGTCGACCGAGAACTGTGACCTCATGGCCGCCTGTATGCAGCTCTGACGTGCCGACTGGCTTGCCGCAGCCGCACCTGTGCCTGACAGATAGTTTGCAGAGGTCACCTTGCCCTGGCGGTTGACACTCACGCGGATAGTTATAGTCCCGAGAGGGGCTGACGACGGACGGTGCCAATCGGCGAGACTGCGTCCCTTCAGGTTGAAACCGGGACTACCGCTGACAGCACCTACAGTCGAATTACCATCGGGACTGCCAGCGTTGCCTGCACCACTACCGCCAGTGCCCTTCTGTCCGAATTTCACCTTTCCGGCTATCGCTTTTCGGGCCTCCTCCTCGCGTTTGGCCTTGGCGGCTGCCTCTATCTCGGCCTTGGTCGGACCGGTCTTCTCTGGCGCGGGCTTCTTCTCCACCTTCGCGGGCGATGGACGCTCCGTGCTGATGACAGGAGCCGGTTCAGCCGGCTCGCCGGCATCCTCGAGTGCCTCGGCCTCAGGCGCAGGTATTTCCTGAGCCTCAGCTTCTGCCGGAGCGGGGGTGCCGGTACTCTCGGCAATCTCGGGGCGGTCACCAATCATAACATACTCCCCGCCGAAGAGCACCTCCGACGAGTCGACGGGTGGCCAGGTTCGCTCCGAATCAGCCTCCCCCGGATAGCGCAGATAGAGCGTGAGGAGCACCACTACCACGGCGACATGGAAGATTACTGTAGCAAGAAGGGCTATAAGCCTGTGACGGTTGTCACTCTTGGGGTCTGACATTTCTTTCTATAAATGGGGGGACGTTATAATTTGTAGGGAAGGATATTCACTTATCGCTTACTTTGCAGCGGCGCTTTGGGAGGCGGGACGGGCCGATACGGGTGCGGGCTTTGTGGCAAGCACCATTTTCAGATTGTTCTGCGCACCGAGATCGAGCACTTTGACAAGTGTACCATAGGTCACCTCCTCGTCGGCATAAACGGCTATGTAGTCGTCACCAGCTTCAGGGCGTGCAGCCTGCTGCTGAAGGAATCCGAGAAGCGCCTCAATGCTCATCGCGGCGGGTTCCGACTCGTCGGCGGTGGCATAGATAGCTCCCTCCTTGTCGATATAGACCCTCGTCGTGGGTTTGAGCGCCGTCTGCTTCGAGCTTTCGGGTAGGTTTACCTCGAGAGCCGTCGGAAAGACAAATGTGGATGTGACCATGAAGAAAATGAGCAGCAGGAAGATAACGTCGGTCATCGACGCCATCGAGAAGGCCGCCATCATGGTGTTCTGTCGTTTCAGAGCCATAGTCTATTGGTTTACGGGTGAGAGGGGCGGGTTTATGCAGGCTCGTTAAGAAGATCCATGAACTCCATTGTCTTTGCCTCGAGAGCGTTCATCACCTTATTGATACGGGCCACGAGGTAGTTATAGGCAAACAGCGCTATGATACCGACAATGAGGCCGGCCACGGTGGTGACGAGGGCAGCATAGATACCGTCGGCAAGCACGGCAATATTGGCGCTCGACCCGGCTGACGCGAGGTTGAAGAAGGCGTCGACCATACCGATTACCGTGCCGAGGAAGCCGATCATCGGGCCGCCGGCGGCAGTGGTGGCGAGCCAGGGGAGACCTTTCTCAAGAGTAGCCACCTCGATATTACCCGTGTTCTCGATAGTGACAAGCACATCGTTCATCGGACGCCCGATACGGCTGATGCCCTTGCCGATAAGTCGTGCATATGGGGTGTCTGTCTTGGCGCAGAGGCGACGCGCACTCTCGATTTCGCCGTCATGGATATACTCGCGGATGCGGTCCATGAAGGAGTTGTCCTCCTTTTGGGCGCGGCGAAGCACCATGCAGCGCTCCACGAAGATATAGATACACACTAACGACAGGATTGCGAGGGGAATCATGATCCACCCGCCGCGCATGGTCAGATCCCATACGGAGAGTTCGCGGGCCACGGTCTCAGCCTGTGCCTGCACTGCTTCGTTATAATTCATGGCCGCCGTGGCCACTGTGTCGACAAATTCCTGTTGAAACATGATGCGTTCTTATATATTTTTATGATTTGATTTCAATAAATGTGTTATTTCAGACACTCCTTATACTCGCGGATTGTCCTCTCCAGTCCGAGATAGAGGGCGTCGCAGATGAGGGCGTGACCTATCGACACCTCGCTCAGGCGCGGGATGTTGCGGTGGAAGAATTCGAGATTCACCAGACTCAGGTCATGGCCGGCATTGACTCCGAGACCTGCCGAGAACGCCACATGAGCGGCTTCGACAAAGGGCGCCACGGCTCCCTCCGGGTCTTTCGGATAGAGGTCGGCGTAAGGCTTGGTATACAACTCCACGCGGTCAGCTCCAGCGCGAGCGGCAAGCTGTATGCTCTCGGCATCGGTCCCCGTAAAAATCGACGAGCGGATTCCTGCCTCACGCAGACGGTCGACCACCGAGGATAGAAAGTCTATGTGCTTGGCCACGTTCCAGCCGGCGCTCGAGGTGAGCGCGTCGGGGGCGTCGGGCACCAGTGTCACCTGCTCGGGCTTCACCCGGAGCACAAGCTCCATGAATTCCGGCGAAGGGTAGCCCTCGATGTTGAACTCCGTCTTGACCAGCGGGCGCAGACGATAGACGTCGTCACGTCTGATATGGCGCTCATCGGGTCGCGGATGCACAGTGATGCCGTCGGCGCCGAAAGCCTCGCAGTCGGCAGCCACCTTCAGAAGGTCGGGCACATTCTCGCCACGGGCGTTGCGCAGAGTGGCTATCTTGTTGATATTTACACTTAGATTTGTCATTTTTTATTTGTGATGAAATCTTTTTGCCAGGCAGAAAGGTTCTTTATATAAACTATTATTTGTAATTTTGCAGCTCCTTCCGACAAGTTTGTGAACGCAAAATTAGTCAGAAAAACTAAATTGAGAAATATTTTGCTTCGAAAAGACGACACATCTGTTCAAAACGTCAACATTTCCGCCTCTGCGAAGGCCCGGCTTGACCGACTTTTCCCCCAGGTGGAGGAAAGTTGCTCTCTTCTGCTGGCTTGCAGGCGCGGCGACTACAGCGCTTCGCGCATAGCCCGCGCCGTCGAGGATTGCGACGCACATCTGCTCAATCTCAACGTCACCGCCGACTCCGACGTGCTCGACAGCCAGATTGTGGCCGAACTGCGTGTGAGCCACCGCAACCCAGAGTCTGTCTGCCGCTCGCTCGAGCGCTACGGCTACGAGGTCATCGACACCGACTCTCCCCTAACCGACGACGAGTCGCTCCTGCGCTCCCGTTATGATGAACTGATGCACTATCTCGGCGTCTGAACCCGGCCGGAAATCCTATACCTATTAAAATATACCCGACACGACTATGAAGGTTGCAATATTCGGCAAACGCCGCCAAAGTCCCGAAGACATCATCCATATCCAGGCTCTCGTCAGCCACCTCTCCGAACTCGGAATCTTCGTGAGCGTCGACCGCCACTTCTATGAGGCCATGACTCGCATGACCGGCACCCCGCTCGACGCCGACGATGTCTTTGAGGACGATGATTTCACCGCCGACTTCTGCTTCAGCATCGGAGGCGACGGCACCTTCCTCCGCACAGCACGCCGTGTCGCCACAAAAGAGACACCCATACTCGGATTCAACACAGGCCACCTCGGATTCCTTGCCGAGCACTGCATCACAGAGGCCCCGGAGATGGTCGACCGCCTCCTGGCGGGCGACTACAGCGTCGAGGCCCGCTCCCTCCTCGAGGGGAAGGGCATCGGGGGCAGGGTCAAGGCCGGAGTGTCGGGCTGGGGCTTCGCCCTCAACGAGATTGCCATCCTCCGCCAGGATACGGCTTCAATGATCACGGTCAACACCCTGCTCGACGGCATGCCCGTGGCCTCTTACCAGGGCGACGGCCTCATCGTCAGCACCCCGACAGGCTCCACTGCTTACAATCTCTCGGTAGGCGGCCCGATAGTGCAACCGACAGCCCCCTGTTGGGTGCTCTCGCCGATAGCGCCCCACTCGCTGACCATGCGCCCGCTCGTCGTGGCCGACAGCCACATCATAGACATATCCGTCGAATCGCGCACCGACACCTACCGCGTCACCCTCGACGGCCGCTCGCTCATCCTCCCGATTGACGTAAAACTGCGTCTGCGCCGCGCACCCTTCGTCACCAAAGTCATCCACACCCCCGACCACAACTTCATCGACACCCTCCGAGAGAAGCTCCTTTGGGGAATATCCAAGCGCGACTGATGACGCCATTCCGCTACACGCTCGGGACACGCATCCACATAGAGCCGGCCTCTGAAGGGACCGACAGTTTTGAAATTCTAATCCAGGAATCAGCAATCATCCCCGACGACCTCACCGCCACACTCCGCAGCGAGGGACGCCGTCACACAGTCAGCATCCTCCTGCGCCCGGGAACCGACATGGCCTCCCCCGCGGTCCAGCAACGCATCGACAATGGAATCAAGACTTTCGCCCGGCGCATAGCTCCCGGCATCCTCCTCCCTCGCGCCAAAGAGATAGCCAAAGGACTCGGACTGACAATCGATAGATTGGAGATTGCCCACGGCCGCTGCGTCCTCGGCACCTGCTATCCCCGCCAGCGACGCATACGCCTGTCATATTTCAATATCTTCCTACCCGCAGAACTTCGTGACTACGTCATCCGCCATGAACTCGCCCACCTCACCGAACCCGGACACACTCCCGCCTTCCACGCCCTCTGCGACCACTACTGCTCGGGTGCCGAGAAGCAGCTCCGCCAACGCCTCCGCACCTTCCCCTGGCCCGTGAAAAGATAATTTTAGTCTATTAGGCTGATTATGTGAGAAATTTGTTATATATTTGCAGTGATTTAAATAAAAAGCAATAATTATGGCACGACCTATCAGAGAAACCCCTATCTTAAGCGGAGACGATGCTCGTCGGTTCGTTGAACTGATGAACACACCCCGTCCTGAAACACCTGAGCAAAAGGCACGCCGGAAAGCAGCCTACGAAACAGTCAAAAAAATGTTCGTTAAAGCTTAAAGGCTGATGACACTTGATGACTTTTATTCCGAATTTGAAATTAGGAAACTCGGAATCGGAGAACGAGTGCAATCATTCAGCTGTGGCGATGAAGACCTGGATGACTTTATCCTTAACGACGCATCCCTCTATCGTACAGCATTGCTCGCCATAACTTATGTGCTTGAACGCAAATCCGACAAAGAAGTAATGGCCTATTTCAGCCTTGCCAATGATAGGATTGCCCTTAAAGATTTCCCTAACAACACTGAATTCAACCGTTTTCGCCGCCGCAGATTCGTCAACGAGAAACGGCTGACAAACTATCCTGCGGTTAAATTGTGCCGTTTTGCCGTAAGTGAATCTGCAAGAGGACAGTCTATCGGCTCATTCCTATTGGATTACATGAAAAGTTGGTTCGTTGACGACAATAAGACCGGGTGCAGGTTTCTAACAGTCGACGCATATCATACAGCCGAGCAATTCTATCTGCGGAACGGCTTCTTCTATCTCAGCAATACTGACATTGACAAGCAGACAAGACTAATGTTCTTTGACTTGATAAATCTCGAAGATTAATTATTTAACTCAGATATTCCAGCTTTTTCCTTTAATTTTATCTATAAAAACTGCTTTCATCCATAATTTGCATACAACAATGATTGTTTTTCCTTATTTTTATCAAAAATATTTGAAGAACTCAAAATAAAGTTTTATATTTGCCTCGGATTTCGGTAAGGGCGCAAGCCAACTGCCGCGATTCACCCCCTTTCCACCCAAAGGCGCCCGCAGAAAAACAATGGCGGCGCAATGTAGAGAGAAAAGATTGAAATAAAAGGAAAATATCTGACCGGGCATGAGGCCGAGCACGCTGACGACGCGGACGCGACGCTGACTATCCGACGCAGATTTAAAAGACATTTTTTGACGACGACCTATCGTTTGTAGAGATTCCAGCAAGCCTGGCAGCCCCTCGCGGTCTGCCGAATTGATTTCTGCATCCAATCGGGCATGCTTCGCCTGCGACACTGATTCCTTCTTTTTTCATGACTCTTCTATCTGCACACGCGCTTCCCTCAGGAAAAGCGAGTGGCTTTTTCATGTCCCTGCTGCCGCGCTGAAGACGCTGCCTACCTAAATCAACAGCACATATTTGTATGTAGAGAAATAAATGAGAATATCATATTTACTAAATTTTTTAAACAATTCGTGCATGAAGAACATTTGTTTTCAAATGACTCGGAAAGCGTGGCTCGTAGCTTTCATGGCTCTGTGTGCAGCTTTCCCGGCTTTCGCGCAAACAATCACGGTCAAAGGTACTGTGATTGACAAAGAGGGCGAACCTCTGATCGGCGCAAGTGTTGTGGTCCAGGGCGAGACCCTCGGAACTGCCACCGACATTGACGGTCAGTATACAATCTCCGCTCCCTCCAACGGCACCTTAATCTTTTCCTACGTCGGCTATGAGACACAGGAAATCGCCGTCGACGGCCGGACTGAAATCAACGTGACTATGGCCGAAAACTCAGTGCTTCTCGGCGAAGTAGTGGCCATCGGTTACGGTACCGTGAAAAAATCTGACGCAACAGGCTCCGTGGCCACAATCAAACCCTCGGAAATAGAGGCAGGCCTCGCCACCTCTGCCCAGGACCTCCTCGTGGGTGCCTCTCCGGGCGTCGTCGTGACCACTTCGGGTAACCCCTCAGGCGGTGCCGACATCCAGATCCGCGGTGGAGCATCGCTCGCCGCATCCAACGCTCCCCTTATCGTCATCGACGGTGTGCCTATGGACACCAAGGGCGTTGTCGGATCATCCAACCCCCTCGCTCTCGTATCACCCGAGAACGTCGAATCAATGACAATCCTCAAAGACGCCTCCGCCACTGCCATCTACGGTAGCCGCGCATCAAACGGTGTCATCATAATCACCACCAAGTCAGGCGCAAAGGGCACTCCGCAAGTCAACTTCACAATGAACGGCTATGTCAACACCACCCGCAAGTATCTCGACATGATGAGCGCCGGCGAGTTCCGCGACTTCATCCTCAGCGAGTACGGCGAAGGCTCCCTCCAGGCCGGACAGCTCGGCACCTACGACACCGAATGGCAGAAAGAACTGACACGCACCACTTTCTCGCAGGACTACAGCCTTAGCGTCGGCGGAACCTACAAGTGGCTCCCCTACCGCGTCGGCGTCACCTATACTGACAACAACGGTATCATCAAGAACACCGACATGGACCGCGTGACGGCGTCGATCAACCTCACTCCGAAGTTCTTCAACGACCTTCTCTCAGTCAACGCCAACATCAAGGGCGCATATATCACCAATAACTACGGTGCCAACACATTCCGCGCCTGTGCCGGCATGAACCCGACCCTTCCCGTCAAGGATCCCAACGGCTCACCCCTCTTCGGCTACTACACCTCATACGTCAACGGCGGTATCCTCGCCGGTCCTGACGCCAAGGGTGAGACTATCGACTCAACCACATCCCCCCTCAACCCGATTGCCGACAACGAGGCAGCCGTGTCAAAGGGTAAGGCTTACCAGTCTGTCGGCAATCTCCAGCTCGACCTCAAGATGCCCTTCCTCCCCGACCTCCGCGCCAACCTCAACCTCGGCTATGACTACCAGCACGGTGAAAATTACAGCAATACCTTCGTCAACACCCCGAAGGCATGGAACAACGGATTCTCAGTGCTCGAAGACGGCTCTATCCGTAACATAAAGGACGGTGGCGTAAGCCGCAAATATGAATTCCAGACCCGTGTCAACCTTCTTCTTGACTTCTACCTCAACTACAACCGCACCTTCGAGAGCATCAACTCGACTCTCGACGTGACCGCCGGTTACTCATGGCAGAAATTCCACAACAAGAAGCGCGACTATGACCGCGTCTACCAGGTGGTCGACCCCGCCAATGAAAAATACATCGGCAACCAGGCCAACCCGACCAACATCACCATCCATCCCCACCAGCTCGTGTCCTTCTTTGGCCGCGCCAACTTCACCCTCCTCAACAAGTACCTCTTCACAGCCACTGTCCGCCGCGACGGTACATCACGTTTCTCCAAGGATCACCGCTGGGGTACCTTCCCCTCCGTGGCCCTCGGCTGGAAGCTCCTTGAAGAAAACTTCATGGAGGGCGCACGCGACGTCATGAACGAACTCAAGCTCCGCGCAGGCTACGGCGTGACCGGCCAGCAGGATCTCGGCGACGACTACTTCCCCTACCTCCCCGTCTACAACCAGTGGACCGGCGGTGGCGCAGTCTATCCCTCGATCACAGGTCAGGGCACAGGCACCTATCCCTTCTATGCTGCTGCCTACAACTCCGACATCAAGTGGGAAGAAACCCACACATGGAACGCCGGTGTTGACTTCGGCTTCCTCAACAACCGCATCCTCGGCAGCATCGACTTCTACAAGCGCGAGACCAAGGACCTTCTGACCCGCTCACCCTATCCCGCAGGCTCCAACATCTCTAACGCCGGCAACATGAACCTCGGCGACCTCGAGAACATCGGTCTTGAGTTCAACATTACCGCCCGCCCGATTGTCAACAATATCTTCCGCTGGACTTCGGCTTTCAACATTGCATGGAACAAAAATAAAATCACACGTCTCGCCGACGGTGCCGACACCGTGGTCAACGATTCGGGCATCTCGCTCGGAAAGGGTAACAAGATTCAGAAGCATCAGGTAGGCTACCCTGCATTCAGTTTCTATGTATACGAGCAGGTATATGACGCCAACGGCAACCCGATGGAAGGTGTGTATGTGGACCAGAACGGTGACGGTGAGATCACAGTCGACGATAAAATTATTTATCACAGTCGTGACCCGAAAGTGACCATGAACTGGAGCAATACTTTCAATTATAAAAACTGGGACTTCGGCATCACTCTCCGCGCAAGCCTCGGCAACTGGGTCTACAACGACGCACAGGCCAGCACAGCTATCAAGGAAGTCAATAACTCCCTCCCGCTCGCCAACCTCAACAATACCTCGTTCCTCTTCAATAAGACCACCAACGAGCTTGCTTGCAGCAGCTACTTCGTACAGAACGCCTCCTTCCTCCGCTGCGACAACATCACTCTCGGCTATACCTGGGACAATCTTCTCGACAACCGTCTGCGTCTGCGCCTCTACGGGGCCTGCCAGAACCCCTTCGTAATCACCAAGTACAAAGGTCTCGATCCTGAAATCTTCTCAGGTATTGACAGCAGTGTCTACCCCCGCCCGATCACATTCTCATTCGGCGTCGTGGCTTCATTCTAAATAATTCATCACCTCTCACACTAAAGAAGAATTAATATGAAATTTTCAAAATATATAGTTCTCGGTGCAATCGCCCTCGCCTCGCCCGCTTTCACAGCCTGCGTCGACGACCTCAACGTTGATCCCGAGAACCCTACGACAAAAACTGAAATTTCGACTGCCGACGAACTCTACGGCGAGCTGGCCGGTATCTACGGCGGCCTCGTATTCGAGGGTGGCATCGACGTCGATGACGGCGGCGCGGGCGTCTACTCCCGTCAGCTCTGGAACCTCCAGGAACTTTGCTCCGACGAGACCCTCATCGGCTCCAACTGGGCCGACGGCGGTATCAATGAGCTTGTCTATTCCACTTGGTCTCCCGACAACCACTGGCTCTACGAGTGCTTCTCGCGCTTCAACTACCAGATTGCCATCGTCAATCAGTTCCTCCGCGACCTCCACAAGTATGGCGACCTCCTTCCAGGCACCAACAACCTCTCAGTAGAGGTATTCGACGCCGAGGCCCGTACGCTCCGTGCACTTTCATACTACCACATGATTGACATCTTCGGCCGCGGCCCCTGGACCACCGAAAATTCACCCGTAGGCGCCACTCCCCCCACTTATGACCGCAAGCAGCTCTTCGACGCTGTCGTGGCAGACCTTGCCGACGCTATCCCCCACCTCGTGCCAGCTGCACAGCAGGTCTATGGCCGAGTTTCACGCGAAGCCGGCTACATGCTTCTCGCCAAGCTCTACCTCAACGCCAAAGTCTACACCGGCACTGCAATGTGGCAGGAGTGTGCCAATGCCTGCAACGAGATCCGCAAGACAATCGACAACCTCGCCCCGACCTACAAATATCTCTTCTGCGCCACCAACGACAAGTATGTCGGCAACGGCGAAATCCTCTGGGGCATCCCGCAGGACGCTACATCTCTCACCACTTACGGCGGCACCACCTATATCTCCGGAGGTAGCTACCGCGGCGACTCCGACCTTCTCAAGACTCTCGGTCTCGCTGTCTCCGGCTGGGAAGGTCCCTGCGTGCGCCAGGAACTCTCCGAGGCCCTTGCTGACAACGACCAGCGCCGCCTCATCTACGAGGGTGACTACACCGAGACTATCGAGAATCTCGGCGACAAGTCCCAGGGCTACATGTGTGTGAAGTTCGTCTACACACCCGAGACTGACTACAAGAACGAGCTTCAGGACGCCCCCTACTGCAACACTATCTTCAATCCGACCGACTTCCCCCTCTTCCGCCTCGCCGACGTCTACCTGATGCTTGCAGAGTGCGAGCTTAACGGCGCTCAGGGCTGCAACGGACTCGAGATGATGAACCGCGTGCGCCAGCGCGCAGGTCTCACCGGCGTTGCCAATCTCACCGCTGAAAATATCCTCAAAGAGCGTATGTGCGAGCTTTACTGGGAGGGTCACCGCCGCTCCGACCTCGTCCGCTTCGGCAAATTTGCCGGCTCGGATTACAACTGGAGCTGGAAAGGCAACAACGCCAACGGCGCCAACGTACCCGCTTATCGCAACATCTACTGCATCCCGACCCAGTTCGTCGCAACTCTCGGTCAGAATCCCGACTACTAATCCTTTAACATGATTCTATCAATGAAAAAGTTATATATTTTAGCATCTCTTGCGGTAGCGTCACTCGGCTTCACCTCATGTGAGGCCGACAAAGAGCCGGTTTACCACAATCCGGAGCCCGCGACCTTCGTGCTCAACACTCCCCCGATGGCCAACCAGCTCTATATTCTTGAGAGCAGCTCGGCTGTGGAACTCACTACCTCCCAACCCGACTACGGAGTTGCAACCCAGACTAACTACTCAATCGACGTCACCCTTGACGACTCATTCGTGGAGGCAGCCGAAGGCCAGGAGGCAAACTATAAGACTCTCACTCCGAAAGCCCCGACCCAGGCTCAGATTGCACTCGACGCCAAGGCGCTCGACGAGGCTCTCTGCCAGCTCAAAGGCATCACAGGCTTTGCCGAATGGCCTGAAGAGGGAGTAGAGCCTGTCAAGGTGACCATGCGTGCCCACGCCTGGATCACCGGCTTCCCCAACAGTGAGTGTGTGTCCAACAATATCGTCCTTGAAGCCGTGCAGCTCTACAATCCCTATCCCGAGGGTGGACGCGTAATCTACTGGGTAGGCGACGTATCAGGTTGGAATGTCGGCAACGATGACGCAGCAGCAGCATATGCTGACTGGACACTCGTCGAGACCGGCAAGGATACCAATATCTATGTCGGCGCCTTCGACATCCCCGCAGGCTCAAAGAACTTCCGCTTCTACACCCAGCTCGGTGACTGGGGCAAGGGCTCTATCGGTTCTTCTACCGACGGCAGCGTCAACAAGGAGTTTGATCCCACCAAGGACGGCGTACAGCTCGACCCCGTGGCCGGCGGCCAGGGCAACTGGTGCACTCCCGCGACATGGGAAGGCGGATTCGTCACCTTCACTGTCAACCTCAGCAACTACAATGTCGACGATCCCGACAACAGCACCGTCACAATCCTCGCTCAGAAGGGCAACTACGACTTCTCCAAGATGAACTTCATCTACCTCGTGGGCGACTGTTCCGCATGGTCGGTTGATGCTGACAACGCTACCGAAATCTACGCCAACTACAAGCTCTATGACTATGACAGCAACGGCATCTACACCGGCACCTTCGATATAGCCGAAGGTAAGGCGACCTTCCGCTTCTACTCCGAGCTCGGCAACTGGGACAAGGGCTCTATCGGCTCTCAGACTGACGACAATCCTGTCGAAGTAGCCATGACAGACGGCAACTATGCCGGAGCATGCGTAAGCGGCAAGGGTAGCTGGAAGTTCCCCGCATGGACCGGCGGCAAGATGAAGATGGTTGTTGACACCAACAATATGACTGTCGATTTCTCAACGGTTGAATAATCTAAGCACCAATCCGATTTACGGGGACGCTGCGTGCCGCGCGTCCGCCAACGGCACCGCACCGCGGCGTCCCTGCAACAATCGGACAAGGATAAAAAAACATTAAGACCTTAACAACGATATGAAACATATATCTTTAATGCTTATGATGGCTCTGGGTCTGGGATTCACGGCCTGCGACAACGATTTTGACTTCCCCAACCCTCCGGGCCAGTCAAATCCCCAGGAGCCTGTATTTGAAAGCGCCAGCCTCACGCTCGCGTCGGCTGTCAGCGGCACAGTCAACCTCGTCGAGGCCAACGATGCCGACACCTTCGTGCCCCTGGCCGAGATTACAGCCGTTGACTCCCTCCCCGGCTACGACCTTAAGTTCGTAGGCCAGATGTCGGCTTCCGACAACTTCGCCAACCCATTCGAATTCCCCGTCACCCTCTCCGAGAAGATCCTCACCGCTGACCCTGACGACCTCGATGCAGGCTTCCGCGGCGTCCTCAACACCCTCGACCCCGCTGCCAAGGATGTCAACATCCGTTTCAAGGCTTATGCGGTCAAGGCTGCCAACAACGAGCAGGTCCGTCTCGGCGGTTCCGACGTGTTCTACTGCCCCATGAAGGCCTCTATCAAGCCCTTCAACCCCGGCTTCACCGCTGAAGAGACCTACTATCTCGTCGGCACCTGCACCGGCGGCTCGCTCGACGCTGCCTCTGCCGTCAGGATGACCAACAGCGGCATCAGCCCATACGATGACCCCGTGTTCTCCTGCGTTGTCGACATAACCGGCGACCAGGCTGCCGCCGGCTATGAGTGGGCGGTAGTTCCCGCATCAACCCTCGCAGCAGGTTCGGGCCTCGTGCTCGCTCCCTCCGACGCCGAGCTTGCGGGTGACGCCAACGGCTACCTCAAGGAATATGAATCAACCGGCGTATGGGGTGTCGTCAGCGAGAGCAACAACCACCTCTTCACTGTCAATGTCCGTCCCGACGAGGATGGCCTCTACAGCTACAAGATTGAACTTGCCATTCCCAACCTCTGGACTCCCGGTCCCTCCAACAACTGGACACCCGGCGCATCACAGATGCTCTACACCGACAACTATAAGTACTACCAGGGCTTCGTCCATATCGACGGCGAATTCAAGTTCACCTCCGCTCCCGACTGGAACCACACCAACTTCGGCTTCCTCGAACCGGGCAAGCTTACCACCGACGGCAGTGCCGGCAACATGAACGTGGCGCCTGACGGAACACCTCTCACCAACGGTCTCTACTGGTGCTCGGCCGACATCGTCGCCCTCACCTACACCACCGCTGCCATCAATTCACTCGCCATCATCGGCGACGCGACCGAAGGCGGCTGGGATGCAGAGACTGCCATGACCCCCTCAGAGGACTTCCTCACATGGACACTCACCACGACTCTCAAGGAGGGAACATTCAAGTTCCGTGCCAACAACGCCTGGGACATCGACTTCGGCGGCACCTTGGACAACATCACCTTCAAGGGTGACAACATCCCCGCCCCCAAGACCGGCGCAGTGACCATCGTCCTCGACCTCAGCACAATACCGTATACGGCAACTGTAAAATAGTTTAAGGTTTAGGTTTAAGGTTTAGAGAATACCTTCATCCCAAACACTTATCTAAACCATAAACCCGCCCCCTTAAAACAAAAATATTCCCTTTATTTCAATCTGAGTGCCGCCCGGCTGTCTTTTCTATTGAGAAAAGCGCCGGGCGGCCATATTTTTGCTTGAAAATGCGTATCTTTGCGTATCACATTACTCAGCTAATCCCCCAAGTCAATCATGAAACTCAGAGCAGCCCTCCTCAGCACCGCCATACTAACGGCATCCGCCGCCGCGACAGCCGAGGAATTCGTAATCCGCACCGACAAACCAGGTGCCGAGATACAGCCAACCATGTACGGCCTCTTCTTCGAGGACATCAACTATGCCGCTGACGGTGGCCTCTATGCCGAAATGGTCAAGAACCGCTCATTTGAATTCCCGCAGCCCCTCATGGGCTGGGAGAGCTTCGGCGACGTCAAAGTCCGCACCGACGGTCCCTTCGAGCGCAACCCGCACTATGTCAGCCTCCTTCCCGCCGACCATCCCCACAAATCTACAGGCCTCAGCAACGAGGGCTTCTTCGGCGTGGCCTTCCGCCAGGGGGAGGACTACCGCTTCAGCGTCTGGGCGCGTTCAGCCACATCCCGCCCATCGAAAATCAGGGTGGAACTTGCCGACCCCGCATCTATGGGGGAGACACAGGTCATGGCCTCGCAGAGCATCACGATTGATTCCGACCAGTGGCGCCGCTACACCGTCAACCTCCGTCCCTCCGAGACCGTTGCCAAAGGGCGGCTGAGGGTCTTCCTCGACTCTTCCGAGGGCTGCGACCTCGAACACATCTCCCTCTTCCCTGTCGACACCTGGAAAGGGCATGAGAACGGCCTCCGCAAGGACCTCGCCCAAAAGCTCGCCGACATCCATCCCGGTCTGCTCCGCTTCCCCGGCGGCTGTATAGTCGAAGGCACCGACCTACCGACCCGCTACCAATGGAAAAACAGCGTAGGCCCCGTCGAGAACCGCCCTCTCAACGAGAACCGCTGGCACTACACATTCCGCCACCGTTACTTCCCCGACTATTACCAGAGCTACGGCCTCGGATTCTATGAATACTTCCTCCTGGCCGAAGAAATCGGTGCCGAGCCGCTCCCGGTGCTCAGCGTCGGCCTCGCCTGCCAGTTTCAGAACGGCGACATGAAGGCCCACGTCCCCGTCGACTCCCTCCAGCCCTACATTGACGACGCTCTTGACCTCATCGAGTTCGCCAACGGCGACACGTCGACCAAATGGGGACAGTTGCGTGCCGGCATGGGTCACCCCGCGCCCTTCAATCTCAAATTCATCGCTATCGGCAACGAACAGTGGGGTCCCGAATTCCCCGAGCGCCTCGAGCCATTCGTCAAAGCCATCCGCAAGCGCTACCCTGACATAAAGATTGTAGGCTCAGCCGGCCCCTCGGCCTCCGGCGACAAGTTTGACTACCTTTGGCCTGAGATGAAGCGCCTCAGAGCCGACCTCGTCGACGAGCACTACTACTGCCCCGAAGAATTCTTCCTCACCCAGGCCGCCCGCTATGACTCATACGACCGCAAAGGCCCCAAGGTCTTCGCCGGAGAGTATGCCTGCCACGGCAAGGGGCGCAAATACAATCATTTCAACGCCTCACTCATGGAAGCGGCCTTCATGACCGGCCTCGAGCGCAATGCCGACATAGTCCACATGGCCACCTATGCCCCGCTTTTCGCCCATGTCGAAGGCTGGCAGTGGCGTCCCGACATGATATGGTTTGACAACCTCAACTCCGTGGCCACCGCGAGCTACTATGTACAGCAACTCTACTCCACCTACAAAGGCTCACGCGTCCTCACTCTCACCCTCGAAGGGCGTCCCGTCACCGGGCAGAACGGCCTTTATGCCTCCGCCGTCACTGACTCTTCCACCGGCGGCTACATTGTCAAGGTAGCCAACACCTCCGACGCTCCGTCACAAATAAATCTTCGCTTTGAAGGGCTCAAAACCAACAAACCTCTCACCACCGCACGAGCAATCATCCTCAACACTGAGTCATCCGCTGCCAACCTATCAACAACCGACGATTCTAATCCTCTTCTCCTCGACAACACCATCGAGCACCCTGACCGCATTATACCCCGTGAGATGACACTCACACTCAAGAACGGCGCCAACATCCTCCCCATCACCATCCCCGCCAAAACATTCGGAGTCTACCTGGTCAGGTAAGGTCTCTAAGAACCTTAAGGACCTTAAAGACTCTACCCAAAATCAAAAAACAGAGCCGGCTGCCCCCTTTCGAAGCGAGCAGCCGGCCCTATTTTTTGAGAAATCAATCACTGCATCCTTGCTCCGTTGATACTCAGGTTCGGGAAACGGAGATCTGCAGCCTGCCCGTTGAGCAGCAGCGCACCCTTCTCCACACCGTCGAATGTCGAATTCTTCACCTCGACATTATATACGTTGCAGCAGTCATCGTAAGCGTCAATCCTTACACCATACTGACTCTTCTTGCAATTCACGTTGTCGAGATAGACATTGCGCACCACCGGCGGATAGGCCCTCTGGCAAATCTCCTTCTGGTCATAGATAAGATTGATTTTCAACACGGCCTCCTTACACTGGCCCACTTCGACGTTGCGCACATAGACATTCTCAATGATACCGCCGCGGCAGTTGCTCGTCTTGATGCGTATCACTCGGTCAAGCAGCGGAGAGTCCATCTTGCAGTTCTCGACAAAGAGATTGCGGTAGCCGCCCGAAATCTCGCTGCCAATTACCACGCCGCCGTGGCCGTTCTTCATCTGACAGTTACGCACGATGATGTTTTCCGAAGGACGTCCGTCGCGCCCGTCGCGGTTACGACCGCTCTTGATTGCGATACAGTCGTCGCCCGTATCGAAATAACAGCCCTCGATAAGCACATTCTTGCAGGCGTCAGGGTCACAGCCGTCACCGTTGGGACCCTCGTTCTGTACATGCACGTTGCGCACAATCACATTGTCGCACAGCGCGGGATGCATCACCCAGAAAGGTGCACGGAGCATGGTCACACCCTCGATGAGCACATTCTTGCACTCCATCGGGTTGACGAGCTGCACACGCATGCCGTAGCCGTCACCGAGGCGGCGCTGCTCCACGGGCACACCCTTCTCATTCCACTCCAGGAGAATCGGACGCCCTATCTTTTGGGAAATCATACCCTCCTTCCAGCCGAAATGGGGAGCACCACACATGGCCCACCAGTTGGTCCTGTCGCCACCGCCGTCAAGAGTGCCCTTGCCGGTGATGGCAATATTCTCCTGCTGGTAGGCATAGACCATCGGCTGGTAATTATAGCAGTCGACACCCTCCCAGCGAGTGCGCACGACGGGATATTCCTTAAGATCCGAAGTGAAAAGCAGTGTCGCTCCCTCCTCGAGATGAAGGTTGACATTGCTCTTGAGAGTGACAGGACCTGTGAGCCAGGTTCCGGCCGGGATTATGACCCTGCCGCCACCCTCGCGCGAGCAGCGGTCAATCACCTTGTTGATGAGTTCGGTGTAAAGATAGCCCTTGGTATCGGACTTCTTGCCGTATTTGAACAGAGGATAGTCCTTGTCGCGGAAAGTCGGGGCCTTGATGTTCTTTTCCACCTCGGGATAAAGCTCCGCCCACGCCTTGGCCGATTCCTTAGCCCTGAGCGCCTCCTTTTCCTTAGCCGACAACTGCTGCGCCGCCGCGTCACCGCAGCCCGCGCCTAACGCGCACATAATCAATAGTGCGAGAATTGATTTTTTCATGGTCAATAATATAAATAAATATTTGTGATGATTTTTCGTGATTCCGCGTGCTCCAAAGCACTTCGCAAAATTAACAAGAAAAGCCCGAAGTAACAAAAACGGTGTCATTTTTATTGTATCTTGCTGATATTTACAAAAAAATGCTTACCTTTGCACCTCGAAAAATATTAATATCTAAGAAGAATGACGGACACAATACCTGCTACCCCCCGTCTCGACCTCTTGTTTGAGGTAAGCTGGGAGGTCTGTAACAAGATTGGCGGGATTTACACCGTCTTGTCGACCAAGGCAAAAACATTGCAGAAACTCTATGCCGACAAGACTATCTTCATCGGCCCCGACGTGTGGACAGCGGAGAATCCCTCACCCTGGTTCACAGAGACAAAAGTCGCAGGCCTCTCGGAGTGGGCGCAGAGCGCCAGGCTCCCCGAAGGCGTAAGCGTCAGAGTGGGTCGCTGGGATATCCCGGGACGCCCTATCGCAGTGCTTGTAAAGTTTGACGGCATGTATGCCGTAAAGGATGAGTTCTACGGAGAGATGTGGCAGCGCTTCGGCGTTGACTCCCTCCACGCCTACGGCGACTATGACGAGGGCTGCGCCTTCGGCCATGCCGCCGGTATAGTAATCGAATCAATCATAGCCTCCGGCTTCGGCGCAAAGCTGACCCCGACAGGCCGCATTTCAAAGAAGCATCGCAGCAACATCGTGGCCCACTTCGACGAGTGGACCACCGGCATGGGACTCCTTTATGTCAAATGGAAACTCCCGCAGGTTGCAACGGTCTTCACTACCCACGCCACCAGCATAGGCCGCAGCATCTGCGGCAACAACAAGCCCCTCTATGACTATCTCAAGGGCTACAACGGCGACCAGATGGCCCGCGAGCTCAACATGGAGGCAAAGCACTCACTCGAAAAGTGCGCCGCCCATGCAGCCGACGCCTTCACGACCGTCAGCGACATCACGGCCGAAGAGTGCGAGCAGCTCCTGGAGCGCCGCCCGACAGTGGTGACCCCCAACGGCTTCGAGAAAAATTTCGTGCCATCTGCGGCAAAGTTCCCCGCCGCACGCAAGGCTGCCCGCGAGCGTATGCTCACAGCGGCCTCCGCCCTCACAGGCAAGGTCTTTGACGACAACACCTTCGTCGTCATCACCAGCGGGCGTTGCGAGTATCGAAACAAGGGTCTCGACCTCTATCTCGACGTCTGCGCCACGCTGCGCAACCACCGCCTCTGCCGCAACATCCTCGCCTTTGTCATGGTGCCCGCATGGCCCAAGGAAGCCCGCGCCGACCTGCGCGAGCGCCTCGCATCCATGAACGACCATCCGTATATCAACTCCGAGGTGCCGCTCAACGACCCGGTGCTCACCCACTGGCTCAACAACCCCGACAGCGACGCGGTCAACTGCCGCATCCACCAGCTCGGCTTCGCCGACAACGATCCCAGGGTCACGGTCATCTACGTCCCCTGCTACCTTAACGGTGACGACGGCATCTTCAACCTCGACTACTACGACATCCTCCCCGGAGCGGACGCCACAGTCTTCGCATCGTACTACGAGCCGTGGGGCTACACCCCTCTTGAAAGTATTGCCTTCGGCGTCCCGACAATCACCACCTCGCTTTCAGGCTTCGGCCAGTGGGTGCTCCGCACAAGCGAGAACTACTTTGACGAGTGTGGTGTCAACGTCATCGGACGCGGTGACTCCAACTATTCCGGCGTCGTCGAAAGCATCGCCCACTCAATCGAGTATCTCAACTGTGTCTCACCCAAGGAGGCCAAAAAGATAAGCAAGGCTGCGATGCACACCGCCGGCGAAGCGGCATGGTCGAAATTTATCAAATATTACGAGGAGGCCTACGCAGACGCCCTCGAGAAGACCGACGAGCGCATGAGGCTCGAAAACGCACCAGCACACAAGTAACACTCTCTTAATATCATCCAACTTACACAGAGAAATAAGAAACATAATTTTATATCATTATGAAACTGCCCGTAAGCAAGACTAATGCCCCCGTATGGCGCGACATCACTGTCAAATCCGTACTCCCCGAGGCATTGAAACCACTTGAGACACTGTCACGCAACCTGTGGTGGGTTTGGAACAGTGCAGCCAAAAACCTCTTCCGCGACCTCGACGCCGACCTATGGCGCGCCACAGGCGAGAACCCCGTGATGCTTCTCCAGCAGCTCTCGACCGAGCGTCTCGACGAAATCATGAAGGACGCCGAACTCATGGAGCGCATCAAGATTGTCTTCGACATGTTTAACGACTACATGTCAAAGCCCATGCGCAAGGACATCCCCTCGGTGTCATACTTCTCTATGGAATACGGCCTCTGCAACTGCCTCAAAATCTACTCAGGCGGTCTCGGCGTCCTCGCCGGCGACTATATCAAGGAGGCTTCAGACAGCTGCGTCGACATGACCGCTATAGGCTTCCTCTACCGCTACGGCTACTTCACACAGTCGCTCAGCGTGGACGGACAGCAGATTGCCAACTACGAGCCCCAGAACTTCAACCAGCTCCCTATCGAGCAGGTCACTGACGGCAACGGCCACCCCCTCATCCTCGAAGTCCCCTTCCCCGGACGCATCATCTACAGCCACATCTGGCGTGTCAACGTCGGCCGCATGAAACTTTACCTGCTCGACACCGACTTCGACATGAACAGCGAGTTTGACCGCCCCATCACCCACCAGCTCTACGGCGGTGACTGGGAGAACCGCATCAAGCAGGAATACCTCCTCGGCATCGGCGGTGTCCTCGCCCTCAAGAAGCTCGGCATACACCATACTATCTATCACGCAAACGAAGGCCACGCTGCGCTCCTCAACCTCCAGCGCCTCGTCGACTATGTCGAGAATGGCCTTGATTTCAATACAGCCCTCGAGCTTGTGCGCTCGTCGAGCCTCTACACCGTCCACACCCCCGTCCCCGCCGGCCACGACTATTTCGACGAGGGTCTCGCCCACAAGTACCTCAACGAATTCCCCGGCCGCCTCGGCATTTCATGGCACGACCTCATGAACATGGGTCGCGAGAACCCAGACAGCCAGGACCGCTTCTCCATGAGCGTGTTCGCCCTCAACACCTGCCAGGAGGCCAACGGTGTCAGCTGGCTCCACGGCGAAGTGTCGAAGAAGATGTTCGCAGGCGTATGGAAGGGCTACTCCTGGGAGGAGAGCCACGTCGGCTACGTCACCAACGGCGTCCACATGCCCACCTGGGCCGCAAGCGAGTGGAAGGCCTTCTACACCGAGAAACTCGGCGCACAGATTTTTGACCACCAGAGCGACCCAAAGGCTTGGGAAGGCATCTTCAAGGCCAAAGACGAGGAAATCTGGAATATGCGCACAATGATGAAAAACAAATTCATCAACTTCGTCAAGCGCGACTTCAAGGCCAAGTGGCTCGCCAACCAGGGCGACCCCTCAGCCGTGATTAAAATCCTCGAGCGCATCAACCCCAACGCCCTCATCATCGGTTTCGCCCGCCGCTTCGCCACTTATAAGCGCGCACACCTGCTCTTCACAGACCTCGACCGTCTCGCACGCATCGTCAACAACGAGCAGTTCCCCGTACAGTTCATCTTCTCCGGCAAGGCTCACCCCGCCGACGGCGCCGGCCAGGGCCTCATCAAGCGCATCACCGAAATCTCGCGTATGCCGCAGTTCCAGGGCAAGATTATCTTCCTCGAGGACTACAACATGATTGTGGCCAAGCGCCTCGTCACCGGCGTCGACATCTGGCTCAACACCCCGACCCGTCCTCTCGAGGCTTCCGGCACATCGGGCGAGAAGGCCGAGATGAACGGCGTGCTCAACTTCTCAGTCCTCGACGGCTGGTGGTATGAAGGCTACCGCCTCGACGAGAAGGCAGGCTGGGCCCTCACCGACAAACGCACATTCACCGACCAGGGCCAGCAGGACAAGCTCGACGCCGCCACTATCTATTCGATGCTCGAGAACGAGATTATCCCGCTTTACTTCGCCAAGAACTCAAAGGGCTACTCTCCCGAGTGGATTCAGTATATCAAGCGCTCAATCGGCCACATCGCTCCCCAGTACACCATGCAGCGCATGATTGAGGACTATATCAGCCGCTTCTACGAGCCCGAGGCAAAGCGCTTTGACAAGCTTTCGGCCAACGGCGGCAAGGTGGCCAAGGAAATCGCCGCCTGGAAGGAAAAAGTGGCCTCCGCATGGGACGGCATCAAAGTGCTCGAAGTCAACACCGACAAGGACTTTAGCCAGAACAACTGCAGCGGCGAACTGTTTACAGTCAACATCAAGATTGACGCCAACGGCCTCGCCGACGACCTCGGCCTCGAGCTGGTCATCGACAAGGTGCACGACAATCAGGAGTCACGCATCGGCTCCATGCCCTTCAAGGTTGTCTCGAAGGAGGGCCAGATTGTGAACTTCCAGCTCACCGACAAGCTCCGTGACCCGGGAGTGTTCCGCTACAGCTACCGTCTCTACCCGAACAATCCGCTCCTGCCCCACCGTCAGGACTTCGCATTTGTCCGCTGGATTTAATAATCAGCACGTTACACCAATCTCAATATGCCGCGAGGCCGTGTCATAATCTGACGCGGCTTCGTGTCGTATATGCAATTTTCATATATTTTTACGATACTGTAATAAATTTATGCGTTAATTTTACGGGGCTGTTTGCTTGACAGCGACAAATGGTGTAACTTTGCCGAAAATAACCATATATCTAATATCTTAAATCACGGAACAATGCTTAGTGAGTCAAAGAGAGAAAAAATCATAGCCCTGATGAAGCGGGAGATTGTTCCCGCAATCGGCTGTACGGAACCCGTCGCCGTGGCTCTCTGCGTGGCGCGTGCCACAGAGCTTCTCGGCTCCCTCCCCGCAAAAATCGAGGTCGCCCTGAGCAGCAATATGCTCAAAAACGCTATGGGTGTCGGCATCCCCGGGACGGGAATGATCGGTCTGCCTATCGCAATGGCTCTCGGAGCTCTCGTCGGAAAGTCGGAATATGGCCTGGAGGTGCTGCGCGACGTGACGCCGGAGGCTGTGGAGCGCGGACGCCGATACATCAGCGAGGGACGCATCACTATCAGCCTCGATGAGAAGGCTCCATCGAAGCTGCATATCGACGTGAGAGTCAGCGACGAGGAGGGTGGCACCGCCCGCGCTGTCATCTCCTGCGAGCACACCCATTTCATACTCCTTCAGAAGAACGGCGAAATCCTTCTCGAAGAGCAGGCCGCGGGCGACTCGGCCGAGACCGACGACGATATAGTCCTTGACCTCGCGACGGTCTATGAATTCGCAATGGAGACCCCTGTCGAGGAGATTTCATTCATCATGGAAGCCAAGAGGCTCAATCTTGCTGCCGCCAACACCGCTCTCGCAGGCGACTACGGACATGCCTTGGGCTCGACAATCCGCAAGTGCGGACTGAAATATTACGGCGACACCCCGGTGGAGCACATGATTTCATACACATCCGCTGCCTGCGACGCCCGTATGGGTGGCGCTCCTGTGGCTGTCATGTCCAATTCCGGCAGCGGCAACCAGGGCATCACGGCAACAATGCCTGTGGTGAGCTTCGCAGCTGACATGGAGGCCTCGGAGGAGCAGACAATGCGTGCTCTCGTCCTGAGCCACCTCACAAGTATATATATCAAACAGAGCCTCGGTCGCCTGTCGGCGTTGTGCGGCTGCGTGGTGGCCTCTACCGGCGCTTCCGCCGCGATAGTATATCTTATGGGGGGCGGCTTCGATGAGGTCTGTGCAGCTGTTAAAAATATGGTTGCCAACCTCACGGGCATGATTTGCGACGGCGCCAAGCCTTCATGCGCGCTCAAGATTTCTTCAGGAGTGTCGACAGCCATGATGTCGGCCATGCTTGCCATGAACGGCAAGTGCGTCACCTCGACCGAAGGCATCGTGAGCGAGGATGTCGACGCTACCATTCACAACCTGACCTCAATCGGACGCGAGGCCATGAACGAGACCGACCGCCTCGTGCTTCAAATCATGACCTCGAAATAATCATGATACTGAAATAAAGCTTAGGCTATACAATAAAAACGGCCTCGGAAGCGGGATAATACCCGGTTCCGAGGCCGATATATTTTGTTGCACGTCGCAACATATGTTCACGCCTTATTCCATGTAGCCGAATGAGCGGAGCTTGTTTTCGCGGTTGCGCCAGTTGGGTTCGACTTTGACGAAAAGCTCGAGGAAGACGCTCTTATCAAAGAATTTCTCGATGTCCTTACGGGCCTCGATACCGATTTTTTTGATTTTAGCCCCCTGGTGGCCTATGATGATGCCCTTCTGCGAGTCACGCTCGACATAGATGACAGCCATTATGTGGATGGACTTCTCCTTCTCCTCAAATTTTTCGACTATGACCTCCACGGAATAGGGAATCTCCTTGTCATAGTTGGTGAGTATCTTCTCACGGATAATCTCGGTGACGAAGAAACGGGCAGGCTTGTCGGTCAGAGCGTCCTTACCGAAGTAGGGAGCCGAGACAGGGAGCAGTTCTACGACGCGCTTGAGCAGATTGTCGACATTGAAGCCCTCTCGGGCTGAAATCGGGAAAATCTCCGCGTTGGGGAGCATTGTGTGCCAACGGTCGGTCAGCTCCTCGAGTTGCGACTGCTCCTTGACGAGGTCAATCTTGTTGATTACCAGCAAAACGGGAATTTTCTCCTTGGCAACCTTGGCGAGGAAGTCGGCGTTCTTCGAGGAATCCTCCACGACGTCTGTGACGTATATAAGGATATCGGCGTCGACGAGCGCACCCTCGCTGAAATTGAGCATACTCTCCTGAAGCTTGTATTTAGGCTGGAGCACTCCGGGGGTATCGGAAAATACAATCTGATACTCAGGTGTGTTGACGATGCCCATGATGCGGTGGCGGGTGGTCTGGGCCTTTGAGGTAATGATGCTCACTCTTTCGCCGACGAGGTCGTTCATCAGCGTGGACTTTCCGACGTTAGGGTTACCTACGATGTTGACAAATCCTGCTTTATGTTCCATATAGCTAATTTTCTTGTTTGTGTTTCTTGATGACTATACATATATAAACAAAAATAGCACCTGAAAAGATGCTATTTCTGTTAAAAAATTCATAGTCAGACCGACTTAGATGTCCCAGATGATATACATCGCGCCCCATGTGAAGCCGGCACCGAAGGCGGTGAGGATAAGGCGGTCGCCCTTCTTCAGGCGGTCCTGGTATTCGTCGAGACAGAGGGGGATGGAGGCGGCGGAAGTGTTGCCGTACTTCTCGATGTTGACGAGCACCTTGTCATTGTCAATGCCCAGACGGGAGCCTACGGCCTCGATGATGCGGAGGTTGGCCTGGTGGGATACGAACCAATCGATGTTGTCGACAGTGAGATCGTTGCGCTTCATCACTTCGAGCGATGATTCGAGCATGTCGGTGACAGCGTTCTTGTAGACATTGCGCCCGTCCTGGATGACGAAGTGCTGCTGTGCGTCTACAGTCTCGTGGGATGCGGGGAGGACAGAGCCGCCGGCAGGCATCCAAAGATGTTCGAGACCCTCGCCGTCGACATGGAACACGCCGTCCATCACGCCGACCGGCTCCTCGGTTGGTTCGAGAAGCATTGCACCTGCACCGTCGCCAAAGAGGGGACAGGTAGCGCGGTCCTGATAGTTGGTCATTGACGACATCTTCTCGGCAGCCACCACTACCACCTTCTTGCGAAGGCCGGAGCGGATGTAGGCCGAACCGTCCTCGAGAGCCACAAGGAAGCCGGCGCATGCAGCCTGGATGTCATAGGAATATGCGTTTTTAAGACCGAGATTGTGAGCAATCACCGATCCGGTCGAGGGGAAGCGGTAGTCGGGGTTCGACGTTGCACAGATGAGCAGGTCGACCTCCTCGGGCTTTGTGCCTGTGCGCTCGAGAAGCTTCTCGACAGCCTTGATGCCGAGATATGAAGAGCCTTTACCCGGCTCGCGAAGGATTCGGCGCTCCTTGATGCCCACACGGGTGGTAATCCACTCGTCGTTGGTGTCGACCATTTTCGAGAGCATGTCGTTGTCGAGCACGTCATCAGGGGCATAGGATGCGAGTCCTGAAATTCTTGCATGAAGCATAGCAAAATTTCTTTAATAGATTAGAGGGAGGACGGGTTACTATAAAAACCATGCGCGAATCAGACTGACCCGCCGGTGATGAATCCTCCAAAGAATAAGGAGCTGTTGGGGAGAGAGCTATTTGTGGGCTTGCGCCCTGACGTAACTTCCAATCTCCCGATTCATCCCGCAAGTCTGCCGGAGCCGCGCGAGATTTTCAGTTCGCTTCAGCCTTAGACAGCTGCCGTCTTTTCGATTGCGATGCGGCCGCGATAGTAGCCACATTCACCGCATACGGTGTGATAGAGGTGCCATGAACCGCAGTTGGGGCAGAGGGCGAGGGTGGGGACTACAGCCTTGTCATGAGTACGACGCTTTGCTGTGCGGGTCTTAGATTGCTTGCGTTTAGGATGTGCCATGATTTATTATTTTTATTTATTGTTTTGCCTGTGATATATTTAAGCTTATATTTTCTTACTCGGCTGATGGCTCCGAGTCCTTGTCGGCGAGTTTCCGAAGGGCGTCCCATCGGGAGTCGGCCGGCTTTTCTTCAGACTCTCCGGGGGTGTCGGGGGCTGAATCCATAGTGTCCATCTCGTCCATGAGCTGGTCGGTCAGCTCGGCGTCCTCGTCGTCAATCTTGGTGGCGCGGTGCTTTCGGAGGAGGGCGCTCATGGCGCGGTTGCACTTGCCGAGCGGGTGGACGTGCTTGACGGGAATCGCGAGCGAGGCTGTGTCGAAAATCATGTAGGAGACGTTGAGCCAGTTGTCGCTCTCAGGGATGATGAGCAGCTCGTCGGTCTCTGAATAATCGTCGCCATACTTCACCGCTATGTCATAGGTCGCGTCGATTGGCTGAATCAGGTCGTCGAGACAACGGTCACAGATAAGCGTGACAGTACCGGTGACATGAAAAGCAAGATCGTAGATATCGTGCTTGTGTGTCACCGTCAGTTTGACGGCCAGGTCAGCGTCATGTATGTCGGCGCTCTCCATGTTTACGAAAAACTGCTTACCGAGGTGGTATTCAAACTCCTGAACACCTTCGGGAATGTTTTTCAGGGGGAGACGGAATTCTGAAAATTTTCCCACGACAATATTGTTTGAAAAAACTGCGCAAAGTTAGGCAAAAAGTTTCAGAATTCAAAACAAAAAGTCCAAAACTCCTGCCCGACATGCGGCATAAGTCGGTATTTTAGAGGATTTTTAAAGAATCCCCTCATTAATCATACAAGGTTGCTGCTCCGCAGAACGGCAACCTTGTATGGGTTTTAATTATGTCGGGGTGAGAAGACTCGAACTTCCGACCTCCACGTCCCGAACGTGGCGCGCTGCCAACTGTGCTACACCCCGAACATTGAAAATGCGTAACATTGGCATTTTGCGAGCACAAAGGTAAGAACTTTTCCAATAATCTCCAAATAAAAATTTCAGAGTCACAAAAAATAATGTGGAAAAATCATAAAAGAGAGGCAAGGTCAAAGTACATAACCCTCGTACACCTATCCTCGTCGTCATTATTCAGAAAATGATAGTTATTCTTGATATAGAACGGGATAGCATCCAAATATGCGTCAACCGTCACAAATCTGCACCCGGATTTGTTATTCACAAGGAAGTAATCTTCAATGAATTCAAGGAGATACGTCCCGATTGACTGATGCTGCGCCCTCCTTGCAATCGCAAGACGTCCGATTTTGATAGCAGGATAGCTCCTCAGGCGCTTTTCGTTAACAAATTTATGTTTTCTAAAACGATTGAACTCGGTCTTACTCTCAAAATCAGATATTGAAATCTTATCATTTGAGAGGCTGAAATAAGCAAGTACGTCCGCAGATTCTTTATCTTCTACCACATAAGTCACCGAAAGTAAGGCATTACGATATAATCCCGACTCATTAATCAGGAAATCATTGAGGTCATCATCACCACAATCGAAAGCAGCAACAAGGTCGCCGATATCAAGACGGCGAACACTGCAACGCTCTTGAAATTCTTCGCGAGTCATAGTCCCATGATTAGTTTACCATCATTTTCATGACAGTTTCATAGGATTTGCGAATCTGGGCGCGTTTCTCTGATGAAACTTTTGGTGGATTCTGCATCCGCTCTTCAAACTGGCGCCCTTCCGAGCCATATAAAATCGGGGTTTCTTTAATTGGTCGTGCCATAAGAGAGAGTCTTTATATTATTGATTTACAAAGTTACAACAATTTTCTATAATACAGAGATGCCGGTATAACAAAAAAACAAAACAAGCATAGCAAATTTCTCAAAATGCCACTATTCACACTTCAGGCAAGGAGGAAATTTCGGGCAGGGGTAAACCGCGGAGGGTGGAGGGGCGTTATGATTATATCTAAAAACTTTCAACTGCAACCGAATACTCATCCTCCCATCAAAAATCAAGACTATGGCCCCTATTGATGAACGCACACTACTATTATGGTTAGGCATTGTAATACTTGTGGCAGCTGTCAGCGTGACAGGCATGCTCGTCAACCGCTACCTTACACACCGGGCCCACCGGCGCGCTCTCGAGGAGCTTAAATCCCACCGGGTGCCCCAACATGTCCGCAGCGCATGATGCGGCCGGGGGACGGGTGGGGAGATTATAACATAGTCCTTAGTATGTCGAGCGAGTGCAGGCGGCGCAGTGAGACGTAGTGGGTCGAGTAATAGTCCATTATAACGTCGAGTATTGCATTGCGCTCGCACCGATTGAAGCGGAAGCAGTGCATGTTGGCAAAAGTCATACGCGAAAGACGGTAGACCACATCGGCCTCATCAGGCGGCAGGTAGCTTCCGGCGACAGGCGCCGACATACGCCATCGTCCGTCGGCGATATCAAAGACAGAGCCCAAGGAATAAGTGGAGACATCGGGCTCTATGCCGAGATGACGACCGAGATTAAAGAGAAAACATATATGGAAGTTGGCCGTGCGGCGCGCATCGGCCTCATCGAGGATGCGGATCCCTGCCACGATGTAATCATATAGCGCAGGGTCCGGATCACTCTCACGGAGCACCGCGGCAAGCAGTTCGGCGATAAACATCGACAGCATCTGCTTGACAGGGTCGGAATGGAGCGTTGTCAGCGCAATCGACTGCACGGGCTGGCGCATAGGCATAATCTCGCGGCCCGGGCGCCACTCCCCCACACATTCTATAACCCCGAGAGGCATCGTGAGGGCGCGGATGCGCGCAGCAGCACGCCCCGAACCGGCTGGCAAGGTAAAGGACACCCGCCCATACTCGCGGCTATAGGCGCTGAGGATGGTGCGGGTGTCGCTATACTTTGTGGTCTTGAGAGCCACGAGATGCAGATTCATAGGCAGTCAGCCCTCCATTTATTGGCAGCGTGGATTAGAAAATCTTGCCAGTGAGACGGAAGGTGAGCGTGGGATAGACCTTGAGATATTTGATGACGTCGTGGAAGTCATTCTCCTCACTCTTGTTTGCAAGGTCTTCAAGGTCGCCAGTTTCTGAATATACCTGGGGCTTACCCTGGAACTGGGCTCCAAGCTCCACGTTGAAGTTGAGCAGTCGGCGAGGTATGGCACGACCCCAGCCGAGTCCGAGATAGGGACGGAAACCCTTCACTTTTAGACCGCCACGGACGTTACCGTCCTTGTCGATAGGAATGTTGTAGTCACCTACCTCAATCGAGCCGTTGAGACCGGCAAGGTCATCGCTGTGTCCTTTGATTTTCAATAGCTTGTCAGAGCCGAAGAAAGCACCTGCAGCAATGAAGAATGAGCCCGAAGGGAAGGGATATACATTGAAAATCACCGAACCCTGGGGCGAGCGCCCGAGGTCACCTTCGACATCCACAGTCGTGTACTGGAGGCCGGGATTGGCACCCGGAATTCCGGCAGCCACGGGATCATAGCTTGCATCAACATCGGTGTTGAAAGTGATACCCGGCATAAAGTGGAGACCTGCGCGAAGGGCCACGAAGCGAGTAATCGGAGTGGCAAGTTCGGCACTGATACCTGTAGAACCAACGCCTACGCCCACACCGAGGTGGTTGAAGATTCCAAGGCGCTTTGTGAAGCAACACTGCCCCATAGCCTCAGCGCCTGTCAGCATGGCGACAAGACTGAGAACGAGGGATGCAAAACACTTTTTCATACTAAAACTTAATTTTAATGATTGGATGAATTTATAAATAATAATTGTGTGATTACAATAAATCGGATTTCACCACCTTATTATATAGGATGGTTTAGGGTTGAAGGTTGGGGTTTAAAGGCCATCTGACTTTATGAGTGCAAATGTAGGCAGAAAAAGGGAGAAAACCTAAAAATTTCTTAAAATATTTGCACAAACAAAATATAGTGCCTAACTTTGCAATCGCTTTTGCAAAGGCCCATTCGTCTATCGGCTAGGACGCAAGATTTTCATTCTTGAAAGAGGAGTTCGATTCTCCTATGGGCTACAAAACAAAGACTTAATCAAGAAAAAACTTAAAATTAACCGATGGCAAATCATAAATCATCACTGAAGAGAATTCGTCAGATCGAATCACGCAGACTTCGCAACCGTTACTACGCAAAGACTGCCCGCAACGCCGTGCGCAATCTTCGCAAACTGACTGACAAGGCCGAGGCTGAAGCAGCTTTCCGCAAGGTAGGCGCGATGCTTGACCGTCTCGCTTCTAAGAAGGCAATCTCTAAGAACAAAGCTGCCAACCTCAAGAGCAAGCTTGCACACCACATCGCCAAGCTCGCTGCCTGATAAAAGAGGAAGGCGTCTGAAGATTTTTCCGACAAGCTGTCTTGGTTAAGGAAGCGGCCCATTCGTCTATCGGCTAGGACGCAAGATTTTCATTCTTGAAAGAGGAGTTCGATTCTCCTATGGGCTACTTTTGTGGGAGTCACCGAAGGATTTTTTATCCTTCGGTGACTTTTTATGTCAGATATTTGGCATTTGGCAGGGTGGATTTAAAATTATATCATATTTTTTTGTGTTTTACAACATATTATCGTATTTTTGCGGATAATTTTAACAAATTCATAGGTTCGAATCATTATGAGTTTCCCACTTAGAAGCGCAGCAAGTACAGAAGGACGTCGAATGGCAGGTGCCCGTGCACTCTGGCGCGCCAACGGCATGAAGGAAGAACAGTTCGGCAAACCGATTATAGCGGTTGTCAACTCTTTCACGCAATTCGTCCCCGGTCATACCCACTTGCATGAGATAGGACAGATAGTCAAGGATGAAATCGAGAAGCAGGGATGCTTCGCAGCCGAATTCAACACAATCGCCATTGACGACGGTATTGCTATGGGGCATGACGGCATGCTTTACTCCCTCCCGTCGCGCGACATGATTGCTGATTCAATCGAATATATGGTCAACGCCCACAAGGCCGACGCGATGGTGTGCATCTCCAACTGCGACAAGGTTACCCCCGGCATGCTCATGGCCGCGATGCGCCTCAACATTCCCGCAATATTCGTATCAGGCGGCCCGATGGAAGCCGGAGAAGTGGAGGGCCGCGCCGTCGACCTCATCGACATCATGATTGACGCCGCCGACTCGACCGTCAGCGACGAAGCTGTCGTGGAGCTTGAACGCAAGGGCTGTCCGACCTGCGGCTCCTGCTCAGGGATGTTTACGGCCAACTCGATGAACTCGCTCAACGAGGCTATCGGCCTCGCGCTTCCTGGAAACGGAACAGTCGTTGCGACCCACATCAACCGCCTCCAACTCTTCAAGAAGGCCGCTGAGATGATTGTGCGCAACACCTATGCCTACTACCGCGACGGCGACGAAAGCGTGCTGCCGCGCAACATAGCCACCCGCCAGGCCATGCTCAACGCCATGACGCTCGACATAGCTATGGGTGGATCGACCAACACGGTGCTCCACCTTCTCGCCGTGGCCCACGAGGCAGGCGCCGACTTCACGATGGATGACATAGACAAGCTCTCGCGCCACACCCCGGTGCTCTGCAAGGTTGCACCCAACTCGCACTACCATATCCAGGATGTCAACCGCGCAGGCGGCATCCTCTCAATAATGAAAATTCTGGCCGACGCCGGTCTGGTGGATGGCAGCGTGAAGCGCGTCGACGGCATGACCCTCGCGGAGGCTATGGAGCGCTACGCTGTGGGCGGAAAGAAATTCGACGCCCATGCCGACGAGCTTTGGAAAAGCGCTCCCGGCCTGAAGCGCACCACCGAGCTTGGCAAGCAGATGAGCTACTACAGCGAGCTCGACACCGACCGCAGCAAGGGGTGCATACGCGACATCGAACATGCCTACGTCAAGGACGGCGGACTCGCAGTGCTTAAGGGCAACATCGCGCTCGACGGCTGCGTCGTGAAGACTGCCGGTGTCGACGAAAGCATATTCCGCTTCAGCGGCCCGGCGAAGGTGTTTACCTCGCAGGAGGCGGCCGTCGAAGGAATCCTGCGTGACCAGGTGAAGAGCGGCGACGTCGTCGTCATCACCTTCGAGGGTCCCAAGGGAGGTCCGGGTATGCAGGAAATGCTCTACCCCACTTCATACATCAAGAGCAAGCACCTCGGCAAGGAGTGCGCGCTCATCACCGACGGACGCTTCTCAGGTGGCACATCGGGTCTCTCAATCGGCCACATCTCACCCGAGGCGGCCAACGGAGGCAATATCGGACTTGTCCGCGACGGCGACATCATCGAAATCGACATCCCCGCCCGCAGTATCAACGTAAGGCTCACCGACGAGGAGCTTGCAGCGCGCCGCCGCGAGGAGGAAGCCCACGGTTCAAAGGCCTTCACAGCCCGCGACAGGGATAGGAAGGTATCACAGGCACTGCGCGCCTATGCAGCAATGGTGACTTCGGCTGACAAGGGAGGTGTCCGCGACCTCAAGGACTGATGGCAACAACGAAGCTACACACAATAAAGTATTACCATATATACCCCTGATTTTATATGAGTGAACGTATAACAGGAGCCGAGGCAGTGTGCCGCGCGCTGATAGAGGAGGGTGTGGACACACTCTTCGGCTATCCCGGAGGCCAGATAATGCCTTTTTATGACAAACTGTTTGATTTTCAAGGCAGACTAAACCACATACTCACCCGCCACGAGCAGGGTGCGATTCACGCCGCGCAGGGTTATGCGCGGGCATCGGGACGTGTGGGGGTCGTGACTGTCACGTCAGGTCCCGCCGCCACCAATGTTATCACCGGCATAGCAGACGCCAATGTCGACTGCACACCACTGGTGGTCATCACCGGCCAGGTCGGAGTGACTTCCCTCGGCTCTGACGCCTTTCAGGAGACCGACGTGCTCGGCATCACCCAGCCTATCACCAAGTGGTCCTATCAAATCCGCACAGCCGAGGAGATTCCCTGGGCTGTGGCGAGAGCCTTCTACATCGCTTCGTCAGGGCGTCCCGGTCCCGTCGTGCTCGACCTTACGCGCGACGCCCAAAACGGCCTCATCGACTGGGACTACAAGCGCATCAACTATATCCGCAGCTATAACCCCGACCCAGAGCTACTACCCGGCGACCTCCTGAGCGCCGCCGGTCTGCTCAACCGCGCCGAGGCCCCGATGATCATAGCCGGCCACGGTGTCATGCTCTCTCACGCTGAGCCTGAGCTTGTAGCCTTCGCCGAGAAAGCCGACATCCCTGTGGTCGCAACCCTTCTCGGCCTATCGTCTATGCCCTCTGACCACCCGCTCTACAAGGGAATGGTCGGCATGCACGGCAACATCGGCCCCAACATCAATACCAACCGCGCCGACGTCATCCTGGCTATCGGCATGAGGTTTGACGACCGCGTCACAGGCGTCGTGAAGGGCTATGCACCGCAGGCAAAGATTATACATGTCGACATAGATCGTGCCGAGTTCAACAAGAACGTCAAATCCCACATCGGCATCCACGGCGACGCAAAAAAGGTGCTCAAGGCACTGCTGCCGCTCGTCAACAAGAGCAAGCACAGCGAGTGGCTCGCCTCGTTTGACCGTCCCGATGAGGTGGAGCGCGAGGTTGTCTATAAGCGTGAGCTCGACCCGGACGACATAGGCCTGGAAGGAGCCATGCGCATGGGCGAGGTGGTCCGCAAAATTTCCGAAGCCTCCGGCAACAAGGGTATACTCGTCACCGACGTCGGACAGAATCAGATGATGAGCGCCCGCTACTTCAAATACACTCAGCCCAACAGCGTCATTACCTCCGGCGGACTCGGCACTATGGGTTTCTGCCTCCCGGCAGCCATAGGCGCAAAAATTGCCGAGCCGGAGCGCGAAGTCTTTGCCTTCATGGGCGACGGCGGCTTCCAGATGACCATGCAGGAGCTTGGCACGATACTCGAATACCGCGTGGGGGTCAAGATGATTATCCTCAACAACAATTTCCTTGGCAATGTGCGCCAGTGGCAGGCGATGTTCTACAACAACCGCTTCTCGGCCACTCCGATGGTCAACCCCGACTTCGTGACAGTGGCAGGAGCCTACGGCATACCGGCCGAGCATGTGGCCTCGCGCGCAGAACTCGGCGGAGCGATAGAGCGCATGCTCGCACACGACGGGGCCTACCTGCTCGACGTCAACATTGACCCGGCCGACATGGTGTTCCCGATGATTGTCCCGGGCGCCGTGGTCGACGACATACTAATCAACGAATCAACGAAGTATCAGGGCTAAAAATAATGGAAAAGAAACTGTTCACCATATCGGTTTTTACCGAAAACCAGGTCGGACTCCTCAACCGCATCTCCATCATCTTTACGCGCCGGGGCCTCAACCTCGAAAGCGTGTCGTCGAGCGCCAGCTCGATGCCCGGAATCCATAAGATGAACTTCACCTGCACCTCGGACCGCGAGACTATGGAGAAGGTCATCAAACAGATTGAGAGGTGTATCGACGTGCTCCGCGCCTACATGTATACCGATGATGAAATTGTCTACCAGGAAGTGGCACTCTACAAGGTTCCGACCGAGAAGCTGCTTGACGAGAAGGACTTTGAGAGAATCATCCGCGTCCACAACGCCCGTATCCTCGAACTGACCCGCGAATATACCATCCTCGAAAAGACCGGCCACGAAAGCGAGACGCAGGCGCTCTACGAGCTGCTGGCCAAGTATGGAATACTCCAGTTTATCCGCTCCGGACGCATCTGCATCACCAAGTCGCCTACGGAACACTTTACCCAGTACCTCAAGGAGCAGGAATCACGCCGCCAGGCATCTGAAGAATAAGAAGAAGGGATGTCACATAAGATATTTTCATACGAATTCTTCCTGACCGCCTCGGAGGTCGATGCGCAGTGCGAGATGCCGCTGTCGCGCATCGTCACAACAATCATCGACGTGGCCACCGGCCATGCCAACGCTCTCGGCATCGGCTTCGAGCGCATGAGGCAGGAGGGTCTGTCGTGGGTACTGAGCCGTCTGACGGTCGAAATTCTCGAGCCGGTGGCTGTCAGCCGCCACTACCGAATGGACACATGGATTGAAAACACAAGCCGGCTCTTCTCCGACCGTAATTTCGAAATGCGTGACACTGAAAGCGGCTCGCTCATACTCCGTGCCCACTCGACATGGATGTCAATCGACATGGCCACCCGCCGCCCCGGCGACCTCACCCCTATCTGGGAGGGTAAGGATATTGTCGACGGCACCACATTCGGAGGCGTGAAGGGCGGAAAGCTCCAGCCGCTGCAACAGGCAGAGGTGGAAAAGACCTACCGCTTCGCCGTATCGGACATAGATGTCAACCGCCACGTCACCACCCGCCGCTATATCGACCTCATCGTCGACCAGTGGCCGCTCGAGCAGTATGAAAACATGCGCATCAGCCGCTTCGAGGTGGCTTTCAAACATGAGGCCCGCTACGACGAGGAGGCCACAATCATCAGTGCGCCCCACGAGGGAAGCCCGGAAGTGGCCGACGTTGAAATCCGCGTAGCCTCGACCACCTGCTGCCTCTCCCGCGTAGGCTTCAGACAACGATAAAGAAAAAACTTATATAATAAACATATTTAAACCCAATCACTCTTATGGCAAAATTAAATTTTGGCGGGATTGAAGAGACTGTTGTCACCCGCGAAGAATTTCCCCTCGAAAAGGCACGCGAAGTGCTGAAAGACGAAACAATCGCCGTCATCGGTTACGGTGTACAGGGCCCCGGCCAGGGTCTCGACCTGCGTGACAACGGATTCAACGTCATCGTGGGCCAGCGCGAGGGCAAAACCTATGAGAAGGCTGTAGCCGACGGCTGGGTTCCCGGCGAGACACTCTTCTCAATCGAGGAAGCCTGCAAGCGCGGCACAATCATCATGTGCCTCCTCAGCGACGCCGCCGTAATCTCACAGTGGCCCGTAATCAAGAAGCACCTCACTCCCGGCAAGGCACTCTACTTCAGCCACGGCTTCGCTATCAACTGGAGCGACCGCACCGGCGTCGTCCCCCCCGCCGACGTGGACGTAATCATGGTTGCCCCCAAGGGTTCAGGCACAATGCTCCGCATCCTCTTCAAGGAGGGCAAGGGTACTAACTCAAGTTTTGCCGTATATCAGGACGCCACAGGCCGTGCACTCGACCGCACTCTCGCCCTCGGCATCGGTATCGGCTCCGGCTACCTCTTCGAGACTACCTTCCAGCGCGAGGCTGTCAGCGACCTCACCGGCGAGCGCGGCTCTCTCATGGGCGCTATCCAGGGACTCCTCCTCGCACAGTACGAAGTGCTCCGCGAGAACGGCCATACTCCCTCTGAGGCTTTCAACGAGACTGTCGAGGAACTCACACAGTCGCTCATGCCTCTCTTCGCAGCCAAGGGTATGGACTGGATGTATGCCAACTGCTCGACCACCGCACAGCGCGGTGCACTCGACTGGATGGGCCCGTTCCACGATGCTATCAAACCCGTCGTCCGCGACCTCTACGAGAGCGTGAAGAACGGCACCGAGGCACAGCGTTCAATCGACTCCAACACCCAGCCCGACTATCGCGAGAAACTCGAGGAAGAGCTTAAGGCACTCCGCGAGAGCGAGATGTGGCGTGCCGGCGCAACCGTCCGCACCCTCCGCCCCGAGAATGTGTAAATCACAGATAAATCTATATAATATAAAAATCGGATACCCGCTCAATTCGAGTATCCGATTTTTATATTATATCATTTTGTAAATCAGTATTTAAAAGTATAGCCGAAGGAGAGATTGGGAAGGAGCCAAAGACCGTCGATAGGCGAGCATTTCAAGTCGCCGCCAATGACGGTAAGCCCTGTCCGCAGAAAAAATCCGCTCTCGCGCTGGTAGCGATAGCCGATGTTGATAAAGCCTAAAATATTGAGCTTGGTTCTCCGAGTCGTATTGCAGCTATATACGGGCTGCTCATCATTATAGCTCCACCAGGTCGTGGTGTATATTCGGTGTAGAATCGAGGGCGTCGCTCCGATGCCGACCTCGAATTTGCTCTTACCTTTGCCTATAAGGGCATTGACCTCCAATGGTATACAGACTCCCTTGAAGTCAAGGTCGCGCAAATCATAGTCATCACTGAAAGAACCATTCGTGTATGCAAGCCCGACGCGATAACCGAAAGCCGTCCCGGGACGGAAACGGGAGTCGAAGCCTACGCCTACACCAAAAGAGGGCCCGAAAAATTCGCCAAAGACATTGCGGCTCATAGATTTGTCGACTTGCGGTGACAGCGATGAGGCATCCTGGGCTGAGAGCGACATCAACACCGAAATTAATAGGGAAACGGAGAGCAAAAGTCGATACATCGTCTTATTTTTAATCTATTGAAACGTAAAATTGGTTTATTTGTCGACAAAAGTAGCTCTTTAATCCTATTAAAGGCGATTCTATTTGTTAATTAATTCTAAATCAGTATATTTTTCGGGCTACATCTAATTATACCTTATAATTAATAGCTTTGAAAAGCTTTATTTGAGACCTTTCTTGAGCCATGCTCCCGAGATGAGGCGCCAGAGGAATATAGCCCCGCGAAAACAGAGTTCGACGCACATTGCGAGCCATACGCCGGCAAGCCCCATTGTCGGAGCGAGCAGGGCTGCAATCGGGAGCCGGACAAGCCATATACTGCCAAAATTCATTGCTGCCGGAAGGATCGTATCCCCGACCCCGATCATCACACCATAGCTTACAATAGCTGCCGCAAACATCGGCTCGGCAAAGGCTTCGATGCGCAGGGCCTCCACGCCAAGACTCTGAATGGGCTCTACAGGTGTCATAAGCTCCATGACCCAGGGAGCACAGACATACATCACGACTCCCATGACGGTCATAGTGACCATGCCGAGACCGACGGTGATATAACCGAAGCGCTTGGCGAGGTCGAGGCGCTTGGCTCCGTAGCTCTGCCCGACAAGTGTAGTGGCCGCGTCACCTATACCATAGCCGGGCATGTAGCAGATACTTTCGGCAGTAACGGCAAAGGCATTGGCGGCGATTGCCATGACACCGAGCGGGGCTACGATGACGGTGACGGCTATCTGCGCGCCGCAGATGACGGCATGTTCCAATGTCATAGGAGCGGAGACACGAAGAGCCTTGCGTAGTACAGTGGCTGTCGGGCGGAATGAACCTGGATGCCCGACGAGACGGATTGATTTCTCGCGGACGCAGAGATACCACATCATGCACCCAGCGGTGACTATTTCTGCCGAGACCGTACCTAATGCAGCGCCGAGGACACCGAGTCCGGCTCCCGGGAGTGTCATGTCAATGCCGAAAACGGTAGCCTCGCGTGTGGGAAAGATGAGAAAGAAATTGAAAATTATGTCGAGCAGACACATCATGACGTTCAGGCCGCCTGGCACCTTCATATTGCCTACGCAACGGAGCATCGCGCCCCCGAGGTAGTTCATGGTCAGCAGTGGAAGGGCGAGGACGAAGACGAGGAAATAGACAGAGGCCTTGCCGCATACGGCATCAGTGCCTCCGAGCCAGTGAGGCAACGGCCAGGCAATAGCCGCGCCGACAACCACCACAGCGAGTGAGAACAAGAGGCAGGCGACAATCGACTGACGCAGGACGGCGCGCGCCTTCTCAGGCTCCGACGCCCCTATGCGGTGAGCCACCTGAACCGAGAAACCGACCGTGACAGCCGAACACACTCCCCAGAATAACCAAAGGCTCGTAGAGACAAGGCCGACGGCAGCGGAGTCGTCAGCACCGAGGCGCCCGACCATTGCGGCGTCGATATACTGCATCAGTATGCTCGACAGCTGCGCCATCATTGCCGGCCACGACAGCTTGGCCGTAAGCCTCAACTGCTGGCCGAAGCTCAGCGGCGCCCCGGAACGTATCAGAGATATATCGGCCATCGTTCTACCTTATATCAAACTAAATTATTTGGCAAGAGTGTCGCAGATGCGCTCAAGTCCCTCCTCGAGAGTGGCCCGCGGACAGGCAATGTTTAAGCGGACATAGCCCTCGGCACCATACATTATACCTGAGTTGACCCACACACCTGCCTCGTCTATCAGTTTTTTGACAAGTTCGTCGGCCTCCATGCCGAGCGCGCGGATGTCGACCCAGGGAAGATAGGTGGCCTCGAGGCGCGCTATAGGACACTGAGGCAAGCGGCGGCCGAGGTACTCGCGCAGGAAGAGGTAGTTGGCATGAAGATAGTCGCGCAGGGCGTCGAGCCACTCGCTACCTTCCGAGGAATAGGCCGCGCGGAGGGCGACAACACCGAAGGGGTTGACATCGCAGACCTCGTTGATATTGACAGCGCGGTCAATCAGTTGGCGGTTCCGCTCATCGGGGGCTATGATATTGGCAATCTGCAGGCCGGCAATGTTGAAGGCTTTCGAGGGGGAGACACAGACTGTAGCCTGCGGGTCGACAGTGCCATAGGGGATATAGCGTATGCCGGGCATGGTCAGCTCATTGTGGATTTCATCGCTGACAACCGTAACACCGTTGCGGGCACATATTTCGGCCACGCGTTCCAATTCCTCACGGGTCCATGCGCGCCCGGCGGGATTGTGGGGATTGCAGAGAATCATCAGGACATTCTGCGGATCGGCGGCGAGGCGCTCAAGTCCGTCGAAATCCATATCGTATGTAAACTCGCTATCAGAAATATCGCGACGCAGGAGCTTGTTCTCAACCACGCGGCAGCCATTGTTACGAATCGAGGAGAAGAAGCAATTGTAGACCGGCGTCTGGATAATGACGCCCGACCCTGCCGGAGCGAGAGCCTTGACAATGGCAGAAAGCGCCGGTACGATGCCCGGAATGTATATGACATCGTGGCGCGAGAAATTGTAGAGGTGACGCGAGCTGAACCAGTCAATCAACGCGTCATAATAATTGTCGTCGACATAAGTATAGCCGAAAACCCCGTGGTCCACACGGCGGCGCAAAGCCTCGATGATGCAGGGAGCCGCCTGGAAGTCCATATCAGCCACCCAGAGGGGTATTACGTTGCGGCGCGAGTCCCACTTGCAGGAGCCGGATCCCCTGCGGAGCACAATCTTATCAAAATTATAATTCTGCGACATGACTATAAAATTTATTTTGATGCAAATATACAATTTTTACTTTGAGAAATTGGTATGGAATTTTGGAAATTAGAAAATAAGGCGTACCTTTGTGCCCGCATTGGTTCGCCTGACACTACGGGCGATTAAAAGGGAACACGGGTGAGAATCCCGGACAGTCCCGCTGCGGTAATTTCCATGAAATGACCCGAAAAACATGCCACTGAAGCCGTCAGAAACAGCTTTGGGAAGGCTTTCGGAGTCAGGAATAAGTCCGAAGACCTGCCGGTGCGATATGGTAACAATGCTTTTCTTTCGAGGATGAGAAAACATAATCAACAGAAAAAATCCACACATCCACGCAGCTCCATGCCGCGACTCCTGACAGCTATGATGCTCTTCGGCGCATCGTCGCTGCCTCTGCTGTGTCGTGCCCAAAGCCCGGAAATCATCCGGCTCGACAGTATCGAAGTGGTCGAGAGCCGTCATCAGAAGGTGCTCAAGAGCAGCGCGCCCCTCTTCAAGGTTGACGAGAGCGAGTTTAACCGCATCGGCATAACCGACATCTCCGACGCCGTCCACCGCCTCCCAGGAGTCAACCTCCGCGACTACGGCGGCCTGGGGGGACTGAAAACTGTGTCTATCCGCGGGCTCGGCGCGCAACACACCGCCGTGGTCTATGACGGCGTGGTCCTCAGCGACTGCCAAAGCGGGGAGGTTGACATAGCCCGCTACTCGCTCGACAACGTCGAGTCACTCTCAGTGGTCATCGGCGACAACGACGACATCTTTGTGCCGGCGCGCGCGGCTGCCTCGGCATCGTCGCTCAACATCGCGAGCTACCTTGCACCCTCGTCAGCAGGGCCGCTCGAACTCGTCGCGCAGTTCAAGGCCGGCTCCTTCGGCTACGTTAATCCCTACATCCGCATCGGCAAAGGATTTACCGACAAATTCTCTATGAATCTCGTCGGCGACTATACATACGCCGAGAATGACTACCCTTTCAGCCTAAAAAACGGCGCGCACACCACCGTCGAGCGCCGCAACAACAGCCGCATGAACAACGGGCATGGCGAGATTAACGCGACGTGGCGCCCATCCACCCGCTCATCGCTCAGTGCGAAGGCCTACTACTATGACAACGACCGCCAACTACCCGGCCCGGCCATCTACTACAACAACGAGAACCACGAATCGCTCCGCGACCGCAACTTCTTCGGGCAGCTACACTACCGCAATGCCTTCAACTCACAGTGGTCGCTACAGCTGCATGGCAAATTCAACTGGGCCTCGTCGTTCTATCAGGACATAGACGGAAAATATCCCGGAGGCGTCCTGAACCAGAACTACTGGCAACGCGAGACTTACGCCAGCGCATGCCTCCTATGGCTCCCCACCGAAAAGGTAGCCGTCGACTACTCTGGCGACTACTTTTTCAACAATTTCACGAGCAACCTCCCAACCGAGACCTATCCCTACCGCCACAGCATCCTCCAGTCGCTCACGGCGCGCTACCGCGACCGCCGTCTGACTGCCACGGCACGTCTGCTCGGCTCCATATACCGCAACGGGGCACGCATCGGCGATGGAGCGCGTGACTTCGAGCGCCTGTCCCCCTCCGCAAGTCTCTCGTTCCAGCCCTTCGCAGCCGAAATGTTCTATCTGCGCCTCTCCTACAAGAACATTTTCAGGATGCCGACCTTCAACGAGTCATACTTCTACCACTACGGCAACCCCGACCTGCGCCCTGAGACCAACAACCAGTTCAACATCGGCGCGACATGGCAATTGAAGCCCGGGGCAACATGGATTTCAGACGCAATCGTCACCGTCGACGCCTACGTCAACCATGTCAAGAACAAAATCGTAGCCATACCCTACAATATGTTCGTCTGGACAGTGGTCAATCTCGACAAGGCGCGCATATTCGGCTGTGACCTCACGGCAAGCACTACTTTCAACGTCGGGCGCCGGCAGGAGATTGTCTTCAACGGCAACTACAGCTATCAGCGCGCCGCACCGCGCACCGACCCAAAATCCGGCGACTATAACAAGCAGATTGCCTACATCCCGCGCCACTCCGGGAGCGTCACTCTCGGATATGAGAACCCCTGGGTCAACTTCTCGGTCCACACGACAGGGGTCAGCTGCCGCTACGCAACCAACGACAACAATCCCGCCACCCGTCTCGGAGGCTACATGGATGTCGGCTGCACAGCCTATCGCACATTCCGATTTTCGGGCCACGAGGTCGAGCTGCGCGCCGACGTGATGAACTTCCTCGACCGCAACTATGTGGTCGTGGCACGCTACCCCATGCCCGGCCGCTCATGGCGCTGCTCCGTGAAATTCACATTATAATCAAACACATATAAACCAATTCTATCATTTTCCACATCATGACACTCAACAAAGTGCTAATCGGTGCCTTGTGCGCCCTTTCGCTCGGCTTCACAGCCTGTAGCGACGACGATGACGACAGAAGCCAATTCGCCGGCCTCGAAGAATACAAAGGCGTATTTGTTATCAACCAGGGGAATATGGATAACAATATTCCCGGTAGCATCACCAATATTGACACAAAGGATGGCGAAGCATATCAGAATGTGTTCAAGACCGTCAACGGCCGAGTGCTCGGCGACACTCCCCAAAGCGCGATAATACACGGCGACAAAATGTATGTGGCCGTATACCAGTCCAATGTAATTGAAATTCTTGACAGCAAAACTCTTAAATCAATAAAGACTATCGGTCTTTCAGGCGAAGGAACCAGGCCGCGCTACTTTGCTGCCAATGGTGACAAAGTATATGTCAGCCTCTATGACGGCTATGTGGGCCGCATCGACACCAAAAGCCTTGAGCTCGAAGCAAAAGTCAAGGTAGGTCCTAACCCGGAAGAAATGGTAATTGTTGGGAAATACCTGTATGTTACTAATTCTGACGGATTAAATTATCTAAACAAATTTGCCAATGGTTATACCGTCTCAAAAATCAATGTCTCATCCTTTATCGAAGAGAAAAAAATACAGGTCGGTATGAATCCGAATCATATTGTATCAAATGGGAATGACATTTTTGTTATCTGCACAGGGGACTATTCAGAAGCTAATCCCCCGACACTAAAACGTATAACTAAGGATGACAGTGTAGAAAGTATGTTTGGAGCCTCATACATGGCTATAAACAAAGATTTACTCTATATTATATATGCCCCCTATGCCGATTGGGGAAAAGATCCCATACCTCCGACATATTATGTATATTCAATCTCTAAAAATAAGAAGACTCAATTAAATCTTAGCGACATCATATCACCAGTCACAATAGCTGTCAGTCCGAAAAATGGAAATATATTTATATCCACATACTCTATCAACAACGGTTATTCAGATCCCTGTTTCATAAATGAATATACCTCAACCGGGGCATTTGTAAAACAATATAATGCCGGTATAGGTGCTGGATGTATATTTATGTAACCCTCTCTAAATGAACAACTCAATTCTTTTCTGTCTGATATTTACGCTGGTTTTGCCCTTCCTTACCTCGTGTAAGGGGGGCAATTCCCATGTATCGGCCGAGGGGGTGGCGGGCGACACCCTCGAAATGAAATATGCCCGCAACCTCACAATAGTGCGACATCCCGGCTATACCACGGCCACCATCCGTAACCCCTGGGACAGCACAAAGACGCTGCATAGATACATACTCGTCGGCGACAGCGCGGATATGCCCGACAATCTGCCAAAAGGCACAGTTGTGAGGACGCCGCTCAAGCGCGCGCTCGTCTACTCGACCGTCCACCAGGCGCTTATCGACGAATTCGAAGCGGCAGAGGCAATCGGTGGCATCTGCGACGCACAGTATGTCAATGACCGCGCCATGCTCTCACGCATCACCCAGGGCAAAGTCACCGACTGCGGCAACAGCAACTCTCCGAACCTCGAAAAAATCATACAACTCAACCCAGACGCAATTCTCCTCTCCCCCTACGAAAACTCCGGCACCTACGGCAAAATCGGCCAAATGGGCATACCTCTGATTGAATGTGCCGACTACATGGAAAGCTCACCCCTCTCGCGCACAGAGTGGATGAAATTCTACGGCCTGCTCTTCGGATGTGAAAAAGAGGCCGACAAAATCTTTACAGAGACCGAAAACGCATATCTTGCACTCAAAGCCATGACCGACACCGTCAGTCATAGACCGAAGGTCATAGTCGACCGCCTCTACGGCAACAGCTGGTATGTCCCCGCGGTGCGCTCGACAATGGGCACCTACATCCGCGATGCCGGAGGCTGCAACCCCTTCGACCACATCGACGCCAGCGGCAGCGTCGGGCTTTCGGGGGAGCAGGTGCTCCACGAGGCCGGTGATGCCGATATATGGCTCGTCCGCTATTCGCAGGCTTCCGACAAGCCCCTCGCAGAACTGCGTACGGACAATGCAATATATCCGATGTTCAAAGCGTTGAAAGATGGACGGGTGTATGGCTGCAACACTCAGAAAGTCAGATTTTACGAGGATACCCCCTTCCACCCCCACTGGTTCCTCCGCAATCTCATAGCCATAATCCACCCCGAGCTTACAGAACCGGAGACCGGGCAAATATACTTCACCCCTCTACAGCCCTGAGGCAACATTAATTCGAAACCCACCTCCCTGACGCAGAAATGAAATTCGCAATCACGGCAGTCATAGTCGCAGTGCTCTTCCTGATGAACCTCTTCATCGGCTCTGTCGACCTGCCCGCGTCGGAGGTATTCGCTATCCTGACAGGGAGCCACAACGGCGGTGGGACAGCCGAGTTCATAGTCCTCGGAAGCCGTCTCCCTATGGCAATAACAGCCCTCTTGGCAGGTGCGGCACTCGCAGCCTCCGGCCTGATGCTCCAGACAGCCTTCCGCAACCCGCTCGCCGGCCCCTCGGTGCTCGGCATCACCTCCGGCGCGAGCCTCGGCGTGGCCCTCGTCATGCTCCTGCTCGGCGGTACGCTCACTGCCGGAAGCTTCTCAATCGGCGGCTACGGGGCAATCATCGCCGGAGCCTTTATCGGAAGCATACTTATCATGGGGGTACTCATCGCGCTCTCGTCGATACTCAAAAACGACCTCATGCTGCTCATCACGGGCATCATGATCGGCTACCTCGTCTCGTCGGCAATCATGCTGCTCAACTTCATTTCAACTGCCGAGGGGGTGCAGAGCTATGTCATGTGGGGCATGAGCACCTTCAACGGGGTGTCGATGTCGCAACTTCCGCTCTTCGCCTTGCTCACAGCCGTCGGGATAGTGATGTCACTTCTGCTTATCAAGCCTCTCAACCTCCTGCTGCTCGGCGACGGCTATGCCCGCAATCTCGGCATAAACCTCGCCCGCGTGCGCAACCTCCTACTGCTTGCCACAGGGGTGCTGACAGCCACGGTCACCGCCTACTGCGGCCCGGTGTCCTTCATCGGCCTGGCCATGCCCCATGTAGCCCGCATGGTCTTTCACACCGACAACCACCGCACACTCATGCCCGCCACTCTGCTGACCGGCGCAGCCGTCGCCCTCGGCTGCAATCTCATCTGCGTGCTCCCCTCCGACTCTGTGCTCCCGCTCAACGCCGTCACTCCACTCATCGGTGCCCCGGTGGTAATCCGCGTGCTCATCGGACACAGAAAAAAATAGCGGCTTTATTCAAACCATTCCCAAGGGGTAATTTGTTGTAAAAGATGTGAAAGCATCATCACCGACACCCCGCCCACGTCCTCACGCTATCGCTATTGTCAGCAAAGTCCTGAAGGTAATACTGCCTGTCGCAATATCGGCAGGCATGGTCATTTGGCTCTTCCACAAAGTAAATTTCTCTCAGGTCAAGGGTATAATCGAGCAAGGGGTCGGCTACGGCTATATCATAGCCATGATGATTATCACCGTGCTCTCCCACATCATCCGGGGTATCCGCTGGGGCATACAGCTGCGCGCCGCCGGCATCCCGCGCATCCCGGTGACAGCCGAGAGCGTGTCGATATTCGGAGCCTACGCCCTCAACCTGATATTCCCCTACCTCGGCGAGGCCTGGAGGTGTGTCTACATCTCTAAGCGCGAGAACTGCAAGCTATCGACAGTTGTCGGCACCGACCTCGGCGACCGCGCCTCCGACGGAGTAATGATACTCCTGCTGCTCTTTCTCACTCTTTTCGTGGCTCATCCGGCCATGCAGCGCTTCCTCGACAAATATCCGCTCGGAGAGGCCATAGACCGCGTGACAACCGGTGGAAGACTCTGGATTTGGCTCGGGATAATCCTCGCTGTGCTCATAGCAGCTGACTATTTCTTTCGTCACACCGAGACCGTGCAGGGTATCAACAAGAGCATCACCCGTATATGGGACGGCTTCAAGGTGCTGTTCCACATGAAGGGAACTGGAATGTATATCGTGTTGACTTTCGGTATATGGATATGCTATTTCCTCGAGGCCTACGTCTGTTTCTTCGCCTTCCCCTTCACTCGCGAGCTCATTACACAGCCCGGCTCGCACTACGGGCTTATACCCGGGCTCGTGGTGTTCGTGTTCGGCTCGTGCAGCATGGGGGTGCCTTCCAACGGCGGCCTCGGACCGTGGAACATCGCTGTCATGTTCGCTCTGAGCCTGTTCGGGATAAGCGACAGCGACGGAACGGCCTATTCAATCGTCTGCTGGAGCTTCCAGACGATAATACTGATTGCATCAGGTATTTTCGGCGCCTTCTATATAATGTTCTCCAAAAGGAAGTTGGAAAAAGAGGAGCATGGCTAAGAGGTTGTTTAATAACAAATGTGAAGCCGGAGTGGATGGATTTTTGAGCTAACCTGTTCATAATCTGAGGGAGCAATGCTGTGGCATTGTGACTGAAGATTAGGGACAGGGTAGCCAAAAAGACATCCATGCAGGCTATGGTAACTATTGTTAACTTCCTTATACATTATAAATTGATTTGACGAAGTTGTGAAAAATGATTTTCAGCATCCAATCTCTCGGGTGCCTTTCGTGCTGAATTTCAGTCACAATGCCACGGCATTGCTCCTTCAATTCATCCCGAAATCCACCTAAAGAGATTGGACTCCGGCTTTCACATTTGTTTTTAAACAACCTCTAATTTTTTGAGCCGAGAGTAAAGCGTAGGCCGAGGTTTAGGTTGAACTCGAGGGGGCGCTCCTTGTAGATAGTCTTAATCTGTGTATTGTCGTCGAAATAATAGCTGACACCCGGCTCGGCATAGAGGCCGACAGCAGGACTGATGTTCCACTGGATGCCGGCTCCTGCATTGAGTGAGAACTGGAAGGGCTTATCGTCAAGCTGCTCGGTCTTTGTTTCAACAATTTGGCCGTCTACATACCTGCTTATAGAGTATTTTGCCGAGACACACTTCTCAGCAAGCACTCCGGCGGAAGCATAGAGGTCGAATGAGCGCCAGGAGGCTATTCGGTATTTAAGATTTAGGGGGATACCTATGTAATGCAGCGACTGCTCGCCGGATGTGTGGTTACTTTTGATGTCTGAACCAAGATAAGTATAGCTCAGGCCGCTCTCTATGGCAAAGCGGGAATTGAAATCATATTTCAATGTCAGCCCGACGCGGATTGGGAGGTGGTGGCTATAGTCAAGATAGTCGGGAGGAAGCGCGCGCGACACCCTGGTATCTTCCTTGTCAGGATTTTCTCCTTCTCCAAGGAACTTGTCAGCGGATGTTGACCACATGTCACGACCCCTGCTGTTGCCCGACTTGATTCCGCTGCCACCAAAGGCAAACACTCCGAGCGCGAGCGGGGAGGAGGATTTTTTTCGAGCTATATAGCGGGAGGGATTATCATAATATTTTTGGCGGGAGGATTTGGTTTGGGGAGGATTAGGGAAATCAGAGCCATCATTAGATGAATTAGAGGAATCAGAGGTCTCAGAGATTTCGACATTCTGAGAGGCCGGAACCTGGGTATGCTCGTCCGGGACGGCTGACGACGGAGCAGCCACATGGCCAATAACGGCAGTCTTCGAAGGTGAGTTGGATTGGTCTATGTTTTGTTCAGGCTGAAGATTGTTTGCAGGGGTCGAGGGCTGAGGGATGGCTGCAATAGTCGCATCGGGGATGCTCATGTCAGGGCTCCCGACGTAGAGCCACAGTGCGCCTACCGAAAGGAGCGCCATGATGGCGGCTGCCACGGCAAGACGCCGCACACGGGGTAGGAAGATGATGCCTCTGCGCCGGCGCGCACCCTTGCATCCCGCCTCTACCGCGTCCCATAGCCCTTCAGGCTCGGCTATTTCATAGTCCGCCATCCGATTCTGTATATCTTTCAGCCACTTGTCTTTCATAATTATTTCTTAATTGATTGATACTGCCTTAGCTTCGCTGCAAGCATGGCCTTGGCTCTATGGAGCTGCGAGGCCGAAGTATTTTCCTTGATATTTAGTATGGCTGCAATTTCCCTGTGGCTTCGTCCCTCTATCACACTGAGGTTGAAGATGGTCCTATAGCCGTCGGGGAGCGCGCGGATACAATCAAAGATTACATTGGAAGGAAGCTCGTCGACCTCCGGCTCCTCGTCGGGAATATCAAGCTCGACATCTGTGAGTTCCGTGAAGCTGACATGCAGATTCTGCCTTATGAACCTAAGGGAGTCGTTGACCACGACCCTTGTCATCCATGCTTTCAATGAGCCTGCGCCCCTGTAATCAAAAGAGCCTATGGATGAGAATATCTTAATGAAGCTTTCCTGCAAGAGGTCCCTTACATCCTCGTCGTTAGGGATATAGCGGGAACATACAGCCGTGAGATGACCGACGTTGGAGTCATAGATCTTCCTCATGGCCGCACTGTCGCCTCTACCGGCAAGCCGCACTAATTCCTTTTCTCTATCCATAGGCTGAGTAACCTACTAAATATGGGGTGTCTTAGTCTGTAACACCCGATAACCTTCCCCGCAAATATCGCGGTTTACTAATCAACGTGTCCGACACCCGGATTCTTGCACAGAGGGTGTCATTATGGATGTTGCAGCATCCCTATAGAATCTTCTTTGCAACATCCATAAATAATTTGAGCAGGTTTACTCTATATATGAGGCAGGTTTAAGATTCGAGGGAATTTCAAGTCGTGCGGCGGGGCGCATGAGGAGGTCAAACTCAAGCTTCTTCATGCCACTGTAGGAGTTCCAGCGCAGTTTCACCTTGGCCTTACCGTCGGCGGGAGCGGGAAGCTTGTTGAGATTGAAGGCAATCAGCACGTCGGCCTCACGCAGGGGACGGTCGCCGTTGGAATCGTGGCGCAGCTCGAAGTCGTATGGGTCGTCAGGATTGATGCCGGTGACGAGGTTGATGTAGTGAACTCTCTGTGTATCGCCCCATGCGGTGCGCAGGCGGAGTGTGAGGTAGCCGTCCTCGGCAACAGTAACCCAGTCATTGACAATCTCTATCGGGTCATTGCCCAACTCGGCATCTTCTTCAGCGCCGAGGCTAACGACGGGGAGCTTTGTGCGGATGCTGTCGATGCGGTTGACCTGCACATTGATATCGGTAGCGTTCTCCGCATGTTTCTCAGCGCTGTAGTTGACAAGTGCACGCACTTCCTTGTCACCGAAAGGCGACGTTTTCATGTTGACTGGGTGGAGACGGGTCTTCTCGTCAAGATTCATGACGAAGGAGCCGTCGGTCTGCGGGCACACGGTCACGAGCGCGTTGGGATAGAAAGCATAGTCGTTATCATCGTCATCGAGACATGACTGAAACACAAATCCGGTAGCAAGCATGACGGCCATGCTAAAGAATAGTCTTACTTTTTTCATAAATGGTTTTATAAATGTGATTTTTGATTCGGTATCTACTATATAAATCCACTTTTTCAGAAATCTTGCACGGACAGGCAAAAAAAATTTTAATTTTGCACTCCTAATGGAAGAAAATCAACTGAAGACAGTGAAAAAAGGGCGTTTCGCCCCCTCTCCGACTGGGAGGATGCACCTCGGCAACGTATACACTGCACTCATCTCATGGCTCTCGGCCAAGAAAGGTGGCGGAAAATGGCTGCTGCGCATCGAGGACCTCGACCCGCAGCGGTCAAAGACCGAACATGCCCTCATGATAGAGGACGATCTCCATTGGCTCGGCCTCGACTGGGACGAGGGGGGAACGGAGGAGCGCGGCGACCGCGGCCCCTACAGCCAAAGCCACCGCAGCGGCATCTATGCTTCCTATCTCGACCGGCTCAGGGCGACGGGGCTCACCTACCCCTGCTTCTGCACACGCGCCGACATCCTGTCGACCCAGGCGCCCCACCAGTCTGACGGACGCGTGATTTACGGTGGCCGCTGCCGCCCGGCATCACTCCCCTGCCTGATCCCGGAGCCGGGAAGGACACATAGCACGCGCCTGTTTATCCCTGATGAGGAGACAGTATTCACCGACATGGTCTACGGTGAGCAACGCATACACCTTGCCCGCGAGTGTGGCGACTTTGTCGTGCAGCGCTCCGATGGCGCGTGGGCCTACCAGCTCGCTGTGGTGGTCGACGACGCCCTCATGGGTGTCACAGAGGTGGTCCGCGGCAACGACCTCCTCCTCTCTGCCGCGCAGCAGCTCTATCTCTACCGCCTCTTAGACCTGGAGGCCCCCACTTTCGCCCACCTCCCGCTGATATGTAACAGTGAGGGGCGCCGACTGTCGAAGCGCGACGCCTCCCTCAGCATGGCCGAACTGAGAAAACACTACAGCGCCGAATATATAACAGGCTACACGGCATTTTTGGCAGGATTGCTCCCGGCCGCAATGCCGTGTAGACCGGATGAACTAATAGAGCTGTTTGACTGGAACAAAATTCAGCCACGAGACTCTATCTGTATAAATGACAAATTTATTTGATACTACTTTCGGACGTTGCACGCAACGTCTCTACCCCCTGCGTCAGCGATACCTGGCTGTCAGGAATGAAGGGCCGACATAGCTGTCCTTCAAGCCGCCCCAGTCGAGCACGATACGCTGCACCATTATACCCGGATCGAGGGCGCGGAGATTCAGGCGGTGGAAGGATGCTCCCTTACTTACAGGGAAGGTAATCTTTGCAATAGTTGAATTGCGCAGGACATTCATCTTCCACGGGAATGACCACTCCTCGGGTATGTACTCACTGACCACCTGCGGCGCGGAGTCAAGGCTGACACCGAAGCGCACGCCGCGTCCTTCATGGACGGGGAATATGGGGAGGGTGTAGACGTAGACCGTTACCGAATCGGCGTCAATAGCCGGAAGCATGTAGTCGACACTCAGATTATCTGTCTCAGCATCCTCCGATGCCGGGTCGCCGAGACGGAGCACCACGGAGTCATAGCCGAAGCCGTCAAGAAGTGCCACTCCCTCAGGTAGAGGCCGGAGGGCAGTCTCGCGCAGGTTGACAACATGGGATTTTTCCATAAGATACTTGCCGGCATCAACCGAGAGGTCCACTGCGCGGCTTCCCGCACCGTCAAAGATTGTAAGCTCAGGCATGAGATGATATTTGGCGCAGTAGCCCGGGGGGATAGCCATCATCCCCTTCCATTTGCCACCGAGGAGCGAATTGTAGGCGCCATTGAGAGCCGCGATGCTGTCGAAGGCCGCCTTTGACCGGGCGGCGGCCCAGTTTGCAGCCTCACGGTCAGACTTTGCTGCCATCTCGCCATTGAGCTGCGCCATAAGGAACTTGCGGTTCATCTGCCAGGCAGCCATTACGGGATAGGCAAGCATCTCGAAGAAGGCGGGACGCAGATTGGCGGGAAGTTCTGCAAGAATAGCATCGCAGCGGTCGGAGATGCGGCTGTAGTCGGCTATGCGCTGCTGGGCGTCGTTGTAGTCAGTGAATGAAAAATCAGTCGGATGCAACTCCTCGAGGTCCTTTCGGTCCCACTCAAGCTCCCAACCCATATACTCAGGCTTGCGACTCCAGGCGAGTCGGTAGTAGTCGTCGAGGATGTTCTGAAAATCAGCACGATACTTCTCTCCAAAGATTTTTGCGAGGTAGGCTGCCTGGTGGCCGTTGATATTCTTGAAATCAAAGCTGCCGAAGTCCCAGGCCATCTCGCAGAAGGTCTGTATGTCAAGCTCGGCAGGCTTTATATCGCCAACGTTGAGGAGCCAGTAGCGCGTCGCGCCCATGTCGTAAGCCTTCTTCAATTCCTCATACATCAGCGCCGGAGGCGTCGTGCAGAGCCAGAGGTAGTCATGCGGTGTGCCAAGGTAGGAGGTATGATAGTAGACACCGGCCTCCCCTGCCCTCTTGCGCTCCTGCGGGGTGCTGAGGCGCTTCATATAGCCGTAGTTGTCGTCGGGCCATACGATTGTCACGTCGTCAGGCACCTCGAGTCCGGCCTGATAGAGGTCAAGAGTCTCCTTATAGGGTACAAATATCTGCGGGACCTCATCGGCACTGCGTCCGAGGTGCTTTTCAAGTATGGCACGCTGGTCGCGCATCACATCACCCAGGATTTCGATGCGGTCGGCCACACTCATGTTGCCTCGCATACCCTCGTCATGGACTCCGCGCATTGCCACGGTGTAGATATTTTCGAAGGGAGCAGCCTCGGCCACACGAGAGTCAAACTTATTATAAATCACATCGCGGTTGGTGCGGTAGTTCCACTCGCCGTCACGCTTGCTGTCCCACTCCGACTTGGCCGCATTGTTGAAGAGCAACGGCTCACAGTGGGAGGTAGTTATAATGATACCAAAGGTGTCGGCCACAAGCTTGCTCGCGGGGTGAGAGTAGAAAGCCCCTGTACAGCTGTGCATGGCAGGGGCGAGCATGTTGGCTTTCAGGCGCAGGAGCAACTCGCAGACCCTCGCATAGGTGCGCGGTCCTATGTCGCCGAGCTCACTCCCATAAGTCTTAGCCGCCCAGGGCTTAAGACCCCAGTCCTCATCGTTGATGAAGAGGCCGCGATACTTGATAGTCGGTGTCTTTGATACCATGTCGGCTGACAGCCAAAGATTCTCACTTTTCCGGGCGGGGACGTCGGCCCACCACACCCACGGCTCCACGCCAATGTTCTCGCTCAGGGTCATGGCGCCGTAGGCGGTGCCGCGACGGTCGCTGCCGGCGATGACGAGGAGCTTCTCAGTCCCGATGTAGGGTGAGGGGATGGTCTTTACAATAAAGCGCTCCCAGCCGCCGGATATAGCGCTGACGTCGAGACGCTCCTCTTTGACGAGGGCATCAATCAATTTGCTTCGTCCGACAGTGCCGATTACTATTACATTCTTACCACTGATGGCTCCCGTGATAGCCGGGCGCGAGCCGGTAACGGCCTCGATGTCCCCCGCAAGCATGGCGGCAACCTTAGTAACCACTATATGGTCTACTTCATCGACGGCTATAGCTGCGTCTGCTATCGGGAAGGCTTCCGGCAGCGACTTATGGCTGATACTGATGCCGTCCGCGGCACGAAGAGCCGCTATCTGAAAAAACGCCACGGCAAGGATTAGCGCAAGCCGTGGCATGGTGAAGTTAATTTTCATTTTTTGAACTCCCACCAGTCGGAGTTAAACAATTTCGGGCCTTTTCGTCCGGTGAACACGAAGTAGATGTCATGCACACCTGGGATTTCAATCTTGGCATCGGTCTCGAAGCGCTTCCACTCCTCCCAGCCGCCTGTGCCGGGAATCTCCACGCGTGCGGCCACGGGGCCAGCAACGCTGTCGAGGCGTACCTCTATGGCACCGCCACGCAGGGCGCTTGCGGCAGAGACAGCAAACTTCGATGGACCGCCGGAACCGAAGTCGACGTTGCGCACCTTAATCCAGTCGCCGTTATGGATGTCGGCCACATAGACGCCCGTCTTGGCGTTAGGCTCGGTGGTCACGCCCTTGGAGAAAGCTATAGTCTCCGCCTCGACACGGCGGTAGGGGTTGAAGAAACCGACCGGCTTCACACCCTCCTCGGTAGCAGGGATAATCGGGAAGGTTCCGTCAGGATTATACTCAAACTCCTCAAAGGCGGCGCTGCGGCCGAAGCCACCGCCCCCCGGAAGCTTGCCGGTGTGGTAGGCGAAATATGACTTACCCTTATAGTCGACCACGCCGCAGTGGTTGGTGAAGGAGCCGGTGTCGCTCAGAGGCATTATTTCGCCCATATAGGTCCAGGGACCGAGAGGTGAGTCGCTCATGGAGTATGCTATATGCTCGGGGACACCGCCGGCAGCATAAAGAAGATAGTACTTGTCGCCGCGATGACTGATCCAGGGGCCTTCAGTGTAACAGTCCTTGTACTTCTTATCCTTCTCACGCTTCTTGAAACTCGGAGCACCGAAGCCTTCGATTGTCTGTTCGAACTTACGCACCTCGCCGTCAATGGAAACCATGTCCTTGTTGAGCTTGGCATAGTAGATTTCGGGGTTGCCCCAGTAGATATAGGCCTGTCCGTCGTCATCGATGAAGACGGTCGGGTCAATATTGTCCCAGGAGCCGTTGTCGAAGAGAGGTTTGCCGATAGCGTCCTTGAAGGGGCCGGTCGGGCTGTCGGCCACAGCCACCCCGATAGCCATGCCGCCCGAAAGCTTGGAGTGGAGGCAGATGTACCAATAGAATTTGCCGTCGCGCTCGATGGTCTGCGCGGCCCAGGCGCGGTCGTCGCCCCACGAGAAGTCCTCGATGGCAAGCGGAGAGCCGTGGTCAAGCCAGTTGACCATGTCGGTTGTCGAATAGACGCGCCATTCCTGCATCCAGAAGAAGTCGGCTCCGTTCTCGTCATGGCCGGTGTAGAGATAGAGGGTTCCGTCGTGCACCATAGGGGCCGGATCGGAAGTATAGCAGGTCTGCACCACCGGGTTTTGTGCCATAGCCGACATCCCGGTAGCCAGAATAAGAGTTGCTGCAAGTCTCATAATGTTTTAAATAATTGTAGTGGTTTGTAGGGACGCTGTGCGCAGCGCCCCTATAAAAAATGAATTTATTATTTTTCGGGACGGACGAGACGCACATGATAGACGCCGCCGGCGGTCTGACCCTTATCGCCCTTGAATTTGACTGTCACGGCCTCCTTTCCCTTAATCATCTCGGCGGGAATAGCATACTCCTCCTCTACGAAGTTGTCCACCTTCCACTTGCCCGAGATGTCCTCCGATGTGAGGAGGGCGTCGTCGAGATAGATACCGAACTTGCGGGCACCTGACTCGTTGCCCCAGTAGCGTACGCGTAGGGCGAGGCGGTCGGCATTGCCGGTCTTCATGCGATAGGCAAAGAAACCGCCGTTGGTGGCGTCGCGCCAAGGCTCGCCGTTGAAGTTTCCGACAGCGGAACGCTCCATCTTCATGAAGTGGTCGGCCTCGGGCTGCTGCTCGCCGGTGTTTACAGCATCAACGGTGCGACGGTCGAGGGCGAGACGGCGCTCCTCGTCGCGGCGGGCGTTGTCCTTATAATTCTTATAGGCCTTCGGGGTCATGGAGAGCCAGTACATCATATAGCGCGAGTCGTGAATGTTGTAGAACGGCTCGAGAACGAGGTCGGTGAAGGGTTCGGCGAAGAGGCCCTTGACGCGGAAGGCCATTTCCTTGCCCTCGACGGGCTGCATGGCGTTGAGCTGCTTCAGGAGCTTGGAGCGCTCGCCGATGAGAAGAGGTGTATCGAAGACTGACACAAGCGGACCGTGGGCTATGTGGGCCCAACGGCTATCATTGGCGACGAGTCCGGGCATGGGGACATCCTCGGCCACACGCGCACCCATGACTATGGGACCGCGGAGAATGGAGACGTAGCTCGGCAGGTGGGGAAGCTCCTCAATGGTCACAGACATAGGCATCTCTACCTCCACGACGTCACCCTTGCGCCACTCACGGTCGAGTGCGAGGTATGACGAGGGCTTCGACGCGGCCTTCAAGGTCTCGCCATTGAGCTTGACGGTCATAGCCTTGCACCAGCCGGGATGACGGAGGAGGAGGCTGAACTTCACGGGCTTGTCAGTGTCTACACTCAGGCGGGTCTTGCCGCTCACAGGGAAGTCGGTCTGCTGCATGAGCTTCACACCTTTCTCTTTCCAAGAGAGCTCGGAGGGGATGAATAGGTTGACACGGAGGGAGTCGCCGCTGCGGGTGTAGATAAACTGGCCGTACTTGCCGTGGTTCTCCATACCTGTGCCGACGCAGCACCACATGGCGCTGTTGGGCTGCGAGTAGACGCGGTAGTGCGCGGGGCGGGCGGAGGTGAAGTAGACGTAGCCACCGTGGTCGGGGTGCTGGGTGGAGAGAATGTGGTTATAGAGGGCGCGCTCGTAAAAGTCGGCATAGCTGGCCTCGGGCGACATGCGGAAGAGACCCTCGGTCAGCTTGAGCATATTATTGGTGTTGCACGACTCGGGACCTTCGCGGTCATCGACATAGCTCTTGGCGTCGCTTGCGGCAGCGAAGTGCTCGCGACGGCTGTTGCCGCCGATAGAGAGGGAGCGCTCGTTGACCACGGTGTCCCAGAAGAAGCGCGCGGCCTTGGCATAGTCGCCGTCGTTGTCAAGCTCGGCGATGCGCTGATAGCCCACGACCTTGGGCACCTGCGTGTTGGCGTGCTTGTTGTCGAGATTGTCGACGCCGTCACGCATACTGTCGAAGAGCCAGTGGTGTGTGAAGCGCTTGGCGGCATCCATATACTTTTTGTCGCCCGTCATGGCATAGGCGTCGGCATAGACCTCATCCATGCCGCCGAACTCGTTGTCAAGCATCGATTCCATCTGCTCGTCGGAGAGATTGGAAATCACATCTATGCCCCAGTCACACATATCGAGGAAAAGCTCCCGACCCACTTTGGAGCCTGTGTAGACCCAGCTGTCGCGCAGGCCGGCATACATCTTGTGTAGATTGTACCAGGGCACCCAGTATTTCCAGATCATCCCCACGTCTCCGTCGTGGATAGCCTTCCAGAGTTTCTCGCCGTCGGGGACACCGCCCACATAGCCGTCGCCACGGGCCACGGCACACATGGCGAGCTGCCCGAGGATGTAGTCGATGCGCTCTTTGAGGGCCGGATTGCCGGTTGCGGCATAGTGGATGGCGAGGGCGGAGAGATAGTGGCCGCCGATGTGGCCGTCAAGGCCGTCCCAGCAGCTGAAGCTCTCCCCCTTCGGCTCCAGGCCTGCGGCCTTGAGATAGGGGGCGAGCAGGCGGTCGGTGTCATAGCTCAGGAGCACGTCGACATTGAGGTCCATCGCGTGTCGGAAGGGGCTGTCGAGCAGCTTCACGTCAGAGAGGGGAAACTCATTCTCGTAGAGCACGGTCTGCGCGCCGGCTGAGGCGGCACAGAGGAGTCCGAGCACAAATAAGCACAAATGTTTCATCGGTTTTAAGGTATTTTATAGGTTACATATATACTTTCAAGCTTCTCACGGTGCCGTCGGCATAGCGCAGACGCAGGATGTTGATCCCCTTGGCCGGGCGGCTGAGGCGGCAGCCAGATGTATCGAAATACTCGGTACCGACAAGGGGAGAATCGGCCTCGACAGAGCCGATGCCTGAGAGATTTTTCTCGACAGCAGCCATAGCCTCGAGGAGACGGTTGATGGCAACCGTATACTTCGAGGGAGCCGTAGAGACAAAGCCCTCATAATCGGCAATCACCTCTCTGAGAGCCTCAGTCTCGGGACGCTGAAGGTCGTCGGCGGGAAGAGAGGCGTAGAGAGCCTTCGCCCTTGCAAAGATACGCAAAAATTCTCCTTTATACTTATCCGCAGCTGATGCAGCAGTGCTTATTTTCAGATTTCCGACTATCACAGCCGTCCAGCCTGAGCTCATGGAGAAGGTCACGGTGTAGTCCCCTTCCTCGGCTATACTGAATTCATAATCATGTGCGTATGAGCCTGTAACGGTTTGCGAGGAGTTCTCGGCGAGGTTGCCTGTCGAGTGGAGGGAGCGAAACTCTGCCACAGGGCGCCCGTCGGAGCCGGCCACGATGAAGTCAAAGGTGACCTTATTGTCAAGAGAGCCTCCGTTCCAGTATATAGAGTTGAAGCCGACAGTGTATTTTCCCGGTTTCAGGTGGAGTCTGTGGTCGGGATAGCGGCCATAGGTGATTTCACACTTGTCAAAATCGCGGGCGCTGAGATAGAAGCCCTCACCGAAATCCCCTCCGGGTATAAAATATTTCATTCGGGCGGCCCCGGTGTTGGCCGCGCCTGATTGTTTTTCATCTTTACGACCGTCGGCACTGCTGTGGAGACGGTACCAGCCGGTGGGGATACCCTCCCCCACCTTGTTTTGTTCGCTGCGCCAGTCAGGACGCAGGACTGTCTCTATGGCGAGCTGCTCGCCGGTCTCCTCGATGCCGAGGACGTAGGTCGCGGTGAGGCGTCGGAGGGTGCCGCCGGCGGCACCGCGGACATTTTCGACTGTCAGGGTGTAGCTACCCTTGGGAAGCTCTACCCCTTCGGGGACGGTGAGCTTCAGAATCGTCCCCTCGGTGGCTACAGCGAGCCGCGAGGAGGCGGTGAGGCCGGAGAGTGTCGCGACGACACCCTCCGCACTCACGTTTTCGTTAAATTCTATTGAGATTGAGAGATTGCTCTGCGGGAGGTCGAAGGAGCCGTCCTCAGGCTCGATGCTGACCGTCGCGGGAGCTGCGGGGCCGAGCTTCCAGCGGCGCATGAAGTTCCATGCCTCGACGCTGGTGTAGGTGTGCATCGGGTCCTCGGACTGCCAGTGGCCTTTGCCCTCGAATTCGAGGAGGACCACCTCCACGCCGTCGAGTCCGCCGGTCCAGCGGTGGAGCGTGGCGCCCGATGTCGGGTTGGAAGCTGGATAGGGTTTGATGACCTCGGCGGCGGGATTGCACTCGTTGCGCTTGATCCAGTTGTCGAGGGTGGGTTGGACACCTGAGAATACACAGACGTCGTCGGCTGTGCCGTGGGTGTGGAAGATAGGCACGGGGCGGGCGCTCGTAGCGCTCTTGTCGCCCATCGGATAGCCGCTGACGGGGCAGAAGGCGGCAATCCTGTCGGGGATGCGGTTGGCGCAGTGATATGTAAACATACCTCCCATCGAGAAGCCGGTCAGGTAGACGCGGTTGGTGTCGATGCCGTAGCGGGTCTGCATCTCGTCGATAATGGCGAGGACGAAGTTAATGTCGGTATTGCCGGTGATATCCCAGAAGTGGTTGACCCCGTTGGGGAATACGACCACAAACTTGGCGGTGTCGGCTACGGCTGTCCACTTCGTGTGCGAATCATGCCACTCGGCATCCTGGTTGGCACCGTGGCAGGCGATGACGAGGGGGGCGCCCGAGGGGAGTCCGGCGGGGGCGTGGACCTTCATTGTCCGCACCGTGCCTCCGACTTTCAGATTTTCCAGCGCCCGGGAGGGGAAGACCGCGAACAGGGCCGCGAGAAGCACGAATAGTAGCTGTTTCATGATTTAATTGTATGTGTTTTTTGAAAAGAGGGGGTGTGTCAATGGCTATGACACACCCCCCGGCAGCCATTCAGTCCCATAATCCAAATGGCTTTTAACTAAGCGGATGTCCTGCTTACTTAATGATGTACTTCTTACCGTTTACGATGTAGAGACCTGCGGGGAGGTTGGAAACGGCGTTCTTGTCCATAGTCTTGAGCACACGGATGCCCTGGAGGTTGTAGACGGTATAGCCTTCCTCTGCGGGAGCTACGATGTCGGCAATGCCGGACTCATCACCACCTGCACCGCTCTTCTGGAACCAGAGTTTCACGTTGTCAACGTAGCACTGGTTGAGGCAAGGGAAGAAGCCAACGCTGATGTTGAACTTGGTGAGCTTGCCCATCTCATCACGGGTCTGGTCAGCATCCCAATGTACGGGTGTTGACACTGCATCGTCACCTTCACCCTCTGTTACATTGAAATCACGAGCTGCCCATGCGATGCCGGAAGGACGGAATTCAACATGTGACCACTTGTTAACTTCAACAGGACCATTGCCACAGTCCGAACCATTTGCATTGCTGTCAATGCTCCAAGGTGCATCTTTGATTTTGAGGAGAGGAGAACCATTCTTACCGGGATATGTGTTTCCGTTTGTACAGTCAACACCGGGTTCTTCTGTTTCATAAATATCATACTCTACAAGGCGGAGATCATCAAAAGTATACCCTGCGGGAGCCTCGATAAGGTTCCACAACATGATATTGGTGTGACCACCATAGATGATATGAACGCAATTGTTGTTGTAGCCTTCGGGACCCTTGTCAATAATCATATCGGCACGATTGGTCATTCCGCCGTTTGAGCCAACAAACTCTGAACCAGCAGGATTTGCTTCAAGGTTATCGAAATCGATGGAAACACAGGCTGCGGTTTCCTTATTGAGATTTTCTTCGTCAATTTCACGCTGTGTAACTTCCTTTTCAAACATGAAAGTAATGTCGTCTATATAGTAACGTGTGCTACCTTCCATACCGAAAGCGAAGCCGAATGTACCAGCCTTGTCATTGCCTTTAGCGTCATCATTGAATACTAATTCAGTGGGATCATAACCAACTGTCACCCATTTATTGAACTCAGGATCACCACCGCCGAGAGGAGCTGTCCAATCGCCCTGCCAACCTTCACCAGGGTTCTTTAGCTTAATGCTGAAAGGAACTTCTGCATTTTCAACGGTAGCATAGTAGCTAAGCTCAATCATTACAAGATTGGAGAAGTTAAAACCGGAAGGACACGAGAATGACGGGATACGACACATTGTGCTCCATACATCGGGATTTTCAGGGCTGCTGACACCTGAAATGTAGAGCACCTTACCATCTCCGTAGGGATTCTCTACAACTTTCATATCTGGGTTAGGGCCGCCACCATTAGTGCAGTACATTGTACCAATTTCATCGCTTTCGAAGTCGATGGTCACGATTTCACTCTTGGTTTCTGCATTAGCTGAGAAAGCGAAAGCTGCTCCCAATGCAAGAGTTGAGAATAATTTGTGGTAATTAAGTTTCATAAACCTTTGGTATTAATAGGTTAATAAATGAAAAAATGAGTTTTTAGATTAGTATAGGCGGGACGGGGGCGCTATGCGGGGGCAACGGCACCCCCGCCCGCGATTTAGAGAGTAAAACTATGGGATCGGTTCGATAATGAGGTTGTCGAGATAGAGGTCGCAGGCACCTGCGGCGTTGGCCTTAAGCTCGACAATATTTTTTCCGGCCTTGAGGAAGGCGGGAGTCGAGTTGACATACCATACGGTCTTGTCGGCACCCGACTGGGTGAAGACGGGCGATGCGACCTTCTCGCCGTTGACATAGAGGTCTACGGTCTTGACGTCGGCGCTCTCGGCACGGTAGCGGAACTGGACTGAATAGCGGCCCTCGTCGATGACGCTGACTTCGTCGCGGACGGCGGCGTTGTTGCGGCGGCCGAAGTTGATGTAGCCCTGGCCTGTGTAGTTGCGGACGGGCATGTCGTAGCCGCTCGATACACGGGTGCTGATGTTCTTGAAGTCGAAAACCTCGGCCTCATACTGGCGCGCGCCGTGGTAGAGCTTGGGACTTCCGGGGACGGAGAGCGACGCAGGGGTGAAGTCGGTCAAGCGGCCTGTGGCGGCTCCTGCGCAGTCGATTGAGAGATCGAGCGGACCGTTGTGGTCAATGGTGAGTGTGAGCACACCGTCGGCCCAGCTGTCGGTGACCTTGACTGTAGCCTCGGCGCGGGGCACATAGCTGTAGGAAGGCTTGGAGGAGGCACCATTAATCTTGATGATTGACTTGGAGGTGGCACCGTTGGTCTTGTAGTTGGTCAGATAGCAAGTGAGGCGGTCGGGATACTCGCGCCATACGCCCGTGGTGAAGGTCTCGAGGGTCAGCTCCATGCTCTCGCAGGTGTTGTACTTGAAGGGAATCACGGCGCTACGGACGTCGACCCAGGGATTGTAGGTCACCCAGCAGTTTTCGTGGCGTCCGGCGAAGAGCTCGCCATCATATTCCTTCGGGTAGATGCGGTTGAGGTCGCGGACCTTGGTTGCCTGATTGTTCCAGGTGGTGCTGATGGTGGACTGGTTGTACTTGTATTTGAACGAATTGGCGTCCGAACCGGTCAGCTCTGCCACGACGGGCACGGCGGGATAGCGGCCTGTCTTGCGGAGATAGAAGTGGTTATCCTCACGACCGTTGTCATGGTCGAGGGCACTCGTGCCGAGGTGGAACCACTTGGGGAGACAGTACTGCTCAATCTCCGCACCCGAGGTGATGTCCTGGATGATGACCACCTTGGTGCGGTCGATGACTTCGCGCTTGGTCATGAGGCGAATGGTGCCGTCGAGAATCTTGCGGAAGAGGTCGATGTTGATGTTGCGGAACTGCGGGAAGGTACCCCAGGAGCGGGTGAGGTAGCCGTCGCCGGCCGAAATCACACCCTCCTCGCGGAAGTCCTGGCGCCAGATGAGCTCGGGGCCGTCGATGACGGTCTGACCTGTGAGAGTGATGTGTTCGAGCTGCAAGGCAGCGCCGAGAGCCACGGGGAAGTCTTCCTCCTTGTTGGAGAGCTTATAGTAAGAGGCGGCCCAGTCGTTCCACGCGCACTGGTCGAAGCGGATGCCGTAGTTGCCGGCATGACCTGAGAGCCATACGCCCATACACTCGGCCTCGACGTCGAAGAAGCAGCCAGCCTGGGTGTATTTCTCGCACATAATGAAGTTTTCAGGATACATGGCCGATGTGCGGGCAAACTCGGGATTGCGCTTAATCATGGCGACGGGGTTGATGCCGGCCGACCAATAGTTGGCGCAGAAGCTGACAGTGAGGTAGCCTCCATATTCATGGGTGAGTTTGAGAAGCTCGTTCCAGTGGGCCACGCGCTGTTTCCATGAGGGAGAATAGAGCGCGTCGGTGGAGTCGAAGCCCCAGAACTGCTCGCAGTAGTTGAAGCCGAGGAAGTTGGGGTAGCCTTCAAAGAATTCCTTGTACATGCCGTATTCCTCCTGGTCGAACTGGGAGTAGCTCGAAACGTCCGGGAAGTGGCAGTAGCCGCCGGAAGCGGGCTGAATCATGGCCCAGAGGTTGCGCTCGGCGCAGCAGCGGAGCCAGGATTTTACGATTTCGTAGCCATACTCGCTGACCTTGAAGCGGCCTGTGGTCTCGTCGTGGCTGACAGAGAGCGAAAGATTGAAGATGACGTATGGGAGAATATCCTCAGGTATGAGGTCGATAATCTTGTTGGGATCGGGATAGTTCCAAGAGTCGATGTGGACGAGCCATGCGGGGCGTTCAACAGAAATCGGACGTCTGAGGTCGCCCATGACGGGGTCGTCGGGCTTGACAGTGCCTCCGCCGACAGCGAGCGAAAGGGGCTCGTCGGTGGTATTGAAATGGACGGTGACGTTGTCAGGGTCGGAGACGTCGATGGTCTTCACGGCACTGATCTGTGCGCCCGGGCTGACGGGCTGGAGGGTTTTGCGACCGTAGAGCTGGAGGTCAAGGACCCAGGAGCCGTCGGCGTTGACGGAGAGCGCGGGAGTTATGGCCTTCGCACCTATGACGTCAATCTTCTGACCGCTGTTTTCGGCAAGAATCCACTCGCCGTCGAGGGTCCAGTAGTATTTACCGTCCTCATCGGCAGCAGCTGCGACGAGAGGGGTATAGGTGGCGGCAGAGCCGTCGGAAGCGGAGAGCGCACCCACCTTCGAGCGGAAGGCGAGGGTGTTGCCGTCGCTGAATTCAACCATGCAGCCGTCGTCGTCGGCCAAACGGGTGACCTTGCGGATGGTTGAACCGAGTGTCTTCGACTCCACGACCTTGCGCACGGCGGCAATGTTGGCATTGATGTTGTCAACAGCGGCGTCGGTCCTGACGCTTTCGATGGCGCGGGGGCGTATGTCGTCGTCACTACAGCCTGTCAGCGTGAAAGTGAGTGCCGACAGCAGCAGGGCGGGATAAAAAAATGCTTTGATTCTCATGTAATTACTCTCTAAATGGGAATTCAAGGACTTGGTGTTACTGCCAAACAGGTTCTTTGTAGGGACGCTGCGGAGCTTGCCTTCGGACATTGCACACGCAACGTCCCTACAACCTGTTTATTTTGAGATTACTCACCGAGACCCTTCACCACGCCTTCATAGATGAAGTTGCGGTTGCCGTTGGCGGCCCAGGGAGCAACGTATGTGGCGTCGTCGCGGACTTTGGCGAGGCTGAAGCCGGCTGCATTGGTGCCGAGGGCGCCGATATAGGCCTTGATGACAGCCTGGTAGAACTCAGAGACGGCCTGACGCTCGATGATGTCAAGAACGGAGGGATTGATGAGGCGACCGTTGTTGTCGAGAACCTGGACGGCGAAGTTGCCGATGCGGACTGGCTTGCCGAAGGCTGAGAGCTTCTGCATGGCGGCTACTGCGTCGGCCTGGTGCTCGGCCTGGGTGCGGTAGTCCTCATAGAAGGAGGTGTTGAGGGCGAGGTTGACACCGTCGACTCTCACACCCTTGCCTTCGAGGGCCTTGACAGCAGCGACGAGGGCGTCGATGTTATCAACGGTCATTTCGTCGAGGTTGAGCGACTGGCTGACATAGTATTTGGCCTGGGGAACGGCTGCGGAAGCCATAGCCTGAGCCTTGGCCACATAGTCGTCGCCGAGGTAGTCGGCCCAGTTGAAGGAAGCACCCTCGTCGTCAAGAGGCTCGTCGTAGATTATGAAGTCGCTGACGGTCTCGCCGGTGATGGCTGTGATACCTTCAACCCACTTCTGCATCTCACCGTTGATGATTTCGGTCTTCTCCTCGGGGGTCTTTTCAATCACGGTATCGTCGCCGGTAGCGTGCTCGATCTTGAGTGTAATCTCGTCGATAGAGAAGGACACTCTCGAACCGTAGACACCAGCAGCGAGGCTGAAAGAATTCAGGCCGAGCTGGGCTGCGGAAAGCTTGAGGTTCTTGAGGTCGAAGATGAACTCAACCCATTCGCCTACGGTGTTGTGGGGATTGGCCTTCTCGGTGTAGCCGGCGTTCTCAATCTGGATGCGGGAGCCGGTGGCAGTACCGCCTTCCTTACGGAAGCACTTGAGGGTCACACGGGATACGTCGGCGAGAGTCACGCCTGCCGGAAGGGTAATCTTCTCAATCTTGGGCATGTCGAGGGTGAGGTTGGTACCTGTGAGCACCTTGCCCTGCTGGGGATCCTCGGTAACCTCGACTGTCACCTTGCCGACACCCTTCTTGGCAGAAGGATACTTGGTGCCGACGGCATCAGACTCGAAGTCGGCCGCCATCTGCAACTCTGACCAGGGCTCGTAGGGGATGACCACTGGAGCCACGATGGATTTGAGATAGGCGGAAGGGATGTTGTTGAGCGAGCAGAGCACCGGGCCGAAGAGGCTCACACCGTCCTTCTGCGCAGCCTCGACGATGGTGGTGAGGTTGGCGAAATCGTAGACGCCGGTCTCGGTGTTGAGGAGTGCGGAGGGATAGAGCTGGCCGTAGGCCTCAATCTGGTTGAAATTGTTGTGGACGATGCTGTAGGTCAGTTCGTGGGCGTCGTAGTCGGCGATGTCGACAGTGGCTCCGAGCTTGAGGTCGGGAGTTCCGGCCAGGTAGCTGGTGAGGACACCGTAGGACGACAGGCGGGCGTCCATCTCAGCCTCGTAGGGCATGTCGGGCACGGGAATTGTGACATCGTAATCCTCAGCACACGAAATCGTCATAAGTCCCGAGAGGCCGACAAGCATCAATGGTTTTATATGTCTCATAAGATTTTCAGAATTAAGAAGTGACTTACTTGATTACGACATCGGGATACTCGGCTACGACGTTGCGGTTGTACATAACCATAGTGTCCTTGACAGCTACACTCCAACCGTTGCCGTTGACTGTGTAGTCGAGGTAGAGGCCGTCGCGGTCGGTGCCGCTGATGCTGTTCTTCTCACCCTTGGTGACAAACTTGCCGCTACCGCTGGCAGTCACGCCCTCGTCAGCCGAGGAGATTGTGCAGGTGCCGTCCTCGCTGAAGTTGAGTGCGAGGGTGTAGTTGTACTTGTGCTCGGCATCAGTCTGGGTCGAAAGGGGAAGAGTGCAGCTGCGGTAGGCAGAGGTGATAGTTTTCACCTGCTCATCCTTCTCAACATATTTGTTGTGACGGACGATGGTCTTCACGTTGCCGTCGACAGTGAGCTGGTCGACGCCGCGGCGGAGGTAGGCACCTGACCACTCGTTGACAAACTTGAGGCAGTAGAGGGTGTAGTCCCTGGGAGCCACAGTCCAGTCGGAAGCCACGAGGCGGTTGGGCGAGGGAAGGGTGCTTTTGCCCTGGAGGATAGAGTCTACGTTCTCGGCGTGGGTCATCACGAGTGGAAGCACATAGTTGTAAGAGAGTGCTTTCGGGTCGTTGAAGAACTTGTCGGTAAGGCTGACAATCACACCGCCGTCATGGTTGCCGGGCTTGATGTTGATTGTCGAGCTTTCGAGGCTATAGTAGTCCGAGGGAAGCACCTGCACCTTGGCACCGCCGAAATCGTCAGAGAAATAGAGGTTGTCGCAGAGCGAGGCGTCGACATCGAAGTGGATGATGCGCTCCTTACTGTTCTTGTAGGCACCACCCATGACAGCCTTGACCATTACCTTGTGCTGGTTGTCAAGGGTGAGGTCAATTTCGGTGTCAGAGCCGAGAACCACAGTGCGTCCCACCTTCTGATTGGCGAAGTAGACAGTCTGGTAGTCGAAATCAGGGAAATCGTTGTCGGAGTTATGGCAGGAGGTCATTGCAACCGACGCGATTGTCGCAAGAGTCAGTATTTTGATAGTTTTCATTTTGATTCAAGTGTAGTTTAGTAATGCGTTTTATTTGCACTGAGGCTCATCACCAGCCCTTGTTCTGCTTAAGATTGTCGAACTTTAGGACTTCGGTCAGGGGAATCGGGCCGTAGTACATGTAGTCGGCAAACGAGCGAGGCTCGACAGAGGGAATCGGGTTGAAGGCATTGTTGCGGATATCGACGCCGCGGGCGGCCTCGTTGATATCGGCCTTCCAGCGACGGAGATCCCAGAAGCGGAAGCTCTCGAAGCAGAGTTCGATACGGCGCTCGTTACGGATCAGCTCGCGCATCTTGGCGGGATCGGAGGCACACTCGTCGAGATAGGTCATATCGGTGATGCCTGCGCGCTCGCGGATAGCCTTGATGACGTCATAGGCTGAGTAGCCGTGCGTACCCGAACCCTTCGGACCCCATACCTCGTTGGCAGCCTCGGCGTAGTTGAGATACATCTCGGTGTAGCGGAAGCGGGGGTTGTAGTGGTTCTTGCTCTGAGCCATAGAAGGGTCGCAGTTGACATCCATGCGCAGACGCTTCTTCATGTAGTAGCCGGTGCGGGTCGAAGTCTCGCGCTTGTTGAGACCGTCGGCTGTAGTTGCGTCGGAAGCAGTGCTGATGGGAGTGTTGTTGACGCCTTCGGGGCTACCATTATATATAATGTAGAGAGCGAGACGCGGGTCGCGGTTTGCGTAGGGGTTGGCCTCGTCATAGTTGCCGCGCTTGTCAGAAATAGGATAGCCGTTCTTTGTGGGGAAGGCGTCGACGAGGTTCTGGGTCGGGTTCATGCGGCCTCTACCGTAGAGCGACGGGGGGAAGTGCTCTTCCTCCTGGCTGCGGTTGGAAGCAACGTTGTCACGCCAGATAATCTCCTTGGGGTTCTTACCTTCGACGATAGCATCAACCTCGGTAGTGTTGCAGTAGTAAGTGTGGCCTTTGGGGTCCATGCCGGCAACACCGCCTGCATAGTCAATAACATTGGCTGCTGCGTCGGCAGCCTGCGCCCATGTGGTCTCCGAGCCTTCATAAGCGGGGCTGGCGGCGAGGAGGGCAACACGGGCACGGATGGCGCGGGCGATAAGACCGTTCATGAGCTGGCGGGCGTAGTGGCCCATCACACGGTTGTAGACTCCTGGGTTGGAGGTATACTTGTCAAAGGGAGCGGGGACGGGGCCGTCGGCAGGAATATTTTCATATTCCATCGGGAGATTGGCTTCGGCTACGTCGAGGTCTTCGTTAATCATGCGGATGCACTCGTCAAATGACGCGCGCGGCATGTTGAAGTCGGAGTTGGTCTTCAGGTAATGGTCGAGAAGAATCACGCCTGAGAGCTGGCCGTCGGCAGTGATGCCGGAGTGGTTGCGCACGAGGTAGTACATGTAGAGCGCGCGCAGACCGCGGGCTTCGCCGATTGTACGGGCTTTGAAAAGCTCGGCAGCCTCGGGATCATCGGCCCAGTGAACGTCGTCCACCTTCTCGAGAAAGAGGTTGAGATTCTGGATGGAGTTGAGGCTGTTGACCCACTGCGAGAGGGGGTCGTTGCTCGAAGTCCATGCGCCGGTGGTCATCTTGCGGAAAGCGTTGTCCTTATCGTTGGTCACAGCGTCGTCAGTCGCATACTCGCTGTTGTCATAGTATGAAGGGATGCTGCGGTAGACGTGGAGAAGGAAGCCCTGCGCGAAACGCGAGTCCTCGTCCATCTGATTGAGGTCCTTCAGGTTCTCCTTAGCCGGATCAAAGAGGTCGTCACAAGCCGAGAAGCAAGTGAGGGCGCCGAGAGCCAGCAGTAAGGAAGCTATTTTATGTTTCATTGTCATTTCTCTTTTAAGGTTAAAATCAGAATGAGAGTTTGCAACCTAAGATGTAGCTACGATATGACGGAGCACCCGTGGTCTGCTCGAGAATCTTGCGCTCCTTGGCGATAGTCGCGAGGTTTTCACCCTCGACATATACGCTGATACCGTTGAGGACCTTGCCTGAGAAGATAGAGGCGGGAAGATCATAAGTGAGCTGCACGCGGGCGAGGTCGAAGCGGTTGGTGCTGTAGCGCCAGAAGGTCGAAGTCTGTGAGTTGTTGGCAGTGGTGCCGGTGGTCAGACGGGGATAGAGGGCTGTAGAGGCGGTCTCGGGTGTCCAGCGGTTCCAGGCGTTCTCGGAGTACTTATTGTCGCCACCGTTGAGATAGTAGCTGTTGTTATTGAAGCCGACGCCTCCGCTGCGGCCTGTACCGTAGGCAAAGAAAGTGAAGTTGCGCCACTTGGCGGTGAGGTTGATGCCGTAGCTGAACTTCGGAGTCCATGAACCGAGATATACACGGTCATTCGAGTCGACAACACCGTCGCCGTTGACGTCCTTATATTTGAGATCGCCGGGGCGGAGGACACCGCCGAATGTCTGGCGGACGTCGCGGCTGTCAATCTCTTCCTGGTTCTGGAAGAAACCTTCGCAGATGTAGCCGAAAGCTGAGCTGAGAGGACGGCCTACTGCCGAGAGATACTTCTCCTGAACCATTTCGTCGCGACGGGTGGCCTTGTCAGTCATGTAGAGACCGGCGAAACCGAGTCCGAGTTCAACCTCGCCCACATTCTTGAGCACGTTGACCGAGAAGTCGAAACCGTGACGGCGGTCGTTGTTGTAGTTAATCCAGGGAATGAAGGAGGCATCCCACTTGTTCATGAAGTTGGGGAAGATAGAGTTGACACCCTGGGTGAGACCACCCTTGGTATCCTGGATAAACCAGTTGGCGTTGAGGCTGAGGAGGTCGTTGAAGAGACGGGTCTCAAGACCTACGCGGATTTCCTCACGGGTGATGAAGGTGAGGTCGTAGTTGTCGGCACGCTTGGGCATAGAGGTGTTGCCGCCGGCGCCACCGTCATGCCATGTCCACCAGCCACCGTCGCCCTTGTAGGCGTAGTAGCCTTTCCAAAGATACCAGCCGTCGATGTCAATGTCCTGGTGGAGTTTGGCAGCAGAGGCGGTGAGCTTGAGCTCGTCGATCCACGACACATTCTCACGGATGAAGTTCTCCTGGCCGATGCGCCAGCCAAGGGTCACGCCGGGCGAGAAGGCCTGACGATGGCCGGGGGCGAGCTTCGACGAGTGAACGAGCGCACCTGAGAGGATGCCGTAGTAGCGGTGGTCATAGTTGTATGACACCTGCATACCGAGGTTCACGTTTGAAGTATTGTGGAAGGAGCTGCTCTCGTGGTCAGCGTCGGCAGAGTTGTGGGTCTGATAGCCCCAGCCGAGCAGAGATGCGTCGACCTGGTGGAGTCCGCCGAAGACACGGTTATAGTCAAACTGCGCGCGGAACATCATGTTCTGATAGTAGGTCGACTGGCCGACGAACTCATTGGTCGAGTTGGCGTCGTTGCCGTGCTTGTTGAGGTCGATAATCATATCCTTGCCGTTGACCTTGCCCCAGGTAGGCTCGTAGACGGCGTATGCCTCATTGAAGCCCTCGGAGTAGATTGAGCGGTAGTCAAGGCTGAAGGCAGTCTTGAAAGTAAGGCCTTTGAGGATTGCCTTGAGGTCGAAGTTGAGACCCACGTCGAAGATGAAGTTGCGGGTCTTGGTCTTCACATAGCCGGCCTCGTAAGCATCGGCGATGGCATTAGTGGCATTGTTGGATGTACCGCCGAGGAGATACTTGCCATCGATGAGAGTGGCCGAATTGACGATGCTCTGGAGCTTCTCATTGTCGGGGTCAATCATATCCACGGGGAGGAGGACGCCGAAGCGGTTGGGCCAGGTGCCTGCAGCCATGCCCCAGAAGTCGCCTCGCGAAGCATAGTTGTCATCAAGGCGGACAGCTGCGTTGGTGTAGCCGGTCAACCAGTCAGTGATGCTCATGTCGACGTTACCGCGGACATTGAAGCGGAGCGAGTTGTCATTCTTATGGTCACCAATCTTCACAAGTCCGTCGGAATAGTTGAGACCGATGTTCATATAATAATGTGTACGCTCGTTACCACCGCGAATTTCTCCGTTGGCCTCATACCAGTTAGAGAACTTACGCAGATAGTCGTCGTTGTAGTACTTCTGGTCGGGATAGCGGTAGGGATTCGAACCGATAGCGGTGTTGTAGATTGTATTGGCGTCGTAGCGCTCGGAGAGACCGTCGTTGCGGCATGCCTCGTTGTAGAGAGTCATGTAGCTGGCGGCGTCGAGGAACTTGGGATAATTCTTCGGGACGTAGAATCCGACGTTGGCGCGGAAGTCGATACGCATGCTTTCGTTGGCACCGCGCTTGGTGGTGATGAGAACCACACCCTTGGCGCCACGGCTACCGTAGAGAGCCACGGCTGCGGCATCCTTGAGGACGCTGACCGACTCGACTTCGGAAGCGAGGACATCGTTAGCGTCACGGGGCATACCGTCGACGAGGATGAGGGCGTCCTGGCCCCACACCTGTCCGTTGTAGCCGCCGATATATGACTCCAATGCTCCGCCGAGGGCGGCAGTGGTGTAGTTTTTCTTCATCAGATCGGCTACGTTGACCGACGATATCGCGTTGACGACATCCTCCTGGGGCGTAGTCCCGAAAGCGACGTTCACGATACTGTCGCTCTGTGCATGGGCTGTCACGCCGGGCATCAAAACCAGCGCGAAGGCAGCACATCCAATATATTTAGATACTATATTCATACTTGGGTCTAATGTTTAGTGGTTTACCATCCGGGGTTTTGTCCAAATTCAGGATAGATGTTGACGTCGGCCGTAGGCATCGGGAACCAGTAGTGACGGTCGTCGAGTTTGCGCTCGAGGATGACCTCTTCACGGAGGTTGACCACCCGGGCCTCGCTCGGGTTCTTGTAGTCCATACCTGCGCCACGGTCAAATTCGAGGCGGGTCTTGTAGGTGTAGGGACGCTCTGTGAGGAGGAGCCAGCGACGGAGGTCATGGAAACGATGCCCCTCGAAGGCAAGCTCAACGGCGCGCTCGCGGCGAAGCTCGCTCATGAAACTGTCAAGGCTCGAGCTATACTTGGCAGCGACGGGGTCCACACCTGCGCGGGCACGCACCTTGTTGACTGCATCGACGGCTGTCATGCCGAATGACTGAGCTTTCGAAGAGGGTGAGCCGTAGCCCTGTGCGGCAGCCTCGGCGTAGAGCAGATAGACATCGGCGAGACGCATGAAGCTGACAGACATACACAGTTCATATTCATTATATGTACCAATTACCTTAGTCATCTGGGGAATCCATTTAGTCTCAATGAACCCTGTAAGATTTGACTTCAAGGCATTGCTTGTGCGGTGAGCACCGGTAGAGAATAGGCTGGCATACTTAACTTCTTCTTTAGCCGTTCCTTGGTCATCCTTGACAACTTGAACGCCGTCATAAGCGATGTCCTTGTAGAAGCGCGGGTCGCGGTTCTTCCAGGGATGGGTTGGATCATAGCCTGACTCGGAGTCTGCCTCAGCCCATGACTTGATAGGAAGACCGTTCTGCATACCGTAGTTCATGACATAGTTGGCAGTGGGCTGCACCTTTACGCCTGATGAAATCACGAGCGGGCAGAAGTAGTCATTACGCTGGTTCCACATCGAAGCACCGAGAATGTCTGTATTGTTATGTATCAAAATGGCCTCTTTCAGACCGGGGATGCGGGTACCGCGGTCGGCATAGTAGAAGAGGTCGGACCACTGGGAGAAAGGAGCAAGCTCGTAACGGCCGGTTGATTCTGCAAGATTGAGAGCCTCACCGAGGAGTTCGGCGCCCTGCTTGCAAAGCTCGGCATTGTAGCTCTTGGATCCTGTCGACTCATAGTTCATGAGCGGGCTGCCTGCCCAAAGGAGGGTCTTGCCGGCAAAGGCGAGAGCCATAATCTTATTGGCACGAAAATTGTTATTGCCAATCGTGGGGCGGCCTGCAGCGGTCTGATCCCAGTCCACGGGGAGGAGCCTTGCGGCAGCCTCAAGGTCGGCGGCAGCAAGCTTGGCAGTCTCCTGATAGTTCAGACGGGGAAGTTTGGGAGTCTCGCCCGAAGGGAGCACATGGTCGATGTAGGGAAGACCACCCCAGTACTGCATAATCATATAATGGTTCCAGCCACGGAAGAAGAGGAGCTGGCCCTTGATGATGTCGCGCTCCTCGGCTGTGGCATCGGTTAGCTTGTCGAGGTTGGCGAGACCGATATTGGCCTTGCGGATGCTATACCATGACAGTTTCCAGATATTACCTTTCTTGGTTCGTTCTGTACCTGAAGGATCACCATCGTCAGGCTTCGGGAAGCCGTAGATGAAGGTACCGCCGTCGACTACGGGACGATAATTACCCTGATCAATGAAGTAGGCAAGCGGACGGGTGTCGGAAGGCTCCCAATATTCATCCTCACCGAGGTTCCAGCTACAGTGATATTCATTACCTACAACCTTCGGAATAGCCGAATAAAGCTCCTCGACGAAGCCCTGGAAGTTGCGGAAGTTCTTGTAAGGCTCGTTTTCGTCAATATCGCTGCCGGGAGCCTTGTCGAGGTAGTCGGTACAAGCACCGAGAGCCAAAACGGAGGCCGTCAGCAGGACTTTTGAGAATTTGGATATATAATTTTTCATTTTGCGGTCAAATTATAAGGTTATGTCTAAACCAATATTGAAACGGCGTACCGTAGGATATGCTCCGTCAGTCGAGTTATATCCGCCGAGGTTTGATTCGCGGTCGTCGGGCATCTTGGTCCAAAGCCAAAGGTTGTCACCGTTGACATAGACGCGACAGTTGCTGACGCCGATCTTGCGGGTAAACTTTGCGGGGATACGATAGGAGATTTCTGCATTTTTCAGACGGACGAAGGAGGCGTCGTAGCTGTAGCGGGTACCGCGGGCCGACTCATCGGCCTTGGTTGTCCAGCGGGGCATGGGGAGACCGCCGTTGAGGGGAGTCCAATAGCTGCCTTCGACGTAGGCGACAACGTTTGAGTTGTTGAAGGTCGGGAAGTTAATCTCACGGGTTACGTTAGTTACACCGTAGAACTGGACCATTGCGCTGAGTCCCTTCCACTCGAAGCCAAGAGTGGCGTTGTAAGTGTTCTGAGGCATAGAGCTGTAGCCGACGGGAGCCTTGTCGTTGACGTCGATGACACCGTCGCCGTTGAAATCGACAATCTTATAGTCGCCGGGGAGTTTGTTCTCATTCTGTGATGCCCAGGTAGAGCCAAGGATGTCATCCCACGAACCCATTGTACCCGAACTGATGTAGTCGAGGCGTTGGTCGATAGCATGACCGGCCTTCTTCTGATAGTCGGGAAGAAGGGGAGCGTCGTCGCGGAACTTAACCTTGTTGGTTGCGTGGGTCATACTTGCATTCAGCCAGATGCGGGTGTCGCGGTTGAAGGGATAGTTGAAGCGGAGCTCGAGTTCGTAACCCTTGCTGTCCACAGCACCGAGGTTGGCTGCGGGAGCTTGTGCGCCGAAGTATGATGGGATAGCACGATTGTTACCGCTGATGAAAATGTCTGTGCGCTTGTCGGAGAAGAAGTCGACCGAACCGCTGAACATGTTGGCGAGGAAGCCGTAGTCAAGACCTATGTTGCGCTTGGTCACCTTTTCCCAAGTGATGTCGGGGTTGCCGAGCATTGTAATCTTGTAGAATGTATAGGGTGTGTTGGCGGGATTGACCATACCCATCATGACGTTGCCGCCGTAGGAATACTGGTCGCGATAGAGCCAACGGCCACCTGCGCTGTCGTCACCGACCTTACCCCATGATCCACGGAACTTCAACTGGTCAATCCATGTAAGACCCTTCATGAAGGGCTCTTCGCTGAGGCGCCAGCCGAGTGAGAAGGAGGGGAAGAAGTCAAAGCGGTTGTTGGAACCGAATTTCTCAGAACCGTTGTAGGCACCGTTGAACTCGGCGAAGTAACGATAGTCGAAGTTATAGGTTGTACGGAACACCCAGTCCTCACGATAGTGGTGGAACTCGGAACCTCTTGCATAATCCTCACGGTTGAAGGCACCCATAGCGGTAACTTCGTGCTTGCCGAAGGAGCGGTTGTAGTCAACCTGGAAAGCGTAGTAAACCTTGCGGAAAGTCTGGTCGCGGTTCACCTCGCCACCCTGGGTCTGCCAGTAAATACCGTTATTGAAGTCAAGCTGGCTACCCTGATCCATAACTTGCTGGTATCTTACATCTCCCGTAGTAGGATCGACCCACTTGGACTGTACACCGTTGTCGAGGTCTACGATACCGCGGCGGTGCTCAAGGAAACTGTAGTCGAGTGAGAGACGGCCCTGGAGGTGGAGACCCTTGGTGATGAAGTCGAGGTCCTGACCGAGAACGAAGTCGGAGTTAATCTTGGTGGTTGTGCGCTTCTCGACACCGGAGGTGGCGATAATCTTTGCAGAGTTCTGCACGTCGGCATCGCGGGGAGCGTAGTAGCCCCATGTTCCGTCGCTATATACGGGACGCATTGCGCCGGGAGCGGTCTTGTAGGCAGCGTTCCAGTAGCTTGATGCGGTCGGATCCCATGAATTACGCTCGTAGGGAGTCTGGCGGCGTGCATTTGAGCCGAAGAGATTCACCTGTAGCTTGGTAGTGGGAGTGAGCTGGAAATCGAGGTTTGAACGGACATTGATACGGTTGAAACCGAAGCCTGCGTCATAACCGCGGTGATTGTCAAATTTTTTGAAAAGGTCACCTTCGTGGAGGAAGTCGACAGCGGCATAGTATTTCACGAACTTGGTACCGCCGGACACGTCGACACTGGCATTGTAGGAGAAGGCAGCCTTCTTGAAGAGATAGTCTTCCCAGTCAACGTTAGGATAGCGGTCCCATTCCTCGTCATTGAGGGGGTTGCGGTACTTGTCGATGATTTCCAATGGGAGCATGTCGCCCCAAGCGTTGCTGCCACCCACGAGAAGCTCGCGCTCGATAGCGCGGTTGCGCAGGAGATAGGAATCATAGGCATCATACTTCTTGGGGAGCTTTGAAGCCACCTTGGCAGTGAGGTTGACCTTGGCGTGAACCTGTGCGTTGCCTTCCTCACCACGCTTGGTGGTGATAAGGATTACACCGTTTGCACCCTTCACACCATAGACCGCTGTAGCGGATGCGTCCTTGAGCACTGACACGTTGGCAACAGAAGAGATGTCAACCGAGCTCATCTCACGCTCGATACCGTCGACGAGGACGAGGGGGGCGCTGTTGTTCCAGGAGCTCTTTGAACGGATGATGATTTCAGGGTCTTCCTCACCCGGCATACCCGTGGAGCTTGAGGTGATGACACCGGGAAGGTTACCGGTGAGGGCGGCACCGAGGCTGGATACACCGCCGGCGCGCTCAAGAACCTCGCCGGAAGTCTGGGTGATAGCGCCGACCACAGACACTTTCTTCTGCTGGCCGTAGCCCACGACGACGACTTCGTCGAGTTGCTCAGTATTGGTGGTGAGAGTGACGTCGACAGTTGAACGTCCCTTGACCTCTACCTCCTGTGTATTCATACCGATATAGGAGAAAACCAGGACAGCCTTCTTGCTGTCGGGGACATTGAGGGTATAGTTACCGTCAATGTCAGTAGCAGTCACAGTCTTGCTGTTTCCTTTGAGGGCAACAGTCACACCGATAAGCGGCTCACCGATGTCATCGACCACAGTACCCTTTACCGTGTCGGCCAACGCGGATGATGTCCCGAAGAACACCAGGCACAGTAGCAATGTGAGCCAGTGATGACGATTTGTTACATTCTTCATTGTTAGTTCTATATTTTTTAATACTTTGTGATTTAGATACATCGGCGTGTCATGACGCCGGGATTTAAGGGATTGGTGTTACTTTTTCTTTTAAGGTTTTTTGAACGTGAGATTTTGATTAGAGGGTTAATATTTGATTTAATTATTATCAAGCAGTTATCAACGTGATCAGATTTTGTTGGAGGCATAGGGGCCTACCATAGTGCCGGTGAAGCCTCCGGCGGCGGCTGTCGATGTGTGGCGGGCGTCGACTCCCCTCTTCAGCGGCTCCCACTTTTCGCCGCGGTCGAGCGAGTAGAAGAAGTCGAGGGTCTTGCCGTTTGACACCACCCGGAGGTCGACACCAGTGTCAGAATCGCTGACGGGAACGGAGGCGAGTTCCGACGAACCGCCATCGGTAATCATACGGAGTGATATGCACTGACCGGCATCGTTACAGCCGCGGGCGAGCTGGTATTGGTGGGTCTCATCCTTCATGACGAGGAGGCCGGCGTGCTGCGAGGGATTGGCGGCGCGGAAGACGAGGTGGGTGGCGCAGTCATATTTATGGTGCTGGACGCGGCGACCAATGTAAGCGGGGACGTTTTTCTCCTGTGTCGACACGTCGGCACACTTCAGAGTCAGATGTCCGGGGACATCGGTGAGCGAGAGATATTCCGAGGCATCGCCGCGGAGGGTGTGCCATTCGTGGGCAAGCGCCTGGGAGCTGAAATCGTCATTCCATTCGAAATTACCGAAGGTCACGCTGTCAGAGCGGACTGCTGCGGGACGCGAACCAATCAGAGCCACTGTCTCACCCTCGGAGGTGATGCGGGGCCAGCCATCCTCGGTCCATTTCACCGGGAGGAGGAAGGTTTCGCGGCCGAGATTCTCAAAGCCCCCCTCGATTGGGCGGCATGCCAGGAAGACTGCCCACCACTCCCCTTCCGGGGTCTCGACAAGGTCGGCATGGCCGGCACAGGTGACGGGGTTCTTCCTGCCGCGGTCAAGTCCGCGCTGGGTAAGAATCGGGTTCTCGTTCCAGGGGGTGTAGGGACCGAAAGGAGACTTCGCCTTATAGATGACCTCGCTGTGTCCTTCGGCGGTTCCGCCCTCGGCGGTCATGAGATAATAGGTGCCGTCTACATTATATATATGTGGGCCTTCGCACCAGATGGGTTTGTCCTGCGGACGCCAGCCTTTATTGACGATAATCTTGCGCTCGCCGACACACTTGTCGGTAGCGGTGTCGAACTCCACGATTCTGACCGTGCGGTGGCCGGAATATTCGGGCTTGCCGTCGGGGGCGTCATCATTGTTGACAATATATGCCTTACCGTCCTTGTCGAAGAAGAACGAGGGGTCGATGCCCTGGATTTCGGGGAGGTAAATAGGATCACTCCACTCGCCGAAGGGATCCTGGGTCTTCACGAAGAAGTTGCCGGCCCCGACGTTGGTGGTAATCATATAATAAGTCTTGTTTGCAGGATTGTATTTCATGTCCGGGGCAAAGATGCCGCCGCTGACATGCTGCAAGCGGAAGTTCTTGAGCTGTGACTCGCGTGTGAGTATGTGGCCTACCTGCTTCCAGTTGACGAGGTCGCGGCTGTGGAACAGGGGGACACCGGGGACATAGGTGAACGACGATGTGGCTATGAAGTAGTCACCATCGCCGTTGGTGCACACTGTCGGGTCGGAATACCATCCGGGAAGAATGGGGTTGTAGTATGAGCTTTTGTCAGGCAGTGGATTCTGGATATAGAAATCATCCGTCCCCTTATAGGAAAAGGACTCGAATATAGCCGTGTCCTCCTGCAGCGCCGCCTCGCTGCGTGATGCCGAGCAAGCCGTGAGAGCGATGGCCGCACTCATGGCAATCCCGGTCAGATTCAGGTAGTGATGGTTCATGATAGTTATTCTTTGTGATTGGTATTCTGTTGATGAATGTTAAGGAAGAAGAACATTTGCAAAGTTATGTGATGTGTGCTATCGTGATTATAAATAATGTTGCATTGACGTATCATAGAGTCTCACCGCTGCTTTTTTATGTCTCATATTCATTTGAATTCGTCTTGCCTATATTGAAAGCCAGCAGATTAGGCCAACGCCGACAATAAGGGCGGATTTCGCGACGAAATCCGCCCTTAGAGGTATTTTTATCATTTTTGAAGTCTCGGACTATAAAATCCGTAGACTGTAACATTACTAATTTTTGTTATCGGCATGCTGTCCGGGCCGCTTCATCAGGAGCGCGGTTATACTCGAAGCTGTCGACGTCGATATATCCGCCCGGGGTTTTTGTTGCATAGTTGTAGACCGCGAAACGCTGACCCATGAAGAGGCGGCGGTAGTCATAGCGCATCTTGTATTCCTTGCCGAGCTGCTTCCAGCTCTTGCCGTCGGTGCTGTAGTGACAGGTTGCGGTGTCGCGTCCGAGACGGAAGTCGGCACAGATGCGGAGATAGACCTTGTTGCTCTTCAATGCCACAGTCTCCTCTGCCTCATCCTCGACATTGTCAATGACCTTACTTCCTTCTTTGAAATTGACAACAGTGTTGTGCTTGCGGAGTGTCTTCCTGCCACCTTCCTTGCTTATGGATAGGAGTGTGGAGTGACCGTTGAAGGCACCGAAGCCGGCCACGTCGCCATCCTTCATTTTCGAGAGGTCGAGGCATACAGTGCCGTCACAGGATGGACCCTCCATGCGCTGCGATATAGTGTTGACGGCCTCATAGATATTCGCGGCCATGCGCGAGGTCTTCAGGCGCAGATAGCCGGGACGCTCGGCGAGCGACCATGCGCTGTCGTCGGGGTTGTGGTTCCACTCCCAGTGGTAACCGAGGGTCTTGCCGGAGAAGTCGTCAGACTTCACAAGCTCTGTCGGCTTGGCAGAGCGGCATTTATAATCAACATGCAGGGGCACTTTGCCATTGTTGCCTATGACAGGCCAGCCATTTTCCCACTTGCAAGGACTGAGTGTCAGGACTCGGCCTACGGCATTACGGTCCTGGAAAATCACACCCCACCAGTTGCCGTCGCTGTCATCAACAAGCGTTCCCTGGGCAACATAGGGGAAACCTGCAAAATTATCCTCAAGGACAACCTTGTATTCGTATGGACCTGTAATTTTATCAGCACGATAGCAGAGCTGGCGGCGCGGACCGTTTTTGGGCCAGTTGATAATCATCACATAATACTTTCCGTTATGTTTTATGACGCGACTTCCCTCATGCAAGCCGGCAGTATCGTCATTAGTCCTTATGACGGTCATATTCACGCCACCCTCCTTAACCCCGCTGAGGTCGGGATTAAGCTCGCGCAGCTTTATGTCGCCGCTGCCATAAAAAACGTATGCCTTACCGTCATCATCAAAGAACAAGGAGGAGTCATGGAAGTGAGGGGCGCGGCAGATGAGCTTCCAGGGGCCCTCGGCTTTCTCTGCTTCGTAGATATAGGATTTGTAAGGCTCGTCGTTGGGAGAGAAGAGAGCAACGAAACGGCCATCGTGATAGCGCAAAGATGTAGCCCATTGGCCTTTACCATAGACTGTGCCTCCGTCAAGGTCATAGTTCGGGGTATCCGTGAGCTTATCAAACATGTAACTTACAGTTTCCCAGTTGACAAGATCTTTGGAGTGCATCACCGGGCATCCGGGCATAAGGTGCATGGTGGTCGTGACCATGTAGAAGTCATCGCCGACACGGATTACGTCAGGGTCAGGAACGTCGGCCCACATCATCGGGTTGATCATGGTGGCCATCTCTCCAACTTTCAGCTCTTCAGCCGAAAGCGGCATCGACAATGCCCCCAAGAGGGCAAGCGACCAGACAGGAATTTTAAATTTCATTGTTATTATAATTTAAATTAATACGATTCAAAGTGATAGACCTCTCCGGGAGTGGTGCGGATATCATATTCATAGACCTTGTAGGTCTTCGGATAGAGCGCCCTACCCTCTGGGGAAACTTGCGCATCCTCCATCGTTGCCGGGGCATAGAGATTGTTAGGACAGCTGCCTTCGGCAAGGGTCAACCCCTCCCCTTTCAGCGGGATGTATGAGCGCAGGCGCAGAACTCCGCCGTTGTTCGACTTTATATCGGCCTCCACCAGCTGTCCGCCTGCCCATTTCATGTTCACATCAAAATTTCCACGAGCTTTAAGACCAGACACGCTACCCTCCGCCCAAGAATCGGGAAGAGCAGGAAGCAGATGCACGGCTCCGTCATGGCTCTGCAACAACATCTCGGCTATACCTGCCGTAAAACCGAAGTTACCGTCAATCTGAAATGGCGGATGAGCGTCAAACAAATTGGGATATAGGCGTCCATCGCCGCTCTTGGCATCCCATGCCGACCCGTTCTTATCGCCCGGGCGCAGAGTAATCATATTGCGTATGATCTTATCCGCATGATTTCCGTCGAGCAGGCGTGCCCATAGGTTGACCTTCCAGCCGATGCTCCACCCAGTAGCCATATCTCCGCGCTGAATGAGCGAGGTCTCAGCTCCCTTAAACGCCAGGGGAGTACTGTAAGGAGAAATTTGGTTAGAGGGGAAAAGGCCGTATAGGTGAGACACATGCCTGTGCTCGTCGCGAGGATTGTCGGCATCCTTTATCCACTCCTGCAGCTGTCCGTGACGGCCCACTCTCATTGGCTGGAGACGGCTGAGAGCACTCTTCAGTTTCTGACGATACTCCGCGCTCTCACCGAGCTCCTCAGCGGCATAATATGTGTTGCTGAGAGCATCGAAAGCAATCTGATTATCCATTGTACAGCCGGCAGTTATATATGAAGCCGTATAGCCATGCTCTGGAGACATTGAAGGGTTAGTAACCAAAAGACCAGTTGACGGATCTTCAATCAAATGACTGAGATAGAAATCGGCTGTGCCTTTTATGACAGGATAATACTTTTTCAAGAATTCCCGGTCGCCAGTAAAGCGATAGTGCTCCCATAGATGAGTCGCGAGCCATGCACCGCCGTTAGGCCACATGCCGAACTGAGCGAAATCCACCGGCCCGCAGATGCGCCACGCATCGGTATTATGATGGGCCACCCAGCCGTCGGCTCCGTAAAGCACACGGGCTGTCTTAGCACCTGTCTCCGACAAATCCTTAATCATATCAAACAGCGGCTCATGACATTCCTGCAAGTTGGTCACCTCGGCAGGCCAATAATTCATCTCCGTGTTGATATTGATAGTGTATTTGCTATCCCAAGGAGCATTTTGGCTCTCATTCCAGACTCCTTGCAGGTTAGCTGGCTGACCGCCCGGCTGGGAAGAGGATATGAGCAGGTATCTTCCGTACTGAAACAGAAGCGCAACCAGCGCAGGATCATACTTTTCATTGAAGGAAACGACACGCAGGGGTGTCTCCATTGTCGACGATGTCGCATCGGAAGGCAGCTTAAGCGACACACGGTCAAACTGCTCGTGATATGCAGCTTTGTGGGCGGCCAGAGCTTTCTCATAACCAGTATTCACCGTCTTCTCGAGCATAGCAGCAACTTTTTTAGTTGCATTTCCGCTTATATCATTGTAACTAACGTAATTAGTGGCCGCAGCGATATATATCACCGCCTCGGACGCATTAGTAACACTCAGAGCATCTTTCGAAGCTTTGACTTTTCCGTCAGTGATAACTTTGAGCCCGCACTCGGCAGTCAGACCGGCCTTTATGCCTTCCTGATCCATGCCCGGAACTGTGACTGTCAGAGTGTTGCCCTTCGCCTTGACAGTGCTGCCTCCGGGAGCGTCATATTCGAGGGCAAAGTTTAAGGCTCGCGCCTTGTCGGCACTCATGCGAATAACGACAACTCCCTGAGGCAGAGATGCGAAAGCCTCTCGGGCGTAAGTCACATCGCCGACCTTATACATGACCGATGCCACGGCATCTTTTATATCAAGCTCGCGCCGATAGTCTCCGACTTCCCCCGCAGGATATGAGAAATTAACGACAGCACTTCCAAGGGTGAGATAGCGCATGCCGTGCTGAGGAGCCATGTAGTATTTGCCTATCAGATTTTCAGCCTCTTTTGTCTTTTCTTGAAATACAAGATTCCGTATTTCAGACAGATGCGCCAAGCCTTCGGGATTATTATTGTCATGAGGGCTACCGCTCCAGAAAGTCTCCTCGTTGAGCTGGATTCTCTCCCGGTCAACACCACCGAAGACCATTGCACCCATGCGGGAATTACCCAATGGCAATGCTTCAACCCATTCCTGGGCAGGTGAGGAATACCATAAAGTCTGATTCTCCTCCGCCCGGAGCGAAAGACCGGGCAAAATCATTGCAAAGGCCAAAGTCAAAGTACGACTGAACATTATGCCTATTTTATCTTTCATAATCTTATTTTATTGTTTTTACGACCAACACAAAACCACCGCGGGGCTGCATCACAACAGCCCCAGGGCACTTGGCCGGTTTTGAAATATTCCATTTTTCAGACGTAAGACCGTCACTGTCAGCATATAGAGTTATATCAGGCCTTTCAGGCAATGACAAGGGACCATAATCAAGAGTAACCTCCGACTTGCTGTCATTGCCGTTGATACCGGCGATATACCATGTATCGCCCTTGCGTCTGCCTATTACGACGTAATCTCCCGGATAACCGGCAATCAGCTTCGTATCATCCCATGCAGCCGGAAGCTCGCCAAAATAGTTTCGCACAGCCTCAGGCTGAGCCAATATACTTTCGGGGCGGTCAGCTATATGCTGTATTCCCGACTCAAACAACGCTGTCAGAGCTAGTTCATGAGCATGGGTGGTGATGTGCGGATGCTGCGAGTCGGAGAAAGCGCAGGGCGTGTAGTCCATTGGTCCGATAACGTTTCGCGTGAAGGGAAGAGTGGCATTGTGACGCGCAGCTTTGTCAGTGAAGGTGGGCACATTGTTGTACCACTCAGCGCCATAAACCGCCTCGGTGGTGATTAGATTAGGATATGTGCGCTGCCAGCCGCGAGGGATGGTCGCACCGTGAAAATTGACGAGCAAGTGGTGGCGCGCAGCTGCCTCAAGTAATTCTGCCATATATTTGATGTTCAGATTGGTATCTCCTGAGAAAAAGTCGATTTTCACACCTGCCACACCGAGCTTCTCGCACCATGCAAACTCCTTTTCGCGCCCCTCAGGAGTATTGAGACGGTATTTCGGACCGGGAGCACCGTTGACCCAGCCTACGGATGAATTATACCATATCATAGGCTTCACCCCTTTGGCGAGGGAGTAGGCAATAGCGTCCTCAACGCTCTTTCCATCACCCATTTCGTCCCATTCGGCGTCTATGAGCGTGTAAGGAAGCGAGAGAGCCTCAGCCATGTCGGCATATTTGCAGATTATGTCATAATTATTTGAACCGTGGTTGTAGGCCCAGTAAATCCATGAAGCCACACCCGGCTGCACCCACGACCAGTCGCCCGGCCGGCTTTCAGCCGAATTATCGGTCACGAGTGTCGACTCGACAACATCGGCAAGGGTGCCGATTATGACAGTTTGCCATCCGGGAGCCTCGGCTCCGTCGGGACGAAGCTCGAATACACCCGGTTCGGCTGTGGCATACATGCTCGAGGCCGCACACCCAGGTTCAATTCCCGACTCCGTGAGCAGGGCAAAGGTCCCCCTGCTATATTCAAAGAGAGCAGGATAGCCGAGGCGTGAACCTGCGGCAACGTCGCTATCCTTAGGGAAAAACTGCTCGTAGCAATCAGTCCAGGGCTGCAACCAGTCATGTGCAGCCGTCGAAAAGTCGACTCGGCTTACATGCCCTCCCTTCCAGGCCACTCCGTCGTTGTAAAGACGCACGGTCAGTGTCTTGCCGCCACCAGTTGAGTAGTTAAGCGTAACAAATTCGTTGCTGCAATGACTACGCTTACCGCTAATCATTTTATAATCAACCTTCTCAACCTGACCGGCCGATAAAAGCAGGGCAGAGTCACAACGGAGACTAAAAATCGGCAGTGAATTGTCATCCGAGACATGGCACACCTTCAACGCATCAGTCTCAACCACAACCTTGAGAGCTCCGTCAGGGGATGTTTGCCCCCAAACAGCTACAGCCGCGAAAGAAAGTAGCGCTGATATACAATCTTTTTTTAACATTTCGGACTTTATTGATGATTTCAGACGCGACGACAGAGTGACTCCTCGCCAAACAGATAAGAAGGCTTGTAACCTCCGAAATCAATCACTATTTTTTCAAAGACAATACCCGGATCAAGGGGCATAAGGCGCAGGTTGACAGGTTCTCCGGCCTTGTGAGCAGGCACGGGAAGAGTGACATACTTCTCAACCACGCGACGTGCCACCGTCGGATAGAACACATCATATATATTCTCAGGAGCTTCGTTGAGATTGCCGTTGAAGTTCACCCCGGCTTCCTGTCCGCCATTGAAGCCCACCATATAGCGGTGCCCCTCGATACGCGAGAAAGCGAGAGTTGATTTGACCACTACGCGCACCTTGACACTGTCGACATTCTCAGGAAGCACCACGGAGTATTCAAGAGCAGCCCCTTCGACAGGCTTGGTATAAGGCATCACTGCGACCCCGCTCAGAGTGCGACCCACATGGGGAATCACGGTCCACTTAGCACTGTCATCCTTCGGCTCCACGGCCTTATAAAAGTGCTCGGCCTCTATAGACACATAACCGTCAGAGGGTTCGAAAACATATCCACCCTTTGGACATTCGCCTATGCGGCGCACAGCAGGCATCGTATCCTTAGGGAAGGCATCGTTCCATGACTTGTAACCGATATGCTTCTGCGTCATCATGCCGTCCCACTTGCCGCCGGCCATAACCTTGTTGTAGTCATTCATGAGCTCGGCGTCGCGGGCAAAGCACTTCTCCACACGGTCAGCCCATTCGTCGGCTTCAGGCATCCCATTCTTAAAGAAGGCGCGGTTCATCGCCTGCGCGTAGTACATCTCATAGAGGTTGCTCATGAGCTGCAACGGGAAGAGGATAAACTGCTTGTAGGCGTCGCGATACTCCGGGGAGAGGGAGATATACTGCCTGAGGGCCTCGGCCTCGAGGCGTGCATAGTTGTCGCACACCTTGCGCCACTCGCCGTCTTCAAGATTATATGTCGAAGCATCAAGCATTTCAGGAGTTACAAGTCCGTTATATTTGCAGAGAAGGTTGAAAATTCTCGTAGCCTCCTCAGCCTGATCTGACCCGAACTGCTGCGCGAAGAACTTGCGGGTATGGTCAAGAATATTGTCGGCGCTGTGGCGCTTGGGATTCCAGGCCATATCGAGGAAAAGGGTGATGGGGTATTCCATCGGTTTGAGATCGCCGACATTGAGAATCCATAGGCGGTCGACACCGTAATCATAAGTCAATTGGAGCTGCTCCCACATATTCTGCACAGGGGTGCAGTTGAGGAGCTTGCTGTTGCGCGGTGCACCCACATAGTCGACATGGTAATACATGCCCCAGCCACCCGGATGCTTGCGCTCCTCGGCATTTGGGAGGCGGCGCACATTGCCCCAGTTGTCATCACAAAGGAGAAGTGTCACATCATCAGGCACGCGGAGGCCGGCATCATAGTAGTCAAGCACCTCTTTATACAACGCCCAAACCTGCGGAGTCTCAGCAAGTGGTCGGCGGGTCACTTTCTTAATTATATTACGCTGGTTCTTAATGATAGTCTCAAGAAGCTTTACATCGGCTTCGGCGCTCATGGCCTCGTCGCCGTCGCCGCGCATACCTATAGTCACCACATCCTCAGTGCCCTTCATGCGCTCAATACCTTCAGTAAAGAATCGGTCGAGCACCTTGCGGTTGCTTGAATAGTTCCACGCGCCGTAGTCCTTGCGCTTGCGGGCCCACTCCTGATGATTGCGTGCCATAGGTTCATGGTGTGACGTTCCGATGATGACACCCATTTCGTCGGCCACGCGGCTGTTGTCAGGATCGTCGGCATAGAAAGCCCAGGCCCACATGGCCGGCCAAAGGAAATTGCCACGAAGTCTTAAAATAAGTTCGAACACGCGTGCGTAGAAACGATGGTCACCATAATTTGTGCCATAAGTATTCTTTACCCAGCCGGTCAGACAGGGCGCCTCGTCGTTGAGGAAGATGCCGCGATATCTCACAACCGGCTCTCCAGCCGTATATTGCCCCCTTTTCAGCGATAGATTTTTCTGACGCTCCACCGGGACATCGGCCCAGTCATACCAGGGGGAGACACCAATCTGCTCCGATAATTCATAGATGCCATAGATTGCCCCGCGGCGGTCGCTGCCGGCAATGACAAGCGCCTCACCGACTCCGTCAAAAGGATTCTTGACAGTAGTCATGACATACTTCTCCCGCTTCCCTTCGAGCTGCGCGCGGTCGAGCTTGCTCTCTCTGACAAGACGGTCAATCAGCGGACTTCCAAGAGTGCCGGCAATGACAATACGCTCCCCGGAGGGCTTCCCGACCAGGGCGGCATCGTGTCCGCAGACACGTCCGAAGTCTGCACAGAGATTCCGTGCGGCAATCTTCACGCCGCTGTCATCCGCGTCGTCAACACATACAGCGACCGGATTGGAATTCTCAATCAGGGTGAATCTTTCAGGCGATAGGGAGTGATAGGCGATGTTGTCATTGTCGAGTGCACGCGCCGATAGTACTGATAACAACATGCACGCTGCAATAATCAGACTGCTTTTTCTAAAATTCATGGTGGTTCAGGGGTGATAATGATTTACAAAGTTACAAGTACAAAATTAATAATTCATATACCTATTATGATAATTCGACGTCACATTGACGTCATTAATCGGCAGTGAGCCGTTTCTGAATGTCGCATTTTCATATCTCAATGTCTCATTTGCCCATTTTAGATACAATTTTAACATAACAGAATCGAAAAATATCATACCTTAGCTTAAAATTTAACCCCATGAAACTTGTGCACACTTTTGTAACATGTATCATCTGTTGCCTTTTGGGAACAGCTACCGCTCTTTCAGCCTCCGAGGTGAAGACCGTGAGAATGTTCTCGAATCCTGACATAATCACTTCCGACTATTCCGACTTCTGCATGGACCGAGACGGCTTTCTCTGGATTGCGACAGAGGGAGGTCTCTTTCGTTTCGACGGGACGAACTATGACATGTATCGCCACGATGACAACAATCCCAAATCCATAAGCGACAACCGTGTCCTAAATCTCCTATGCGACTCGAAAGGGCGCTTATGGGCAGCTACAGCCAACGGACTTAATCTCTACGACCCGCTCACTGACTCTTTTTCAGTCATGAATCTCCCCGACAAGCTCCTTTCAGGCTATATAATCGACATCACCGAACAGGACGACGGGACAATCACATTTATCGTATCGGGCATAGGTCTATACATCATTGACTTCAGTTCCGGGACTCCGGCCGCAGTACGCTACCTCACATGCGCCCCTCTCGACCGCAGTTTTAACTCTATTGCCAACTCCGACGGAATTATATATGCCGGCACACATGACGGCAAGGTGGCCGTAGTCGCTCCTAACGGAAATTTTGAGACACTCGATATCTCTCCCAAATATGTCAACCACATAGTCCGAGAGACCGACGGAAACATACTCGTAAGCACGGTTGACGAACTATATCGAATCAACCGAAAGACGCGCTCAGTCACACCTCTGAAATTTGCAGGTGATAAGAAATTCTTTCTCAATAAAATTTCAGTAGCTAAAAACGGGTGTACCTATATAGGCTCTGACGGCTACGGTCTATGGCAGCTCGAGCCCGGAAGTGGGACAGTCAAGCCTATAAACAATCTCTATACCCCGTCAATCGATATCAACAAAGCCAAAATCGGAGCCGTCTATGCCGCTCACGACGGCAACCTGTGGCTCGGATGCAACCTCTACGGCGTGGTCATCGTTCCCTCCCACCCTATCACATTCAGCTATCGCGACCTGCGCAACTCGGTAAGCGGCTTCGGAGGCGGACTGCGCGCCCTGACCACATCCAACGACTCCTACTGGGTCTCTATGGCCGGCGGCCGTGCCGCCGAGATTACCTCTGCCGGTCAAATCCTGCGTGAGGTGCGCACGCGGTCCGGCAACGATATATCATCAATCATCAGCTCGGCAGACGGCAACACTCTTTTCGGCATTGTCAACGACGGTATATGGAAACTTGCATCCGGCTCCTCCATGCTCACAAAGGTGGTGGATATACCAGGCTCATATCCCAACATTTATCTCTGCGAGGCACTTGACGGAGATATTTTTGCAGCCGTCCACGGCGTCGGGCTCCTGCGCTACAATCCGTCGACCGGCCAATCCAATTGGTATTACAGCGAATATGAGGACAGCCGAACCTCCGGGAAACTCAGCAACACATATTTCGCCTCCCTCCACGGATCCCCCGACGGCAAAATATGGATAGGATTATACGGCGGTTTCGCATGTTTCGACACCAAGGCTGACTCGCTCGTGCGCACACCTCAGGCGCCGTTTCTCAAAGGTGTCTGTTTCGCCATAGCCGACGCTCCTGACAATGATTTATTTATCGGCACAAGCCACGGCTTGCTCAGATTCAACCCCAACAATCTTGCTGATTCAGTGAAGACATATACCACCCTCGACGGCCTTGCTGACAACGACATACGGTCACTCATTACAGACAAAACCGGCAAGCTATGGATTGGGACCATGTACGGAATATCCTCCTTCGACCCGGTCAAAGGGGAATTCATATCCTACTACGGCGGCCACGGCCTTTTTGAAAAAACATATCCATTCGCCACAATCTCTGACAACGGCGACAACATCTACTTCGGTAACAGGATGGGCATAACCGCCTTCGATCCCAGCCAGATGGCCCCACCAGGCTTTGACCAAAACATCACGGTAAGCGCCATATATGTCAACGGAGTCCGTATCTTCCGCAATTCGGCTATCAATGGCAAGCAGGTCCTAACAGGCGACTCTGCCACACCCTCGCAAATCAACCTTTCATATAAAGACAATACTCTCTCATTCCGCCTCTCCACTATGGACTTCCGCGATGCAGCCAACGTCCGCTACAAATGGCGCATCGACGGCTACCATGAGACGTGGATGAAGACCCGTCCGGGTGAAAGCATTATCAACCTTCCACACCTCGACCCGGGCAGATATGTGCTTCGCATGAAGGCTTGTGAGAACAACATTTCATCTCCCGAAACAGAGATTATAATAAACATAGCCTCCCCCTGGTATTTCTCCACCCCGGCAAAGATTATCTACCTGCTGATTATAGCAGGTATCATCTGGCTCGTATGGCTCGTCATGGAGAAGAAACGCGACGAGAAAATCAATGATGAGAAGGTCAAATTCTTTATCGACATATCCCATGAGTTGCGCTCCCCGATGACCCTAATCATCAGCCCTCTCGAGCGTATGCTGAAAAAAGAGCATGATACAGAGGATACAGCCATGCTCAAAGCCATGCACCGCAATGCCCAGCGCATCCTCAGCCTCGTAAACCAACTGCTCGACCTTAGAAAAATCGACAAGGGGAAAATGAAGCTGAAGTGCACCTCGACCGACCTGCCGACCTTTATCAGCGAGCTTGTCGAAATTTTCCGTCCGCAAGCATCAGATAAGGATATAGACCTCGAATTCAAACAGATAGACGAGTTGCCGCATGTGTGGGTCGACCGTGACAATTTTGACAAAATCCTCGTCAACCTCATCTCTAATTCCATAAAATACACCCCCAAAGGAGGCAAAATCAACGTATCCGTAGGTAAAGCCCATGACACTGAGATAGGCGACTGCGCCGAAATCAAGGTCACTGATACGGGCATAGGACTCGACACTAAGACAATAGACCATGTGTTCGAGCGCTTCTATCGCGCCCGCGCGAATCACTCCAACTCCACCCTCGGCTTCGGCATAGGTCTTGACCTCTGCCGGCAACTCACCCTTCTACATCACGGCACAATCTCGGCCACCAACCGCAACGACGGCACAAAGGGCAGCATATTCACGGTGCGGATACCTCTCGGCAACGCACATCTCTCTGAAGAAGAGATATTTAGGGGGGGTGAAAGTCTTGAAAGCCCTGAAAATTCCGACGCTCGCAAGCGCTCGGCCAACAACCTCAAAGTTTCCACAGAAAGCACTTTCGCGCCTGAGAATGAGGAAAAACACCGTTCATCGTCACGCAGGATTCTCGTTGTCGACGACGACATGGAACTACGCGAATATCTAAAAGCCCACCTCTCGATCTCTTATAAGGTGCTCACTGCCTCCAACGGACTGGAAGCGATGAAGATAGTCCTTTCAAACAAGGTCGACCTTATCGTCAGCGACGTCATGATGCCCGAAATGGACGGCCTCGCCCTGCTGAAGACCATACGCTCGAATGTCGACACCCACCACATTCCCGTCATACTCCTCTCATCCAAAAATGACATTGCCGACCGCACGGCCGGCTGGGAACGCGGCGCCGACGGCTACATCGGAAAGCCATTCAACATCGAAGAGCTCGACTCAATGATTGAGAACCTAATCGACAGCCGCCTACGCCTAAAGGGAAAATTCTCAGGCATACAAAATACCCACGAGAAAATTGCCCCGCCGGAAGTAAAGGGCAACGACGAGGCCCTCATGGAAAAAATCATGAAGATTATCAACGAGCGTATCGACGACCCGATGCTCAACGTCGAGAAACTCGGCCAGGAAGCCGGAATCAGCCGTGCACACCTACATCGCAAGATGAAGGAAATCGTCGGAATGACGCCGAGTGACTTCATAAGAAATATCCGTCTGCAAAGAGCCTGCGAGGTACTCAAAAATCCAGACGTAGACATCACACAGGTAGCCTACACTCTAGGATTCACGTCGCAGCCCCACTTCTCGACCGCCTTCAAGCGCTTCACAGGCATGTCGCCGACTGAATACCGCATGCAGAACCTCGATGACAAATCCAGGCCGCAGACTCCCAGACAGTAATAATAGTCTTCCACATAAAAAACGCTTGCCATATCTGCAATTCACATCGCTGATATGGCAAGCGGATTTTTTTGCATAAAAAATCAGGAAATCTTACAATCTATCTATATTACTACTGCGCCCTTTAAATGAAACCAAAAAACAATCTTTTTAAACTAATATTATTATCAATAGTACACTATAAGTATATTTTCTAAGAAAGACTTGATGGCCTCCGCCGTTAGCGGCTTGCTTTTCACACTGCAAATATAGGGTCCGGCGCTCTAACGTGCAATAGGGCGTCACAATTCCACCATAGATATGATACACAGATGTAAAATAAGCCTTATCCCATATGATAGCACACGACGAATATTAACGAAAATGAGACATGGACGAATCGCCAATGCATCAAATCGTCATAGCCATCAGTATTAATGGTTATAAAATATGTAATCTGTCTACTATAGTTTTCGTAAATAAAAAGTAATTTTGCACATAGAAAAAAAACAAAAATCATCACAGCTAAAATATAATATAATGAAACTGATAAAGGATACGGAATTCGGAGGTGAGCGCCCGCTATTTGCCACTCATGACATCCACCTTGACAATGTCATAATACGCGAGGGAGAGTCAGCAATAAAGGAATGTTCGAACATTGTCGCAACCGACTGCCGCTTCGAAGGGAATTATCCCTTCTGGCACGTCCGCGGCTTTGTCATTGACCGTTGCCACTTCGACGTCGGAGGACGCTCGGCCCTATGGTATAGCTCTGACTTGAAAATGACCGACACGGTGATTGACGCTCCCAAAATGTTTCGCGAAATGACATGCATCGACATCGAAAATGTAGTCATCAATGATGCTGACGAAACTTTCTGGCGCTGCAAGGACATCCGAATCAAGAATCTCCACCTCCACGGCGGAACCTACCCCTTCATGTTTAGCAGTGGTATCAGAGTCAACAGACTTGTCAGCGACAGCAAATATGTGTTCCAGTATGCCCGCGACGTCGAGATCCACAACGCTAAAATCACCACCAAGGACGCTTTTTGGGAATGTGAGGACGTCACCGTCTATGATTCCGAGCTTAACGGCGAATATCTCGGTTGGCACTCGCGCAATCTCCGTCTGGTCAACTGCCACATAACCGGCGAGCAGCCGCTCTGCTATGCCCACAATCTCGTGATTGAGAATTGCACATTCGGCCCAGACTGTGACAGAGCCTTCGAATACAGCACTCTCAACGCCTGCATCAGCGGCGCAATCACCAATATCAAGAATCCCACATCCGGAAGCATCACAGCCGACGAAATTGGCTCCGTAACGATCGATGAAAACATCAAAACACCCGCAGACTGCATAATCCGCTCACTATAGTTCTTCACAATAACATTATAAAACAGCCTCCTAATCATATCATGGTGCCACCTTCACTTTCAATCCTTATGCTTGAAGTATGAGCCATTATTGTAATAACCGTCTCAGAGTGCTCATCAAAATTTTATTTTGTCAACGTCCAATGTGTCGCAAAACATCATGTGTTTTGTATTTCGATTCATTATGGAATGTATGATACTCTCTTTAGACTGTGTTCAGAATCTGAGAGGGAGTAATTCCGAAATGTTTTTTAAACGCGGTGGAGAAATGCGACAAATTTTTGAAGCCTACCTGAACATATACTTCTGATGCCGAAATACCTTTCCTCAACATAGTCATCGCAGCATCAAGACGTTTGCGCATTATCCACCTTGCAGGGGTATCGCCACCTGATAACTCAGCAAATTCACGTTTGAACGAAGAAAGGCTCCTGCCTGAATAGTGTGCGAATTCTTCAATGCTTAATTCGCTAAGGTAGTTTTCATTCATAAATTCCATTAAATCTGTTCGCCATGTTGTTGTGTAATCAAACAACATTGGCACAAGCTGTGGCTTCTGCTCCAAAAGAATTATAAGCATTTCCAACAACTTAACCTTCATCAATTCGCGTGAAGGAGTGTTCCCTTCCGTAAAATATTTGTCAAGAGAACGAAAATAACCTGAAATAAAGTCATTTTTTTCAATTGGAATATAGAGCTGGCCACCTATTTTTTCATCTACCTCTATGTTTGGAATGATAATAAGTGATGCGATTTGTTTCATCAACCGGGAGTCAAGATGCAGAAATACTCCGCTGAAAGGAGTAGTGCCTATCGGTTGTTTGATTTTATGTACAAGGTGATTTTTACGAATGAACGCAGCTTCACCTGCTCGGATAATAACCTTTTTTGAGGAATTATACACAATCATTTCGCCGGAAAAAATAAACGCAAGCATATGCTCGGTAACTTTTTCCTCGCAAATCATGTTCCTGTCGGAATAGCAACGGTGAAATATCTCACCTATGTGTTGATGCAGTTCAGCCATATAATTGTAAAGTTACAAAATATTCCTATAGCATAGATAATAAACTGTTCAGCAATAGTGTACAGAGTTGTTATTTTGAGGGGTGTGCCACCGGATTTGAACTGAACCAGCCTCGGCGGTCATGGTGCACGCCGTATTCATCCACAATCGCACCGCCAGGGCCGGCAATCATGAAGTGCCACGATTCTGGTTGCGCCAACCGTTGGGTATCACCCGGATATAAGGACGTATATTTATGGCATATGGGTATTCCAAAAGAATTTGGTGTATTGGGTGATTTAGAAGTACGCCCTCTGTTTCAGAAAAATTGTAAACCATTCCTTTTATCACTTTCCATGACTCGTGCTTTGCCGGACGTATGGGAGGGGTTGATATCGGACGATGGACATGTTCCGGAACCATCTGCCCCGGCAGCAAATACATGGTCATAGCAAAATAGCCATAATCCGAGTCATTGAGCCATGTCACGCTTGCAAGCCCGACATGCTCATAATCGCCCAAGCCGAAGTCGCTTACCCACAAGAGAGAATCCATTTTCTCGGTATAAATTTCGCCTTGCTGCAAGATGAACTGTCGTATTGCCTTCTTCGCCATGTCTTTTTGAAAAACGCTATCCTTATAGAAATCCGCATTAGTATATTTGTGCCCTATATTAATTTTAGGTCGGATTGCATATGCGATTCCATTTGATAGCAGCAGAACGCAAAGAGCCAACACCATTTTAGAAGTCTTATTCAATATCATAGTTTTTACTTATTTTAGGCATAAATAGCCTTATTCTAATCATTTATACATCTATTGGAATAGCGGTTTCAAGGTCGATGCGGCTTTTGAACGGCCTTATTATGACACTGTTTAGCCCATACCATGCCATTATCTGTTCAGCCATAACTTTACTTGTGTGATATGACAGATCGATATCGCGTGTTGACAAGTCGTCGGCATTTAGATATTGTGATGCAAACTTTTGAATATCCGACTATATCATAATCGCTTTTCATGGCTTCGACAAGGGCTTTGCCAACATAGCCTTTATGCCCCGTTATCATGACTTTCGTTTTAGCAGATATGCCAGATGCTGCAAAAACCACCAATATCATTGTAATAATGCCTTTTTCATCCCATTAGCCATTTATCGGTTTGCCATATTATATATTTCTACCATGTCATCATAAGACAATATTTTAAGGTGCCCTATAGTTGAAGTTCTACCAAGGCTGCACTTATCGGCCATTTCACGAATCTCATCATCAGTTGCCTTGCGACCAAGAAGTTCAGGTATGGATGTCGGCATTCCTATCTTTTTGTAGAATATTTTCATCGCCTCAATACCCTCTCTTGCAGTCTCTTCAGCCGAGCGGAAATTATTTGCAATCTTCAGGACATTCACGGCAAATTGAGCGAAACGAGTCGGATTTTCTGAAAGGACATATTCAGCCCAATGAGGCCAGATAGCAGCAAGCCCCGCACCGTGCGCGACATTGAACATCGCGCTAAGTTCATGCTCAAGCATATGTGTGGCAAAGTCACCTATTGTACCACATCCCGTCAGATTGTTGTGAGCCAAGCTTCCCGCCCACATTATCTGGCTACGCAGAATGTAGTCATTTGGTGCTGCAATGACTTTGGGAGCACATTCACATACAGTTCTCATCAAGGATTCGGCAATAGCATCAGTCAATAGCATATCATCGTCATGCGAGAAATAGCGCTCCATTGTATGCATCATCATATCAACCGCACCACAAGCTGTCTGATATGCCGAAAGCGTATAAGTCCTTATAGGATTCATCACTGCAAATCGTGGACGACACAAGTCGTTGTCATAAGCTCGTTTTGAATACCCCTCCTCGTTTGTTATCACACACCCATTGCTCATTTCGCTGCCAGCAGCCGGAATTGTCAGTATTACTCCAATCGGATAGGCGGCAAACGCTTCTGTCTTTTTGCTGAAAAAATCCCACACATCTCCGTCATAGGCGAGTCCATAGGCTATCGCCTTGGCAGAATCAATCACGCTTCCACCTCCGACAGCGAGGATGAAATCAACATTCTCGTTTTTTGAAATCTGGACGCCTTCATGAACCTTTGATAGAACCGGATTAGGCACTACTCCGCCAAGTTCTACAAATGGAATTCCAACCGCATCAAGTTGTCTACGGACCGTATCAAGCAAACCCGATGTCTCGGCACTTTTGCCGCCATAGTGTATCAGGACCTTGCCACCACCATGTTTTTTCACAAGATGACCAATCTCTTTTTCAGAGTCTTTGCCGAACACAACCTCGGTAGGTGTGTAATAATGAAAATCTTTCATCGTAAATATTTTTATTATTATATTGTTTCCACGATGCAAAATTAGAAACAAAATAAAGCCTGGGCTTTTCGGAAAAGTCCAAATCAACTTTTCGAAAAAGTCCAGGCTATTATTTTTTCATTGATTGTATATGTACTTTCGCTATAACGTTTGTCGAGGCTGTGTCAAAATTTTATTGCACACCTCTGAGCACCATAATGTGCGTCATTTTGCCGGATAGAGATATTACAAAATTAGTGATTTTTATCCGATTTTCAAGCATCTATGGCGTTAAAACTCAGGGCTGACGCATCTTAATTTTATACAACATCAAAACTTTTTAAGGCATATAGC